>JAZLEI010000001.1:0-111362 GCA_045615205.1 Acetatifactor sp.
GGCCCAGTGGCTCAGTTGGTTAGAGCGCCGCCCTGTCACGGCGGAGGTCGAGGGTTCGAGTCCCTTCTGGGTCGTTCGATTGAACGACAGTTTAATCGTTTCCAGCAGGAAATGGGGTCTTAGCTCAGCTGGGAGAGCATCTGCCTTACAAGCAGAGGGTCACAGGTTCGAGCCCTGTAGGCCCCATTTATTCATTTAATAGAATAATATATGCCGATATGGCTCAATTGGCAGAGCAGCTGATTTGTAATCAGCAGGTTGGGGGTTCGAGTCCCTCTATCGGCTTAATGGTGTAAACCATTATGGATGGATTCCCGAGTGGCCAAAGGGGACAGACTGTAAATCTGCTGCAAATTGCTTCGGTGGTTCGAATCCACCTCCATCCATTTACTTCATAAAATATTATGAAGTGCATACAATTTAATAACGCGGGGTGGAGCAGTCTGGAAGCTCGTCGGGCTCATAACCCGAAGGTCGTAGGTTCAAATCCTGCCCCCGCTACTCAGACTTATTAGTCTAAATGCCCAGATAGCTCAGTTGGTAGAGCAGAGGACTGAAAATCCTCGTGTCACTGGTTCGATTCCGGTTCTGGGCATTTTCGCTGTCCTTTTTTAAGGTAGAATAAAAAATATACTATATGGAGCACTAGCTCAGTCGGTAGAGCACTTGACTTTTAATCAAGTTGTCGGGGGTTCGAATCCCCCGTGCTTCACTTATGAAAGAAAGCCGAAAATTCTTGTGATATCAAGGATTTTCGGCTCTTTTGATAAACTCTTATATATTATTTTTCTTCCTCTCTTTTCTTATCAATTTCCTCCATTAATCCGGCAGTAATAATACTGGCAGGGAGTGCAATAATAGCAATGCCAAATATAGAAGAAACCATGGTTACGATTTTGCCGGCTGTGGAAACCGGATATATATCTCCGTAACCTACAGTAGTTAATGAAACCGTAGCCCAGTAGATGGCATCGAAGAAATTATCAAAGGATTCCGGTTCCACATTAATGATAATCAAAGCAGAAATCAGTATGTAACCAACTGCTATGGTACACACGGAAAGCAAAGCTTCTTTTTGACGCTTGAATATATTTACAATAGTCATAATACTGCTGGAGTATCGAACAATTCTGAATACACGTAAAATTCGGAAGGAACGTAGCAAGCGGAATATCTTGAACAAACGTAAACCGCTATGAAGTACAGTAATGGATGGCAGGATAGAGAGTAAATCTATAATTGCCATAGGAGTAAAAGGATAGAGTAAGAAAGATAAAATCTTTCCTTTCTCTATTTTATAATCTGCAGTTACCCAGCGGAAAATGTAATCGATGATAAAAACGATTATAGCAATTCTTTCAATATAAGTAAAGAAAGGATAAGGTGATTTAAAAGCCAAGGGGATAGTGCTGAGCACAATAACAAATATCATGAAGAGATCATAAATTTTACTCAGTAAGTCATCCTCTTTTGATAATTCAATAATTTCAAAGATTCTTTTTCTCATAATAACGATACCCCTGTGTAGTGGTTAAATATTTTTACTTAATTTTAGAATTTTTAGTATAAAAAGTCAATATAGAGGAGCATTTGATGTTATAATACAGAGTAGTCCTTTATGAAATGGGGCAAATTGGAGCAATTATTTGTAAAGATAAGGGAAAGGGCAGACACTATAAAGGAGTAGAGGAATGCATAGATAAGGAGGAAACAATCATGATAGTTTGTTGTATTTGTGGTAAGAAGTTGGGAAGAAATGTAGAGGGACATACATTTTCTGCAAAGTACAATCAGTTACGGTTGTGCGATACCTGTTATACTTATAAAGAAAATTTGAGAGTAAATACGGAAGGGAATATAGAGGTTATCCAGAAAAGTCAGGAATATTTCGAAGACTATTTATATATGAAGTTAGTTGCTGACGCAGCTAAAGAACCATTGCAGCGGTTGTTGCAGGGAAGTGAAGAATCGATACAGGAAAGCCTGAGGTACCGTTATAAGAATAAAAGCATTCCGGCGACCACAGGAAACAGCTTTGAAGGGTGTCGTATTATAGAGTATAAGGGTGTTATTAGTGGTGAGGTTGTGTTAAATGTGAATGCGTTAAGTGATTTGGCGGGGCAAATCAGTGATATTTCCGGTAAAACGAATACTATTGTAGCTCAGAAAATGAGTGATGCAAAGGAAGATGCATTGGAGAATTTGAAACAGAAGGTGGTTTTGGAGGGGGGAAACGCAGTGGTGGGTGTGACCTATTGTATAACAAATTTATTAGATAATATGATATTGGTTTCTGCAAACGGAACTGCAGTGGTATTAGAGAAGTAATATGTGTCAAAAGTACTAGAAACGTATTTACGTAAAAAAATTGACAAATTTATCTTCATAAGTTAGTATAATAGTATACACAAATACTAGATAGTGGAGGTATTGTATGAAAAAGATGAAAAATATGAAAGTAAAAGAACGATTGACAAAAAGTTTTATTTTTGCAGTGGCTATTGCCAGTATTGCCGGAATATTAGCGGCAATTTTGATGATGGTGATGGATAGCAGATATAGTAAAGCATTGGAGTTGAATGGTTTTATTCAGGGGGATTTAGGTGAATATAATTCTTATTTGAATAAGGGTGGTGCCTTGGCAAGAGATCTTATCATGCTGACAGATGAGGCGGAGATTATACAGATACAGAGAGAACTGGATGAAGTAGATAGTAAGGTTGATTTCTATTTTTCAGAATTTGAACATAAGTTAGAGACTGATGAGGAAAGAGCTTTAACAGCTTTGATACAGGAAAAGTATCCGCAGTATCTTGTTGCCAGAGAGAATGCTATGGCTTCAGGAATGAAAAATCATGATGAAGTGGCTTTGCAACAGTTTCGTTATGATGCATTACCGATTTTACAGGAGGTAATTAATGCTGCAGATCAATTGATTGCCATGAACAAGGAAATGGGCGATGCAGTGTCTAGAGATTTATCGCTGTTTAGTATTATTATGATTGTATTGGTTTTGGTAGTAATTGTTATTGCAGTGATTATTGCTATGAGAATGGCAGTGGTTACAGCTAAAGATATTCATGATTCTGCGGAAAAGATGGAAGATGCTATGGAGAAGCTGTCAGAAGGCGATTTGAGTGTTCGTGTTCAGATTGAATCAAAGGATGAATTCGGCGAAATGGCAGAGTATTTCAACAGTGCGATAGAGCAGTTGCATTTGTACATTGATACGATTAAGTTTGGTTTAACAGAGGTAGGTGCTGGTAATTTTGCAGTACGTCCTCCTATCGAGTTTCATGGTGATTTCGTAGCATTAAAGGATGCTATTGTACATATTACAGAAGCGTTGAGTGATACCATGCGTGAAATTAATGATGGTTCTGAACAGGTAGCTCTGGGGGCAGAACAATTGGCAGAAAATGCACAGACTTTGGCAGAAGGTGCGACAACTCAGGCGGCAGCGATTCAGGAGTTGACCGCTACCATCGAAAATGTTACAAATGCAGCAGAGTTCAGTGCGAAGCAGGCAGATGAATCTTACAGAAGTGCAGAAAGCTTTGCACAGTTGGCAGAACAGTCCAGCCAGGAAATGGAGCTTCTGACACAAGCAATGCAACGTATTACCGATACTTCCAAGGAAATCGAAAATATTATTGCAGAAATCGAAGATATTGCGTCTCAGACTAATCTGCTTTCCCTGAATGCTTCTATTGAAGCGGCAAGAGCAGGTGAAGCAGGAAGAGGTTTTGCTGTAGTTGCTGATCAGATTGGTAAGTTGGCTACGGATAGTGCGAAGTCTGCAGTCAATACCAATAGTTTGATTGCGAAGTCATTACAGGAAATTCAGGCAGGAAATGAAATCACAAAGAAGACTGTAACTGCATTACAGGAGGTTATCCTGGGAATTCGTTCATTGGCGGATTCTGCACAACAAAGCAGAGAGCTTTCCGCAGAGCAGGCGAATACCATGGAGCAGGTACAGCAGGGTATTATTCAGATAGCAGACGTAGTACAGAGCAATTCGGCATCCGCAGAAGAGACTTCTGCTACCAGCGAAGAACTTTCTGCACAGTCTCAGAACTTGAAGGCTATGGTAGACCAATTTGTGCTGTTGGAGAAGGATGAGTATGTAAATGCATAAGAGCGATGGCATATGATTGACTTGAGTAAGAATAATCAAAGCATATGAATTTATAGCGGGTTACTGTTTTGTGCAGTAACCCGTTTATAATTTTATTAATTGTACCTGGCTATGAAACTTGCATACATGCTCCGGCCAAAAGTGTGATAAATGTAGTATTATAATTCTAATTCTTCCATTTCTGTCAAAATTTCTTCCAACACATCCAAAGCATTCTGTATTGGTTGAGGGGTTTCCAAATTTACTCCGGCTATTTTTAGTAATTCTACCGGAGATTTGGTACAGCCGCCGGAGAGGAATTCTTTGTAAGCGGCTACCGCCGGGGCACCGTTTTTCAGGATGTTTCGGGCAATGGCTACGGCACTGGTGAAGCCGGTAGCGTATTGGTATACATAGAAATTGTAGTAGAAGTGAGGGATGCGTGCCCATTCTACGGCGATTTCCGGGTCGGATATCATGTCCGGAC
This sequence comes from Acetatifactor sp., assembly GCA_045615205.1. GTDB lineage: Bacteria > Bacillota > Clostridia > Lachnospirales > Lachnospiraceae > Acetatifactor. Next base: position 4,608 of record JAZLEI010000001.1, read on the forward strand.
CATAGTATTTACAATTCAAATCATAGTAGATTTTACTCAGTACATCCGCAGTCAGACTTTCACCGGCTTCGGCCAAGCGATTGGTCTCCTTTTCATATTCTGCAAACATAGTCTGGCGATACACCGTACCCTTGAAGCTGTCCAAATAGTGATTTAACAGATAAGCACGTTCTTTTTTGTCTGTGGTGTTCTGCAACAAATATTCCATGAGTAGGATTTCGTTACAGGTGGAAGCTACCTCTGCCACGAAAATCTTATAATCTGCATAGATAAAGGGTTGCATGCTATTGGACAGATAGGAATGGATGGCATGCCCCATTTCGTGTGCCAAGGTAAACATATTGTCTAAGGTATCATTATAATTCAGTAGCACATATGGGTGTGTGCCATAAGCTCCGGCAGAATAAGCACCGCTACGTTTTCCTACATTTTCATACACATCTATCCAGCGGTTTTGGAAGCCTTCCTCCACCAGCTTCAGATAGTCTTCTCCCAAAGGTGCCAGTGCCTTTAAGACAGTAGCTTTTGCCTCCTCATAGGATACTTTTTTCGCAGAGTCCGGTATCGTGGGAGTATAAATATCGTACATATGAAGCTCCTCTACACCCAGCAATTTCTTTCGCAGTGAGACATAGCGGTGGAGCTTATCCAAGTTCTTGTTTACTGTTTCAATCAGGTTATCATATACGGTAGGAGACACATTGTTGGCATTTACCGCAGCTTCCAGTGTGGAAGTGTAGTTACGCATTTTAGCATGGAAAATTTGTTTTTTCACCTGACCGCTGTAAAGGCTGGCAATGGTATTTTTGTATTGGTCATAGGTCTGGTAAAGCTTTTCAAAGGCTTCTTTTCTGACACGTCTGTCGCAGGATTGTAAAAGGGCAATAAAGCGTCCGTGGGTAATTCGTACCGTTTCACCGTTCTCATCCTCCATCTCAGGAAAGCTTAGGTCTGCATTGTTAAAGATGGAGTAGGTCTGGGAAGGAATACGTCCCATTTCGCTACTCATAGCCATAACCTTTTCCAGTTCTGTAGAGAGACGGTGGGGCTTGAGACGCTGTATCTCTTCAATTTGACCACGGTACTTTTCCAAATCAGGCATTTCTGCAAAAAATCTTTCTAAAGTATCAGTATCCGCTTCTAAAATTTCCGGTTCCAAAAAGGACAAGGTGCTATTTATATTGGAAAGGATGGAATGTAGCTTCTGGCACATAGCCTGATGTTTGGTATCTGAGGTGTCCTGGTCACTGAGGCGACTGGCATAATTCATGGTTAAGTCTGCCAGCTGTCCTATCTTTTCGTTTTGCTCCAGAGTTGCCAGTAGGCTGGGGGCACATTCACAGACAATGCCCGCCATAGTGCTTAGCTTTTGTGTCATTTCCTGTAATCTTTGGACATCGGCTTCCCATTCCGCAATATCCTGATACATATCTGCCAGATCCCAAGTGAATTCTACCGGTACCTGGTCTCGCTTTAACAATTCCTTTGCCATGTTATATCCTCTTTTCTTAGTTACTTCTTTGCCAAGGTCTGCATTATGATAGCAATGGTGTGCCTGCTACGCAGTTACTTGGTATTGAGTGTGAACTCGAAAACCCATACTTACATTATATAGTGTAATATGTGTTTGGGCAAACAGATTTATTCCGGGAGGTGGAAACAGAAAAAAATTGAAAAAATCTGTTATATAGTCTACAATAAAAAAAGGTCTTCTGATAGATAAGAAGTATTCGTAGAAAATTTAGGAGTACAGCATGGATAGAAGAGAACGCAAAGTGCAACGCATAATGAAGAGAAAAAAACTAAACAGACAGATACGGGAGGCAGCACAGGATATTTTGGCTTCGGAGAATTTTCAAAGTACCAAGGGGCATATTCAGCATGGTACAGTGACCGTGAACAGTCATTGCATCAATGTAGCCAGACATAGTATACTGTTTTCGAAAGCCTTGGGTGTGAAGTGTAATCAACGGGAAATGATACGAGGTGCTCTGTTGCACGATTACTTTTTGTATGACTGGCATGATGATGAGCATATCAATCCTTTTCGGTTACATGGTTTTTTTCATCCGGGGATTGCTTTGAAAAATGCTTCCGCAGAGTATGATTTGACAGAGCGGGAGAAGGAAATCATCCGAAAGCATATGTGGCCCCTGACGGTAGTGCCGCCTATGTGCAGAGAGGCCTGGATTGTAACAGCTGCAGATAAATGGGTTTCCCTCATGGAAACGTTACATGTTCATAAGGGACGAGGTGCAGTGGTTACAGAGAAGCAAAAGGATATCAATTCATAAAATGACTTTATAAAGGATAACAATATTGGGTATATTATTTGACAAACTAACTGAATATGGAAAGAGTGATTATTACCCATATCATATGCCGGGGCATAAGAGGCAGTCTATGGGAGCACTTCCTATGGAATGGTCTGCCACGGATATTACAGAGATAGACGGCTTTGACAATTTGCATGATGCAGAGGGTATATTGCAGGAAATACAGCAGAAAGCGGCAAAGGCCTACGGGGTAGAAGAGAGCTTTTATCTGGTAAACGGCAGCACCTGTGGTATTTTGAGTGCCATTAGTGCTACAGTACCTTTTGGAGGAGAACTTTTGATTGTGCGCAATTGTCACAAGGCAGTGTATCATGCTGCCTATTTGCGACATTTGACATTACATTATATATATCCCTGTATTCGGGCAGATTTTGACTTGTGTGAAGCGGTAACCGTCGGGCAGGTGGAGCAGGCACTGCTGGAATATCCGGGGGTGTCCGCAGTGTTGATCGTCTCTCCTACTTATGAAGGTAGAATTGCGGATATCGAGGTTATTGCCAGAGTGGTGCATGAAAAAGGTTTGCCGCTGATCGTGGATGAGGCGCATGGAGCTCATTTGGGTTTTGTACCGCAGTTTGCCACAAACAGTGCCCGACTGGGTGCAGATGTGGTCATCAATAGTGTGCACAAGACTTTGCCGGCTATGACACAGACCGCACTTTTGCATGTGAATGGTCAGCTGGTAAATCGGGAGAAGCTGAAACGTTTCCTGCACATTTATCAAACCAGCAGTCCTTCCTATGTGATGATGTCGTCTATTGAAGAAGCGGTGGATATTGCTACAGAACGGAAATGTTTTGAGGCTTTTTGGGGGCAATGGCAGGGATTGTTACAGGATTTGCAGAGTTGTAAATGTTTGCGAATATTACCTCAAATACAAGAATGTTTACAAAAAAAGCATGATATTGGAAAATTAATTGTATCTGTAAAGGGTACGGAATTGTCGGGACAGAAATTTTATGATATGCTGTTAAATAACTATCATTTACAGGCGGAAATGGTCTGCGACAGCTATGTGCTTTGTATGTTTACTATGTCAGATGGACCGGAAGCCTATGAAAGGCTGAAGGCAGCCTTATTGGAAATCGATGCACGACTGGCAGTGACAGGGGGGCAAGAGACTTCCTATTTGCAGAGCTTGGAAAGAGGTTTTACACATTTAGAAGCGATACTGCCTCTCCATGAAGCATGGGAGCTAGAGAGGGAAAGGATACCGCTTGATGCTGCAGAAGGCAGAATGGCAGGTGAGTTTGTGAACTTGTATCCCCCGGGGACGCCCATTGTCGTACCGGGCGAATGCCTGATAGAGGAAGTGATTTCTGTCATAAAGGGCTACCTGGCAGGAGGTCTGACAGTTCAGGGAATTGCAACAGATGGCAGTGTGGTAGTATTAAAACAATAATAATATTTTTTAAAAAATAGAAAGGGACAGTTATGAGAAAGACAAAAATTATTTGCACAATCGGACCATCCAGTGAAAGTGAAGAGCGTTTGAAGGAACTCATGCAGGCGGGCATGAATGTTGCCCGTTTCAACTTTTCACATGGAACACATGAGGAGCAGAGAAAAAAATACGAGCGTTTTGTAAAGGCAAGAGAGGAACTGGGATTGCATGTAGCATCTCTGATTGATACGAAGGGACCAGAAATTCGTCTGCGTGATTTCGAGGGCGGTAAGGTAGAGTTAGTAGCAGGACAGACATTTACTCTCACCACAGAGGAGATTTTGGGAACTAATGAGCGAGCTGCTATTTCTTATAAGAATCTGAAGAATGATATTTCTGTAGGAACCACCATTTTGATTGATGATGGTTTGATTGAGATGAAGGTTGAGAAAATCAAGGGTGAGGAGATTGTTTGTCATGTGATCAATGGCGGTTTTGTATCGAATCATAAGGGTGTGAATGTGCCCGGAGCGATTCTCTCTATGCCTTATATCAGCGATGTGGATCGTGCGGATATTGAGTTTGGTGCAGAAATGGGCTTTGACTTTTTGGCGGCTTCCTTTGCACGTACCAAGGAGGATATTCTGGAGGTACGTAAGATTTTGGATGCCAAGGGCAGTGATATGAAGATTATTGCTAAGATTGAAAATATGCAGGGTATCGAAAATGTAGAGGATATTTTGACCGTTGCAGATGGTATCATGGTAGCCCGTGGTGACATGGGTGTAGAAATTCCTATGGCAGAGGTTCCTGTACTTCAGAAGCGTTTGATTAAGCTGGCTGTAGCAAGAGGTAAGCACGTTATTACGGCTACTCAGATGTTAGAGTCCATGATCAAAAACCCAAGACCTACCAGAGCAGAGGCAACGGATATTGCCAATGCGATTTATGATGGAACTACTGCTATCATGCTTTCCGGTGAAACTGCTGCCGGTGCTTATCCTATTGAAGCCGTTACTACCATGGCGAGAATTGCAGAGGTAGCAGAGCGTGATATAGATTATCGTGGCAGAATGTACCGTTTCGGCGCACAAAACCATTCGGACACCACTACCGCGATTTCCTTTGCAACCTGTAGTATTGCTATGGATATTCAGGCAGCAGCGATTATTACTGTTACCTTGTCCGGATTTACTGCAGAAATGGTTGCCAGATACAAGCCGGATTGTCAGATTATTGGTTGTAGCACCGAACCACAGGTGTGCCGCCAGATGAATTTGTTGTTTGGTGTGAAGCCTATTTCCATCGATAAGGAATATTCTGCAGACGTACTTTTCGTGCATGCAGCAGAAGAGGCAAAGAGAGCAGGCTATGTAAAGAGTGGTGACACGGTAGTTATTACAGCCGGTATGCCTCTGGGGGTTGCCGGAAAAACAAATATGATACGTGTATTAGAGGTTAAATAAGTATGGGAAAAATAATCTGCCTGATGGGGAAGAGTTCCACGGGAAAGGATACCATTTTTAAAAAGTTAATGAAGAGAACGGAATTAAAATTGAGACGAATCGTTCCTTATACCACCCGTCCCATGCGTGAGGGAGAAGAAGAGGGAGTAGAGTATCATTTTACCGACGAAGCCGGATTTTGGAAGCTGAAGGAGGAGGGCAGGGTCATCGAAGACCGTGCTTATGATACGGTGCATGGACTGTGGAGATATTTTACCGTGGCAGATGCTTCCATTGATTTGGAAAACAATAACTATTGTTTGATAGGTACCCTGGAGGCATATGTGAATATCCGGGACTACTTCGGTGCAGACAAGGTATTGCCCGTACTTATCGAGCTAAAGGATGGGGAAAGACTGCAAAGAGCCTTGAATCGGGAAAAGAAGCAGGACAATCCCAAATATGAAGAAATGTGTCGGAGATTTCTGGCAGACAGTAAGGATTTCAGTGAGGAGAAGATTGCGGCAGCAGGCATTCAGAGACGTTTTTACAATGGTTCCCTGGAGGCTTGCCTCCGCACCATCGTTACATACATCAGCGAAAGCACAGAGCCGGTCAGAAATAGTTGATATCTGGCGATGGATGCTCGCATACATGAGCCTGATATCAACTATTTCTAGTTGGCGAGAGCCAACGGACGAGGAAATGCGAAGCATTTACGAGTATAGCTCTGTGCCGGTCAGAAATAGTTGATATCAAACACTGAATGAAATCCCCTAACCTGTCGATATAATATTTGTAGTTATATTGCGATTACACAATTTTTTGTGAAATCCACAGGGGGACATAGACTAGGGGAAGGAGGCAGTAGTATATGGATATAAAAGTGAATCAAATACAGCAACCTACACCGGTTGAGCATACTGCCCAGGTCAGTCAGGGGGATCCTACCTTTAAGTTTACCCTTGCCAGCCATATTGAGGAGGCGGAATTGCAGACCAGACTGCAGGGGCTTATGCTGGCGATTACCGAAGAGGGCGAGAAGCTGGCCAAACGCAAGGATTTGCGGGATATGAAGCATTATCGGGGACTGGTGAAGGAATTTTTGAACGAAATCATCAGTCGTTCCCATGAATTTTCCAGAGAAAATTTCCTGGACCGAAGAGGACGCCACAGAGTTTATGGTATCATCCGTTTAGTGGATGAAAATCTGGACGCTCTTGCCCAGGAGTTGATGAAGGACGAGAAGGACAATCTGAAAATACTCTCCACCATCGGAGAAATCAGAGGACTATTATTGGATATATTTACATAATTTATATATGCGGTTACTCGAGCGGCATGGTTAGTATCCTATACGAACACGCTTGCGCTCGGTGTCCGACGTAACCAGCACTATGAGAATTGCAAAGCAATTCTCTTAAAGTTTGCTATGCAAACTTTTGAACTCAGGAAAAGACCTCGTTAAGCACTGACGTCTCCCAACGGTTCTTTATAAGACACTAACCATACTACTTCAGTAACCATATATATAAATCATGAAAAGGAGGGTTTGTATGGCAGGATTTCAGGATATTATCGGACAGGAACAGATAAAGGAGCATTTGCAGAATGCACTTTCTACCGGCAAGATTTCGCATGCCTATATTTTGAATGGAGAAAAGTCCAGCGGTAAGGAATTTATTGCGAAGCTTTTTGCCATGACCTTACAGTGTGAGGCTGGTGGTACAGAGCCCTGTAATGAGTGTCGCTCCTGTAAGCAGACTTTGTCTAAAAACCAGCCGGATATTATTTATGTATCTCATGAGAAACCCAATACCATCAGTGTAGATGATATTCGTGCGCAGGTGAATAATGATGTGGCAATTAAGCCGTACAGCAGTAAATATAAGGTATATATTATCAGCGAAGCAGAAAAGATGACACCACAGGCACAGAATGCGATTTTGAAGACCTTGGAGGAGCCACCGGCATATGCAGTGATACTGTTGCTGGTGTCCAACATCAATTCCTTATTACCTACCATTCTCAGCCGCTGCGTGACCTTGAATATGAAGCCGGTACGGGATGAACTAGTGAAACGTTACCTCATGGAAACCTTGAAGGTGCCGGACTATAAGGCAGATGTGTGCGTAGCATTTGCCCGTGGTAATATAGGCAAGGCAAAGCTGTTAGCCTCTTCCGAGGAATTTGATAATATCAAGTCCGAGGCATTGTCGTTACTAAAATATATTAAAGAGATGGAAATGCAGGAAATCATCGCCGCTATCAAGAAAATCAATGAGTACAAGCTGGAGATACAAGATTATTTCGATATTATTTCTATTTGGTACAGAGATGTGCTTTTGTTCAAGGCAACCAATGATGCTAATGAGCTGGTATTTCGGGAAGAAACCCCTACCATCCGTAAGGTGGCAGGCAGATGTAGCTATGAAGGAATTGAACGAGTGATACAGTCACTTTCTACTGCAAAGAAGCGTCTGGATGCTAATGTTAATTTCGATTTGGTGATGGAGCTGTTGCTTTTGGAAATACAGGAAAACGGTTAAGGAAAAGGGCTCGTAGAGCCCTTTTTGTTTGCACAAAATCAGGCATATCTGACTTTAAAATGTTCAATTATTACAAGTTGTTTCAGATTTTCAAATTGTTCCCCCTTGCAAGAGGTGGTATCATTAAAGCGAGAACGATAGAGGAGGTATAGGGCTTATGAAAGGATGGAAGGGTGGCTTGGCACTTGCCATAGCAGCGACATTGTTGCTTGGTGCTTGTGGGACAAAGGAGGAAACAGAAAACATGGGTGTAACGGATTCTTCGCAGGTGACAGAGGTAATGGAAGAGATAGAAAGCAGTACTGTAGGAGAAACAGAACCTGTGAAAGAAGAAACAGTAATATTGCCGGATAGAGAAATGGTAGACCCGGCAGATATAATATATGCAGATAATTACCAGTTTGAAAAACTAACCTATGGGGAAACAGAAGAGGTAGAGTTTACCTGCTTGCTGGAAGTAGAAAATGCACCGGTGGCAGAGGGAATTTCTGTGAAGACAGACAAGTCGGGTTATAGTGGAGAAGGTTATCTGGATATTTCAGATAATACAGCCTTGCGAATGGAAGTGGAGATACCGGCAAGTCAGTTCTATAAGCTTACAGTGAGACATTGTGCCGGTGATCATAAAGAAAATCCCTTGTTGTTTAACGGACAGAAGGTTTTAGATATTTATTCCGAAAAGGGTGACTGGGTGGAAACAACAGTAAATGGTGTTTTCCTGGAAAAGGGCGTGAATGAAATCACCTTGGGTGCCGGCTGGAGTTGGTTTTCGCTGGATAGTATTTTGATTGAAAAGGGAGAGGCTCTCAGTGATACTCTTTACGAAAAGGTAAGTGAGACCCTGAGTAATCCTTATGCGAATTTGAAGACGCAGAATATTTACCAGTATTTAAAGGCAGTGTATGGCAAGAGAACTCTCACCGGTCAGTGTACGAACTATGGTACCAATACAGAGACGGATGCCTTGTATTTAGGCCTGGGCAAGTATCCGGCAGTAAGAACCTTTGACTTTATCTATGATTCCATGAGCTTTTGTAAGAATATGCCCAAAGCAACTGATGTGAAGCTGGCAATTGACTGGAGCAAAGAGGGTGGACTGGTGGCATTTGACTGGCATTGGTATGCCCCTTGCAAGGAGTGTGCTTTCTACACAAAAGATACCACGTTTACATTGAACAATGCCATGACTACGGAAGACATCGCTTTGTTGGATTATAGTGAGATACAGGCGCTTTATGCAGAAGGAAAGGTCACTGTAGAGACGGTACTGCTGGTAGCGGATATCGATAATATTTCCAAGCTTATGCAGCGAATGGAGGATGAGAATGTAACGGTACTGTGGAGACCACTGCACGAAGCAAGTGGTGGCTGGTTCTGGTGGGGAGCTTCCGGTTCTGACGCATATAAGTGGCTTTGGAAGTTGCTTTACGAGAGAATGACGAACTATCACGGACTGGATAATCTGATTTGGGTATGGAATGGTCAGAAGGCAGATTGGTATCCGGGTGATGCGTATTGCGATATTGTGAGTATTGATATCTATAACAGTGCCTATGATTATGGTGCATGTCCCAGTACCTTTGAGGATTTGGCGAGTTGGGCAAACAATGGCAAGCTGGTGACCCTGAGCGAATGTGCTACTATGCCTGCCCCGGATATGATTATCAGGGATAATGCTTACTGGCTCTGGTTTGCAGTATGGAACTGGGACTACATCGTAGTAAATGGTACTACAGAGCTTTCGGATGCGTATACTTCTTTTGAGATGATGGAAAAGGTATATAACAGCGAGTTGATGATTACCAGAGATGAACTGCCGAAGTTCGAGTAAGTTTTATCGGTAATATGGTATCATAGCAAAGGTATATAGGATTAGGGCAAAGTGAAATAGAAGATTATTTTAAGGAGAGTGGACAATGCGTATTATATTTGTGCGGCACGGACATCCGGATTATGTGAATGATTGTTTAACCCCCTTGGGGCATAAGCATGCCAAAGCAGTGGCAGAACGATTAAAAGAGGAACCCATTGAAAAGATTTTTTCATCAACCTGTGGACGTGCTATGGAAACTGCAGGTCATATTAATGAGAACTTTTCCCACGGAATTATAGAACTGGATTTTATGCGGGAAATCAGTTGGGGTTCTAAGGATAATACAGAAATTTTTTGTGACGGGCATCCGTGGTCAACATCGGATTATATCGTAGAACAGGGATTAGATCTTTTAAACAAAGAGTGGAGAAGTGACAAGCTTTATCATAACAATAAAGTAGTGGCTTCGGTGGATTTTTTGACAGAGCGGTTCGATAAATGGCTGGCAGGGCTTGGCTATATAAGAGAGGGTGACTATTATCGGGTTGGAAAAGTGAAGTACCAAACCATTGCTTTGGTAAGCCATGGCGGAGCATCCTCAGCAGCACTGGCACGTTTGTTTAATCTGCCGTTTCCGTTTGTATGCTCGGCTATTTGTCCGGACTATACGGCAGTAACGGTAGTATCTTTTTCGGAGAAGGAAGGTGCACTTATCGCACCTAAATTTGAGATTATGAATGATACAAGACACATTATGGGCATAGATTGTGAAACCAAGGAAAGGGTGTATTGTTGATAAAAGGAAACAGGGATAGGAGTAACTTGGAAGCATGGGAAAAGGTTGCTCCTTTTTTCTACTTATCCATCAGTACACCTCCGCTATACCCAAATAGAAAGATGGAGAAATTAACACAAATTACAGCAGATATTATGCAGAGCATTTTGAAAAGGATAGTATTTAGTTTTCATATTTCTATTTGCATAACTTATAAGATGTGGTAAAATACATTTTAGAGCTTGTGGACAAGTTCTGAAAATATAGGCAGTACTGTGGATGACGCAGAAGCTGTGTGTGGATTATAGATTGGAGAAGGTAATGATTAAAGTAGTAGGAGTACGTTTTCGTACAGCAGGAAAAATATATTTCTTTGACCCCGGAAAGTTCCAGATTAAGAAAGGGGATCATGTTATCGTAGAAACTGCTCGTGGTATCGAGTTTGGTACCGCAGTGAGTGATATGAAGGATGTGGAGGATGACAAGGTAATCCAGCCTTTGAAGCCGGTGCTTCGTATTGCAAACCAGCGTGATGTGGAGCAGGAGGCTGCGAACAAGGAGAAGGAAAAAGAAGCTTACAAGATTTGCTTGGAGAAGATTCGCAAGCATGGCTTGGAGATGAAGCTCATTGATGCAGAGTATACCTTTGATAATAATAAGGTATTGTTCTACTTTACCGCAGATGGTCGTATTGATTTCCGTGAGCTGGTGAAGGATTTGGCAGCAGTGTTTAAGACCCGTATCGAGCTGCGTCAGATTGGTGTCCGTGACGAGACCAAGATAGTAGGTGGCATCGGTATCTGTGGCAGACCTTTGTGTTGTCATACCCATTTGTCAGATTTTATCCCAGTGTCAATTAAGATGGCCAAGGAGCAGAATTTGTCCCTGAACCCTACCAAGATTTCCGGTGTATGCGGCAGACTCATGTGCTGTCTGAAGCATGAGGAGGAAACCTACGAGGAGCTGAACCGTAAGCTGCCGGGTATCGGTGATTATGTAACTACCGACGATGGCCTGAGGGGTGAGGTACACAGTGTGAATGTGCTACGCCAGCTGGTAAAGGTGGTAGTAGAGAATGGTGACGAGAAGGAAATCCGTGAATACGAGGTAAGCAAGCTTCGTTTCAAGAAGCGTCACAACAAGAAAGAAAAGATGGATTTAACCAAAGAAGAAATGCGCGAATTAGAGCGTTTAGAGAAGCAGGAAGGAAAATCAAAACTCAATGACAATTAATCTGAAAGATAACGAACGTTTGGATGAATTGCAGAGGAACGGATATCAGATTATTCAAAATCCTGAAAAGTTCTGCTTCGGTATGGATGCTGTGCTGTTGTCCGGATTTGCCAAGGCGAAGAAGGGCGATGTGGTACTGGATATGGGTACCGGCACAGGTATCATACCTATTCTGATGGAGGCGAAGACCGAGGCGGCTCATTTGACCGGTTTGGAAATTCAGGAGGAAAGTGCAGATATGGCCAGACGCAGTGTGGCTTTGAACGGACTTTCTGAGAAAATCGATATTGTAACAGGTGACATTAAGGAAGCAGGCACAATTTTTAAGTCTGCTTCTTTTGACGTAATTACCTGCAATCCACCCTATATGATTGGTCAGCATGGTTTGACCAACCCCGACGCCCCAAAAGCGATTGCCCGTCATGAGGTGCTTTGTACCTTAGAGGATGTGGTGAGTTCGGCGGCGAAGCTACTGAAGCCGGGGGGACATTTCTATATGGTACACAGACCTTTTCGTCTGGCAGAAATCATGGTGACTTTGGTGCAGCACAAGTTAGAGCCCAAGCGTATGCAGCTGGTATATCCTTATGTGGACAAGGAGCCAAACATGGTGCTTATAGAGGCTACCCGTGGCGGCAAATCCCGCATGACCGTGGAAAAGCCTTTGATTGTGTACAAGGAGCCGGGAGTATACATGCCGGAGATTTATGATATTTATGGATATTAGGAGTAGTTAAGACAGAAGATGATACATTTACTTTTAGCGATTATTTATTTGGCATTTATCAGTCTGGGACTGCCGGACGCATTATTAGGTTCCGCATGGCCTACCATGTATCAGCAGTTTCAGGTACCCCTTTCTTATGCAGGATTGCTCTCTATGGTCATATCCCTGGGAACAGTGGTGTCCAGTCTGCAAAGTGACAGACTGACTAAGCGGTTTGGTACCGGTATGGTAACCACTATGAGTGTGGCAATGACTGCAGTAGCAATGTGGGGCTTTTCCGTAAGCAGCTCCTTTTGGATGCTGGTGTTGTGGGGAATTCCTTATGGGCTGGGTGCCGGTTCTGTAGACGCATCCCTGAATAACTATGTGGCACTTCATTATGAAAGCAAGCATATGAGCTGGCTGCATTGTATGTGGGGCGTGGGGATTTCGGTAGGACCTTACATTATGTCTTATGCACTGACCGGAGGAATGACCTGGAACAGAGGATATGGTATAGTGAGTATTTTACAGGTGATATTGACATTGCTGTTGGTTTTTTCTCTTCCTATGTGGAAAAAGCCTGTGGCAGTTGCTACCCCTGTGGATAATTCGGCGAAAGATGAAAAAGCAGAGAAAAAAGTGGAGCATGCATTATCCTTGAAGGAGATTTTTGCCTTGCGGGGTGCCAAGGAGGTTATGATTACCTTTTTCTGCTATTGTGCCTTGGAGCAGACAGCCATTCTGTGGGGAACCAGTTATTTGGTACTGGCAGGAAATGTAGCGGAGGAAAAGGCAGCCTCCTTTGCCAGTCTGTTTTGTATCGGTATTACTATAGGGCGTGCGGTTAGTGGATTTTTAACCATGAAATTTAGTGATACTCAGATGATACGAATGGGTAGCGCAGTGATTTCGCTGGGGGTAGGAATCGTACTTCTGCCTTTTGGAGTAGCGTTTGATTTGGTGGGACTGGTGTTGATTGGCTTTGGCTGTGCACCGATTTATCCCTGTGTCATACATTCTACCCCGGCACATTTCGGAGCAGAGAATTCCCAAGCCGTTATCGGCGTACAGATGGCAAGTGCCTATGTAGGAACGACTTTGATGCCGCCCTTGTTTGGAGTGCTGGCCAGATGCGTAAGTATTCGCTTGTTTCCGGTATTTTTGCTGGTGGTTCTGCTGGGAATGTTTTTGATGCATGAACGGCTGGTGAGAATGCATTGTCCAAGATAATCCCTTTTTTCGGAATTTGGTATCTAATGGGTGATTGGAGCGGTATGGCGGTTATTTTCTGGAAAAGCGTGAAATACCAACTAGTTAGGAAAAAGGCTAAAAAAGTTGGTTTCCGACTGATGGGAAATACCAACCGGTTAAGGAAAAAAGCTAGAATAATTGGTATGCGGCTGATGGGAAATACCAACCGGTTAAGAAAAAAAGTTGGAACAGTTGGTATGCAGTTGTTTGGAAATACCAACTAGATGAGGAAAAAGCTGGAGCAGTTGGTATGCGCTTGTTTGGAAATACCAACTAGATGAGGAAAAAGTTGGAGCAGTTGGTATGTGCTTGTTTGGAAATACCAACTGACCAAGGGAAAAAGCTAGAACAGTTGGTACGAGACTGTTAGGAAATGCCAACTAGACGAGGAAAAAGCTAAAATAGTTGGTATCAGGTTGCTTAGATATCCCGACCACACTGGAAAAATGCTAGAAAAATTAGAATTGACCGAGCTCTTTGGAGCGAGGGATGACAATTGAACGGAGTTCAATTGTATGTGGTTAATAGAGTTTTATAAATAAGAATTTGTATAGGAGGATATAAATGAAGCGAAGAAGAATTATCATCATTACTGGTGCTCCCGCAACTGGAAAGACAACAACAGCAGCGATTATAGCAAAAGAATCTGATTTAGAAAAATCGGTACATATGCACACAGATGACTTCTATCACTATTTGAGTAAAGGTGCAATTCCTCCACATTTGCCAGAATCTGACAATCAAAATTTAGTTGTAATTGAAGCATTTTTGGCAGCGGCAAAACGATATGCACAAGATGGATACGATGTAATCGTAGATGGAATCATAGGGCCATGGTTTCTAGAGCCGTGGTTAAATGTTGTTCAAGAACATTATGAAGTTCATTACATCATTTTGAGAGCGAATAAAAAAGAAACTATGAAGCGAGCAATCGAACGCTCTAAGTTGGACAGGGAAGCAAATATAGAATTAGTAGAAACCATGTGGGAACAATTTACTAATTTAGGGATGTACGAAAAGAATGTTATCGATACAACTACACATACAATTGAAGATACTGTTTCAGTAATTAAGGAAAACGTTGCATGCAACATATCTTTATTATCATAGACAATCTTCATAAGTGTAAATTCCAATTTGTCAAAATAATAAATCTCAGAAACATTTCCCGAAAAGGGAGAAAAAATTAATTTTTTGAAAAAACTTCTTGACTGTAAACCTTGTTTATACCTTACAGTGTGCTCATTATCAAAGAAATCAGGAGGAAATTGTTATGACAATTAAAGAAGTTGAGCAGTGCTTAGAGGTACCAAGAGCTACGATACGGTTTTATGAGAAGGAAGGGTTAATCAATCCCCAGAGGGGTGAGAATGGTTACCGGGAGTACAGTGAAGAGGATGTTTTAACCCTAAAGAAAATTATTATTTTGAGGAAGCTAGGAGTGGCAGTAGCTGATATTGAGGATATACTGGATGGAGCCAGAACTATGTCAGAGGTAGTGACAGCGAATATTGTCAATTTGGAAAAACAGATTGAGGAGCTGCAGGGAGCCCTGAAGGTATGTTATAAGCTGCAGGAGGAACAGGAAGAGATTGAAACCTTCGATGCGGATAAGTACTGGAATGTGATTGAGGAAGAAGAAAAGAAGGGTAATCACTTCTTGGACATAGCCAAGGATATAGTACATTTTGAAAAAGGAATTATTCTGGAGTATTTTGGAATAGCAGATATAGAAGGGAATTTATCAGTCAGTATTCCCAGAGCTATTTTGATGATAATGTTATGTACTGCATTGTATATCGTGGTGAATTGTTTGTTAAAGGGCGAATGGACTTGGCAAAATATGGTGGATGGAATACAAGCCATGCTGGGGATTATTTTGCTGGAGGTTGTTATAGGGGTTCCCATCTTTTTCGTAGGTCGAAAACGTCCGGAGGTACTGAAAAAGAGAAATCTGGTAACGTTTTGGGTATGTTTGGGATTATTTGTTATTTGTATTTTGTTAATAGTACTTTCGCAGATATTTGGATGGTAGTGTAAAAAGATAGATAGTGATTGTTACTTAGTTTTCTTTGCAAAGAAAAGAGCGATTTTAGTAGGAATAGGAGAAGGTTATGGCAGGAAAATTATACTTATGTGCCACCCCCATCGGGAATCTGGGGGATATGACACCCCGAGTGGTGGAAACTCTGAAAATGGTGGATGTGATTGCAGCGGAGGATACCCGTAACAGTATCAAGTTGCTGAATCATTTTGACATACATACGCCCATGACCAGTTATCATGAGTATAATAAGGTGGAAAAGGCCTATCAGCTCATCGGGCAGATGCAGAATGGACAGAATATAGCTCTGATTACCGATGCCGGTACTCCGGCCATTTCTGACCCGGGGGAAGTGTTGGTGAAAATGTGCCACGAGCAGGGGATTACCGTGACTTCGCTGCCCGGTCCGGCGGCTTGTATTACGGCACTGACCTTGTCGGGCTTAAGTACCAGACGTTTTTGTTTTGAAGGATTTCTGCCATCAGAGAAGAAAGAAAAAGCAGCTGTTTTAAAGGAACTGCAGGAGGAAAGTCGTACCATGATTTTGTACGAAGCCCCGCACCATTTGGTACGTACGCTGGAGGAGCTGTACGAGGCATTGGGAGAACGACGAATTACCTTGTGCAGAGAGTTGACTAAAAAGTTTGAGACCGTATTTCCTACCACTTTAGAACAGGCTTTGGAATATTACAAGACCGAGGAGCCGCGAGGAGAATATGTGTTGGTTCTGGAAGGAAAAAGTCTGGAGGAAAAGCGACGTGAAGAGATTTCTTCCTGGGAAAATATGTCCATCGAGCAGCATATGGCACATTATCAGGAACAAGGCATGGATGAGAAGACTGCCATGAAGCAGGTTGCCAAGGATCGAGGTGTAAGTAAGAGGGAGATTTATCAGTATTTGCATGTGAATTAGTCAGGGATGCTAAGAGTTGGGGAATAAAGATAGGTTGACGAGGCGCAGAGGGGGAAGAAATTGTGCTATTTGAATTGATATTGGTAATAGTGGTAGTTGCATATATTTGGCGTACTGAGAAACGTGGTCGATGGATGACGCAAGAGAAGGAAAAGTATCAGCTGCAGACGGCTACTTATATGAAATATGATAAACGCTCTGTCAGGCTGTTGGCTATAGGAGCAATACTCTGTGCGATTGTGTTCGGAATATCTATCGGGCTGATGGCTTCCGATATGGATTTCTGGGGAAAGAGCAAGTTTAGCCAGTGGGGTTTTATTGCGGTATTGTATGGTTTATTTCTGGGTGCTGCACTGTTTGTATGGTGTGTTTGTCGCATGATTTTAGGGATTTCTTATTTGAAGAGACTGGAAAGATACGGGTATGAAGTTCCCGCAGACAGGCGAGAGTATGGTTATTTACTGGAACAATTGCCCCTAAAGAATGCTACGGTTGAAATGACAAGGTGGTCTGAACGGGAAGATATAGGGTCAGAGAGTTTCTGGGAAAATATGGAGCCTTATTCTGTTAGCAAAACCAGCAAGATTTTGTCGATTCTCAGTGTATTAGCTGCAATTGTGATGATAGGTTTGTCCTTTTATTATTGGTACAGCTGGTACTTTATGGGTGATGACACTATTGTTATGTTTGTATTATTATTGATTGCAGATGCGTTCTGGCTCATTCCTATAGTGTTGTTCCGCAAACAAATGGATGGGCAAAAATACAAGGATGATGTGGAAATTGACGCTACCCGCAAAAACAGAATGAGTCTGCCGGGTGGTATCCTGCTCATATTGATGCTGGTAGGGATTGCTTTGGTGATAAAGACCTCCGCAAACAGTATGTTAGAATATGTATTTAAAACATGCTTAAGTGAGGACCAAAAGCGTATCGGAGAGATACAGGATGTCTTGGAAGTGGTTTTTGTAGAGATGCAACAGTACTCTAATCCGCCATGGGAGCATAGTCTGGAAGACATACAGGAGGGTGTGGATATCACCACTTGGGGGGCCCCACAGGATGTTTTTCAGATGCGAGTGGCAGAATGTTTGGAGATTATAGACTTTTCTTTGCTACGGAAGGAATTTCGTACTACGGACGGACCGGCGGTGGTGTATGTGAAGATGGAGGGGGATACGTTCATTGTTCAGTTAGTGAACGTGTATCCGGCAGCAGACCGGGAGATTATAGCAAGGTAGAATGTACCGGAAGAATGGATAGAGTATAGGCATTCTCCCGGAAGAAGTAATAGGAAGTATGCCCCGAGCTTTATCGTACATGGAAGGATAAGAAGATAGTACATATGATTACAAATAGTTTGACTTTAGATAAGAAATGTCTGGAAATTGCCAGAAAGCAGTTTTGTCTGGATATTGGTTTGCCATGGGAGGAATATGTGGCAAACCGCCAAAAACCGGTTTTGATACAGAAAGCGGTATATGCACCGGGTACTTTGGAAATAGCTAGTGTAGGAGCTCGCAATTATGCCGGAAAGACTTCCTTTTTCCGAGCAATTATCTGTTTGGGACAGTTGTTTATTTGCTGTGATGAAAGCATTTATGACTGGGTAGTGGAGCAGTATGGTAGTACCAGTCCGGAGTGGTTTTGTGCTTTTGGGAATTTGCGGAAGCTGGATGCGAAGCTGCAGGAGTACGGTCAGCGGATTTGTGATACTCATGTGTATTTTCTGCCGGAGGCGGAGAATGGTGAGGGCAGAGATGTTGAGAACGGTTTTGAGGAGCTGGTTTGTTTTGAACAGGAAGAAATCCTACGTTTCAAGGAAAACAATCGTTTTACCAGTGCTATCTGTTTCTGGGAGGGAACGCCGGATGTGCTGGCAGTGGTGCAGATGAAGGATGCACATGGGAAGGCGGATGAGAAGCTGTCATTTGTTAGCAAAAGCGAGGCTAGTGCAGAAGCTTCTGAACCATGGAAGGATTTCGACCAAAGTCACATGGCCGGTATGGCGGGTGCCAGCCTGGATGGGGAGTATCTGTGGCAGGTAGGTATTAACGTGGATGAAGAATATAATGGACAGGGTTTGGGACATAAGCTGGTAAGAGCTATAAAGGAAGAAATTTTAAGGCGTGGAAAGGTACCTTTTTACGGAACCAGTGAATCTCATACCATTTCTCAGACGGTAGGACTGAAGGCGGGCTTTGTGCCGGCGTGGACGGAGATTTTCGTAGAGAAGGTTTCGCAGTAAACAGATATGAAAGATGCTGGTCGCTAGGGATTTACTATGACTTGATGAATAAAGGTGACAGAAGTGTCACACATACAAAGGAGAGAAAGTATGGCGGGAACAAGTTGTGATTCTTGTGCAAACTATGTATATGATGAAGATTATGAATGCTACTGCTGCATGGTGAATTTGGACGAAGACGAAATGTATCGTTTTCTATCCGGCAGCCAGTGGGAGTGTCCTTATTATAGTGCGGACGATGAGTATGCAGTGGTAAGACACCAGATGTAAGGTATGAGTAGATAGAAATACGCTGTTGGAAGTGTATTTAAAGTAGGACTGGCAGTATTCAATGCTGGTTTCTTTCGTGTTGTGTATGGAGAATAGTATGGTGAAATATATCAAACAAATTTGTATTATTTTGGGTATTTGTCTGTTGGCAGAGCTATTGGAGTATTTGATTCCGTTACCCATAGCGGCGAGCATATATGGCTTGGTGTTAATGTTGATTGCTTTATCCACAAAAATCATTCCGCTGAAGGAAGTGGAAGGGGTGTCTGATTTCCTAACGGAGAACATGGCTATTATGTTTATTCCGCCTACGGTGGGTATTATGGCCAGTGTGGAAGAAATGAAGGCGATGTTAGTGCCGTTGGTGGTGATTTCAGTGGTTTCCACGCTATTAATTATGACAGTGACGGGATGGGTAACACAGGCGATTATCCGTAGGAAGAAAGTGAAAGAGGAGCAAGGGTAACACATTATGAAGGAAGGTCTCGCTGACAAGGTTAGGAAAGTAGAGACTATGAATAATTACACTATCTATTGGAGGAAAAAGTATGAGCGAAAACAAAATGTATGCCCTTCATATGGGCAAAGCAAAATGTGCAGTGGATTTAGGGGATGGTTCCGAGCGAGGTGAATATGTGAATCAGGACTATATTTTACATACCTTGGGCAGACCTCACAGAAGTATTTCTTTAATGTATTGTTATTATCCCTTGGATGAGGGTTGGCCGGGCAGAGCCAGTGTGGTACATGCAGACCCTAATGTATCCTTTGCATGGGACTACCCGTATGATGATTACTTCACTTATAAGGGTGGTCTGGATGGAAGTACCGAGGGCGAGCCCTTCGGTTATATGAGAGAAATTCGTCAGCATGGTCAGGATGTCACACTTACCTTAACAATTGACCCTCATGTGACGGATGAGCATTTAATTGCTATTGCCAAGGATTTAAGACCCTTTGGCCGCTTATTGCTTCGAATTAACCATGAAGCAACAGGTAACTGGTTCAGCTTTAACAAGCGTTGCACCTATCAGGAAGTGGCTGATTTTTATTGTCGTGCACATCGCATTATCAAGGAGCACGCACCAAATGTGCAGACCATTCTTTGTACCGGTGGTGTGGAAGGCGATACAGGTAAAATTGAAAAAGAGGAAGAATTTGCAGAAGCAGTACGTTGTACGGATATGTGGTCCATTGACAAGTATTTTGCACTGCATTGGGGCTGGCCATATGATGTGGCAGAACGAGGAGGCAGTACCCATGCAAGAGGGAATATAAAAGAAATATATGAGTATACTAAGAAGAGTTACAATCGTTTTTCAGAGCTTTGTGGTGGCGTGAAGAAGCCGATGATGATGAGTGAATTAAATGCCGACGGTGATGTTACCGGTCCTTATGAGCAGGCTGCCATGGTGAAGGATTTCTGTGACCTCTTAAAGAGGGACAACGCCACATGGTTTACCAGTTTTTCCATGTATCAGTTCCGTGACAGAGGACGTTTAGGTCTCGAAATAGAAGACCCCAATAATTCGGAGGTTGGTATTGCACAACCCATTATGGAGACTTACAAGGAAATTATCCATGATGACTATTTCCTGCCGGAAATGACTATAGGTGAGGAAGTAAAGCTTCCGCTCTCGCTTCGCTGGGGTGGAGCGGAGGATGCGGAAGGGATTGCAATTCCTATTCATTTCGAGAGCAATCCACACTTCTTTGAATTAACCTTTGAGGATGATTCTAATTTAATGTTGGAAATCAATGGTAAGTGGTTTTATAAATCGCCAAAGGCAAAGACCATCGATATGATAAGTGCGTTTTTCAACAAGCCTCTGGATGGTTCGTGCGATTTGACCTTAAAGATTTTTGCACCGCCTGCAACCGGTGAAAATGATATTTCCACAGAGGATGGTTTGTATAATAGCTACACTACTATCGAGAAATTACCCAAGATTCGACTTAGATTTGAGCCTACAGAGCTTGCGAAGTAAAAATGTGTGAAATTATGAAAGAAATGTTAACCAATTCAGTGTACTTTGCCGTAGTACTGACCTTATTATGTTATGAAATCGGCTTGGTAATTAAGAGAAAAACGAAATGGTCGTTAGCAAATCCGTTGTTTATAGCGTCAGTATGCATTATTGCTATTTTGCTTATTCTGGATATAGACTATGAGGTGTATAAGGCGGCAGTGCAACCTATCAGCTTTTTATTGACCCCGGCAACGGTTTGTCTGGCTATCCCTTTGTACAGACAGCTGGAGCTTTTGAAAAAGTATCCGGTGGCAATCTTTGGAGGGATTGTTGCAGGTGTATTGACAACTATGGTAAGCATCTGGCTTATGAGTGCGGCTTTTGGACTAAATCATCAGCAATATGTGACCTTGCTGCCCAAATCCATTACCACCGCTATCGGTATGGGGATGTCGGAAAAGATGGGTGGTATCGTGACCATTACCATTGTGTCCATTTGTATTACGGGTATTCTGGGTAATGTGATTGCTCAGGTATGGCTGAAGCTGTTTCGCATTGAAGAACCTATTGCGAAGGGACTGGCCATCGGAACCTCTGCTCATGCCTTGGGAACCACCAAGGCTATGGAAATGGGTGAAATCGAAGGTGCTATGAGTAGTCTGTCCATTGTAGTGACAGGGATACTGACGGTAATTGCGATTCCGATTTTTGCCGCACTTATTTGAGTATTGATTTTTTGAGAAAAAAATCTATCAAATAAATATAATTTTGTGAAAAGTAAATTGCGTCTTAAGAATACATTATTTCTCTTCTGTACATACTAGTCTTGAGAGACAATGCATTTGTTGCTCAAAAGGGAAATCGTACAGAGTAGAAATGGAGGAAGGGCTATGAGCAATTTATCAGAAGTTGAATTACAGAACTTGCGCCACTTAATCGGTGGATTTGAAACCACACATTGCAAGCTGCAGGAGTATGCGTCTGAGGCAAAGGATACACAGGTGAAGCAGTTTTTTGCAAAGGGTGCTAAGTCCGCAATGGAAAATAAGCAGCAGTTGATGAAGTTTTTAGGTTAAGGAGGCGAGTGTAATGCAGATGCAGGAAAAGACAATGGTAGCAGATACCTTAGCTGGTATCAACAGTGAATTAGAGAAGTATGGTTCTATGATTGCACAGACAGAGAATAAGGAATTGAAGCAGACTTTGAAGCAGTTCCGTAATGCTTGTGAGCAGAGTCAGGAGGAATTGTACCAGATTGCCCGTGAGAGATCTTATTATGTACCTGCGGCAAAGGCAACGGAAGAAGAAGTGGCTCATGTGAAGAGCCTGTTTACCGGTTCTTCCTTGTAAAAAGTAAGTTGACAAATAGCGGGACCACCAAAATCAGACGGTATTTTGGTGGTCCTGTTTTAGATTTCGGTATTTCTACCCACAAAGGTAACCACGCTCGTGGTTAACCGGCTGGTTCCGAACTCTCTCGGGATGTCGTATTGTTGCTCCTGAATGCTTGATTTTATGACAGTCCATCCGGCGAAGGTAGTCTTTAAGAGCTCCTGTAACTCTTCCGTAGCTAAGTTCACTTCGAATTGTACCGGCATGGGCTTGCCGGTTGCTTTTTCGTATTCTCGGACATTTGTATTTATGACCAGACAAACGATGCCGTTTTTGCGAGTGCCCCTTTCGATTTCCTGCAATTTGTTCACAAAGGAGGCTTTGGTGTCTACATGCTCCAAAGCAGATACCGCAATGATGAAATCATAGTGGTTTTCTTTGATATTATAATCTTCAATGGGCGCTACCGTACCGTGAATAGCGGCTTCTACGCCATATTCCCCGGCATTTTCATATAATTTTTCAATGGCTAATTCTAAAATATCCACACAGTCTATTTCGCAAGGAATGGTCTGAAATTCACTGGCAATGGAAATACAATTCCTGCCTACTCCACAGCCCAGATCCAGTACCGTTAGGTTCTGATATTGACGAAACATGGGAAGGATTTCCAGTATGGTCTTTATGGGCTTTTTCAGCCAACTGTCGGACTGATATAGTTGCTCGTTGGAGTATGTATCAATGTGGGATTTTCTTTCACTTTCCCTGATTCGCTGCAATCGGTCTGTCATACTGTCGTCTCCTTATGAATTAATCCTCCGGCTGCTGCACCCACACCAGCTCTTTGGCAGGTATCCGGATGTAATTATCAGCACCTTCTCCTACACGCAAATATACGTTATTGATGCCGGCTTGAATGATTGCCCGGGCACACAGCGGACAGGGCTTGGCTTCGTGAATAGAATTGTCCTTGGGATTGATACCCACCAGATACAAATCCGCACCGATTGTTTGCTGGCGGGAACAGTTCAGCAAAGCATTTTCTTCGGCATGGATAGCCCGACAAATTTCATATCCCTCGCCCTGACGCATATTGCGGTCCATTCTGGGACAAGTACCTAAATCACAGCAGTTATCAAAGCCTCTGGGTGCACCATTGTAACCGGTAGAGATAACCACATCATCCTTGACAATAACTGCTCCATACTTACGCTTCAGGCAAGTGCTTCTGTAGGCAAAAACTTCTGCACAATTCAGATAAGTATCTATTTTGGAAACCCGCTTGGTGTTTTCTGAGCGAACCATATGACATCTTTCCGAAAACAAATAATCCAAGGGCGTGTCTAATTCCTTTGAAATAATCAGCAGCTTCTCTGTTTCAGGATAACCGATACCGGACTCCCACTTGGAAATGGCCTGCCGGGACACAGACAGCATATCAGCCAATTGCTCCTGTGTAATATTTCTCTTCTTGCGAATGTATTTTAAATTTTCTGCAAAGCTCATTTGGGTATCCCTCCGAAAAATGTGTTGATAGTATTATTTATAACAATTTTCCGGGGAAATGTCTACCAACCTGGTTTTGCGTTTAGGCAACTTGAGGTGGAGTAAATGGAAAAGAAGGAAATATGGAATCGGGGAAAAGTAGTTGGTATAAAATGTCATATTATGTTATAATGTGTCTTGTGACAGATTATTTTTCTATGTTTGAGCAGTTTATAAAATTTTGCACGAAATATAGTGGTTGAATGACCTACCCAAAATGGTGCATTGTTCAACCAACAGTGGAATTGTAGCAGAAAGTGCTGTAGAGCTGAAAAAGGAATCTGTGAAGCTTATGGAAGAGATGAGTAGATTTACAGTATAGACGGTTGTATTTGAAGATGGTATAAGTGTGTAAAATAAAAATGCCTCCTGTGTCAATGCAATGCGCAGGAGTCATTGATTCAACTTATGGGGGTAACGTATGAAGCATTATGATATTCGTGAATTTGGCGCAGTAGCAGGAGAAGTGGTAACACAGGCGTTACAAAGAGCTATTGATGAGGCTTGTAAGGAAAATGGAGTGGTAGTGGTACCGGAGGGGAGATTTATTATTACTTCCGTGGATTTGAAAAATGTAACACTGATGTTGGAAAAAGGGGCGGTATTGCAGGCTTCCGGCAATGTAGAGGATTATACCAGCCTGCCTATAGAGCACAATGAAATGCCCAAAATCAATCCGATTTTGTATTCTGTAGATGCAGAGGGGATTTATGTTATGGGACAGGGAACCATCGATTTAAATGCCAGGGGCTATTTTTTGCAGGAAAGGGATATTCCGCCTTATGGTTGTGAATTTACGGAGGAAGAGAGGCAGGAGTGCACCAAGAAATATGCTGATCGGTCTCATCAGCCTATATTTTTCCAAAACTGCAAGAATATACGTTTTGAGGGAGTTACTATTGAGGATGCGCCCAGCTGGACATTCTCCTTCAATAACTGTGAGCGTATCTGGATGACAGACTTGCAGATTTTGAATGACCCGTGTATTCCAAACAATGATGGCATACACCTCTGTGGTTGTAAAGATGTGTTTATCCGCTGTTGCTATATTACCGCCGGAGATGACTGTATTGCTCTCAGTGGTATCACAGATTGGGAGATTCCATGTGAGCGCATTGTGATTTCGGACTGTATTCTGGAATCCAGCTCTAAGGCAATTGTGCTAGGCTATATGCATAGTATTGTAAGAAACGTCACCATTACCAATTGCCAAATCCGCAACAGTAATCGTGGCTTAACCATTATGTGCAGCGAGCAGACCGGACTAGTGGAGAATGTGTCGGTTTCCAACTGTCTGGTGGATACCCGTGCTCATGCAGGAAACTGGTGGGGCAATGGTGAGCCGATTTGTGTATTTGCACTGTATCATAATAATACCGGTTATAAACATCCTATCCCGGAGCGCAATATTAAGGTAAATATTCGAAACGTATCCTTTAGCAATATTGTTTGCCATGGTGAAAACGTGGCAGCTATAGTGGGTAATCAGGGAAATATTGAAAATATCAGCTTAAGTAGCATTACATATGTGCGTAAGCCGGAAAGATTTATGCATTTGAAGGGTGTAGGCAAAATTGACTGCTCTCCTGCAGAAAATAGTCCGGTAGTGGAAGAACTTGAGAGTACTTGGTTATATGTAAAAGGCGTTAAGAACCTGATGTTGACCGGAAATGTAGTAGAATCCGGCATGAAAGAATATGTGGAATAGGACGTTTGCTTGCATATATAGAAGATTAAACAGAAAGTCAATTTTAGTTAAAAATACGTAAAAATTACTTAAATTCGTTGAGAAAAAGTTGGTGTAACTGCAAAATTTAGTGCTAAAATCCAAGAAAACCACTAAATGTTAATTTTTAAGGATAATTTTGGAAATGACACATTAAATTAATGTAAGAAATTATGGTTGAGCATAATGTATAATTTGAACAGATAAAAAATGTATAAACTGACAAAATGCATAAAGTTGAATGACCCGCCCAAAATGGTGCATCGTTCAACGACGTTGGTTTTGGTTGCAGGTTGTTTGCGCATTCCAATATGGATTTGGCAAGACGCCTGGATTTAAGAACCCGCATGTTTGAGTCTGACGGAGCGGTACTTCCGGTATTAATGTTGGAGCTTGCTAATCAAAGAGCTTTACTTCTGTGACTGACACGGGCACAGAAACAAAGCTCTTTTTGTCTGCTTCAAAACCGGCGACCAGAATCCCAGTCCCCAACTTTTCACAGACCCGCAGATAGAGGGTATAACACACTAGACTTTGCAAGCAAAGTCCGTGTGCCAAAGAGGGGCGTTGCCCCCTTTGGATTCCCCCATCATTTCCGTTTCTCGGATACAAAACCGACCTTTCCGGTTTTACATCTTTCCCCGGAAATCAAAAAAAGCACCGTCGCCATCTTCAAAGGGGATGTTGACAGTGCTTCTTTATATTTATCCAAAAGTTGTTTTCATGCAATATTGTGTAAGCGTGGGCTGTGGTGTATTATCTTTAACTAAGGGAAACGCCGTTCTCCCAGTTGGACACTGCCTGTCTGGTAACATGAAGTTGTTCTGCCAGCTCCTCCTGTGTGATTCCTTTTTCGCTTCTAAATTTTTTAATATTCTTTCCAACATTACTCATACGTAATCCTCCATTTGTGTTTATATTAGCATCATGCTTCCGGTTTCTTATTTATACTTCACTGCTTATTTCGAATTCCGGTGATTGAGACATTATCAATATAGCATTTTATGGCAAAAAAGTAACGCAACAGAGCCTTGCATTTCGCAATTTTTCTCTAAAGTCCCAGTAATTCTAGTAAAAAGTTTCCACAGAAACGTGTGCTTGCAGTATAATAAGAGTAATTGGAATTATGTGGAGGTTATTTCTTATGGCGAAGATTATTTTTATATCAGGACCCTGCGGATGCGGGAAATCTACACTTACTCAGGCGTATGCAAAGCATCTGGTGGAGAAGGAGCAAAAGACAGTTTATGTGATTCACGGAGATGATTTCCACAGAGGTTTCATAGAACCGGAAGAGAAGGATGCGTTCTTTGTGAACGGAGAAGCATCGAATTTGGTGCAGTGGGAAGAAATATTACAATTTAATTGGGACTGTATCCTGGCAACAGCGGGAAGAGCATTGAAGCAGAACATAGATGTTTTGATTGATTATGTGATAGAAGAGGAGCTGCCCCGTGTGCAGCAACTGGCAGAGAGGTATCGAGCAGAGCTGTATTATATCGTCCTCACAGCACAGGCGGAAGAGATTGAAAAGCGTATTCGGAAACGTGGCGATGTGGATATGATTGAGCGTGCGTTATTTTTGAAGAGAAAGCTGGATGCCATGCCGGAAAACCAAGGACATTTGTGTGATAATACCGGAAAGAGCCCGGAGGATTTGGTCAGGGAGATTGTACTGGAGCAGTATCGCGTGAAATAGCTTATCCAAGAACATATTATGCAGTGTTATTAGCATTGATAATCCATCGGGAATATGATAATATAGTGAGGGAACGTATGTTCTTGATATTAATATCACAAATGGTGGAGGATGGGATGATGAGCGGTATTGAAAGATATGAAGTAAATGAGAATTGGGCACATTCAGGAATTATCAAAGCGGGGGATTTTTACTTTTTGAGTTATTGTGTGGGAAACATAGGACAGCCCATAGAAGCTCAAATAAATGGAGCGATTGACCAGATGGAGAACCGACTTAAATTAGTTGGATTAAGTCTTGAAAATGTGGTTCAAATGGATTGCCTGTTTAGAGATATTTGGAACATTCCGGTGATGGAAAAGGTGATTAAAGAACGTTTTAACGGAAAGTACCCGGTTAGAAAATCCATTCAAACAAATTTTGCACATAATGGTGGAGAGAACGGTTTGCAATTCCAGCTGGACGGAGTAGCGTATGCGGGAGAGTAAGGTTTAAGCGAGGAGATTAATAATATGGATTATGCAATAACATTAGAATTTGATAAAGAAACCGAAAATAAAATTCAGGAGCTGATTGATGAAGTTGCAAAGGTAACAGGGTGTGATTATATGAAACAGTCAAAAATTCCACCTCATGTGACGGTTTCTGCTCTTGTTAGTGATAACGAAGAGGCATTGCTCTCAGAAATGGAAAGTATTGCAGAAACGATGGAGAAGGATTTTATTTGGTTTGCAAATATTGGAGTGTTTAATCCGCTTGTTATTTATCTTGGTCCGGTAATGAATGAGTTCTTACAGAATACTTGCAGGACAGTAAATGAAAGATTATTAAAGTATGCTGATGTTGGAAATAGAGGGCGATATCTGCCAAATCAGTGGGTTCCTCATGTGGGAGTTGCAGTAAAGTTGACTCCTGATGCATTAGTAGAAGCGTTTGCTATTGTACAGGAAAAATTTAGTGCATTTGGGGCAACAGTAGAGAGAATTGTGTTGGTGAGAGCGGAGCCGTATGAAGAACTTAAATCATGGGAGCTGAAGGAACGGTTGTAGCACTTGAAACTTTCGACTGTGAAGAGAATGAAAGCAACAAAAGATTGAATTTGGTAATGGCATTCTATGAAAATAATTTCAAAAGGAAATACAGCTGAGATTATAGAGCAAAATGATAATTTGATATGAATAAATAAGGAGTTTATGCTCACTGGTTTGGAGTTAGTGCTTATGAAAGGAAGAGATATGCCGGAAGAATTAATGTATGAAAAATCTTGCGGTGCGGTTGTATATTGCCAAGAAAACAACAACATAAAATACCTGCTTGTATGTGAACATGGTGGATTTTGGGTCTTCCCGAAAGGGCATATGGAAGAGGGAGAATCCGAGCAGGAAACAGCTTTGAGAGAGATAAAAGAAGAAACTGGTCTTGATGTTATACTCGTTGATGGTTTTCGGGTAAAAGACGAGCACAACCTTGCACGTGAAGGACGCCCCAATACCATAAAACAGACAATATACTTTCTTGCTAAGTATGAGAAGCAGGAATTTGTTCCACAGGAATCAGAGATATCTCAGATAACACTGATGGATTTTGATACAGCTATGACTACCTTGCAGTTTGATAGTTTTAAACACATATTGACACAGGCACATAGGTTCCTAGGGCAAACCAATGTTAGTCTAGGGACTCAACAATGAGGCGAAATAAGTTTTACGGAGGATATCATGGCATTTGATTTTAAGAAAGAATATAAAGAGTTTTATATGCCAAAGAACAAACCGGAGATTGTCAATGTTCCGAAGGCGAATTATATTGCCGTCAGAGGAACAGGAAATCCAAATGAAGAAGGAGGTGCTTATCAGCAAGCTATTAGCATCCTATATGCTATTGCATACACATTAAAGATGAGCTATAAGACGGACTATAAAATAGAGGGCTTCTATGAATATGTTGTTCCACCGTTGGAAGGTTTTTGGTGGCAGGATGATGTGGATGGTGTAGATTACGCGAATAAAGATGCATTCCATTGGATTTCGGTTATCCGTTTGCCTGATTTTGTTACGAAAAAGGATTTTGATTGGGCGGTTGAGACAGCAACAAAGAAGAAAAAGCTGGATTGCTCGTCAGCAGAATATCTTACGATGGAAGAGGGGTTATGTGTCCAAATTATGCACTTGGGCTCATTTGATGAGGAACCGGCAACGGTTGCTCTGATGGATGCTTATTTAGAGCAGAACGGATATGTGAATGATATGAATAAGGACAGATTACATCATGAGATTTATATGTCTGATGCGAGGAAGGTGGTTCCGGAGAAGTGGAAAACAGTAATCAGACATCCTATAAGAAAGGCGTAAATATTTAGCCCAAAGGAGGTATTACATATGGCAGTTACGATTTTAGAGGTAAAAAGAGAGAGTTGCCCTGCGGCACGATTGATTGGAAAAAGATATGAAAGTGGTCCTAATTGGGGAGAATGGTGGCAAAACGATTGGTTTTCTGTTTTAGAGGCGACGGAGCGACTTCCCATCAATGGGGATGCTTATATTGGAGCGGTGCATATTGCAAATGGAATGCCCGAGTATTGGATTGGAATGTTCTTCCCGGTTGACACAAAGGTTCCGGAGGGCTTCGAATATGTAGATATGGAACCTTTGGAGTATGCGGTTTTCTATTTGTCGGATAAAGAAGGTAGTAGTGATTTCTATACGATGGATACGCACAATAGGTGTTTGGATGAGTTGAAAGTGCTTGGACTGAAACGTAAGGAAGATGATTGGTGTTTTGAAAGATATAATTGTCCACGCTTTACAACTCCTGATGAAAATGGCAATGTTATTTTAGATTATGTTATTTCGATAGAGAACTAAGATAAAAAGCTCTTGAATAGATTACAATCCTGTTAAACATCTCTTAAAAAATATTAAGGTTTGATGGAAGGGATTGTTGTGGAGATTTTCCTTGTGCTAAACTGTATGTAGAGAATAAAGGTTGCAGACAGGAGGGGCTTATGAGAAGGTGGAAACAGAAGGTAGGGATAGCAGGTTTGGTGTTAGCCGTGACGATTTCTGCGACTGCTTGTGGAGTGGTTCAGGACGAGGCAGAGATGATTGGGACAGCTACTGGTGAGGCCGAACAGACGGAGGCTGTCACACAGGAAAGTAAGGACTTGGAAGCAGAGAGCGCTACAGGCACCCCGGAAAGTGAGGATGGAAGCGGTAGTACGGAAGCCGAGAATACCACAGATTCTATGGGCAGTGAGGATACAGCGGATAGCAGTTCAGAGGTGGCAGAGAACACCGAGGATGGAGCCGGCACCGGGGAAGCTTCCGAGAGTACAGGAGAAAAGGAAAGCACAGAGTATAGTGACTACCGTACAGAAACCATCCCCTGGGAGGACCTGGATGGTAATGGTGTGGAGGAGTATCTGGTCATAGAGAGGAATGGTTCTGCCGGAAAGTTGACCGTGTATTTTAACGAGGAGCCTGTTTATCAGTATGAGGAGGATTTGTGGTTCGTAGGCGTGGATGCCAAGGAATATATTGATTTGGATGGAGATGGTGAGAAGGAGATTTTCGTCAGCTTCATGCCGGCGGTTAATTCTATGCCTCTGGAGGAGTGGTTCGCACTGAAGCAGGGGGAAAGTGGCTGGGAGCTGATGGAGATGCCTCATTATGGCGACTACATGAGTGATAATGCCTTCCCGATTTTCGTGACCCTGCAAAAGAAGGACTATGAGCTTTTGATTTCCTGTGAAGGGTATGACGGTGGTATTGTTTTTGACGCCACAGCACATTATGCAGGAAAGAGAAAAGACCGGATAGAGTGGGGCGATACCAGCTATGATGCTTATGTGAATGGAAATTATGCAGAGGGTAGTCAGGTAGGTGGCACCTGTGCCTGGGGTATCTGGAATATAGAAACCGGCAGTTATGAGGGACAGAACTGTTTGATTGCGGAGCATGGTCTGCAGGGACCCAATGGTAAATATGACTTTTACGGTTGTGCGTATGTGTATTTTAACTATGACGAAAATGCAAAGGTACAAATTTTGAATATGGAGTTTCGTCCGGAAGTCACTGTTTCGCCGGAGTTTGACACTCAAGTGCCACCGGAGGATACAGAAATCATAGGTTGGTTGTGGGGCGAAACTGTAACACCTTTATCAGTGAATACCACCATATCCGTGGATTTGGACGAGGATGGCAAGGAGGAGCTGGTAAGTGTGACATTTCCCGAGACCGATGACCTGTTTCTCGCGTCTCCACAGATACGGGTGAATGACACGGTGTTTGATGAGACTTACATGATGGAAACTATCGGTCTGTACATGGAGGCACCGGATATTGCGACTTGGTATATTTTCGATGTGGATTTGCAGGATGGATATAAGGAAATCGCAGTGTATGAGGATGGTCCCAGTGGTGACCCATGGACGACACTGTTTCGATATGAGGAGGGTCAGTTGCGCCAAATCGGCGGCTTTTCGGATAAGCCCATAGATGACCGTAGCAAAATCAATATTAAAGTACCGGGGGATGGAACCATTTACGCCAGTCAGCGTGTGGATGTGATGGAAACTAATTTCGCAGAAGGTTTGTGGAAGCTGGAACAAGGGGAGGGCTTTGCAGATGCATCATTGGAGCTTCAGCTGCGAGAGATGTATGAGTTTTATGGCTATGGTGCGGACAGAGGAGAGTTTACACCCACGGTCATTGACATCTTGCAGGTGTATACCAAGCCGGACTTTGAGGCAGAACAAATAGTATTGCCCCAGGGGGAGAAGCTGGACCCTTATCGGTATTATCCTCAGGATAGTGAGAATGGCTGGGTACAGATTGCTTACCATAACCGGGAAAGCTTTGGATGGCTTTATTTGCATGGATATGATGAGGTTCGCCAGATAGAGGAAGGCGGAGAAGGGATTTATTATCATGCCTATGATTTGATACAGAATTTAAGTTATGCAGATTAGGAGAAAGGGAGTGCGAACGCATTCCCTTTTTCAGGGTGATATGATATAATCTTATCATTAACAGGTTATTTATATTTGTTTATTTACACAAGCAAAAAACACAGGAGGTATTTGGAATGGAACAGAGACTGGAGCCTTTATTTACGCCATGGAAGATTGGTAATTGCGAGATTAAGAATCGTATCGTACTGACTTCTATGGGCGGAACGAATTTATTAGGCTGGATGGAGATTAACCACTTCGATAAGGCGGGGGCAAAATTTATCATGGAAGTGGCGAAGAACAATTGTGGTCTGGTGCTTCCGGGCTGTCAGCCTATTTACAACCCCATGCTGGGACAGTGGTTGCACAAGAACAAGAAGATGTACAGGGATTTGGCAAAATGGATGCCGGAGTTTCATAAAACAGGAGCGAAACTTTTCGTGCAGTTGACGGCAGGCTTTGGACGTTCCTTTACCATTGATCATTTGATGGAAACACTCTACACCAATAAGGTGTTGAATGTATTGTCTAAGCCGATTATGAACTTGGACAAAATCACTGCAGCACCCAGTCCGTCTCCCAATCGTTGGTCCGACAAGGTACCTTCCAGGGAGATGACCGTGGAAGAAATACAGGAATTTATCACCGCATTCGGAAAGACTGCCAAGCTGCTGAAGGATGCCGGTGTGGATGGTGTGGAAATTCATGCGGTGCATGAGGGTTATTTATTAGACCAGTTTACCTTGAAATATATTAACAAGCGTACCGATGAGTACGGTGGTTCCTTTGAAAACCGTTATCGCTTCGCTGTAGAAATCGTAAAGGAAATCAAGAAGGTTTGCGGACAGGACTTCCCCGTATCTCTTCGTTATAGTGTAGAATCCAAGACCAAGGGCTTCCGTGAGGGTGCTTTGCCCGGAGAAGAGTATGTGGAAGTGGGTCGTGATATGGAAGAATCCGAAAAGGCTGCTAAGTATCTGCAGGATGCCGGTTATGATATGTTAAACTGTGACAATGGTACCTACGATGCATGGTATTGGGCACATCCGCCGATTTATATGCCGGAGAACTGTAACCTGGAGGATGTGGCACATATCCGTCAGTTCGTAGATATTCCTGTGGTTTGTGCCGGACGTATGGATGTGCGTGTGGCAGCAGATGCTGTTAAGGATGGTCGTATCGATGGTGCAGGCTTTGCGCGTCCTTTCCTGGCTGACCAGGAGTGGGTAACCAAATTGATGGAAGGCAGAGAAGAGGATATTCGTCCTTGTATTCTCTGTCATAATGGCTGTTTCAATATGTGTCATTACAAGGGCGTACCCAATGATCAGGATTTGAGCGATTCGCTGCATCTGGCACGTTGTGCGGTAAATGCAGAAACCATGCAGTGGGAGAAGCACAAAATCGTGCCTGCCGCTGCTCCCAGAAAAGTACATATTATCGGTGGCGGTATCGGCGGTATGGAGGCTGCCAGAGTATTGAAGCTGCGTGGTCATGAGCCGGTGATTCATGAGAAGGATGCTCAGCTGGGCGGTACCTTTATCGCAGCCGGAGCAGAAAGCTACAAGGGCAAGCTGCGTGACCTTCTGGCTTGGTATCGCAAGCAGATGGAGGATTTGAAGATAGAAGTACATTTGAATGAGGCGATTGAGGATGTGAAGCAGTTTAGCGGACAGCCGGTAATCGTGGCAACCGGTTCCGTAGCTCGTGTATTGAAAAAGATACCCGGTCATGAAAAGATGATAGAAGCTTGTGATTACCTGACCGGAACACCGGTAGGAGATACGGTAGCAGTTATCGGCGGAGGTCTCACCGGTTGTGAAATCGCTTATGAGTTGGCACTGCAGGGCAAGAAGCCCATTATCGTAGAAATGAAGGATGATTTGATTTCCCAGAAGGGTATTTGTCTGGCGAACAGCTCTTATTTGCGTGAGTGGTTTGCGCTGCATGAAATTCCTGTTTATTTAGAGACTACCCTGAAGTCTGTGGGAGATGGCAGCATTATCTGTAAGGGCAAGGATGGTAAGGAGATAGAAATCGCCTGTGACAGTGTCATCAGCTCTGCTGGTTATATTGCAAATCCTTTGGCGAAGGAATCCAAGGATGTTTATCAGGTAGGTGATTGTAAACAGGTAGGTAACCTGAGAACCGTAGTATGGCGTGCTTATGAAGTAGCCATGAAGATTTGATAGGAGGCAGAAGGCGTGAATTTAACAAGTGAACAACAGGCCATATTGAATGGCGAAAAAGGGGATACATTAGCCAGAGTAATGAAAACATTGGTGCGTTATGGGGAGCTGTTCGGCGCAGATGCTATGGTGCCTGTTACCAGCAAATATAATCATTTGGTAACCTCCTTCGGTTTGAAGGCTTTGAAGCCGGTATATGAATTGATGGATAAGCTGATTGAGTCCGGAAACCTGTCTACCCAGAAGTTTTCTGCAGACCCCAGACCGCTGGATCCTAATGTACCCAGTAACTTTTTGCAGGATTTTATTTTTAAGAACTTTATGTATTCCCGTCAGGATGACTATGAGAGACAGCTGAATCAGATGGGACTTATGGAGAAGGATGCTTTTACCTGTACCTGTTACATGGATGAGGTAGGAAATACCCCGGCTATGGGTGAGGTATTGTCCTGGTCAGAATCCTCCGCAGTAGTATATGCCAACTCTGTGCTGGGTGCCAGATGCAATCGTAACTCCGGTATCATCGATTTGATGGGTTCCGTGCTGGGCTATGTGCCTTACTTCGGACTGCTGACGGATGAGGGCAGAAAGGCAAAGTGGATTGTCAAGATTGAAACCACCAAGAAACCGGAGGCACAGCTTTTGGGCTCTGCCATCGGTATGAAGGTCATGGAGGATGTTCCTTATATCGTAGGTCTGGATAAGTGGCTGGGCGGCGAATTGAACGATGCAGCCAAGACTTATCTGAAGGATTTCGGTGCAGCAACCGCTTCCAATGGTGCAGTAGGTTTGTATCATGTAGAGAATATCACACCGGAAGCTGTTAAGTATGGTCAGGATTTGATTTCAGAAGGTGCACAGGTGTATGTAGTGGATGATGCAGAGCTGGAGCGTGTATACAAGAGCTATCCTGTTATTTGGAAGAACAAGGAGGCTACCCCGAAGCTTTGCTTCATGGGCTGTCCGCATATGAGTTTGGAGCAGCTGACTGATTGGACACAGAAGATTCAGGAGGCTTTGAAGAAGGAAGGCAAGAGTAAGGTTTGTATCCCTACGGTATTTACAGCAGCTCCGGCAGTACTGAAGAAGTTTGAAGAAACTCCTTATGCGGCGATTTTGAAGGAAACAGGTGTGATTACTTCCTATATTTGTCCGCTGATGTATATGAACAATCCCCTCAGTGAGAAGATGCCGGTAATCACCTCCAGCAATAAGCTGAGAACCTATACCAGTGCCCGTTATTATACAGACGCTGAAATATTAGAGCAGATTACCAAGGGAGGTGGCAAGTAATGAAGGAATTTAAAGGTAGAATCGTAGCTCCCGGAACCGTAACTGCTCCAGCAGTGGTTTCTCACGGAGGTTTGAATACATTAGCATCTTTTCAGAAGGCATTGCAGTTCGGGGATAAGAAGGCCACCTGTGGCGACCAGAACAATCCGGATCTGTACGGCAAGCAGATGGCAGGAAAGGCTCTGTGCCTGCCCCGTACCATCGGCTCTACTACCGGAGGACTGGTGTTGTACTGTGCCTGTTCCATGAAGAGACAGCCGGCATGTATGCTGTTTTCCGAACCGATTGATTCTCTGGCAGCAGCCGGAGCCGTACTGGCAGATGTATGGTTGGATGATGTAAGCATGCCGGTTATCGACAGTCTGGGAGAGGAATTCTTAAACTACGTAAAGGATGACATGAGCATCACCGTGAAGGAAGACGGTACCGTAGTGGTGGAGTAGTGCTACGGCGCAGAATATAACTAAAATTATTTCAGGAGATTGTCGAAGGGCGATTCCTGATAGGAGGTGCCGACAGTTACGGATGTTTCGTAGCTGTCGGCACTAATTATTCCCACAAAAATCTATAAAAAGTAGCATAGTAATTTTCGCATAAGTATGGGAGAATGAGTTCAATGGAGTAGTATGCGTTTGTACGCATGTGAGGCTGCCGACAGTTTGGTTTTTTGTGGGTGGCAGGCATCTGATTTAGAAGGAGTTGCAGGAGGCAAGCACATGAAGATAACAGAGAGAATACCCTATGAATATAAAAATGCCCCTATTCCCGGAGGCGGATATGTGACAGGACTGATTTATCATCAGATACAGCCCGGGATTTTGTATGCACGAACAGATATCGGAGGTTCCTATCGTTTTGATTTTAAGGAGCGCAAGTGGCACAGCTTAATCAATCATGTGACTAATGAAGATTTGGCAGAGACTTACCCTATTGCGCTTGCTCTGGATGACAAGTATCCGGAGAGACTGTATATCATCAGTGGTATTACGAAGAATGGTTATGGAGTGTTCAGTATTTCCGAAGATTATGGTAAGAACTTTACCTACAAGAAGGTGCCGACTACTGTGCATGGAAATTTAAGCGGACGTGGTACAGGCTATCGACTGGTAGTGGACAAGAATGACAGCAATACCTTGTATTTTGCCAGTCAGCTGGGCGGTTTGTGGAAGACCGTGGACAGAGGCGATACATGGACGAGAATGCCTGTGGAAGAGGACTATATGACCTTTGTATGGGTATCTGATGATTCTCAGACTATCGTGGTAGGTACCGCAGGTTATACCACCAGAGTGGATGATACTCTTCGTGGACATAGTTTATATGTTTCTTATGACGCGGGTGTCAGCTTTGAAAAGCTCGTGCAGCCGGAGAATGTAATCGTGGCAGACAGCAAGATGAATGGTCTGGTGGCTTCCCGTTATGATTATGATGGTAAGTATTTGTACATTACCATGCAGTCTACCGGACGTTGGAATTATATTGTAGATTTGGGTTATAGCTGTGACACCGGCGATACCATTGGTGGCAAGGTATTACGATATTACTTTGAGGATGGTCGCATCGCTGGCTATGAGGATATTACCCCTGATGAGGAGGGGAAACGCACCACAGAGTACTTAAATTATGGCTTTGGCGGTGTTTGTTCCTGCAAGGCGAAGCCGGGACTGGTGGTTTGCTCCACCCTTTGTAAAGAAAAGGAAAGTCCGGAATGTGTATATCTGTCTGAGGACTACGGTGAAACTTGGAAAATCAGTCTGCGAGGTTTGGAAGAGGGAGATATTTATTTCCGCACTTCTTATATGGAGCCTAAGTATAATGCAAATGTGAGTCTGCTTCATTGGCTCAGTGATGTCAAAATCAATCCGTTTAACCCTAATGAGCTGTGGTTCAATTCCGGAACCGGCGTGTTTACTACAGATGCATTGCTTTCAGAGCATCCGGCATATCATGACTGGTGCGATGGTATCGAGGAAACGGTGCATCTGAATGTGTATGGTCCGCTGAAGGGTGAGGTACAACTGGTGGATATCGTGGGAGATTTGGGAGGATTTGCTTTCCGCGATTTGACCAAGCCCTGTGAAAATTCCTTCGATGATGCCGGTGGCAATCGTTATATCACTTGTATCAATGCAGATCTATCCGATGAGGATGGAGATTTGGCAGTGATTATGGCAAGAGGAAACTGGAAGGGCATTACCAAGGGTGGTTTGATACGCACCCGTGATAATTTCAAAACCTTTGAACGTATTCCAATGCCTTTTGAGCTTGGTGGTAAGATTGAGGAGCAGCTGCACTTTATCGAGCACCCTAACGTCAATCCCGGTTGGGTGGCAATGTCCCCTAATGGACAGAATATCGTTTGGTCTATTGCGGATGTGATTGAATTACCAGTGGACATGGTGATTGTTACACAGGATGGTGGTCAGAGCTTCCGACAGGTGGAAGTGTACGATTTGCAGGGCAACAGAGTAACGGAGGGACGCTTCAAGGCTTACTCCGACCGTTGCAACAATGATTTCTTCTACGGCTTCAGTGGTGCAGGGCAGCTTTATGTGAGCAAGGATGGCGGAGCCAGCTTTTATGAGAAGCAGGTACTTGCGAAGCGTAAGAATGGTGAGAGCATTGCTTTCCCTGCCAGCAATTTCGGCAAAATCGATACTGCCAACAAGACCGAAGTGCGTGGCGTAGCCGGTGAAGAAGGACTGTTCTACATGGCACTGGCAGAAAATGGTTTGTGGAAGCTACAGTACGATAGTAATGTGGATAACTTCGTGGCAACCAAACTCATGGAGGACAGTGATACCTGTTTCCGTATGGGCTTAGGATTAGGTCGCGAGGGCGGTACCTACATAGGTCAGCCGAAAGCGATATATCTGTGTGGCAACATCGACGGTGAGTACGGCTTCTATCGTACTTTGGACGAGGGCGAAACCTATGCTCGCTTGAACAATGCAGATCAGATGTATGGTGAAATCAACAGCATGGATGCGGATAAGCGTGTGTTCGGAAGATTTTTCCTGGCGACAGGCTCAAGGGGCGTGCTGTATGGAGAAGCGGTGAAGTAGGACATGAAAAAATACATTATAATAGCAGGTGTGCCTCGTGCCGGAAAGAGTACCGTTTCCCAAAGAATAGCAAAGCAAATGGGCTATCAGCATATTAGTATGGATTCTATTCTGGCGGGAATTGAAAAGGTGTTTCTGGAAACAAAGATAGATACAGATGCTGCGGTGGAACCACAAAAAAATATAGAGTTTATCAGTTCAAAGGTTGCACCATTCATTAGGGCTATGATGGACAGTGGCGAATATGATGAATGTAACTATGGGGTGGTCATTGATGTATACCAGCTATTGCCAAGAGATTATGTGCAGTTTGTGCAAAATGAAAAGTGCGAGATATATTATTTCTTATCATCAGATGTGACATCGGTGGAACGGTTTGAGATATTAAAAGCACACGATACACCTAATGATTATACATATTATCACTCGGATGAGGAGAATAAGAAAGATTGTGAGGATATTGTAAATATCAGTCATTTTATGAAGGAGCAGTGTGTTTTGTATGGGCTGCCTTATTATGAGACATCGAATGATAGAGAGGCAGTGTTGAGGGAGTTTCTTCAATGCGTACAGAAGTGTGAGTAAAGTAAAGATAACGGAGGTAACTAACATGTTGGTAATGAGAATCAGAAAAGCATAAGTACATAAGACTGCCTTCAATAGTTTTATGTACTTACAGAATACTAAAAACTATTTGATAAGGAGAATTTTGTAATGCTATTTCAGGATAATGTATTAAAGAAATACTTAAAAAATGTTTATTTTATAACCGGAACCCCTTGTGGTGGCAAGACCACTATTTCCAGAGAACTGGCGAAGAGACACAATATGTTGGTGTATGATGTGGATGAGCAGTTCGAACAGCATCGGATGCTTTCCAACCCGACGTTTCAGCCTGCCATGAACAAGCAGTTTGCAGATGCGGATGAGTTCTTCGGACGTACTGTGGCGGAGTACAAGCAGTGGCTGTTGGATAACACAAGGGAGCAGATGGATTTCATATTATTGGATTTGATACATTTGTCTCAAAATCAGAAGGTAGTATGTGACTGTCATTTGACCATGGAACAGGCTGAGAAAATTACGGAACCATCCAGAGTCGTGTTTCTAATCAGAGAACCATCCAACATAGTGGAGGAGTACTGCAACCGTCCTGATCATCAAGGATTTCGGGAGTTTATTCATAGTGCCACTGATGTGGAAAAGGCGAAGGAGACATGTAATGCGACACTGAAAAGTCTCAATGAGAGGCTGTACCATGATATCAAACACAGTAATTATTGCTGGATAGAGCGGACACCATCAAGTACCGTAGAAGCTACGGTAGCCAAAGTGGAGCAACACTTTGGTTTGGCAAATGAAACGTTTAGCAAGGAAGCCTTGGAGATAAAGAAGGTGGACAAGGATACAGAGCTGCATACTATGCTGATTGATTTCGTGGAGAACTTTTCTTGGGAGGATGTGAAGGAGCATACTCTGTGGATGCTGCGCAATTGGCAATTTACGGATTGGGAGTCCATGTTTGTGGCGTTAGTGAATGGTCAGATTGTGGGGATGGCTTCCATCATGAAAACGGATTACTATCCCCTGCCGGAAATATATCCTTGGGTGTCCAGCGTGTTTGTGACGGAAGCTTATCGGGGGCATCGAATTAGTGAAGCTCTGATAACCGCTATCAATGAATATGCAAGGGAGCTGGGTTTTGCCAGAACTTACATACCCTCTGAACATGTGGGACTTTATGAACAATATGGATATGAGTATCTTAGAGATATTGTGAACTACGGTGGCGGAATAGATAGGTTGTATGTAATGAATTTTTAATTCGTTCAGAATACTATTCTGAAAAAACAATCAAAAACAAACAAGCTACGCCCAACTGCGGCTTGTTTACAGAATAAAAAAATATATTTCACGGCTCCTTGGGGAGTCCAGCCTTTGGAGCCATATATATCACAGAATACACCGTACAAAGAAACAGTCGCCGACGAAATGTATGACAGCTACGGACACTGGTGTACGTAAGATGACATACATTTCGAGAAGAATGTTTTTTGTCCGGTGTGTGAGTGATATATATGGTTTCGAAGGCGGAAGTAAAGAAAGAGAGGTAAACATGAGAGTATATACTGAAAACAACCGCCTTATCATAGGCAATGGCAAGCAGACCCTTTGGCTGGAGCCCTGGGGCAAGAATTCCTTTCGTGTGCGCATGACCGGCGAACCCGTCATGGACGCAAACGATTGGGCACTGACAGAAAAGGTAGAGGACTGTCAGGCAGAGATTACTGTGGAAGAAATCGACACTACAGACCCTTGGTACGCAACAGAGGAGTTTGCTCATTACCATTCTAAAGGAAAAGTTTATACTGTAAAGAATGGTAAGATTACTGCAAAGATTAGTCCTGAGGGCTGGATTAGCTATTATAACCAGAAGGGTGAACTGCTGACGGAGGAATACTGGCGTAACCGTAACCGTATCAACCGTTACTGTGTGCCCCTTCGTGTGGATGCACGTGAGCTGAAGCCTATTCAGGGCAGCACAGATTTCGAACTGACTGCACGTTTCGAAGCTTTCGAGGATGAAAAGATTTTCGGTATGGGACAGTACCAGGAGAAGAATCTGGACAAGAAGGGTGCTTGTTTGGAATTGGCACACAGAAATTCTCAGGCCAGTGTTCCTTTCATGATTTCCAGCAGAGGCTATGGTTTCTTCTGGAACAACCCGGCTATCGGTACCGCAACATTCGCGACCAACAAGACTGAGTGGTACGCAAAGAGCACCAAGAAGCTGGACTATTTTATTACAGCAGGAGATACCCCTTTTGAAATCGAGGAGCAGTATTCTGCAGCAACCGGACGTACTCCTATGATGCCGGAGTATGGTTTGGGTTATTGGCAGTGCAAGCTACGTTACCGTACCCAGGAGGAAATCCTGACAGTGGCAAGAGAACATAAGAGACGCGGACTTCCTATGGACGCTATCGTAGTCGATTTCTTCCATTGGACCATGCAGGGTGACTTCAAGTTCGAGCCCAGAGATTGGCCGGATCCGGAAGCAATGGTGAAGGAATTGAAAGAGTTGGGCATCGAAACTGTGGTTTCCGTATGGCCTACCATTGACGAGCGTAGTGAAAATTTCGGCGAAATGAACGACAAGGGCTATCTGGTAACTCCGGACAGAGGTAATGCTTATCACATGTCTTGGATGGGTAATACCGTATTCTATGATGCTACTCACCCCGGCGCTCAGAAGTTTGTTTGGGAGAGATGCAAAGAAAATTATTATAAGAAGGGTATCCGTTGCTTCTGGTTGGATGAGGCTGAGCCGGAGTATGGTCCTTATGATTTTGATAACTATCGTTACTATGCAGGTCCTGCTTTGCAGTGTACCAATACCTATCCGGTAGGTTATGCAAAAGGATTTTATGATGGTTTAAAGGCTGAGGGTGAGACAGAGATTATGAGTCTGGTGCGTTGTGCATGGGCAGGCAGCCAGAAGTATGGTGTATTGACCTGGTCCGGAGATATTCACTCTTCTTTCCGTGCCATGAGAGAGCAGCTGCAGGCAGGTTTGAACATGTGTGTAGCAGGTATTCCTTGGTGGACCTCCGATATCGGTGGTTTCTTAGGCGGTAATATTAAGGATGAGCATTTCCAGGAACTGCTCGTCAGATGGTTTGCATGGGGTGCATTCTGTCCGGTATTCCGTATGCATGGCGAGCGTTCTCCTTGGTATGAAAGAGAGCAGGAATTTATCAACAATGTACGTCAGCTGACCTCCGGACAGGATAATGAGGTATGGAGCTTTGGCGAGGAAAATTATAAGATTCTGACCAAGTACTTATTTATTCGTGAGAGACTGCGTCCGTATATCCGTGAGTGCATGAAGCAGGCAAGCGAGACCGGTGCACCAATCATGCGTCCGCTGTTCTTTGACTTTGCAGAGGATAAGCAGTGCTGGAATGTAGAGGATGCGTATATGTTTGGTCCTGACTTACTGGTAGCACCTGTGATGGAAGAAGGCACAACAACACGTAAAGTTTACTTGCCCGCAGGCTGCAAGTGGACGGATGCAAACACCAAGGAAGTATACGAAGGCGGTCAGGTAGTAGAAGTACCTGCACCTATCGACATCATTCCGGTAT
Source organism: Acetatifactor sp. (assembly GCA_045615205.1). GTDB lineage: Bacteria > Bacillota > Clostridia > Lachnospirales > Lachnospiraceae > Acetatifactor. The sequence goes on from JAZLEI010000001.1 coordinate 47,496, forward strand.
TTGTACGTGAAGGCAAGGAGTATGACATTTACTAACCATTCAGAGCCATGCGGATTTATAGGACTCCAGCTGAGCAAGCTTGCTTGCAGAAGATGGAGTTTATAAATCCATATGGCGAGAAAGCCCGTATGAGCAAAAGAAAAGCCTCGAAGAGGTGGTTTTGCGAATGGGGGCTCTGAATGGTTAGAGTATGTAAGATGGAATGACAAAAGGACAAAAGTATGGATTACATACAGAGCTTTCGAAGATACGAAACGAAATATTTATTGACAGCGGGGCAGGCACAGGCATTTTTACAGGAAACAGGCGGAATGCTTGTGCCTGATGCCTATGGCAGTTATACCATATGCAACCTATATCTGGATACAGAAGATTTTTACTTCATAGAGCATTCTCTGGACAAGCCGGCTTACAAGGAAAAGCTACGCTTACGCAGCTATGGAAATGTAACGAATGCGGAAACGGTATTTCTGGAGATAAAGAAGAAGAGCCGAGGTATTGTGTACAAGAGACGTATTACTCTGCCCTTGCAGGAGGCGGTAGAATATTTGACGAAAGGTGTGAAGCCACCATCTGTGAATGGCTTTCAGGCAGAGCAGATTTTTGCAGAGATAGATTACTTAATGCAGCAGTATCATCCCCTTCCGAAGGTATATCTGGCTTACGACAGACAGGCATATTTGGTGGAGGGATATCCTCAACTGCGGATAACTTTTGATAGAAGAGTGCGTAGTCGTTGGGAGAATTTAACGCTCAGCAGTGATGAGGGTACGCAGTTTCTGGATACGCATGTGGAAAATTATTATCTGATGGAAGTAAAGTCAGATGGTGCCTTGCCTATGGAACTGGTGAGGATTTTATCGAAGCTGCAAATATATCCAACATCCTTTTCCAAATATGGAAATGTGTATTTGGACAGATGTAAAAGTGGAAAGGAAAAATACAAATGACAGAATTTATACTGACACAGACAGAAATATTGAGTAGTCTGAAAAGTGCATTCGGGGCTACCGGAGTGGCGTTATTGTGTGGCTTGATTATGATGGTGGTATATCGCATAGGGGCGAAGAAACCAACCAGTTATATGATGATTTCCTTACTGATTATACCGGTATTGGTGCAGGTGGTAATCATGGTGGTCAATGGTAGTATCGGTGCAGGTATTGCAGCGGCAGGAGCCTTTAGTTTGGTGCGTTTCCGTTCTATTCCGGGCAGTTCCAGAGATATCAGTATGCTCTTTTGCACCATGGCAGCAGGTCTGGTGGCAGGCATGGGGTATATCGGTTATGCATTGGCGGTGACGGTTGTATTGGCAGTGGTGATTCTGGTGGCAGAACTGGTAATGAGACTGCGAAATGTAGGCAACCGCAGACAGTTAAAAATCGTAGTGCCGGAGGATATGGATTTCTATGGAGCCTTTGATGAGGTATTGAAAGAGTATGCAATTTTCTATGCGATGGAGCATGTGAAGAGCATTCGTATGGGTACTATGTATGAGTTGGTTTTTCGGGTTACCATGAAAAAGGATGCACAGGTAAAGGAAATGCTGGATAAGCTGCGTTGTCGTAACGGTAATCTGACCATCAGCTTCGGTATGGTGCCGGATGCAGGGGAAGAACTGTAGTTTAAGCCACAGAGGATAGAGGTGTAGGCGAAATAAGGGAAATGAAACTTAATAGTTAAGATGGAAGGATAAATGGAGAACATCAATGTGTATTAGAGGTATCAGGGAAAAAATAACACACCTTCTGTTGGTGGGTTGTGTAGCACTGCTGTTGGGAGCTTGTGGGGAGCCCTCAGGGCAGGAGAATGCAGGAACAGCAAATAACAGCAAGCAGGAAGTGCAACAGGGAGCTTCCGGGCAGCAGGAAACACAAGAGGAAAATGACGGGAAGCAGGATGCTACCAAACAGGACGACAAGGAGAAAGCAGAAGAGCAGACCTCAGGTATGTTTTCAAAGGGGAGCGGTGTGTATGCAGAAGCCTTTGAGCTGGTGCTGGATGCAGAAGAAAAGGGTGACATTTATTATACCTTGGATGGCAGTGACCCGACCACCAGTGAAACGGCTGTTTTGTATGAAAACCCTATTGCCATCACGGATAGAAAAGGGACTGCAAATGTGGTATCTGCCGTAGACCCGGTACGGTTTTCAGGCAATTTCAATTATCCCCACAGCAGTGGTTATAAATTCGAGTGTAAGATAGATGCCCCTTCAGACAGTGCGGTAGAAAAAGGAACTGTAGTAAGAGCTGCTGTGAAAAAATCGGATGGTAGCTTCGGCGATGCTCAGGCAGCTACTTATTTCATCGGAACACCGGAGGAATATGTGCAGGGCTTGGCGGAAAGCTGTGCCGCATCCGGACAGTCTTTGGCAGTAATCAGTCTGGCAGTAAACTATGAGGACTTTTTCGACAGTGAAAAGGGTATTTATGTAAAGGGTGATACTTTTCAGGAGGATTTGAACGAGCTGTTAAGTACCGGCGAGAAGCTACGGGATGGAGAAACCGCCCGTTCTCTGGATGCCAATTATAAGCAGAGAGGGCGTGATTGGGAGCGAGTGGCTCACATGTCCATGTTTGAATTTTCTCCGGAGGGAACCGTGGAAGTGCTGAATCAGCAATGCGGCGTGCGTATCCAGGGCAATTATTCCCGCTCTGATTTGCAGAAGGGTTTACGTTTGTATGCCAGAAAAGAATACGGCGATAACAATTTCCGCTATGCTGTGTTTGGTGAGGAATACAAAAATGACCAAGGTGAGGTCATGGATAAATTTAAGAATCTGGTACTTCGTAATGGCGGTAACTGTGCTTTTACCTCCAAGTTCAATGATGCTTTTTGGCAGTCTCTGGTGAGGGATACGGCGGTGGAAACCAAGCAGTCCCGCCCCTGTGTGGTATATCTGAATGGAGAGTATTGGGGGCTTTATGTGCTGGAGGAGGATTACACGGACGATTACTTCGAGGATTTGCATGGCGTGAACAAGGATGATGTGGTGGTTTATAAGGGCGATGCAGAAAGCTATGCAATCGGTTACTCTCTGGATGAGGGGGAAATTCCGGAAGGTGAAGAGGTAGATTACTATTTCCGAGACCTGATACATTTTTTTGATACCCACAATGATTTGAAGTCTAAAGAGGATTATGAAGCGTTTATTAAGTTAGTGGATCCGCAGTCCGTTATGGATTATTTCGCAGTACAGTGTTGGATTAATAATAAGTGGGACTGGCCGGGCAAAAACTGGTCTATGTGGAGGACTGTTAACACAGATGCCGGAAATGCATATGCAGACGGACGTTGGCGTTTTACGTTCTATGATGTAGAATTTGGTGGTGTCAGCGGCAGTTCTGATGCCCGTACCAATACTATCCGGGAAGATAATTACAAGCCCAAGGGTCTTTTGGATATGGATACAGAGAATCCGGCAGTGTTGTGTTTTGCTTATCTGATGACCAATGAAGGTTTCCGAAAGGAGTTCTGTGATAAGCTGTTGGGACTTTCCGAAGGACTGTTGGAAAAGGAAGCTGCGTTAAAGAGACTGGAAGAGTTTGAAGCAGTATACGGTCCTTTGTATAAGCAGTTTTTCGACCGTTATCCCGGAACCGGAAATGAGAAGGATGCCCTGAAGGGCGGCTATGCGACATCTAAGTGTATTCGAGACTTCTTAGAAAAACGAGATGGTTATATACAGAAAATGGTGGATTATTGTAATACTACGTTAGAATAAAAAGAAGGTCTATCTCTCGGGTGGTGCAGAGGGATAGACCTTTTTATTGAAAGAATTTCTACTTAGTATGTGGTGCATTATAAACGAATCAACTCATACTCTCGGCTTCCAACACCCAATTCTGCCGCAGCCTCTACGGTATGCACCCCGTTGCGGGATTCGATACGTTCTAACAAGTGGTCACGTCCCGGGTCTTGAGATGCGTACACCAGATCCAGACATGCCTGATCCAAGGCTACTGGGTCTAAGGAAGCCAAAATACCTATGTCTGCAATAGCAGGATCCTCAGCGACAGCGCAGCAGTCACAATCCACTGACATATTGCACATTACATTGATAAAGGCAATTTTTCCTGCAAAATATTCCACAATGGATTTGGAGGCATCAGCCATGGATTCCAGAAAGGAGTCGTGGTCGGCAGTCCAAATCTTCTCTACCTCTCCTGCACCATGAATATATGCCTTGCCATGAGAGGAAGCAATACCGATAGAAATATTCTTTAGTGCCCCACCGAATCCTCCCATAGGATGCCCTTTGAAGTGGGAGAGTACCAGCATGGAATCATAATTTGCCAGATGGTTGCCTACATAATTTTTCTGAATACGCTTGCCATTGGGGATATCCAGAACCAATTCTCCCTCCGCATCCATAATATCCACTTCTGCAATATCCGTCCAGCCGTGGAGCTTCATGGTATTCCAATGCTCCTCAGTGGTGTTACGTTTTCCCTCGTAAGCAGTGTTAGCTTCCACGATGGTTCCCTGTACATGTTGAATGATGGGTTCTAAAAAGGCAGGGCGGATAAAGTTCTGATTGCCTACCTCACCGGAGTGAAGCTTTATTGCGACCTTGCCTACAAGTTGGTTATCCAACGCCTTGTATATTTTAATCATGTTTTCCGGTGTAATATCCGAAAGGAAATAAACTTTTGCTTTTTCCATAATGATTGTCCTTTCCATAAAAGTATAATAAGTATCCTTCTTTTAGTTAAACACAGATAGATGTGTTTGTCAAAAGGTTTGAGCACTATGATAAGAAGGTCATCCTGTTCCTAGTACGTAAGGGGAGGATGGATTAGATTGTTCATAGTCCTACCCTATAACACATAAAATAGTACAAAAACAAAAAGGAAGTCTTTATGCTCAATTTCGTATGGGCGGCTATGATACTGGTGGGAATTGTTTATGCGGTACTTACCGGTAATGTAGACGCACTGACAGATGCAGTGTTGGATAGTGCGGGAGAAGGGATTTCCCTGTGTATCACTATGGCAGGGGTGATGGCTTTTTGGATGGGCCTGATGGAGATTGGTCAGGAGGCAGGATTAGTAGAAAAGCTGACAGGACTAATACAACCTTTGTTAAAGCTTCTGTTCCCACGGATACCCAAAGGGCACAAGTCCTTGGATTATATTGCTACCAATATGGTGGCAAATGTGTTGGGCTTGGGCTGGGCATGTACCCCGGCAGGATTAAAGGGCATGGAAGCATTGGCAGAGCTGGAAAGAGAGAGGGGGAATCCGGAATATTCGGGAGAGCAGATTCGCACTGCCAGCGATGAAATGTGTACCTTCCTGATAGTGAACATTTCCTCCTTGCAGCTCATTCCGGTGAACATCATCGCTTATCGCAGCCAATATGGCAGCACCAATCCGGCAGGAATAGTGGGACCGGCAATCGTAGCCACACTCATAAGCTCTCTGGCTGCCATGGTGTTTTGTGTGGTGAAGAATCATATGAGTTGGAAGAGGAGTTAAAAGAAGGAGCATTGCTCCATAACCGAAAAACGGTTATTTGGCAATACTCCTTTTTCGCTTTTCCATTTCTATTTAAAGGAAGTACTGTTATTCAACACCAGTGTACTATACAGAAACAGCACATCCTGGTCATCGAATTTCAGGAAAAAGCCCAGCATGGCAGAGTTCATGTAGCGGATGTCCACCAGAGTAACTTTGCTGTAGCCGGTAGCCAGCAGCGGGGCGATAGAGCTGCCGAAGGAATCACGGAATACCACCAATTCCTTATCTGTGGTAGCAAGGGGATTCTCAATGGTGACTAACGGGTCATTGCCGCATACAAACATTTCATAAGGGTCCTTGCTGTCCTTCTTGGACAAATCATACATGGTGCTGAGGACGGGGGCGCCGGTATTGTAGCTGGTGACGATGCAGTGCTCCAGCGTGCTGTTGGTCAGATACTTCAAGCTGTCCGATTTCACCGGCATAGCCAGCTGACCATAATACACACCATAAAATTCATCTGTCAGAGTATTTACTGTATAATCCGTTTCCAGATTCGCACCCATAGCATCAGCCAATACCTGCACCGCAGGGAGTAGCTGTTCCTGTTTCCAGTGGGTATCGGTGTAATAATAGTCACCAATAGTCAGATGCGGGAATAGGTCTATATATTCCATGTAAGGGGTCTGAGCCTTCATGGAATCCACCAGTGCAGTGTAATCCATGGTCAACTGATGTGCTTCATCTGCCAAAAAGTAATTTTTGTCCGGGACGATAGAAAAGTAGAGGTTCACGTCAGTACTAGCCATGTATTTGTCATAAAGAGCCTGAAATTTGTTGCCGGCATTGTTCAGCATAGGCTGGCTCAAGGGATATTCTGCTTTGGCGATGTAATCCTTGTACAGATACAAGTCGTTTACCTGTGCCTGTTGAAAGAGCTTCAGGGTAGCCGCACTTTTCATACCACGGAAGGTATCACGCAGAGGAAACTGGTCGAGGGTGTAGGTCTCAAATTCACTCATAAACTTGCCATTCAGGACAGTTTCTTTATTCAGGTCCGGGAATTCTGCCAATACTCGACGCTCGCTGTCGGAGTACTCGGTAGTGGGCTTCAGCCAACAAAACACGGACAGAGTAAGCAGGAAGCCTCCTAACAGGAGGACAGTGATTTTATTTCTTAACGCAGTATTCATAAAGTCCTCCTTAAAATCTAAAATATAGGAATGGATTGAAGGAACCATCCACCAAATAAGCAGTTACCAGTAACAGCAGTACCAACATCAGCAGGATTTCTCCTATATCCAATGCGTAAGAAACAGCTTTGTTTTTAACAGTGGCTATTTTGGCAAATAACAGCTTGGGTAAAGGGGTACTGCCTATGATAGCCAATACCAATATCAGTCCATAGCTATAGAGATAATGTGTAAACTCTGTAGAAATAAGAGGTACACCACCCAGTCCGAACATGGAGGCTATATAGGTGCCTGCTTCGGAAATGTCCGTTGCGTTGAAAAGGACGAAGCCTAAAATAACCACCAGCATCACATAAATATGACGCCAGATGCAGGAGCGTTCCAAATATTTCCCCAGCAGTAGCTTTTCCAGTACCAAAAAGGCTGCATATAGGAGACCCCAGAAAATAAAGTTCCAGGAGGCCCCATGCCAGAAACCGGTGAGCATCCAAACTACCAAAATATTGAAAAACCAGCGAGGCTTGGAAACGCGGTTGCCCCCCAAAGGAATGTAAACATAATCCCGGAACCAGGAGCCTAGGGACATATGCCAGCGACGCCAGAACTCGGTAATACTTTTGGAAATATAGGGGTAATTAAAGTTTTCAATAAAGTCAAAGCCAAAGATTTTGCCCAGACCAATGGCCATGTCGCTATAGCCGGAAAAATCAAAGTATATATGCAGGGTAAAGCTGATGGCATACAACCAGTAAAAAAGCAGGGACTTGTCATCAGAGGCTCTGAAAATATCACAGAGCTCGCCCAAAGCATTGGCTAACAATACTTTTTTGGAAAGTCCCATTAGGAAGCGGCGGATACCATAAGCACATTTTTCAAAAGAATGGGTTCGGTGTTGTAATTGCTGTGCAATATCTGAGTAGCGAACGATAGGTCCGGCAATCAGCTGGGGAAACAAAGCAATGTAAGTACCGAAGTTAATGATATTTTTCTGCACCGGAACAGTGCCCCGATAGACATCCACCGTATAGCTTAACAGCTGGAACAGGTAAAAGCTGATACCGATAGGAAGTGCTATTTTGAGCAGGGGAATGGATAACCCGGTCAGTGCATTGAAGTTGGATATAAAAAAGTCTGTGTACTTGAAATAGCCCAGAATACAGATGGCTGAGGCTACGGATAAAAATAAAAACACCTTAGAAAGGCCTTTCCCGCGAAAGACCTCTATAAGGCGTCCTAAGATATATCCGGTAACAATAGCTACGCTCATAATGACCACGTATCCGGGCTCGCCCCAGCCGTAGAAAAACAGGCTGGAAGCCAGCAATACTAAATTTTTCAGTTTATTAGGCACTGCAAAGTAGAGAAGCAGTACCACAGGTAAAAAGTAGTACAGAAACGGGATACTGGAAAATAACATAATTTTAACCTCTAATATCTAAAAATTACTGCTCCATGGAAATAGGGCTCATCAGGAAGAATACGGTGTTGCCGTTTGCTTCTACGATGGTTTCATCTGCAGCTACACAAATCTGCCAACGAGGATTAGCATTGTCCTTTAAGTTGTTCATGAAGGCTTCCACATCAGCACCTTCAGGAAGCTCGAAAATATAACCTGCAAAAGCGATGGAGCCCATCATAGGACCAAAGAAAGCACACTTGTCGAAACCGGTTACTTCATAGTTGTCAAAGCCGGGTAAGAAGCCGGGTTCCATTTCCATGGCACCGCCCATAAACTGGATGCTCTCGTGAGCGATTAACTTTTCAGCAATAGCATATGCACCGGTAACTTCGCCGGAAGCCATGATATTCTGGAATTCAGCATACATAGTCTGGCCCATGGTCGTGCCAGATACTTCGCCTTCGGCCGGAGCCTCTGTAGTTTCAGGAGCTTCAGTTACTTCGGGAGCCTCAGTGGCTTCAGGTGCCTCGGTAGGAGCTTCTGTTGCAACAGGAGCTTCGGTTACGGTAGGTTCCTGAGAAGAAGGGGTGTTTTCTTCTGCGCTTCCGCATGCAGAAATAGAAAATGCCAAGGTTAATGCTAATACAGATAATGTTAATTTTTTCATAATAGTTGTTTCTCCTTTTGTTATTCAATATTCATTATTTCGTTTCATAATGGATGGAAAAGCTGCCATCCTGCACATGGTACTGAAGGGGAACATAGTAGGTGTCCTCTCCGCTTAGAAGGAATAATTCAAAAACCATATCCTCGCTGGGAATTTCTACCGTCCAGACGATATCGCCATTTTCTGAAAAGGAAGCAAAACCGTCGGCGGAAAGAAGTTCCATACTTTGATTGCCAGCTAAAGTAACGGTGTACTGTGCCGGTGTGGGTGAATAACTGCGAGCCATTGCTACGGCAGGCTCTGCCACATAGGGTAGAGACATGCTGTCAGCAGTCAGTGGTGTACCGTCTATGGTAAGCTCCAGTGTCTGCCTATTATTCGGCGTCCATAGAAAAAGGAACAGAAGTACACAGGCTGCTAATGGTGCGAAACCATATAGGGCTTTGCGAAAAGGAAATGTCCGATTGTCAGTTGTAGCTTCGCAAGCGTTCATAACCTTTTGCTTGAGGTCGACCGGGGCAGTTATTCGTTGATAACTTTGTATTTGTGTGTTATTAAACATGGCCATCCTCCTTTGCTATTTTGTCCTGCAGCAGTGCCCGGGCTCTGGAAAGTCGCATTTTGACTGCGGATTTGCCAATTGCCAGAGTGGCTGCTACTTCCTCCACCGAAAAACCTTCTAAATAATGTAGTATAACTACGATTCGGAATTTTTCCGGCAGAAAAGAAAGGTAATGCATGACATCCAATGCCGTTTCGTCCTGAACGCCTGTCTGTGCGGAAATCTCTTCTATTTCGTGAAGAGGGGTATACATCCGCAGGTTTCGGTGACGAAGGTGATCGTGGCATTGATTGATGGTTACTCTGAGAAACCATGCTTTTTCATGAGCTTCATCTGTGAAGGTAGGCGGCTTGCTATAATATTTGCAAAAAACCTCCTGTACCACATCCTCAGCATCCTCCCTGTTCTGCATATGAGACAGAGATAGGTGATAAAGCATGTCAGCGTATTTATCATATGCATCATTTAGTTGTTGTTTTTGCGAAGGGATAATGGTCAAATTTCTTCCTTTCTGATAACAAAACGTTTGAAAAACGCATTTGGTCACATTTTTTTGAAAAATCTTGAAAATTTTTTTAGGCATGTATTTAGTATGCTCCAAATATAGAATACTATAAAAAGAGTGCTAGGGCAAATTTTCTCTGCAAATACGTACTCAAGTATCGTTACGGGATGTTGCCAAGCTGTGTTTTCTATATTTGGCGGGAGTAATGCCGGTAAGTTGTTTGAACTGCCTGTAGAAATGCACCTCGTTATTGTAACCACAAATATCCGCCACCTGCTCCAGGGTTAGGTCAGTAGTGGTCAGCAGATAACAGGCATGGTTGATGCGAAATCGAATAATATCTTGCTGAAAGGGCACTCCAAATAGCTCAGTATACAAGTGCTGAAAGTAGGATTTGCTGATGCCCAGTCTGGCAGCACAAGCCGCCAAGGAAGGTACAGCAGTGTTGTTTTGCAAGTCCAAACGGAGCTCCTGTAGCTGTTTTTGATAGGGCTTGGTAAGGGATATCCGGTCGCGTTCAGTATATGCTACAAGCAGGTGATTGAGCAGCACGGTAAAAAGTGATTGAATATTTTGGGCGGCATAGGGAGTCGCAGTATAGGCAGCCTCCCATAAAAGTTGTCGGATGTAAAAGGTAAAGCGTTCTGTATTGCCAATAGGAAAGGGCACATTCAAAAAGGGGCACTTTTGCAGAAAGGGTTGTTCTTCTGAGGGCATAAAATGCAACCAATCATCCAGGTATTCACCGTGAGGATTCTGATAGGAATAGCTTGTGCCCGGAGCCAGAAGCAGTGCCTGTCCGGGAGAAACGGCAAAAAGGCATCCGTTTATGATAAAATCACCACCGGAACGGATGATGAGTAGCACATAATTGGGGAGCCCCTCAGGACGGGACATCTGATAGGTACGAGGGTGCCTGGCATCGCATCCGCCTTTTAGTATATGGTACATAGCGAGCTCCTTTTCGCAGAAAATGTTAGTTTTCCTACATTATAGGATATTATATTGGAAAGCACAATAGGGTATGATGAAATTAAAATTTTATAGTCAGGAGGGTTTTATGGAGTATATTATCTGGGCACAGGAAGTGTCAGAAAAAATAAAAAAGAAAATGTCTGTAGTGGCGGACAGAAATCGTCATAAGCTGCCGTATACCACAGAGAATGGTGTGTATAATGATTGTTCGGAAAGTAATTTCTGTTGGTGGACCAATGGCTTTTATGGTGGCATGATGTGGCAGCTGCACTATGCCACAAAGCAGGAAATGTACAAGGAAATCGCTTTAGAAATAGAGGAAAAGTTAGATAAGAACCTGATGACCTTTTGGGGTATGGATCATGACAGTGGCTTCAAGTGGCTCCTCACGGCGGTGGCAAATTATCGGTTGACAGGCAGTGAGCCGGCACATAATCGCGGACGTTTGGCAGCAGATAATTTGGCAGGTAGATTTAATCCGGCGGGACGCTTCATCAGGGCTTGGAATGATGGGGAGGAAGGCTCCAGAGCAGGTTGGGCAATTATTGATTGTATGATGAATTTGCCCTTGCTATATTGGGCTTATGAGGAAACCGGTGATCCCAGATATTTACAGATAGCGATGGCTCATGCGGATACGACAGAGAAATATTTTATCCGCCCGGACGGTTCAGCAAATCATATTGTGGAGTTTTCTCCTTACACAGGAGAATTCATAAAAACTCATGGTGGACAAGGCTATGGGGAGGGTTCCTCCTGGACCAGAGGACAGGCGTGGGCTATTTATGGTTTTGCACTTAGCTATTTACATACCAAAAAGGAGTGCTATTTAGCCAGTGCCAAGCGAGTGGCAAATTACTTTATTGCCAACATGCCTGAGAGCTACCTGATACCGGTGGATTTCAGGCAACCCTTGGATTGCACCCTGGAGGACACCACCGCAGCAGTAATTGCGGCCTGTGGTATGCTGGAAATTGCCAAACTGGTAGAAGAAGCGGAAGAGCAGCTTTACCGAAATGCAGCACTGAAAATGTTGCAAAAACTGGAACAGGAAAGATGCAATTGGTCGGAAGACTGTGATCATATTGTGGAGAAATGTACAGCAGCTTTTCATGATGAGAGGCATGAGTTTGCCATTATTTATGGTGACTATTATTTCATAGAGGCAATTTTTAAACTGACCGGTGAAGAACTGTTTGTGTGGTAATCACCGTTTAATAGGTCGCAAAGAGGAGGAGATGCATTTTATGAGATTTCAACCATCAACCACAGATTACGAATTAAGTCCCTACACAGGTCTCACCAGAGAAAGCTGGATAGAGGCCGGTAAGTATATGCTGCAAGGAATTTTTCAAAATATAAAGAAATTTGAAGACCCGGTGATTATGCCTCGTAAGGAAACAACCATCACATATCCTCATCTAGATGCCCCACGGGAATGGCAGGAGACAGAGAAAAGAGCGGAGCGCTTCGAGGGGTTGACCCGTAGTTTTTTTATTTCTGCACCACTGATACATATTGACCCCAATATGGAAATTTGTGGATACAATATTAGAGACTATTACAAAAATCAGGTGCGCTGTACCTGTATCAAGGGCACCCCGCATTTTGTTGGTACCTATGAGGATTTGTTAGAGATTGCAGACAGCACAGATACCTATCGTTGCTTTCAACAGACTGTAGAAACCTGTGCGTTGGTGATTGGTCTGTGGATGAGCAAGTCAGAGATTTGGGACAGCTATACTAAGGCGGAGCAGGATCTGATAGCAGCTTTTTTATCCAGTTATGCCCATGCCAGTACTGTGCCTCAGAACTGGCGATTGTTTAACATGCTTGACATGGCTTTTTTGCACATGGTGGGATATCCTATTGATCATGAAATCATGATGGATCATGCCCAGGCAATTTTAGCTTATTATACAGGGGATGGCTGGTATCGTGATGGTCATAGCTTTGATTATTATTCCTGCTGGGCATTTAATGTGTATGCCCCCCTGTGGAATCTCTGGTATGGCTATGAAAATGAGCCGGAGGTGGCAAGACGTTTTGAGGAAAATTCTAATAAACTGATGGAAACCTATGCTGACTGTTTTGATAAGGACGGATTCACTAATATGTGGGGCAGAAGCAATATTTATCGAAATGCAGCTACCAGTGCCTTTGATGGTAACTTCTTCCTGAAAAAGTCTACCATGGATCCAGGACTGGCGAGGCGAATTGCATCCGGTTCCCTGATGCAATTTTTGTGCAGAGAGGACTTTTTGTACAAGGGCGTGCCCACCCTTGGATTTTATGGACAGTTTGCACCCTTGGTGCAGGGCTATTCCTGTGCAGAGTCACCTTTTTGGATGGGTAAGGCTTTTCTGTGTCTGCACCTGCCGGAAAATCATCCCTTTTGGACTGCGAAAGAGAACAATGGTACCTGGGAAAAATTAGAAGCCGGAGAGGTGAAGGTGACCACTCTGGATGGTCCGGCATTGTGCTTCTCGAATCATAGTGCTAATGGGGAGACTGTACTTCGAACCGGGAAGGTGGTAAAGGCACCGGGAGATATTCATGGTATGTGGAATTACTCCAAGCTGTGCTTTAATACCAAGTATCCTTGGGAGGCGACGCCACAGTGGCAAGCGGCTTGGAAGGCAGAATCTAAGCCCTATGGTCTGGTGGAGTCCCAGCAGTATGTGTTGCAGGATTTCACGAATGGAGAGGTACGCAGAGCCAATGTTACCCTCTGGTATGGGGAAAAGGAGGGGGTACTGTACCGCAGACAGTTCTTTGATTACCGTTTGGAATGTGAGTCCCACTGGATTCCAGCGGTGGATTTGGCAGATTTCACCGTGTCCTATGGGGTGGTGCGCGTGGATAAGCATAGGCTATTTAGAAGACCGGTGCGTTTTACGCTAGGTGCATATGGTTTTCCGGACAATGGCACAGAAATTATACGCAAAGAAAGTGACACTGCCAAGGCGATTATTTTAAAGGGCAGGGATTTTACCGGTCAGGAAAAGCAGCTTGCAATGACCATTTATGATGGCTGGAATAGCATTGAATGGTTGGAAAGTCATGGTACCAATCCTGATTCTGAAAAGTCTGTCGTGGTATATGCGACGGCAGATTTTAAGAAGCATTATGGTTCATATGAGCCTTATATGATGATTTCTCAGGTACTTACTAAGGAAAGTCATGAGGATTTTACAGAAGAGGAGCTGTTCCCTGTTCAGACTGTGGAGTATTCTGACAGTACTCAAACCGGTGCTTACGGACCGGTGACACTGCATATGAAGAATGGTAGCAGCAAGGTTGTAGATTTTACGGAAATTGAGGCAGGCTTGATTTTATAGAAAATGGAAGACATCGCTGCCGGAATTGCCTATTAATAAAAGAGGAGTTGACGTTTGGGAACCTATCAAGTAAAATACTTTCTTGTAATAATAAAGTGATTTATATAAATAAAAGATTTGGAGAAATACTATGAAAAGAGAAAGTTTAGGTAGCCGTTTGGGCTTTATTCTGCTGAGTGCAGGTTGTGCCATCGGTATCGGTAATGTATGGAAGTTCCCTTATATGGCAGGACAGTATGGTGGCGGTGCCTTCGTATTGGTGTATTTGTTCTTCCTGGCGATTATGGGTATTCCGGTTATGACCATGGAGTTTGCCATGGGTCGTGCCAGCCGTAAGAGCCCGGTTTGTATGTATCAGGAGCTGGAGAAGAAAGGCAGTAAGTGGCATTTGCACGGCTATGCGGCAATGATAGGTAATTATATCCTGATGATGTTTTATACCAGTGTAACCGGCTGGATGCTGCAATATTTCGTAAAGACTGCAACCGGTGAGTTCGCAGGTGCAGATGCAGCAGGTATCAAGACTATTTATGACAGAATGCTGGCAGACCCTGTGACACTGAGTGTGTACATGTTGATTGTAGTTGTTGTAGGTTTTGGTGTGTGTGCCATCGGTTTGCAAAAGGGTCTGGAGCGGGTGAGTAAGGTAATGATGACTGCCCTATTGGCTATTATGCTGATGTTAGCGGTGAACAGTATTTTCATGGATGGCGGTTCCGACGGCTTGAAGTTCTATTTACTTCCTGATTTTCAGAGGATGGCGGATATTGGTGTAGGCGAAGTGATTGTAGGTGCCATGAATCAGGCATTCTTTACTTTGAGTTTGGGCATCGGTTCCATGGCTATTTTCGGTAGTTATATTAATAAGGATCGTACGTTGTTGGGCGAATCTGTAAACGTGGCTGTGCTGGATACCGGTGTAGCACTGTGCTCCGGTCTGATTATTTTCCCGGCGTGCTTTGCTTACGGGGTAGAAGTAAACAGTGGTCCGAACCTGATTTTCCTGACATTGCCCAATATTTTCAATCATATCGCTGGCGGCAGAATCTGGGGAAGCTTGTTCTTCGTATTTATGTCCTTTGCGGCAATGTCTACGATTTTTGCGGTATTTGAAAATATTATTTCCTGTACCATGGATTTGTTAGGTTGGAGCAGAAAAAAAGCTTGTCTGATAAATGGTATTGCCATGGTGTTCCTGTCTCTGCCCTGTATTTTGGGCTTTAGTGTATGGAGTGGTGTTCAGATTGCAGGAAAAGGTATTATGGACTTGGAAGACTTTGCAGTAAGTAATTTATTGCTGCCTATCGGCTCTCTGTTATTTGTTATATTCTGTACCACCCGTTATGGATGGGGCTGGGACAAGTTTGTGGCAGAAGCCAATGAAGGAAGAGGTTTGAAGGTGGCTAAGTGGATGCGTCCTTATATGACCTTTGTACTTCCGGTGATTGTGTTGATACTTTTATTAATTGGTTTGTTTTAAATGATGGACAACGCATATAATAAGATATGAAGAGATTGATTTATTTAGACAATGCGGCGACGACGCAGATGTATCCGGAGGTGTTGGAAGAGATGCTTCCCTATTTTCAGGAATGTTACGGAAATCCTTCCGCTATTTATGCCTTGGCAGGCAAATCTGCCAAGGCTGTTTCTATTGCAAGGGAACAGATAGCAGCACTGATACATGCCCGGAAGGAGGAGATTTACTTCACCAGCGGGGGAAGTGAGTCGGACAATTGGGCGATAAAAGCTGTGGCAGAAGGTTACGGACAAAAGGGAAAGCATATCATCACTACCAGAATAGAACATCATGCAGTGTTGCATACCTGCGAATATTTGGAAAAGCAGGGCTTTCAGGTGACCTATGTGGAGCCGGATGAGTATGGATGGGTGTCTCCGGAACAGATTCGGGAAGCTATTCGACCGGATACCATATTGATTTCGGTGATGGCAGCCAATAACGAAATCGGTACCATACAGCCCCTGAAGGAAATTAGTCAACTGGCCAGAGAAAGAGGCATCTTGTTCCATACAGATGCGGTGCAGGCAGTGGGACATATTCCGCTGAATGTAGAAGAACTACAAATCGATTTGCTCAGTGCCAGTGCACACAAGCTCCATGGTCCCAAGGGGATTGGTATTTTATATATCCGCAGAAATGTGAAGCTGGGGGCTTTTCTCCATGGTGGTGCTCAGGAGAGACATCGCAGAGCAGGGACGCCGAATGTGCCGGCTATCGTGGGATTCGGAAAAGCAGCGGAGATAGCAAACAAGAGGCTGATGAAAGCTGTGCAGGTGGCAGAGAAACCGGAAGTGGCTGAGCAGACTGTGACAGGGGAGGCTGCCGGGGAAATTGTTGATTGTATGCGGGAGGTCAGTCTTTTGAGAGACTACTTGATAGACAGAGTGCTGCAGGAGATACCTTATTCCAGACTTAATGGCAGCCGAGAGAATCGCTTGCCCGGAAATGCCAGCTTTTGTTTTCGCTTTATCGAAGGGGAAAGTCTGCTGATACTGTTAGACCAGCAGGGTATATGTGCCTCCGGCGGTTCTGCATGTACCACAGGAGCGGTAGATCCTTCTCACGTGCTGATGGCAATCGGTGTACCGGATGAGTGGGCGAAGGGAGTGATACGCCTGACCCTTTCGGAACAGACTACCCGTGAGGAAATTGACATGGTAGTGGATATGATGAAGGAGAAGGTGGAGAAATTGCGAAGCATGTCTCTGGAGTATGAGGAATTTTTAAAGAAACAGAGCGGTGTTGCGAAAGTGATGCAATAATGCAAGCAATGCTGCAAATGTAGCATAAGATATAGTGATTTCAGGAATACCTGTAGGTTTGGTGACATAAAGTAACATGAGCAAGATGTTTAGGGAACTTTATGAAGCTGCTTACAGGTATTTCTGATTTATTGATTCCGATTTTGATTTTTTATATGGTGGGATATGGTCTGGCATCCCGGGTAAAGGTTTATGAAGCCTTTTTGAAGGGAGCCGGTGAAGGGATAAAAGTAGCGGTACAAATGATGCCGACACTGGTGGGACTATTGGTGGCAGTGGGAGTGCTGAGGGCTTCCGGGTTCCTAACCTTCTTAGGAGAGGCGATAGGGGTATTGGTGGCTCCTTTAGGTATTCCGGCACCGGTGGTGCCTTTGATTTTGTTGAAGCTCTTTTCCGGTTCCGCAGCTACGGGAATGGCTTTGGATTTGTTTCGGACATATGGTCCCGATTCCTTTATCGGAACTATGACCTCCATTCTGTTGAGTTGCTCGGAGACCGTTTTCTATACCCTGAGCATCTACTTTCTGGCAGCCAAGGTCACAAAAACCCGGTACACGGTACCGGGTGCTCTTTTCGCAGTGGGAATGGATGTTGTGTTGAGTATCTGGCTGACGAATGTGCTGGTGGGGTAGTAAAAAGCTGACAATTGTGGTCCTCGGTTACGTGTTCCCTTTGATTCTAATTTAAAGAACTTAAAATTATCTCCTGAATACCCGCTTTCTTCAAAATACTCCTTAGAAATATTGTTTTCCAACGCTATATTAGCATTAATGACTTCAAAATAAACAACGCCATCGTCAATGTAATACTGCTAAAAAACGTAGTGGCAACTACCGTACCGGAGGTGAGGACACCGTCATGTCCCATGTTTTTGGACATAATGTAGCAGCTGGGAGTGGTAGGAGCCCCCAGCATCACCAGAATGGCTACCAGCATTTCCTCACGGAAGCCCAGTGCAATCGCCAAGGGCAGGAAGAGGAGTGGCTGTACCACTAGTTTCAGGGCGGTGGTTATCATGGTTGGTTTGATTAATTGAATTGCCTTACGTCCTTCGAAACCGGCACCCAGAGCAAGCAAGGCAAGGGGTGTGGCGAGGGAGGCAATATTGTTTATAGTTTTGGTTAACATAACAGGCAACTGCAATCGGCAGGCACTGGCCAGCATCCCTAAGAAAATACTCAATATAATAGGATTGGTGAGGATGCCCAGAACGGATTTTTTCAGAGATTCTCTGTTGAGCCCCTTTGCTGCCGGTCCGGTGAAAGACAGAACAAGCACAGCCGCCACATTGTACAAGGGAACGGTGCCGATAATCATAAGTGGTGCCATGCCGGAATTACCATATATATTCTGAATAAAGGCAATACCCATTATTGCAGCACTGCTGCGATAGGAAGCCTGTACGAATTCTCCCAGCAGATTTTTGTTTCGAAAGCAGAGTCCTGCAACACCCCAAATGGTAATAATACAAAATAAGGTAACCAAAAAGCAAAACAGTACATACTTTGTGTCCCATACGCTGTAAAAGTCGGATTGTGAAATATCCCGAAAGAGCAGAACCGGCAAAGTAATATTGTAGTTAAGCCTATTTAAAGTTTTGATGAAGGGCTCATCTACCATTTTCACCTGACGGAGGATATAACCCAGTATCATAGTCAGAAAGATGGGAATGGTAGCATTTAAGCTGAAAAATAGTTGTTCCATAGGTATGCCTTTCTATAGTAATCAGAAGTTATTATCGGGAGTGGGACATTGCCGAGGCAGTTGTCCGTTACGAGGAGAGTGTAGCACTTTTTGACGGATTTGCCAATGGAGATAATAATTTGAATTGACGAGGGAACAGGCAAATAGTAAACTGGAGAAGTACCGGAAAAACTAAATTGTGATAAGGCAAGAAGAAATGTGGAAAAATGAGTTTGTTATTGTAGGTGGATTAATCGTCATTATTGTACTTTTGTGCATGGCGGCTATATTTGTTTTAAAGTATGCACAAAGAAAGCGTCCCAGTGATATTGATTTGATGGAGGGGCATGATTTTGAATATTTTTGTGCTCAGCTGTTACAGAAGAGAGGCTTTCAGGAGGTGGAGGTGACCAAAGGAAGCGGTGATTATGGTGCGGACATTCTGGCACAGAAGGATGGCGTAACCTATGCCATTCAGTGTAAATGCTATACTACTCCGGTAGGCGTGAAAGCTGTACAGGAGGCTTATGCAGGGCGAGATTACTACGACCGGATGGTAGGGGCGGTATTGACCAATCAGTATTTCACTACGCCGGCAGTAGAAGCTGCCAAGAAGCTGAAAATATTGCTTTGGGACAGAGGTTATTTGGAAAGTATGATGGAGGAAGAGGAAGGATATTCCTGAGGAAAACCCGGGCGGTCAATGGACAGTCCGGGTTTTTCAGTGTAAGCGGAGATGTTTTATTCAAGGGAAGTTTTTCGGAGTTGCTCTTCCAGACTGCGAAAATCAGCAGGACCATTTTCCAGGAAAAACTGATGGAAGGCGTAGTGGCTATATTGATTGCTCCAAAGTTCGCCGGCCTCTTTTTGCAATTCTAGGATTTCCAGATAGCCCAGATAATACTTGGGGTAGTTAGCAGGTTCCTCCACGATGTATTCATAAATGGCGGCGGTGGTTTCCGGTGTGGAAATACCGAAATTTGCCAAGGTGCGGTGTACCTGATTATAGGAAGCATTCTCATGATGAATCATAATATCCAACAGGGAGTAAAGACACAGCTGCAGACTGCGGTTGTGCTTTTCCACTTGTATGTACTCTGCCTGTGCAGAATAGCCTGCCTCTTCCATGAGCCGGGAGGCATAATCATAAGACAGAAATTCTACATACAGTGCCCATCCCTCCAAATAGCCGCCGTACCAAAGAAGCTGGCGGACAGCACCATTGTTCTGAGAGGCAAGTAGATTGTTGCTGTAGACGGACTGGTATAAATGTCCCGGATAGCCTTCATGGGCAAGGGTGGTGTAGAGCTCCAGCCCCGTAGGGGAGTTCTTTTGGTTGATATAGATAACATTACATTCCGTATCATCCAGTGGGGGTGTCAGATAAAATGCCGGTGCACAGTAATCCTCCAGACTTTTGGATATATTTTTCACCCGGACGGTAGGAGCAGTACTTTCTGTACTCATGGCAGGAAAGTCAGCAGACATATACTTGGCCAGATGAGGCAAAATCTGTTCGGGCGTATGATAGGGAAAACAGGTGTCCAAGGAGGTTTGTATTTCCGAGAAAAAGGGTTCCTCATATTGCGATAGAAGAGTAACTAAGGTGTGAAATTCTTCATCCAGTCTCCCAACCAATAATTGCTTCAGTTCCTCCATGCTGCGGTAGCTTCCGGTTTCAGAAATCAGGAGCTTTTCATAATATTTTTTACCTGCTTCGGTAGCTGCTAAGCCTTGAAGTGTTCGTTTTTCATCCTTTAAAACAAGCAGTCCGTCGCCTAAGCTTTTATAGGCCGGAAGCATGACGGTAGACAACAGTCGATTGTTTTGGTGTATGTATTGTTGGACTTCTTTTTCCATTAATAAATTCTTCTGCTGCAATTCCTGCAGACGTTCCTCAAAGGTGGTTTGTAAAAAGTGGGTTCCTTTTTCCAAGGAACTTGCGGTTAAAATAGTGTCACATTGCTCGATGACTTTATCCATAGAAACAGAGGACATGAGTAAACCAGCATCTTCCTTTTCCTGTTCAAAGGTGAGCAGACCGTGGAAATACTCATCCGTTTGGTCCAGTAGTTTTAAGTAATCTTCCACATCCTGTTTGCAACGAAAGGTATATTCTGCCAGCAAGATAGGAAGTTGTGACTGCATTCCGGAGGAGGGAGATAGTGGCTCTTCGTAGTAGGGGTACTTACTTAGCTCCAGAGTATTTTCCAAATAGGAGCAAAGCAAGGACAGAGTATAGGTATCCTCCGCAGAAAGCTTGGTAGCATCTAAGTTTTGGTAAAAATTCAGTTGTTCAGTCAGTTCCATTTGATTCGCAGAACGGTTTTCACGGTTATAAGCAGGCAGAATGGCTTCGTATTCGGGAATGCCATATTCCCTGGGATAGGCAAGGGTGTAATGCATATTTAAGGTGTTGGAAAGCATTTCCTCCTGAAAGAGTTGTTTGTTGGCTGTGTGAAATTGTCTGGTGGGAGTGGTGGCGGAAAAAATCCCCAGAAATAATATCAAAATTCCCAAGAGGCAGGCAAGGCAGAGTAAAATTTGTTTTTGGTTAAAGGAGAGTTTTTGTTTCATAACAGATACCTGAAAGTAGGATTAGAACAATATATGAAAGGGACAAGCATCTTATGACGATTGTCCCTAAAAAAGCAATACTTGCACATTGAAAAAGCAATACTTGTATTGACAGAGGTACCATTTTTTGACTATGCTAAGTATAATGAGTCATCCGTCAAAGGAAGGATAGGAACGGGATGCACCACAGGCATTTTAAGGAATAATTATGGAATAATGAAAGAAATACGCTGCAAAGGCAGCAGAAAGAGGGATGTATGAGCGGAAAAGATATAATTGTAAACGGCAAGGCAGTACTTGGTATTGAGTTTGGTTCTACCAGAATCAAGGCAGTGCTTATTGGTGAAAATCATGAGACACTGGCTTTGGGTACCCATGACTGGGAGAACCGTCTGGTAGACGGTATATGGACATACACCTTAGAGGATATCTGGGGTGGTTTGCAGGATTGTTATGCAAGCCTGGTTGCAGATGTAAAGGCAAAGTATGATGTAGAGCTTACCAAGCTTTCAGCAATCGGCTTTTCAGCAATGATGCATGGTTATCTTGCTTTTGATAAGGACGATAACCTGTTGGTTCTTTTCCGTACTTGGAGAAATACCATTACCGGTCAGTCCAGTGGGATTTTGACAGAAAAGTTAGGTTTTAACATTCCTCAGAGATGGAGCATTTCCCATCTCTATCAGGCGATTTTGAATCAAGAAGAGCATGTAAAGGATGTAGCATTCTTTACTACCCTTGCAGGCTATATTCATTATAAACTAACAGGGGAAAAGGTACTGGGTATCGGTGATGCTTCCGGTATGTTCCCGATTGATTCTGCGGTGAATGATTATAATCAGAAGATGGTTGCTCAGTTTGATGAGTTAGTTGCAGGCGAAGGTTTTGACTGGAAGCTAGCAGATATTCTCCCTAAGTGCTTAAACGCAGGTGAGGCAGCAGGTACTCTGACTGACAAAGGAGCTAAGCTTCTGGATATATCCGGTAAGCTGGAAGCGGGTATTCCTCTTTGCCCTCCGGAAGGGGATGCAGGTACCGGTATGGTGGCAACCAATGCAGTGGCAGTGGGAACCGGTAATGTATCAGCAGGTACCTCTATCTTCTCCATGATTGTTACGCAAGAAGATTTGAAGGGTGTGCATGAAGAAATCGACATGGTTACTACCCCTGAAGGAAAGCCCGTAGCAATGGTACACTGCAACAACTGTACTTCCGATTTGAACGCATGGGTGAACCTATTCAAAGAATTTGCAGATACCTTTGGTATGAGCGTAGATATGAATGATTTGTACGGAACCCTTTACCGCAAGGCTTTAGAGGGTGACGCGGACTGTGGCGGACTGGTTTCCTTTAACTATTTCTCAGGTGAGCCTGTAACCGGCTTCGCAGAGGGACGTCCTATGTTTGTTCGTAAGCCGGATGCCAAGTTCA
Source organism: Acetatifactor sp. (assembly GCA_045615205.1). Lineage (GTDB taxonomy): Bacteria > Bacillota > Clostridia > Lachnospirales > Lachnospiraceae > Acetatifactor. Next base: position 70,076 of record JAZLEI010000001.1, read on the forward strand.
ATCTGGCAAACTTTATGAGAAGCCATATTTTGTCCTCTCTGGCAACTATTAAGATTGGTAATGATATCTTAATCAAGGAAGAGGGCGTAAAGGTGGATACGATTATGGGTCATGGCGGTTTGTTCAAGACACCGGTGGTTGGTCAGAAGCTTCTGGCAGCAGCATTGAACACTTCTGTAACCGTTATGGATACCGCCAGTGAAGGTGGTCCCTGGGGTATGGCAGTACTGGCAGCATATATGGTAAACAAGGCGGATGAGGAGAGCTTGAGTGACTATCTGAAGGATAAAGTGTTTGCCGGTCAGAGTGGCACCACACTTGCTCCTGATGCGGCAGATGTAGCCGGCTTCGATGCCTTTGTGGAAAACTATAAGGCTTGTTTTGCGGCAGAGCATGGTGCAGTGGATAATTGGAAGTAAAGGATTCCTGCTACGCAGGGTTCCCCATAGTCAGATAACATTCCATTTGCGCAAGTCCTCGGACGCAAGAACTTCTAAAGCCACAAAATTCTGCTAAGAGCAGTTACAAAATCACAAAACTCGCTTCGCTCAAACAGTTGTGATTTTGTATCTAACGCATCATTTAGTAGCTTAAGAAGTTCTAAGCATCCTGTGGGAGCATGCAAATTGGAATGTTATCAGACCATGTGGAGTCCCTGCCCAACAGAATCTACAAATATAAGAGTGTCTGGGTGTAGTTTACTGCACCGGAAAGGATATGTTATGTTAGAAGAATTAAAGCAGAAAGTATATGAGGCGAATATGGATTTACCGAAATACGGCTTGGTTACCTTTACCTGGGGAAACGTAAGTGGTATTGACAGAGAGAAAGGCTTGTTCGTCATTAAGCCAAGCGGTGTGGAGTATGACAAGCTGTCTCCGGAAGATATGGTAGTCATGGATTTAGAGGGGAATAAGGTAGAAGGCAAATACAATCCCTCTTCTGACACGGCAACTCATTTAGAGCTGTATAAGGCTTTTCCGGAAATCGGGGGTGTGGTACACACGCATTCTTCTTATGCAACCAGTTGGGCACAAGCAGGCAGGAGCATTCCTTGCTACGGAACTACCCACGCTGACTATATTTATGGCGAGGTTCCTTGCGTCAGATGTCTGACCAAGAGCGAAATCGAAGAAGCTTATGAAGCAAACACAGGACGCCTGATTGTAGAGGAGTTCATTCGTATGTGTAAGGAGCCCATGGCAGTTCCGGCGGTGCTTTGCAAGAACCACGGTCCCTTCGCATGGGGAAAAGACCCTAAAGATGCGGTACATAATGCAGTGGTTTTGGAAGAGGTGGCAAAGATGGCATACCGAGCAGAATCCATCAACCCTCGTATCCAGCCCGCTCCTCAGGAGCTTATGGATAAGCATTACTACAGAAAGCACGGTGCCAACGCATACTATGGTCAATCAATTTAGTCATGCAGCCAAGAGTACAAGCTAAGTGGAGCCAAGCTAGCTTGAGTGACACTTGGGTTGTACTCTTGGATATAGGACGCTTTGCGTCCAGCGAGGAAACGCATGGGCGTTTTCGAGCCTGCATGACGTAATAAGCAACAGACCGGTATGCTGAGTACAGTGGAATGCAGGCTATACATGCACCTGCATGACGATGGCAAAATGCCTACATTTTGCTCAACAATTGCTAAAAACATAGCAATAATTCAACTAGACGATATTTTGTAATTATGCTAGTATATTTTAAGAAAGTAATAACTATCGAAAGGTACATTTTAAGAATTGCTTTGGAAAGACCTTGAATAGTTTGAAAATGAAACAAGCCATACATGGCAGAATGGAGGAACCATGAACAATTTAGAGCTGCAAAAAATTGCGAATAATGTTCGCAAAGGTATCGTTACAGCTGTTCACAGTGCAAAGGCAGGACATCCAGGTGGATCCTTGTCCGCAGCAGATATGTACACTTTTCTTTACTTTGAAGAGTTAAACATTGATCCGGCAAACCCGAAGAAAGAGGATAGAGACCGTTTCGTATTGTCAAAGGGTCATACCGCTCCCGGTCTTTACTCAACTCTTGCGAATAGAGGATTTTTCCCGGTAGAGGATTTGACTACCCTCAGAAAGTTAGGCTCTTATCTTCAGGGACATCCTTGCATGCAGCATATTCCCGGTGTAGATATGTCTTCCGGTTCTTTGGGACAGGGTATTTCAGCAGCAGTAGGTATGGCACTTGGTGCAAAGATGGATAATAAGGATTTCCGTGTATATACACTTCTCGGTGACGGTGAAATCGAAGAAGGACAGGTTTGGGAGGCTGCTATGTTCGCAGGACATCGCAAGCTGGACAACCTGGTAGTTATCGTAGACAACAACAATTTACAGATTGACGGACCGATTACAGAGGTTTGCTCTCCTTATCCTATTGACAAGAAGTTTGAAGCCTTCAACTTCCATGTAATCAATATCGATGCACACAACTTTGATGAAATCAGAGCAGCGTTGAAGGAAGCAAAGGAAACCAAGGGTATGCCTACCTGTATCGTTATGCACAGCTTAAAGGGTAAGGGCGTTTCCTTCATGGAGAACAGCTGTGATTGGCATGGCAAGGCTCCGAATGATGAGGAGTATGCAGTGGCTATGGCTGACCTTGAAAAAATCGCAGAAGAATTAGCAAAGGAGGAAGCATAAAATGGCAGACGTTAAAAAGATTGCAACCCGTGAAAGCTATGGTAATGCATTAAAAGAGCTTGGAGCGGAATATTCTAACTTAGTTGTTTTGGACGCTGACCTTGCAGCTGCGACGAAGACCGGCGTGTTCAAAAAGGCTTTCCCTGAAAGACATATTGATTGTGGTATTGCAGAGTGTAACATGGTAGGTATTGCAGCAGGACTTGCTACAGTAGGCAAGATTCCTTTCGTAAGTTCCTTCGCTATGTTTGCAGCAGGACGTGCTTTTGAGCAGGTACGTAACTCAGTTGGCTATCCTCACTTGAATGTAAAGATTGGTGCGACACATGCAGGTATCACCGTAGGTGAAGACGGTGCCAGCCATCAGTGTAATGAAGATATCGCTCTCATGAGAACTATTCCCGGTATGGTAGTTATGTGTCCTTCTGATGATGTGGAAGCAAGAGCGGCAGTTCGTGCAGCAGTAGAATACGAAGGACCTGTATATATCCGTTTCGGACGTGCAGCAGTGCCAGTAATCAATGATAAGCCTGACTACAAGTTTGAAATCGGCAAGGGTACCGTGGTTCGCGAAGGTAAGGATGTTACCATCGTAGCAACCGGTATCTGTGTAGATTCTGCGATGGGTGCAGCTGAAAAGCTTGCTGCAGAAGGCATCGAAGCAGAGGTTGTTAATATCTGTACCATCAAGCCTTTGGATGAAGCAATTATCATTGAAAGTGCGAAGAAGACCGGCAAGGTAGTAACCGTAGAAGAACATTCCGTAATCGGCGGTTTGGGTTCAGCAGTTTGCGACTGCTTATCCGCAAACTGTCCTACTCCCGTGAAGAAGCTGGGTATGCAGGATGTATTCGGTGAGTCCGGTTCCGCAGCAGCACTTGTTGCGAAGTATGGTTTGGATGCAGAAGGTGTTTATAAGTCCGTAAAGGCTTTTCTGTAAAATAGGTAGTAACATAAGACCCGGTGAGCAAGAGGTTCACCGGGTTGTTTGTTGTATTGCTCCAAGAAGGAGGGGGAATGCAGATGAAAGAGACTATTTACCATCCGATATCGGGTGAACTGTTCCATGTTCACACTTGGCGGTGCAAGCATGCAGGTGAAGAGCAGAAAAGAGCTGCGAAGGAGCTCATTGAGGAGGCATAAATTTCATTTCAGGGAAACATATCTGCTTCTTTACAATAAGTGGTGAATAGTGTTAAGATACATTTCATAGAAATTGAACATCTATGTGTAGTAGGGAAAGGAGAAGGTATTTTATGAAAAGATGGAAATTGGTGCTTCTGGGGGCATGCGTACTGCTACTGACCGGTTGCGGTCAACAAGCAGTAGATAATCAGAATTCTACTGAAAATAATATAGCGATTAGTGAAGAGAGCTCAGGTGCAAAGGAGACAGAAGCACCTCAAACACAAGGAGGGGAGACTACAGAAGCTACTCCGGCACCGGAGGAGACAGAAGCACCTACACCGGCGGTTTGGACACCGGCTCCTGCTCCGGCAGTGCGTAATTCTATCAGTGAGGAAGAAAAGCGGACACAGGAACTGGCGATATTGGAAAAAGGTACTTTGTTATTTTCCGGTGCAGAGAATGCCGGTTATTACCCCAGTGATATTGCCTGGTTATATGATTCCGGGGAAGAAGATATGATAGCAGTAATCTATGCCTGTGATGATGTGACCCATGGCGGTTGGGGTGTGCTTGGTTTTGGCGCCAGTGTAGGTGGAAAGCACTCCAACATACTGGAGATTAATGCAGTATCGGATCAGCCGGAAAAGGAACGATTGTTGACTTATACCGTGGCTGAGATGATGGAGTATGCCAAGGTGGATACTGTGGCAGATTTGGAGGCTTTTTATCTGGGAGCATGGAATGGCGGACGTATTGCAGGCTTGTACTATTTGCCGCAGGATGTGGCTGTAGAGTTGACGGATTACCTGTCAAAGGTAGAGGAAGCAGAGCAAATTATTCATACCTATACCGGAAGTCTTTCCAATGAAAATGCTATAGAAAATGCAGTGACAGTATACAATTATCTGAAGGAAGTGTATGGAACAGCCTGTTTGACAGGACAGATGGAATCTACCTGGATGGGTTCCGCGGATTACGAGTTAAACTATATTAGTGACAATACCGGCAAATTACCGGCGATACGTGGATTGGATTTTATGCACAATGATTTCGCAGGAGTAACCAAGCGTACACAGGAATGGTGGGAGCGTGGAGGGATACCTACTATTTGTTGGCATACCGGTGCGGATTTTGCCAGTGCCTATGATGAGAGTAAAGCGGATAATATTAATTGGTACGAGGCATTTATACCCGGCTCCAAGACCTATAATGATTTAATCGCCGGAATGGACAGAGCAGTTCCCTATTTACAGCAGCTGGAGGATGCAGGAGTTCCGGTGCTTTGGAGACCTTTTCATGAGTTGGATGGCGGATGGTTCTGGTGGAGCAAGGGTGGTGCAAGTAATTTCGTACAGCTCTGGCAGCTCATGTACAGCCGTTATACGGATTATTGGGGATTGGACAATCTGATTTGGGTATATGGTTATTCCGGCAATGGTGGTGCCATGGCAGACTGGTACCCAGGGGATGCTTATGTGGACCTGGTAGGTGCGGACAGTTATACGGATGGTCCTAATACGGATTTGTATGAAGAGTGTGTCAGTGTAGCTCCGGAAGGAATGCCCATCGTATTTCATGAGTGCGGTACCATTCCTACTGAGGAGGAGTTGGTTTCTACGGAAACAGACTGGCTGTTCTTTATGACCTGGCATACTACCTGGCTGACAGATACAAAAGAGGGCAACACCATAGAGGATTTGAAGGAAATTTATAATAGTGATTATTTTATTACACTGGATGAATTGCCGGCTTTTAAATAAAGAGTAAGAGAATTGGAAATAATGAAAGCATCCCGGATTCAGCATTTTTGCAGTCGGGGGTGCTTTTTTATTGGTTTAAATTGGTAAACAATGATATTGTTATTCAGAAGGGTATCTGTTATGATGTATTTGTCAAAAAATGCGTACGACTCGGGAAAGGACATAAAAATGAACATTTTATCACCTTCGATTTTGGCAGCAGATTTTTGGAAGCTGGGAGAACAGATTCAAGAAGTAGAGGCGGCAGGCGCACACTATCTTCATATTGATGTTATGGACGGAGTATTTGTGCCATCCATTTCTTTTGGTATGCCAGTGATTACCTCTCTTCGTAAGATGACGGATCTATTTTTCGATGTGCATTTGATGATACAGGCACCGGAGCGTTATGTGGCAGAATTTGTGAAATGTGGTGCCGATATGGTAACCTTTCATATAGAGGCAACGGACAGGGTAGAAGAAACCATCCACCTCATCCGACAGGCAGGTGCCAAGGTGGGTATCAGTATCAAGCCGGGAACAGCAGTAGAAGAAATCATTCCCTATTTGGACAAGGTGGATATGGTGTTGGTGATGGCGGTAGAGCCGGGATTCGGCGGACAGAAATATATGGAAGCCAGTACCGAGAAGATTCGTCAAGTACGTCAGTTGATTGCAGAAAGAGGTTTGGCAGTGGATGTACAGGTAGATGGCGGTGTGACTGCGAAAAATGTACAGGTTGTGCTGGAAGCAGGAGCGAATGTCATTGTAGCAGGTTCTGCAGTATTTCGGGATGATATTACCCAAAATGTAAAAGAGTTTATAAAGGTTATGGATTAAAGAAGATGAAACAGGACTTCAGTCGGTTTGGACTGCACATGAAACAATATTTTACATGGGTGATATTAGGAACTCTTGTAGGGATTCTGACGGGAGTGGTTGGAACTGCTTTTTATTACTGCTTGGATGCAGCGACCGTTTTTCGACAGGCACACCCTTGGTTGATTTTGGGCTTGCCTTTGGGTGGGTTGTTGATTGTGTGGTTGTACCGTATAAGCGGCAGAGAGAACGACAAGGGTACGAATATGGTGATTTCTGCGGTGCGTGAGGAGAACGGAATTTCCCATAGAATTGTGCCCCTGATTTTTATCGGAACCATACTGACACATCTGTTTGGTGGCTCAGCAGGAAGAGAAGGAGCTGCACTCCAAATGGGTGGAGGAATTGGTAGTGCCGTTGCCAGATTGTTGCGCATGGATAAGAGAAGTGTTACCACTATGATTATGTGTGGTATGAGTGGTGCTTTTGCAGCTTTGTTTGGTACCCCTATGGCTGCGTCTATTTTTTCCCTCGAGGTAGTCAGTGTGGGCATTTTTTACTATGCGGCGTTGGTGCCTACGGTAATTGCCAGTTTAGTGGCAATGAGTATTGCCGGGTATTTTGGGGTACATGCGGAGCATTTCACCATAGTGGAAATTCCGGAGTTTTCTATGATGCCGGCATTGAAGATTATGCTTTTGGCCATGTTGTGTGCTGCTGTGAGCAAGCTGTTTTGCATGTTATTGCATGGAATGGGGCATCTTTTTCGAAATAAATTTTCCAACCCGTATCTGCGTGTGACAGTGGGCAGTGTCATAGTGATTGCATTGACTGTATTGGTGCAAAGTACGGATTATATGGGAGCCGGTATGCAGGTAATTGAACGTGCCATAAACGGAGAAACTAGACCGGAAGCCTTTTTGTTAAAGATGCTGTTTACATCTGTTGTATTGAGTGTAGGATTTAAGGGAGGAGAGATTATTCCGACTTTATTCATAGGGGCTACCTTTGGATGTTTTATGGGACAGTTGTTAGGTATTTCTCCTTCACTTTGTGCAGCGGTTGGTATGGCGGCACTGTTTTGCGGAGTGACTAATAGTCCGATTACATCCATGCTGATTGCATTGGAAATGTTCGGTATGGAGATATTCCCTTATATTATGTTGGGAGTGGCTATCAGTTATATGCTTTCCGGATATGAGGGGTTATATGAAAGTCAGAAAATCGTATATTCAAAGTTTCGAAAAAAATATTTGGGAAACCAGAAATAGAGGATGCCGGGCGAGAATGCCCGGCATTAGTTATTTGCGTTCTTCAAAATACAATTGTACACGATTGTGGATGATTGCTGCAGTTTCCTGAGCACTTTTGCTGTCAGTAAAGTAGCCGGGCAGTTCTTCTCCCAGAATAGCAGTAATGTTTGTGGGAGGCATGGGTTCCGGAACCGCACTTTCCGCAAAAGCCATGAATTCCTCCAAATAGGTACCACCTTCCGGTTTGTTGTCCAGTACGGAAACGATGCTATGAGCGGCATCCTTTGCCACAAAGTAGTCATTTGAATAGGAACGTTTAATAACACGGTCACGTAGAACATCCCTACGTACCGGAGAAAACTCTACGGTATACTGTTGCTCATAATCCAGCAGGAATTTCAGAAACTCTTGGATTTCTTCCGTATGAACCGCATTAGCATTGACTACCAGATAGCCTTCCCCATACAGATAATTTCCGCTACCTTCATTGACAGGATAGCCTACAATGTGGGCGAAATCACCGCTTGTTGCCATAGTGGTGGAGAAATTTTGAAAACCATCATAAAAGTAATATACACGTCCAATGCTTTTTCCATCAGCCAGCATTTGTGATCGATCTTCCGGTTCTATGGTAACACCGTCTTCAACACCATATTTCTTGCATAATTCCAGCGTACGGATGAAGTCCGGATCATTAAAATAGCTAATACCCTGTTCCAAATCCACAAAGGGAGAATGTTCCCAATCCTTTGCCAAAATCATATAGAAAAGGCTGTAATAGTTTAGTTTATTTGTAAAATACAGGAATGGCCAGTTATTGGCTTCACTATTTTCCAATAAATTAAGGACATCGAATAATGTCCAGCTATCCTCCTTCCATACAGCATCGGAGGCCAACATGGTGTGGAAGGAAACCTGCGGGGTGATGGCCACCAATTTGTTATCAATGGTTCCGATTTGCAGAACTCCCGGAAGCAATTGTTCCCTTGTGTCAGCAGGCAACATGGAGGAAATATCCATAAGGAGATTCTTTTCAGCCAAAAGATGCATATCTTCTCTGGAGACCCATAACAGTTCTGGTCCCTTACCGATTGCCATTTCGGCCAGAATGCGTTCGCGGAAGGCTTCCTGATGCTGTGTACGGTTTTCCTTTTCTGCTTTTATTTCAATGTGATCCGATGTGGCAGACAGCATCGCTGCCTGTTTGGTGGTATAGCCTAGACCATCCGGTATCAAGAAGGACATTCGGATGGTATCATCCGTGATAGTTTGTATTTTTGACGCATCCGTCAGATAATATATTCCCGGCAGATCCCCCTTGAGAACTGCCAATGCCAAATCATGTTGGTCGTTGATGAGCAGGTATTGGTCGCCATAGGCTGTAATGCCACATTCCCGCAAGTCACAGAGATCAGTACTGATTTTATTGGAAAAATCATAGTGGTATATATGATTGTTAGCTGTGTAATAAATGGTTTCTCCATCCCCTTGGCAAAGGGAATAAATATAGTCAGAAGGAATTTCGGTCAATAGCTTTCGATTAAGAGCTTCCGTATCATAAGTGTAAATAGCGGTGCTTTGACTGTCATCCATCCACTGTGTAATGTAGGAGCTGTGGTTAGGGATATCATAAATCTGCCAAGTGCCACCCTCCGGATTCCAAGGATAGATATCTGTATTCGGAAGGGGAGAGAGGAGCTCTTTGCATTTGCCGGACATATCGGTTCGGTATAAAAAACGGCTGTATTCTTCTGTTCCGTCCTTTCGCCCACTGAATACGAGCGAAAAGTCAGAGGCATTGATAACATCCATAGAATATAGGTAATAGTCACTGTATCCGCTAATATCCAAGGAAAGTGGAGTATAAACAATCTCCTCTGTTTCCATGTCAAAAATATGCATATACCATTCCGAATTAGTTCCAGTTTCATAGGTATACTCGTCCAGAATGTATAAATATTGTCCCCAGATATCATAACGAAGCATGCGTGCCTGATAGCTTTCTTCCTGTTCCGGAAGCTTCAGGGGTAAATATTTTTCGGTGAGCAGATGGATTTCCCCGCTCTCTATATGAGATGGAGAAAGATTCTCTGTTGTTTCGCCGGTGGCTTCCGATATGGAAGAAGGGGACGCTATATTTTCTTTTCCGCATCCACAGCTAAGCAGGGCGAGTAATAGGAATAGTATTGGTAATCGCGAGATTGGTTTCACAAAAACACCTCCTTTTTGTCAGCATAGCAAATTGTTTTTGAGGTTTCAATGGAAGCAGGTAAATTGTAAGAAACTTGTAACTTTTAGAAAAAACTAAAAAGTAATGTAATATAGGAATAGTACTTGCTGTTGAAAGAAGACAGCAAAACTACTATAATCAAATTATAATGGGTTTATTATATAGAGATGGAGGGTTTGACACATGGCAAAAGAAAAAAAGCTACAAACCAAAGCGGTAAAGAAACAAAAGACAGAGAAGAAAAGAGGATTTGGCTTCAGTATCCGTACCCAGTTAATGGTAGGTTTTTTGATACCCATGGTATTGGTAGTGGCTGTAGGTGCGTTTGCTTATCAGAAAGCATCGGAAGGTATGCTAAGTAATTATCAGGAGTCTGCACAGACGGCTTTACAGATGACGGTAAAGCTCCTGGACTATGGTTTTACTACGGTAGATGCAGCATCTATGCAGATTTTTAATGATACGAATGTAAAGGATTATGTATCGGAAACCTATAAGAACGATATCGTAGAGAGAAGTAATGTTTATAAGCAGTCACAGAAGCTGGTGAATTCTACCCGTAACAGCAATGGGTTTATCAGTGATGTGATGATTGTTACTGCGGATAATCTGGAAGATGTTTCGACTTCTTCTCCCAAGGGAAAAAAGAATGGTTACTATAACAGCTTTAAGAAAGAAGGTGCCGCTGCATTAGAGAGTAAGGACAAGACGGAAAGCTGGCTGAGTGGTCATCCGATTGTGGATGAGCGTTTTCATACCAACACAGATAATTACATATTGTCACAGTATCGTCTGGTAAGCACTAAGAATGCCTGTGTAGTAATTGATATCAGTAGTGCTAAGATTAAGAGTATCTTAGAGGATTTGAAGCTGGGTGAGGGAAGTGTTATTTCTTTTGTAACGGCCAATGACAGAGAATTGGCTATGGATAGTCAGAATGGTTTTACCTTTGCAGACAAAGAATACTATACTCTGGCAAAAAGTGCAGAAGAGAGCTTTTACAGTGATTTTGTTATGGTTGATGGTGTGGAATATCTGTTTATGTATGGCAGATGTGAAGTAAACAAGTCAGCAGTTTGTTCCCTGACACCTAAGAGCACGTTAATGCAGGCAGCAACGGATATTCGTAATGGTATCATCGTAGGTGTACTGCTCTCCAGTATTGTCGTGCTGATTGTGGGACTGACCATTTTCACGGGTATTAGCAGCAAAATGAGTAGCATCATTAAACGTTTGTCCAAGGTATCAGAGGGTGACTTGACAGTAGATGTGCGTATTAATGACAAGGCGGAATTTGGTAAGCTGTCCGGAAACATTATGGAAGTAGTTTCTAATACCAAGGAATTGATTGGTAAGGTAAAGGATACCTCCGGTCAGGTAAGTGACTGCGTGGGAAATGTAAGGGCAGTAGGTGATGAACTGGCAAATTCCAGTGTTTATGTACAGGGAATTACGGATGAAATTGCAGAGGGTGTGAACACACAGGCAGAGGATATGCAGAACTGTCTGTACAAAATGGATTCCCTTTCCGAAAAGATTATCCGTACCGGTGATAATGTACGTGAGATGGAGAAGCTGGCGGATGGTACCAAGGAAATGATTGTGAAGAGTACAGCCGGTGTGAACGAGTTGTCCGGACAGGCAGAAGAGACCGGTAACATCATGAGTTCACTGGAAGAAAAGATGGAAGTATTGAATACCAGTATGCAGAGTATTCGTGAACTGGTAAATACGATTGATACTATTGCAGAATCCACTACCCTGTTGTCTTTGAATGCCTCCATTGAGGCCGCGAGAGCAGGAGAAGCAGGAAGAGGCTTTGCAGTAGTGGCTGATGAAATTAAGAAGCTGGCAGACAGCTCTAAGCAGTCCTCCGAAGAGATTGCCAATATGATTGATAATCTGCAGATAGTATTTACAGAAACCAAGGAAGCTTCCAACAAAGCCGGAGATATTGTAAAGGTACAGGAAACTACCGTAGAAGATATTAAGGGATTGTTTGTGCAGATGAGCAGCAATATGGAAATGCTTTTAAATAATATCAATCAGAGTATTTCCGATATGAACGAGATGGATGATTACCGAAAGGATACTTTGATTTCCTTTGAAAATATTTCCGCAGTATCTGAGGAAACTGCGGCATCTACTACTACAGTAAGCGAAACCATGAACAATCAGTCAGAGCATGTGGATAGATTATTAGTGGCTACTACAGAGCTGGAAGAGAAGATGACAGAATTGGTAATTGCAATTGAAAGATTTACCGTATAAGGTAGAATAGGGTGAAAATGCCTGGCATTGCTTTGATGGGTAGTTCGGCATTTTTGTACTTGCAAATATTATTCTAATGAATTATAATAACAAAGATTAATACTACGAAGGAGGGTATCATAATGCCGTTTTGTACAAGTTGTGGAAAAGAAATTGCAGAAGGTGAAGTTTGTTCTTGCCAGCAGGCAGCACCTAAGGCAGAAGAAGTAAAGGCTGAGCCGAAGAAAGAGGTAAAGGCTGAAGCAAAGAAGGAAGTAAAAGAAGCTCCTAAGAAAGAAGCTCCTGCAGATAAAAAGAAAAGCGTCCTTCCGCTTCTCATTGTAGCAGCAGTAGTAGTCTTGGCAGTTGTGATTGCTATTGTAGTAGCAACTTCTAAGAGCTATTTGAAGCCTATCGACAAGTATGTTGCTCTTATTAATGAGAAGAACACGGATTATCGTGAATATCAGTATGCATTGATGGCAGATTCACGTGTGAAGGCAGCTAAGAAGTTTGCGGAAGCAAATATGGCAAAAGACAGCTACCAGAATGCTATTGAAGACAACGCAGATGCTTGGGAGAAGAACTTCGACAGATGTGATGATGAATTAGATAGCTGGAAATTTACTTATGAAGTAAAGTCCAAAGAAAAGATGGACGAGGATGATCTGAAAGATTTACAGAAGAGCTGTGAAAGAAATTTCAGAGATAATATCAAGGATCAGATAGAGGATATCGAAGACATCCTGGACGACAAGGATGATTTGGAAGATGAGGCTGACGATGCTGATATTGATGCTAAAGAAATGAAGGCAATCTACAAGGCACAGGTAGATATGCTGAAGGGCAGAGAAAAGGCTGAAATTACCAAGGGCTACGAGGTAAAGATTAAGTTTACCTTGGAAAGCGAAGATGACAATTATAAGTCAGAAAATGTAAAAATCCGTATTGTAAAGATGAATGGTGACTGGGTATATGCAGGAACCACAGAAGGCATTGGTCTTGAAAAGGATATGTTCTACTTTATTGTTAACTATTTGAATAACTCTTATTTGAACTACTAATTTGAGGCAAAACCTCCCAAGACATGTGTTTTGGGAGGTTTTTTTGTGGAAAGATGCAGAGATTTGCAGTGCAGTTCGGATTGACAGCACCAATTTTTTGTGCTATTCTAACAATCAGATATATTCTAAAAGCAGTGATGAAGAGAGTAGTCTTGGAAAGGCTCTACAGAGAAGCTTCCGGGTGTGAAGGTGTGCACCATGCTGAGAGGGAGCGGGCAGAGAACAGGATGAACATGGCTTCTGAGCAGCGCACCGAGCGGATTATTATTCAGTAAGGCTGCGACAGGTTCCGCCTGTTATAGCGGAGAGGGTCTGAAGGGACTCGGTGAGGTCTGTTTCGTGAGGAACAGATGAATAGAAGTGGTAACACGGGTGTAGGGCTCGTCTTCTGTGGAGAACGGAAGACGAGCCTTTTTGCGCGTATAAGCAGTGTCAAGTGGCAGCAGTCTGAGGCGGGTGCTTGCACACGCAGTCAGGACTGATGACATTTGACGAGCAACGCGACCGAGGAACGCCGAAGGCGTTTCGAGGCTGCTTATACGTGTAGAGTCAATGAACAAAGAAAGGATGATGAAAATGAGCAAGAAACCCTATTATATTACTACCGCCATTGCGTATACCTCCGGTAAGCCGCACATTGGCAACAATTACGAAATCGTTTTGGCAGATGCCATAGCACGTTTTAAGAGAAAAGAAGGCTATGATGTATTTTTCCAGACCGGAACTGACGAACATGGTCAGAAGATTGAATTAAAGGCACAGGATGCAGGAGTAACCCCCAAGGCATTTGTAGATGAAGTGGCAGGTGTCATTCAGGGACTGTGCGACCAGTTGAATATTTCTTATGACAAATTTATTCGTACCACCGATGATTATCATGAAAAGCAGGTACAGAAGATTTTTAAGAGATTGTATGACCAGGGCGATATTTACAAGAGCTCTTATGAAGGTTTGTACTGTACTCCCTGTGAGTCCTTTTGGACAGAGTCGCAGCTTCAGGATGGCAAGTGCCCTGACTGTGGCAGAGAAGTAAAGCCTGCCAGTGAAGAAGCTTATTTCTTCAAGATGAGCAAGTATGCAGATAAGTTAATCAAGCATATTAATGAACATCCTGAATTTATCCAGCCGGTAAGCCGTAAGAACGAGATGATGAACAACTTCTTATTGCCGGGCTTGCAGGATTTGTGCGTTTCCCGTACCTCCTTTAAGTGGGGTATTCCTGTAGATTTTGATGACAGACATGTAGTGTATGTATGGCTGGATGCGTTGACCAACTATATTACCGGTATCGGTTATGATGCTGACGGCAACTCTACTGAGCAGTATAAGAAGCTTTGGCCGGCAGATTTGCATTTGATTGGTAAAGACATTATCCGTTTCCATACCATTTACTGGCCAATCTTTTTGATGGCTTTGGGTGAGCCATTGCCGAAGCAGGTGTTTGGTCATCCTTGGCTTCTGCAGGGTGACGGTAAGATGAGCAAGTCCAAGGGTAATGTAATCTACGCAGATGATTTGATTGATTTCTTCGGTGTGGATGCTGTGCGTTACTTCGTACTTCATGAGATGCCTTTTGAAAACGATGGAACGATTACCTGGGAGTTGATGGTAGAGAGATTAAACTCTGACTTGGCAAATACCTTGGGTAATCTGGTAAACAGAACCATCTCCATGAGCAACAAGTACTTTGGTGGCGTAGTAGCTGACAAGGGTGTTGTAGATGCTGCTATTGATGAGGATTTGAAGGCAGTGATTATCGGTACCTTAGATAAGGTGCAGGCAAAGATGGCAGATTTGAAGGTGGCAGATGCCTTGACAGAAATCTTTGCTATCTTTAAGAGATGCAACAAATATATTGATGAGACTGAGCCATGGGTACTTGCAAAGGATGAGGCGAAGGCAGACCGCCTGGCAACTGTAATGTATAATTTGGTGGAAGGTATCACTATTGGTGCTTCCCTATTACAGCCATTTATGCCGGAGACTGCTGAAAAGATCGTAGCACAGTTAAATACAGAAATTCGGGAATTCGACCGGTTGAAGAGCTTTGGTTTGCGTGAGAACGATAAGAAGGTGACAGATACACCGGAAATCCTGTTCGCACGTTTGAAGGTAGAAGAAATCGTAGAGAAGGCAGAAGCTATGTATGCTGCCAGAAAAGCTGAGACAGAAGCGCCGGTCCAGGAGGAAGCTTCTGCAGAGGATGTGATTGACATCGAAGCTAAGGAAGAAATCACCTATGATGACTTCGCCAAGCTGCAGTTCCAGGTAGGTGAAATTATTGCCTGCGAAGCAGTACCCAAGTCCAAGAAGCTTCTTTGTTCGCAGGTA
The DNA here is from genome assembly GCA_045615205.1 of Acetatifactor sp. Taxonomy (GTDB): domain Bacteria; phylum Bacillota; class Clostridia; order Lachnospirales; family Lachnospiraceae; genus Acetatifactor. The sequence goes on from JAZLEI010000001.1 coordinate 85,541, forward strand.
AAGGTAGGTAGCCAGGTACGTCAGATTGTATCCGGTATCAAGGCTCACTATACCCCTGAGGAAATGGTAGGTAAGAAGGTAATGGTATTGGTGAACTTAAAGCCTGCGAAGCTGGCAGGAGTGCTCTCCGAGGGTATGCTTTTGTGCGCAGAGGATGCAGAAGGCAACCTGGCACTGATGACACCGGAAAAGCAGATGCCCGCAGGCGCAGAGATTTGTTAAGGTGACTTGGAAGAGATGAAAAAAGAGGAATTTCGTTTTGCGTCAAAGGATGGAAAAAGTAGTATTTATGCGGTGAGATATGTTCCGGATACACCGGAGATTTGTGCAGTGGTTCAAATCGTACACGGTATGGCGGAATATGTGGAACGTTATGAAGAACTGGCAGAGTTTTTGACACAGAGAGGTATTCTGGTGACCGGAGCGGATCATCTGGGACATGGAAAAACCTTGGGGGAAGGGGATATCCCCGGTTATATCTGTGAAGAAAACCCTGCAGGGGTTTTGATAGAGGATGTGCATTCTCTGCGTGTCCTTACACAGGAACTGTATCCGCAGTTGCCGTATGTCTTGTTAGGACATAGTATGGGCTCCTTTATTGTCAGGAATTATATCTGCCAATACGGAGAGGGATTGTCCGGTGCAGTGATTATGGGAACCAATGTGTATGCGGATGGAACTTTGAAGTGGGGGTTGCATCTTTTGAACCTTCAGAAGGCTTTGTTTGGACCGAAGCATGTGAGTAAGCTACTTAATTGGATGGTGTTCGGTTCCAATAATAGGAGCATTCCTCATCCTCGTACTGAGGTAGACTGGTTGAGTAAGGATGAAACAGTAATCGAGCGCTACGTAGAGGACCCTTTGTGTGGATTTTTATTTACCGTAAATGGATTTGATGCACTGTTTCATTTGCTTTACGGTATGGATAACAGCGCGCGAATGGCAAAGATACCCAAGCAGATGCCGATATTCATATTATCCGGAGACAAGGATCCGGTAGGTGAGTTGGGAAAAGGGGTTGAGAAAGCGTGTCGGCATTTGCAGATTTGTGGTGTCCGGGATGTACGTTACAAACTGTATCCGGAAGGAAGACATGAGATTTTACAGGATGCAGAAAAAGCGGAAGTGTCGCAGGATTTGTATGATTGGATGAAGAAAAGTGTGTTGTCACAACAGTAGTGAAAACACTGCTTGCATTATGCAGGGGGTAGTATGGAGAAAGAAACAATTCCGTATCAAATCAGATGGGCAAAGCCGGATGAGTGGACTATTGCTATGAATATGATTTGGAAAACATTTCTGAAATTTGAGGGGGATATTTATTCGCCGGAGGGGATACGCAATTTTTTGGATTTTATTACGGATGAGGATTTGTTTGCGTCCTTTTTAAAGGGGGAGTATCTGATGATGCTCGCTTTCGCAGAGGGAAAGATTGTAGGAGCGGCCACGGTGCGTGACGGAAATCATTTATCCCTGCTCTTTGTAGAGGAAACTTATCATCGAAAGGGAATCGGCAGAGCCTTGCTGAGTAATATGTGCAAATATTTGAAGCTGGAGCAGGGAGAAAGCTATATGACCGTAAAAGCAGCCCCCTATGCGGTGGAGTTTTATGAGCGGATCGGGTTTGTCATAACCGGTCCCGAGGAGCATTATTCCGGTATACAGGTAACTCCTATGGAAAAGTTTTTGTAGTTTAACAGGAAGGATGAAGGAAATGAAGCTATTTGATATTGATGGACCTATTATGCAGGTTTTGACCAAGATTGCGAACCTGATGATTTTGAATTTTCTGACCATTTTGTGTTGCATTCCCATATTTACCATCGGTGCAGCATTTACAGCTCTGCATTATATGTGTATAAAGATGCTTCGAAACGAGGACTGTTATATTTGTAAGGGATATTTCGGCGCGTTTAAGGAAAGTTTCAAGCAATCTACCGTGGTTTGGTTGATTGTGGTGGTAATCGTAGGTGTGCTGGCAGGAGATTACTATATTATGTCAAAGTCTGCCGGTGAATTCGGTTATTGGTTTAAGGCGATTTTAGGTGCAGTGGCAATCTTTGCATTGTTTACCATTGTTATGGTGTTCCCGGTGATGGCAAAATTCACAAACACTACCTTACAGACCATTAAGAACGCATTGGCACTCAGTATTTTGCATTTTCCCAAGACTATATTGATGATTATTTTGTATGCAGTGCCGGTTGTGATTACCTTTACATCTTATCCACTGATGCCCTTTGTGATTATGTTTGGGTTCTCGGCTCCGGCATATGCATCGGCTGCTTTGTACAATGGCTACTTCAAACATTTAGAGGAACAGATACTGGCGAAGCAGGCAGAAAATGGCAACACAGAAGCTTCAGAAGAGGATGATGGAGTGGAAAAAATCTTCAGCGATACCTTGGATGAAGCACTGGTAGGAAAAGAAGAACAGTAATTGTACAATGTGACTAAGATTTAAAGGAATCTTTGTGAAATAGTGGTATGGCAAAAAAAAGGGTTTTCCGATATACTAATTTACAGAGTGAGACAGCAATTGCTGTCGTGAAAAAGAAAATGAATTGTAAACGCGAAAGGAGTTTTACATTATGGCAAGTTTATCATTAAAGAATGTATGCAAGGTTTATCCTAACGGCTTCGAAGCAGTTAAGAACTTCAACCTTGAAATCGCAGATCAGGAGTTCATCATCTTCGTAGGACCTTCAGGTTGTGGTAAGTCTACCACCCTTCGTATGATTGCAGGTTTGGAAGATATTTCTTCTGGTGAATTAAAGATTGGTGACAGAGTAGTTAACGATGTTGAGCCTAAGGATAGAGATATCGCGATGGTATTCCAGAACTACGCTTTGTATCCTCATATGTCAGTTTATGACAACATGGCATTCGGTCTTAAGTTAAGAAAGGTTCCGAAGGATCAGATTGATAAGATGGTTAAGGAAGCTGCTAAGATCCTTGACTTAACTCCCCTCTTGGATCGTAAGCCGAAGGCTTTGTCCGGTGGTCAGAGACAGCGTGTTGCTATGGGTCGTGCTATTGTTCGTAATCCTAAGGTATTCCTTATGGACGAGCCTCTTTCCAACTTGGATGCTAAGTTGCGTGTACAGATGCGTATCGAGATCGCTAAGTTACATCAGAAATTAGGAACCACCATTATCTACGTTACACATGACCAGACAGAGGCTATGACCCTTGGTACCAGAATCGTAGTTATGAAGGATGGTGTTATCCAGCAGGTAGATACTCCTCAGAACTTATATGAGAAGCCTCAGAACCTCTTCGTTGCAGGTTTCATGGGATCTCCTCAGATGAACTTCTTGGATGCAACTGTTAGCGTACAGGGCGACGTTGCTTGCTTAGAAATCGGCGGCAAGAGCATTCCTCTTCCTCCTGCAAAGTCTAAGAAGGTTATCGATGGCGGTTATGATGGAAAGGTTGTTACCTTCGGTATCCGTCCTGAAGATGTATATGACTCTGAAATGTTTATCGAAAGCTCACCTCAGAGCGTATTCGAATCTACCATCAGAGTATACGAATTACTTGGTGCAGAAGTTTACTTGTACTTCGATTTAGATGCATTCCCTATGACTGCAAGAGTAGATTCTCGTACTACTGCAAGACCTGGTGATGTTGTTAAGTTCGCACTTGATGTTGAGAAGATCCACGTATTCGACAAAGAGACCGAGCAGATTATTACAAACTAGTCATTATTCACGGAGGTACTGGAAACAGTACCTCTGTTTTTCTTTAAAATAAAGTAGAGGATGGAAGTTTTATGTTATCAAGTCAGATTATTCAGACCAGTATAGATGAATTAAAGGCAATCACAAAGGTGGATTTGTGCGTGTATGACCCGGTAGGAGCGGTGATGGCTGCGACTATGGATATGAAGGATATTAATGGTAGTTTAATCAGCGGTTTTGCCAATTCGCCTGCTGACAGTCAGGTAATCGGTTCAAATCATTTGCTGAAGGTTTGGGATGAGGGTGAATTGTTATTTGTGATTGTAGCCAGAGGTTCCGGGGATGACGCTTATATGATTGGCAAGATTGCGGTGTGCCAGATACAGAATCTTGCAGTGGCATATAAGGAAAGATTTGACCGTAACAATTTCTTCCAGAATTTATTGTTGGACAATCTGTTGTTGGTGGATATCTACAATCGTGCAAAGAAGCTGCATGTAGAGGTTAGCGTTCCCAGAGCAGTATTTCTGATTGAAACCAAGATGGAGAAGGATGGTATCGTAACAGAGATTTTGAAGGGTATGTTTAGTAGTCAAAGTGGCGATTACATTACAGCAGTGGACGAGAGCAATATTATTCTGATTAAGAACGTGGAAACTGACAGTAGCCATGAGGCACTTTCCAATGTGGCGAATACCATCGTAGCCATGATGAATGCAGAAGCTATGTTGAATGTAAAAGTATCCTTTGGTACGGTGGTCTCAGAATTGAAGGACGTATCTAAGTCCTACAAGGAAGCGATGATGGCTTTGGATGTAGGTAAGATTTTCTATGCAGAGAAGAATGTGGTAGCTTATAGTACCTTGGGTATTGGTAGATTGATTTATCAGTTGCCGGTGAATCTGTGTAGAATCTTTATCGATGAAATCTTTGGCGATGAGAGCCTGATTGATTTGGATGATGAGACTTTAACAACCATCAACAAGTTCTTTGAAAACAACCTGAATGTTTCTGAAACTTCCAGACAGCTTTTTGTGCATCGTAACACTTTAGTGTATCGTATTGAAAAGTTACAAAAGAGTACCGGCTTGGATTTGCGTAACTTTGATGATGCATTGACCTTTAAAATTGCTTTGATGGTAGTGAACTACATGAAATATTTGGACAATATGTCATAAAGCAGACAACCCTCTAATACATTAGAAGTAGAAACCGAATGTATTAGGGGGATTTTTATGTTTTATAGCAAGCAAATAAAGTATCTGGATGTATACGAAAAGGGAGAAAAGATGCAGAGTGCCGGCTTTGTGAGGCTGGAAGTTCGGGAGAATGTGCTGAGTATGCATATGAAAGTAGAAAAGCTTCGACATGGAGATGGCGGAACTTATACAGTGATGCTGCGAGCAGGTGAGCGGGAAGCAGTTTTGGCTGAAATACATTTGGAAAAGGGCTACGGAACAGTTGCATTTGATGGTTTGCAAGTGAAGGAGTTGGCAGGAGATATTGCTTATGAGGAGTTAGAAGAAATTTATGTGAAATTGCCAGGAGGGCGTATGTTACGATGTATCATTCGGGAACCGCGGTTGCAGGAGGAAGTCACTGCAAATTCTGTGGAGATTGGTTTGAACGAGGGTACTGTAGGGGATGCTACAATGGTTAATTTGAGTGGAAGCATTGCACCGGCGGCGGGGGAAGATAGGCTGAGCAAGGAAGTGCCTGTTGAGGTCGTAGAGGAGAGGATGAGGAAAGAAGCATCTGCGGAGAAGGTAGAAGTAAGCCCGAGAGAAGATGTTTCGCAGAAGGTTATAGAGGAGAAGACAAAGGAAAGTCCGAGTGCGTCGTTGGTTCTAGATGTCACAGAAGAATGGTCTGAAGGAGGGAGTGAGAATATAATTATGCCACAGCCCATGTCTGAACCGGGACCCATTCGTCGACCGATACCTGTGTCGCCGCAGCAAATGCAGGAAGCACGCCCGTTCGCAACCGAAAAGTGGCAACAGCTTTGGGAAATTTATCCGCACATCAGACCCTTTGAGGATGGCAGAGATTATTTGAAGCTAAAACCGGAGGATTTGGTGCTTTTGACGAGAAGATATTATCCATTGGTATCCAACAGCTTCCTACGTCATGGTTTTTATAATTACGGACATTTGATATTAACCAGGGAAAAGCGTCCGGAGGGTGAGCGATTTTTTATCGGAGTTCCGGGGAACTTTTATGAAAAGGAAAAACAGGTAGCGGTTCTGTACGGCTTTGAAAGCTTCGAAGGAAAGCAAGAACCTGCCAAAAACGGCGACTTCGGATACTACATGATATCGGTGGAGATATAAAGGACACCGAGAGACGCCGTGAGCCATCAGGATATTCCGTTTAGACACGCTCTCGCTCCGTGGAAAACGTAGCAGTACTAAGGATTTTTCGGCGCTGCTAGCTTGAAAAATCCAAGTGCTGACGTTTTCCAAGGGTCTTGCGCTGGAACACCCTGATGGCTCACGGCATTTCTATATATGGTGTTTTTATACCCCCTCCATATCAAAGGGAGGGATGAAGCTTTCCTCAGCAGTCTCGCCTTCCTGTATGAAGGCATTCTCGATGCCTAAACGGAGGGCGAAGTTGACTACCCTGTCATATTCTTCAGAGGTGACCTTACGGTTCAACTCCGGAATGGCAACTACCTGAGGTAGCGGTGTGTATTGATTCATAATGCTGATGTATATGTTATTTCCATAGGTTTCATGAAGATAGCGGAGTACCTTTTTGGAATCCTTGGTTTGGCCGGGGAGAAGGAGATGTCGGACAATTACGCCACGCTTCATCATGCCGGTTTGCACATCAAAAAGAGGTGTTCCTACTTGAGTGTACATTTCTGCCAGTGCTAAGGATGCCTGCTCGAAGTAGTCGGTAGCATGGGAATATTGCCGACTCAACTGAGAAGAAACATATTTGAAATCGGGCAGATAAATATCCACCAAGCCTTTTAACAAACGCAAGGCTTCTACGCTTTCGTAGCCGCCACTGTTGTATACGATAGGAATGGCTAATCCCCGCTCTTTGGCAAGGCGTATAGCGTCTCGGATTTGGGAAATATAATGGGTGGGTGTGACCAAATTAATATTTGCGGCACCCTTTGCCTGTAGCTCCAGAAAGATTTCTGCTAATCGGGAAAGAGGGATTTCCTTTCCGCAGTCCCCTATGGCAATGCTGTGATTTTGGCAAAAAACGCACTTTAGATTACAACCTCCAAAGAAAACAGTACCGGAACCGACGCTGCCGCTGATACAAGGCTCCTCCCACATGTGTAGAGCGGCTCTGGCAACTACTATTTGGTCGGTAGCTCCACAGTAGCCGGTTTGTCCTGCCAGACGATTCACGCCACATTTTCTGGGACACAATATGCAGTTGGAAAGCAGCGTTTCTGTAGAGGTCATAAGAGGCTCCTTTCGCGGGGATATGATGTAATATATGCGGAAGGGAGTGGCGGGGAATAGACTGCGGACAAGTGATTTGGGTGCAACTGAGCAGTCCGCAGTCTATTCCCCGCCACTCCCTCAGTATATCTTACTGTAAGTGGGTTGTTGGTACATACAAAGACCGCACACGCCGGCTGCGAATACAACTCCACCCGGCACCCTTACGGCACATGAGAGGTTCTACTTAGTGCTGCTTTGTTCCCAACCTGACACGGTTCGTAGATTCCCATTGCGCAAGACCAAGCTTCAACATTGCATCGCAAATCCGACAATGTACGGCTTCTATAGTGTATCGTTTTCGTGTGAATTTGTCAACATCTCCTAAGAAGGAAAATGATTAAAGTTTTATAAAAGCTACTTAAAATAGTGTCTGTAACTTGCTTTTATGTTAAAATACTGAAAAGGAGGAAATGTTGTATGGGACTTTATTTACAAACTGCTCTGATAAAAAGGAATACTATTACAGAAATAGAGAAATGCATTTCAGTAACTGCACAGGAATACCCCCATATGAATTTGGATTGGAAGGATTGTCAATATCATATTTATAAGGACAGAATTGGAGTTCTCTTTTCGGAGGATACTACCGGGTATGCGGAATTGACAGAGGTGCTTTCAAAGAAATTAGAGACAGAAGTATTGATGTTATATATATCAGATGGAGATTATTGGGGATATTATTTCTATGAAAACGGACAGGAACTGGATGCGTTTAGTCCTATGCCAGATGATTTTACTGAGGATGAGAGTGAGGCAGAACATTTCAAAGGGAACGGTGAAATACTTGCTGAGCGATTTTCTGTAAAAGCACAGAAATTAGCGCCCTATTTGATGCGGTGGACAGATGAGGTTTTGGAAGAGGATGAGCGGAAAGCCTGTAAAGGGGATGAATATCCATATGGTGACTGCTGGCAGATGGCGGATTTTATGGATGCTTTAGGTTATCCTTATGCATATAGTGTGGAAGAGAAGGAAGAAGTACCTTTATTCCCCACCTTGAATGAAATATTGCTTCAGAAGCTGCCGCCGCAAGAAATAGACGGAATGGAAACTGACTTGGCCAATATTCCGTATAAATTGGCTAATTTGCCCCATTCCTTGGACTATGATTATGTTTATGATGTGTTACAGAGCAATGTACAAGAAGATTTGAAGGGAATTGGGGAAATGTGCATTTTAGATGCACAGGCTTTGTTACAGCAAAAAGAGAACGCAAATAAAGGGAAGTGTTCCAAAGAACTGTATATTGTATTGGCTTTTACCTGGCATTGGAGAGAATTTTCTATGATGAGATATTGGAATATCTACTCAGCAATAGATCGTGCACCCAATGATGTGATGCTACTTCGTGCCAGAGGACTTGTGGCAGGTATTCATAGTAAACCACATATAGGTATGAAAGATAATACGAAGTTACTGGAGCTTGATGCGGCTAATCGGGAGGTTTACTTATTGGGGCGGGCTTTCTATGCCTTCATGAATGGTAAGAAGGAGAAGGCGATGGCGGATATGAAGGAATTGTTTGCAAATAAGTTTGATTATGAGAATGATCCGAGAATTTGCTGGGAGAATTATACAAATGAATTTAAGCAGTTTGTGGAGGAGATGAAAAAGGAAGTGCTATAGATTCTTGACAAAAGATACCAAATGTGATAAAGTAATAATAGGAATTATTACTAATTTATATTTTGAGGAGGTTACCATGAACAAGAACGCATTTCACAAATTATCTTATGGAGTATACGTTATCAGCACTTGGGACAACGGACGTCCTACCGGTTGTACAGCGAACAGTGCTATGCAGATTACTTCGGAGCCGGCTACCATTGCAGTGAGTATTAACCATAACAATTATACAAACCAGTGTATTCAGGATACCGGCAGATTCGCCATTTCTATTCTGGGAGAGCATTCAGAACCCTCTACCATAGGCGTGTTTGGCTTTAAGAGTGGTAAGGACTGTAACAAATTTGATGAAGTGGAATCTGTAGTGAAGGGCTATATGCCGGTGATTGCAGATGCCTGTGCCTATATTACCTGTGAAGTAGTGGATAAGATGGAAACCTCTACACATACCGTTTTCTTGGGCAAAGTATTGGATGCAGATATTATGAAGCAGGATGATGCCATGACCTATGCTTATTATCACAATGTGATCAAGGGGAAGAGCCCGAAGAATGCACCCACTTATATTGGGGAGTAATATCGGAGTGGTTGCAGAATAAATAGCTTCGGAAGTGGCTGTAGAAATAATGGCATAAAATGACAGGGGTGTCGCAAGACACCCCTTGATTTAATTTTCTGCTGTTTCAGCAAGAGCCTGTTTTTTTCGAAGTTCTTTTTCTAACTTATTGCGCTCTCTCAGTTCTGTGAAAAACTGCTTCAAAATAGCACTGCACTCAGCTTCCAGAATGCCCCGGCTGACCTTGACCTGATGGTTAAACTCCGGCATTTCCAGAATGTTCAGTATGGAGCCACCGCAACCGGCCTTGGGGTTCATGCAGCCCATGACTACCTCCGTAACCCGAGCCTGAACGATGGCACCTGCACACATTTGGCAAGGTTCTAAAGTAACATATAGGGTACATTCCTCTAAGCGCCAGTCTCCGATTTTCTTGCTGGCCTTGTTGATAGCAGTGATTTCTGCATGTGCTAGTGTATTTTTGTCTGTGTTTCTTCTATTATATCCACGTCCGATGATTTTTCCTTCATGCACTATCACGCAGCCAATGGGAACTTCTCCCAGTGCCAGTGCCTTCTTTGCCTGAGCCAGAGCTGCGCGCATATATTTTTCTTCTACACTTTTGATTCTCGCCATGACTTGAAACTCCCCTGACTTTTATGTATACTGTTGTAGATACAATGGATGTGTATGCCTGCCGAAAGGGCATGGCAAAACAAATATCCATATTAGTATAGAGTAGAAAGCGGAGAAACGTCAAGATGAGTAAGAAAAAGAAATGGTATCAATATTTATTAGGTGACAGAGCCTTTTACAAGATGGTGTTTCTGGTGGCAGTGCCCATTATTATACAAAACGGTATTACGAACTTTGTAGGTCTTTTGGATAACATCATGGTGGGACGAGTGGGTACCGAGCAGATGTCCGGTGTAGCCATTGTTAATCAGTTAATGATGGTGTTCAACATCAGTATTTTCGGGGCTATTTCCGGAGCAGGTATTTTCAGCGCTCAGTTCTTCGGATGTAAGGATTATAAGGGTGTTAGAAATACTTTTCGATTCAAAATATTTGCGTGTATGGCATTGGTTGTAATAGGTATATTGATTTTTGCCCTGTGGGGAGAAGAGTTAATACTGCTATATTTACATGGGGAAGACCAAACAACAGGTTCCTTGGAGGCAGCACTGAAGTATGGAAAGGACTATTTGAGAATTATGCTGATAGGACTTCTGCCCTTTGGTGTAGAACAGATATACAGCAGTACCATGCGTGAGTGCGGTGAGACAGTGGTTCCTATGATAGCAGGTGTGGCGGCAGTTTTTATTAATTTGGGATTAAACGTTTTACTGATTTTCGGCTATTGGGGTTTCCCGGCGCTGGGAGTGGTGGGTGCTGCAATTGCCACTGTGATTTCCCGTTATATTCAGGCGGCTATTGCGGTAATCTGGTGTCACCGTCATACAAAGCAGTTGCCTTTTATACAGGGTGCTTACGAGACTATGCGTATTCCGGGACATTTGGTGGGGAATATTCTCATAAAGGGTATGCCTCTGATGATGAACGAAATTCTCTGGGCTACGGGTATGGCTACCCTGATGCAGTGCTATTCCGTGCGAGGACTGGATGCGGTTGCGGGGCTTAATATCTCCAGTACCATTACCAATTTGTTTAATGTAGTGTTTATTGCCATGGGAAGTGCGTTATCCATCGTGGTAGGACAGTTGTTGGGAGCAGGAAAGCTGGAGGAAGCTAAGGAGGCAGATGCCAAGATGATTACACTGACGGTAATGTCCTGTCTGGTAATGGGTAGTCTGTTGGCACTGTTTGCACCATTGTTCCCTATGCTTTATAACACCACGCAGGAGGTAAAGGATTTGGCAACCGCCTTTATGCGAGCGACTGCTATTTGTATGCCCTTGCATGGTTTCATGCATGCGACTTATTTTACCTTGCGTTCCGGAGGTAAGACGGTGATTACCTTCCTGTTTGACAGTGCTTTTGTGTGGTGTATTAATATTCCGGTGGCGTATTGTCTCAGCCGTTTTACCGGTTTGCCGATTATTCCGCTGTACTTTGTGTGTCAGCTGGTAGACATTGTGAAGTGTGTAGTTGGATTTATTCTGGTGAAAAAGGGTATCTGGCTGAACATCTTAGTTGGGGAGAAAGAGTAAGGGGAGACTAGGGATATGAAGAGATTGCCGTGGAAAAAAACATGGTTTTTGGTGCTGCTGGGGATGGCGGGCATATTCAGCCTGAGAGATGTCATACAGTGGAATGAAAAGGGGATGTTGGCGATAACCAACAGTATTCTGGTACCCATTGCCCTTCTGACATTGGTGGCGAGTTGGTTTTTCGTTGTAAAAAAAGAAAAGTGGGATGACAGAATAACAGCGTTGTTAAATGGGAGTTTTCTCTTTGGCATATTATTCTGGGGAGCAATGGTGTTTGGTGCACAGCTGGACGTGGCAGGCAGAGTGTTTTTTGCTGCGTGGAGTAAGTATGTATCGGTGGTGGTGCTGGCAATTGCCGGGGCACCCCTAATGGCTTGGTGCATGGTGAAGTTGAGTGACTTGGCGAAAAGGGAGACACAGACTGTGGATTCTGCCACAGATATGGATAGGAAATATTTTCTGCGAGTAATGCTGCTACTTTTGTTAGCGTATATTCCGGTGCTTCTGGCTTCCTGGCCGGGTTTCTTTACCTATGATGCAGAGGTGGAGAGCCATATGGCGCTTACGGATACCTATTCGGCGCATCATCCCATAGCACATGTGTTGTTGCTGGGATTTTGCCTGAAAGCGGCCTTTAAGATTTTCCATACCTACAATGCGGGAATTGCCATTTATATGCTGGTGCAGATGACAGTGATTTCCTTCTGCTTTACTTATATGCTTTGTACGTTGAAGCGTTTCGGGGTGAGGAAATGGATTTTAAACGTGAGTATTGCCTTTTTAGCGTTATTCCCGACAATAAGCATGTTTGTGTGCTGTTCTACCAAGGATGGCTATTTCTGTGCAGGGCTGGTGTTGCTGACCACGTTATTATTGGAAATGGCACATGACGGAGCCGGCTTCTGGGAACAGAAGAGGAATGCACTGCTTCTGTTTGTGGCTGTTTTGATGGTTTTGCTGTTCCGCAACAATGGTATTTATGCCTTTGTGGTATTTTTGCCCCTTTTCGTTTGGCGATATAAGGGATACTGGAAGCAATGGGGGAGGGTTGTGGCAGGAGCTTTGGTGTTCTTTGTGCTGTTTAACGAAGTGACCACCTTTGTTTTCAAGGTAACACCCGGGGAAAAGGCAGAGATGCTTTGTGTGCCTATGCAGCAGCTGGCTCGAGTGCATGAGGAGGCTAGGGAATGCTTTTCCGAAGAAGATTTGGAATTCATGCATGCCCTGATACCGGAGGAAATATTGGCTACTTATAACCCTAAGCTGGCAGATAATATTAAGTATAAATTTGATGATACGGTGTTTGAGGCAAATATAGGGAAGTTTTTCTCCATGTGGCTTCGTATGGGGTTGAAACGTCCGGACATTTATGTGAATTCCTGGCTGATGAATACCTATGGCTACTGGTACCCGGATACCATATTGGATGGCTATAGAGGCAGATGGATAGTGGACAGAGAGTATAAGGACAGCTCTTACTTTGCGTTTACTACGGAACGCCCGGGTATTCGAAATTCTTTGTTGCCCGTTCTGGAAGGCTTTTATGAGAAGATTTCTCTGGAAATTTATCAGCAGAAGGTTCCTGTTTTGTCCATGCTGTTTTCCATAGGCTTCTGGCATTGGGTGTATTTGTTCGTGGGCTTTTATTTGTGGAAGCTGGGACCTCGTAAGCAAGTGCTGGCCTTATTGCCTATGGGAATTGTATATTTAACTGTATTGTTGGGACCGATTGCTATCGTGCGGTATGTGCTTTACTTTTTCTTCTGTGCTCCTATCGTGCTGGCAATATTGTTTGACAATATAGCATTTGCAGAAAAATAGTAGAGACAAATAAACACCTTTCTGTTATAATAATAGAAAACAAACAAGGAGGGTATTTATTTATGGCAAACAGATTTGTGTTAAATGAAACATCTTATCATGGAGCAGGTGCGATCCGGGAAATCGCTACTGAAGCAGCGGGTAGAGGGTTTAAAAAGGCTTTGGTATGTTCCGATCCTGATTTGATTCAGTTTGGGGTAACAAAGAAGGTAACAGATGTTTTGGACGAGGCAGGCTTGGCTTATGAAATTTATTCAAATATCAAGCCAAATCCTACGATTGAAAATGTACAGTCGGGCGTAGAGGCTTTCAAGACCTCCGGTGCAGATTATTTGATTGCAATTGGCGGTGGTTCCTCTATGGATACTGCGAAGGGTATCGGTATCATCATTGCCAATCCTAAGTTTGCAGATGTAAGAAGTCTGGAGGGTGTAGCACCTACTAAGAATAAATCCGTTCCGATTTTTGCAGTGCCTACTACAGCAGGTACCGCAGCAGAGGTTACTATTAACTATGTAATTACTGACGTGGAAAAGAATCGTAAGATGGTATGTGTAGATGTGCATGATATTCCGGTAGTAGCCTTTGTAGACCCGGAAATGATGGCAACCATGCCGAAGAGCTTGACTGCAGCTACCGGTATGGACGCTTTAACCCATGCTATCGAAGGCTACATCACTGCAGGGGCTTGGGAGCTTTCCGATATGTTCCACTTAAAGGCTATCGAAATCATCGCAAGAAGCCTTCGCGGCGCAGTAGATAATACTCCGGAAGGACGTACCGACATGGCTCTTGGCCAGTATGTGGCAGGTATGGGCTTCTCCAACGTAGGTCTTGGTATTGTACATTCTATGGCACATCCTTTGGGTGCTTTGTATGACACTCCTCATGGTGTGGCTAACGCTATCATCCTTCCTACTGTTATGGAGTACAACGCAGAGGCTACCGGCGAGAAGTATCGTGAAATCGCAAGAGCGATGGGAGTTGCAGGTGTAGATGCCATGTCGCAGGAGGAATATAGAAAGGCGGCTATCGACGCAGTGAAGCAGCTGTCCATGGATGTAGGAATTCCTGCTGATTTGAAGGAAATCGTCAAGAGAGAAGATATTCCTTTCCTGGCACAGTCAGCATATGACGATGCCTGCAGACCGGGCAATCCAAAGGAAACCAGCGTGGCAGATATTACTGCATTATACGAGTCTTTGTTATAAGATAGTGAGTTTTGGGGCGAAGCGTAAGCTTCGCCTCTTTTTCAAAGAAATAGCAGGAATAGCAAAACCACCAGTTGCACACCGTTTGTCGGATATGGTAAGATGATAAGAATGTACGAAAGGTAGCGACGTGCATGAATGCATATATAGAAATCGGAGAGTTTTATAATGAATAAGAAGAATTTTGTGACGAAGCCATTGGGCATAGGACTTTTGGCGTGTTTGTGTTGTTTGCTGTGGGGGAGTGCTACCCCGGCGATTAAGATAGGGTATGAATGGTTTGGAATTGGTGCTTCGGATGTGGCATCCAGAATCTTGTTTGCAGGTGTGCGGTTTGTGCTGGCGGGCGTATTGACGGTGATTTTCGGAAGTATGATTGCGGGGAAAGCATTGTTGCCGCAAAGGAATTCCTGGGGAATGATTTGTAAGCTGGGAATGGTGCAGACCGTGTTTCAGTACATTTTCTTTTATATGGGGTTGGCATATACTACTGGTGTGAAGTCCGCCATTATCAATGGTTCCCAGACCTTCATTGCGATACTGATGGCGTGTCTGCTGTTCCGTTATGAGAAGCTGACCATGCAGAAATTTATGGGATGCTTGATTGGCTTCGTCGGAGTAATTGTGATTCATTTCGACCCAAGCGGTTTGACAGGCGGTTTTACTTTGCGTGGAGAAGGTGCTATTTTCATAGCTGCTATTGCGTATGCATTATCTTCTGCTTTGGTGAAGAGGTATTCTCAGAAGGAAAGTCCGGTAGTGCTGAGTGGTTATCAGTTTGTGTTCGGCGGTATTATTATGACCATTTGCGGATTTCTGATGGGTGGACAGCTGACAGGCTGGTGTGTGAAGTCAGTAGTCTTGTTAATATATATGGCGTTGATTTCTTCGGTGGCATATTCTGTCTGGGGGATTTTGTTAAAGCATAATCCGGTAGGAAAGGTGGCAGTGTATTCCTTCACCAATCCTATTTTCAGCGTTTTACTGTCCTTTGTATTTCTGAAGGAAAGCTCCTCTTTTGGGTGGGAGTTGTTGGTGGCGCTTGCCTTGGTGTGCAGTGGTATTTATCTGGTAAACAGAGTGAACGAATAAGGGATATAAGCCCTATTTCGGCAGGAAGCTATTCTTTGGCTGATATTTTATGGCGGATAGGGGCATTTACTTCCTAAGCAGGAGGAAAGATATATGATTACGGAACTGCACTATGATAATACGAACACCTACCTGATTTCCGGGGAGAAAGGTGCCATTCTGTTTGATACCGGATGGGCAGGCACGCTACAGCGGTTCTATCAGGAATTGGGTGCAAAGGGCTTGCGTTTGAAGGACATTAACTATCTGTTGATTTCGCACTATCATCCGGATCACATGGGAATTGCACAGGAGATTGCCAACCAGGGTGTGAAGTTATTGGTGATGGAAAGCCAGGTGGAATATTTGCATGCTTCGGACAGGGTATTTGAAAAGGAAAAGAGGAGCTGTTTTATTCCGATAGATGACAGCGGTGTCAGAAAATTGGCCTTTGCGGAAAGTAGGGAGTTTTTGCAGGAGCTGGGGGTATCGGGATGCATTATTCCTACACCCGGACATAGCGTAGATAGTGTTTCGCTGATAATAGACGGAGAAGCTGCTTTTGTAGGAGATTTGTATCCTTTGTACGAACTGGAGCTGCATGAGGAGCCGGACCTAAAGGAAAGCTGGACGCGGATTATGTCTTTTCAACCGAAGCGTGTGTATTATGGACATGCTAGGACTGCGGTGTTGCAGGAGGGTGAGAAGGCGCAGAATAGGTTATTCATGGTAAGTTCACCGACTAAGGAGATAGTACAGAGAAATACCGAGCGGAAGAATACGCATGGTTTGGAAGTGCAACAGTTAGGAGCTTCTGTACAAAAAAATCAGGAATTATATCATACTGTGAAACAAATCATGCATTATATAGATAAAGGGATGTCTATTGATAAGATTGCAACGAAACTGAAGCTGGAAAGAGACTTTGTCAATGATGTGTGCAGGATGTATCTGACACATCAAAATGTGGGTGTGCAGGGAATTTTGGACAGGATAGAGATTAAGGGAAAGTAAAATGGTACAGCATAACCGACAGGAAGATATATCGAATGTTTCTGTTGACAAGTTATATGAGGTGACCGTAGTATATTAGGGAGGGCATTTATATACGGAAACGGAGTGACCTTCCCGCATAAGGATGCAGAAATTGTGTGAAAAAGCTTTGGTATACAAAAGAAAATACCAAGAGATTGGGAGACAATATGAAAAAGAATGGTAAGAAATTAGGCATAGGCGGTACGATAGTAGTTGTTGTACTGTGTTTGGTATTACAGTGGTTGGGTATCATCGGACCGGAGGATGTGGAGCAGATTGTAGGAAATACAGCTTCGACGGGGCTGACTACCGAAGCCCCGAAAGTCACGGAAGCACCGAAAGCTACAAAGGCTCCTCAGATAACGGAAGCACCAACGGAAGCCCCAGAGGTAACCGAGGTGCCAAAGGCTACGGAAGCACCACAGATCACCGAGGCTCCGAAAGCCACTGAACAGCCAAAAGCTACGGAAGCTCCAAAGGTTACAGAAAAGCCGAAAGCTACTGCTACCCCGGAACCTACAGCAGCTCCGGAGGAAATCGAGCTGACCGATTACGGCTTCCGCAATAAGAAGCTTCGGGACAGTCATTTTGACAAGCATGGTATAGAAATGGGCTTTGAAACAGTAGAGGATTACATAGAGGCAGCAAACAGAGTAATTTCCAACCCGGATGCCCTTCACAAGCTGGAGGCAGAGGACAATGACCATGTTTATTTTATAGAAGAAACCAATGAGTTCGTGGTATTGTCACAGGATGGATACATTCGAACCTATTATATTGCGAATGGCGGAATTGATTATTTTAATCGACAATAAGATAAGAAAGCAGTAGGGATATTGCGAGCGGTGCTTGTGGTATCCCTATTTTTGTGGTAGAATATTTCTACCGGATTAGTCAGAGGCGTATGGCTAGAAGGGGAAAGTGATATGGCGATATTTCTGAGATATTGCATATACTAGATTTCAAAAGAAAGCAGGAGGAGTACGACATGTTGAGAATTGGTATGTTGACAAGTGGTGGTGACTGTCAGGCGTTAAATGCAGCTATGCGAGGCGTAGCGAAGACACTCTTTAATAACAGAGAGGATGTTGAGATTTATGGCTTTCTGGACGGATACAAAGGATTGATTTACAGCAATTTCCGTATGTTAACCCCCAAGGATTTTTCCGGCATTCTGACAGTAGGCGGTACGATTTTGGGTACCTCCCGTACTCCATTTAAGACCATAGAGGAGCCGGACGAAAATGGTTTAGACAAGGTAGATGCTATGAAGCAGAACTATCATAAGCTGCAGTTAAACTGTCTGGTGATTTTAGGTGGTAATGGTACTCACAAGACAGCAAACCTGCTTCGTAAGGAAGGATTAAATGTGGTTACCCTGCCCAAAACCATTGACAATGATCTTTGGGGTACTGATATGACCTTTGGTTTCCAGAGTGCAGTGAATATTGCGACAGATGCGATTGACTGTATTCATACTACAGCAGCATCACACGGACGAGTATTTATCGTGGAAGTAATGGGCCATAAGGTAGGTTGGTTGACACTGAATGCAGGTATGGCAGGCGGTGCGGATATTATTCTGCTTCCGGAAATACCTTACGATATTGATAAGGTTGTAGATAAGATTGAAGAAAGAGATAAGAAAGGCAGTCGCTTTACCATTATTGCGGTAGCGGAAGGTGCTATTTCTAAAAAGGATGCGAAGTTGTCTAAGAAGGAGTATAAGGAGAAGATGAAGAACTATCCATATCCTTCTGTTTCCTATGAGGTAGCAGCCAAGATTCAGGAGAAGACCGGTCGCGAAGTTCGTGTAACCGTTCCCGGACATATGCAGCGTGGCGGCAGTCCTTGCCCTTACGACAGAGTATTTGCCAGCAGACTGGGATCTGAGGCGGGTGCGTTAATTTTGAAGGGAGAATACGGTTTCATGGTAGGCTATAAGAATCGTGAAATGGTGAAGGTTCCCTTGGAGGATGTGGCAGGCAAGCTGAAGATGATTGACCCAGATGCTTCTATTATTAAGGAGGCGAAGCGGTTAGGTATTTGCTTCGGCGACTAAGACAAAAGGAATATGAGGAAGAAAATATGTCATATACAGCGCTATACCGAAAGTTCCGTCCGGGCATTTTTGAGGATGTAAAAGGGCAGGAACATATAGTGACGACATTGCGAAATCAGATAAAAGCCAATCGTATTGGCCATGCCTATTTATTTACCGGTACTCGTGGTACCGGTAAAACTACGGTAGCCAAGATATTTGCGAAAACAGTAAACTGTGAAAACCCTACAGATAATGGTCCCTGTGGAGAGTGCAGAACTTGCCGGGCCATTACAGCAGGTGCCAGCATGAATGTGATTGAAATCGATGCTGCATCAAACAATGGTGTGGACAATATCCGTGAGATTGTGGATGAAGTGTCTTATTCTCCGGCGGAAGGCAAATATAAAGTGTATATCATCGATGAGGTGCATATGCTTTCTATAGGAGCCTTCAATGCACTGTTGAAAACCTTGGAGGAGCCGCCATCTTATGTTATTTTTATTTTGGCGACTACAGAGGTGCATAAGCTGCCCATCACGATTTTGTCCAGATGTCAGCGATACGATTTTAAGCGTATTTCAATAGAAACCATTACAGACCGTATGCAGGAGCTGATTGATGCAGAAGGGGTTCAGGTAGAAGGAAAAGCTCTTCGTTATATTGCAAAAACAGCAGACGGTTCCATGCGAGATGCATTGAGCCTGTTGGACCAGTGCATTGCCTTTCATCTGGGAAGTGAGCTGACCTATGATAAGGTACTGGATGTGCTGGGAGCAGTAGATACAGAGGTGTTCAGCCGATTGCTTCGCTATGTTCTGCAGAGAGATGTTCTGGGTTGCGTGAAGCTTCTGGAAGAAGTAATTATGCAGGGCAGGGAGTTGACCCAGTTTGTAACGGATTTTACCTGGTATCTGCGTAATCTGATGCTGGTGCAGTCGTCAGATAATCTGGAGGATGTCATTGATATGTCTACGGACAATTTGCTGCGTCTGAAGGAAGAGGCAGAGATGATTGATAAAAATGCAATCATCCGTTATATTCATATTTTTTCGGAACTGGCAGGGCAGATAAAGTATGCCTCCCAGAAACGTATTTTAGTAGAAATTGCATTAATTAAGTTATGTAAACCAAGCATGGAGACCACTCCTGAGGCATGGGCGGAACGTATTCGTGATGTGGAGGAGAAACTGGAGAACGGTATTACCGTGGTCGCGGCGAATACAACAGCTATG
Source organism: Acetatifactor sp. (assembly GCA_045615205.1). Taxonomy (GTDB): domain Bacteria; phylum Bacillota; class Clostridia; order Lachnospirales; family Lachnospiraceae; genus Acetatifactor. Next base: position 105,461 of record JAZLEI010000001.1, read on the forward strand.
GCAACCCCTACCGGCCCCCAGAAAAAGCCGGAGCTGCCCAAGGCTATTCCGGAGGAGGTTCAGCAGATTGTTTCTCAGTGGCCGGCAATTATAGCCAACACAGAGAACCCGATGCGTTTGTACCTGAAGGGGGCTAAGCTGAGTCTGGGTGGTGACAATAAGCTGATGATTGTGCTGGAGGATGGTGTGAAGTCCGATTACTTCACAGAACATCCCGGTAATAAAGAACAATTGGAAACTGTCATTTCCGAATACATCGGCAAGGAAGTGGAGGTTACCCTGCAGTCTGTGCGAAGCAGGCAGGAATTTAGTGAAAACTATGTGGATTTATCCCAGATTATCCACATGGATATAGAGGAAGAAGAGTAGTGGTTCGTGTATGCGTCGTGGGATGCATGACAATACAGAGACTAAGATTAAGAAAGCGAGGAGTATAATTATGGCAAAACGTGGAGGATTTCCCGGGGGTGCAATGCCCGGCAATATGAACAATCTGATGAAGCAGGCACAGAGAATGCAGCGTCAGATGGAGGAAGGACAGAAGGAATTAGAAACCAAGGAGTTTACTGCAACAGCAGGTGGCGGTGCCGTAGAAGTAACCGTAACCGGCAAGAAGGAAGTGGTAAAGGTGAAGCTTACCGAAGAAGTAGTAGACCCGGACGATATCGAAATGTTACAGGATTTAATCGTAGCTGCTACCAACGAAGCTTTGAAGCAGGCTGAGGAAGCAAATGCACAGATGATGGGTAAAATGACAGGTGGTCTCGGAGGATTTCCTTTCTAATGGAAATGTATAGTGGACATATTAATAAGTTAATAGAAGAGTTGGCAGCTTTGCCCGGAATTGGTAACAAATCCGCACAGCGACTGGCTTTCCACATGATTCACATGCCCAAGGAAAAGGTGAACCGTTTGGCAAAGGTCATGATGGAGGCTAGGGAAAATGTACGGTACTGTCAGGAATGTTATACCCTGACGGATAAGGACGTGTGTCCGGTTTGTGCCAATGAGCGTAGAAATCACAGATTGATTATGGTGGTGGAGAACAGCCGTGACTTGGCAGCTTATGAGAAGACCGGTAAGTATGAGGGGGTGTACCATGTATTGCATGGTGCGATTTCTCCTATGCTGGGTATTGGTCCCAATGATATCAAGCTGAAGGAACTGGTAGCTCGCCTGGAAGGAGAAGTGGATGAGGTGATTATTGCTACCAATTCCAGTCTGGAAGGAGAAACTACCGCTATGTATATCAGCAAGCTGATTAAACCGGTGGGCGTGAAAGTGACTCGTATCGCCAGCGGTGTTCCGGTAGGCGGAGATTTGGAATACATTGACGAAGTGACATTGCTTCGTGCATTGGAAGGCAGAATAGAATTATAATTTCGGGAGGAAATCAGTATGGCACTGACAAAGAGAAGTTTTGGAGTAGTAAATGGACAGGAAGTGACTTTGTACACCCTGGAAAACAGCAAGGGTATGAAGGCAGAGGTGACTAACTTTGGTGCAATTTTAGTAAATTTATTTGTACCGGATGCAAAGGGAAATGTAGAGGATGTGGTACTTGGCTTTGATGATGTAACAGGTTATACCAAGAATGGCAGCTTCTTCGGTGCAACCATTGGTCCCAGTGCAAACAGAATCGGCGGTGCGAAGTTTACCATCGATGGTGTAGAATATCATGTTGATGTGAATGATGGCGTGAACAATTTACATAGCCATATGGAGGATGCATATCATAAGAAGCTGTGGGCAGTAGAAGAAGGGGATAACAGCATTACTTTTACCGTTACCGATGAAGACGGCTACATGGGCTTCCCCGGCAATAAGGTGTTATCTTTGACCTATACTTTGGATGAGGAAAATGGATTGACCCTTCATTACCATGCAAAGAGTGACAAGAATACCGTAATGAACCCTACCAATCACTCTTATTTTAATCTGGATGGACACAAGGCAGGTAGAATCGAAGGACATGAAATGTTAATCAATGCATCCTGCTATACACCTGTAGTACCAGGTGCTATTCCTACCGGCGAAATTGCTCCGGTAGAGGGCACTCCTATGGATTTCACACAGCTGAAAGAGGTGGGCAAGGAAATCGGTGCAGATATGGAGCAGCTGATTTTAACAAAGGGTTATGACCATAACTGGGTAATTGATGATTGGAACGGTGAATTAAAGCATGTGGCAACCACCATCGGACCGGTGAGCGGCAGAAAGATGCTTACATACACAACACTTCCCGGAATTCAGTTCTATGCAGGTAACTGTATCGGTGCAGAATCCGGCAAGGATGGTGCATACTATGCAGAGAGAAGCGGCTTGTGTCTGGAAACACAGTACTTCCCTAATAGTGTGAATACACCGAATTTCCCTTCTTGTGTATTCGGTGGCGAAAAGGAATATGACTCAGTAACAGTTTATCGTTTTGAATAAAAAATATTGTCGAGAAATTTGAAGGTTTACTCGACAAGGAATACTAAAATACCTCTTGCACAAATGCTATATTGAAAGCGGATAGAAATGATTGCTTGGAGCATTTATTGGTGTGGGAGGTATTTATAATGGAATTGCCAAAAAATATTACGCAAATCGGAGAAGTGGACAAGTCCTGTAAAATTTATGTGGAAGACTATGTGGTTTCCTATATGAAGCAAATGAATCGTTTTGCAGAGGACAAGGAGATTGCCATCTCTTTGTATGGCAGGAAATCTTCGGAGCAGGATGTGAGCTATTACTTTGTATATGGAGCCTGTAAGCTGGACTTCTTGCAAAGAATGGTGAAGCATTTGTCCCAGGCTCAAAATCAGGAGATTGAGAAGCTCCGTCGCAAGTATTTTCCGGAGCAGGAATTCATCGGTTATTTAATTCTAAATGGTGAAATGATAGAGGGTATCTATCTTTCAGAGCCTAATGGCTGTCGTTACATAAAAGGGTATGCCTGCTTCTACGAAAAGAATGATAGTATGCTGGCTTACATGTTGGACAATCGTATGCAGGAAAGCCAGCCGGAGGAAGTTACTTCGAACAAGTATGAGCAGGCTCGCAAACGTCAGGAAGAGCGTAAGCAGGAGTATGCTGCGCAGGAGAGTGAGATTAGGAAAGCGAAAACGGAACGTAGCAGCAACGATGTAGAGAAGAGTATGCGTGGAATGCGGTTCGCAGCTGCCAGTATGTTCGTGCTGTTGTGTCTGGTCAGTATAGTGACGCTTCAAACAGATGGTCTTAGTCAGGAAGTAGGGTGCAAGATAAAGAAACTGTTACAAGGCGCAGGTACAATGCAGGAACAGGACGCGGATGCATTGCAGGTTATGAGCGGAAATGCTATCAATACTTTGGTGGCAGAGGAGCAATTGGCAGAGGCGATTCGACAGGAGAATCAGCAGGCAGGGCAGAATATGATATCGCAGCCGGGAGGAGAAGGCGTGCAGCAAACTGATCAGCCACCGGCTACAGAAACGCAAGGAGATAATATAGTGATTTCACCATCTGTACCACAGGAAACGGATGCACCGATGGTTACACAGGCTCCCACACCTATTCCTACTCAGGAACCTACTCCTGTACCTACTGAAGTACCTACACCAATTCCTACACCAATTCCTACACAAGAACCCACTCCGGTGCCTGTGCAGTCCGACAGCGTGCGAAATACTTATATCATTCGATCCGGAGATACCCTGATTGGAATCAGTACCAGTCTGTATGGCAGTGATGCATATGTGAAAGCAATCTGTGAGTTGAACCATATCGCTAACCCGGATAATATACAAATTGGACAAAAAATTCTATTGCCTTAGAGAAGTATGTGATATACTTATAGGGAGAATAAATTAAGGAAGTACGAAAATGCCAAGAAGACAAAGCTATTTAAAAGAGGTGAAGCCGGAGCAGGAACGTCCGGATTATCGTGAAAAAATCAGAAGACATAAGCTATCTTCCGTATATCGATTTTTGCTGGTAGTGGCAGCTATATTGGTACTGTTGGTCATTGTATTTGTACAATATAAGAATCATGTATATACTTCTTATGATTTGGTGGATACGAATACCTTTAACAGCATCAATGATTCCGTAACTATGCGTTTGGGAGAAAATATTTTGACTTATAGTCATGACGGAGCACATTGTACCAATCCCAAGGGAGAGGTGTTGTGGAATCAGGCTTTCGAAATGCAAAACATTCTTACAGATACATGTGAGGATGTAGTAGCGATTGCGGATTATAACGGCAGACAGATTTATGTATTGGATTCCACTCAGAAGATATGTGAGATAACTACTACCATGCCTATTCGGAATATTGCAGTAGCAGGAAATGGTCGTGTGGCGGTAGCCGTGGCAGATACCAAGATTACCTGGATTTATATTTACAATCCGGATGGTACCCAGCAATATGAAGTAAAAACAACTATGTCACAGAGTGGATATCCCATTGCCTTTAGTTTATCACCGAATGGAGAGCTGTTGGGACAGGCATTTGTGTACATGGATGCCGGAGTGGTAAAGTCACGAGTGGCTTTTTACAATTTCGGGGCGGTAGGCTCTAATATGAGTGATTACATAGTCAGCGTAGATGTGTATCCGGAAACCATTATACCTTATATTTGCTTCCTGAATGGAGATACTGCAGTTGCAGTGGGAGAGGATCGTCTTCTTATATATAAGGGAGCACAAAAACCGGCACTGCACGCTCAACATTTGATTAATGATGAAATTCAGGCGGTTTATCATAATGATTGTTATGTGGGACTGGTTATGCATTCGGACAGACTGGATATGCAAAATGTCATGGATGTATATCGATGTGATACCGGTGATAAAGTGGGAGCCTACTATTTTAATTTAGATTATACAGATATTCAGTTTACAGAAGACTATTTTGTGATTTATAATAATATGGAATGTTTGATTTCTACCTATGATAATAAGGTGAAGTACGAGGGAGATTTCCTGAGTGGTACAGAGTTGCTTTATCCGGTAGGAAAAGGAAAGAGCTACAAATTTATTCAAGTTGCAAGAAATACGATTAACACCATACAATTAAAGTAAGGATTGAGAAAGAAGGGATGTACATATGAATTTAATGCTTTTGATTGTGTTACTGTTCATTGTTTTTAAAATAGCAGACGGTTATAAAAAAGGAATGGTGAAAGAAATTATTTCTTTTGTATCGTTGGTAGTCATGTGCGTTGTGGTTGTACTAATCAGTGCCGGCCTGCACAGCTTCATGGAAAAACAGGTGGTTGGCGTAATCATTGCCATAGTTCTTTTATCATTGCTGGGAATAGCACATCATTTGCTGGGAGTGGTTTTTTTCTCTGCAAAGATGATTGTGAAGCTTCCGATTATTCATTGGGTAGATAAGCTTCTGGGTATGGTAGTTGGGGCTTTGGAGGTGATACTTATTCTTTGGACATTGTATACCTTTATTATGTATTTCGGCTTAGGTATGATCGGAAGTATGGTTATAGAATATACCAAACAAAGCCAGTTGCTGACTGCTGTATACGAGTACAATATGCTTGCGCCGATTGTGGAAAGCGTATTGGCAGAGTTACCGATGTAAAACATATCCCTCTCATTAGGACGTGCAATGGAAAGAGTATATGTCCGGTGAGAGGGATTTTTGTATAATTGCATTTAGATTTTGAAAATTAGGTATTGACTTTTCATCCCATTTTGGGTACACTAGTCAAGCACGACACGCGAAAACGATGGTTTCGTCGGTGCAAAAGATTATTTAAAAATTTTTAAAAATAGTGTTGACAAAGCGAAATGGCTGTGATATTATGATTAAGCTGTCGCTGAGACAACAACGACAACGAAGGTTTGAAAGAACCTAATGAAATATGCCTTGCATATTTCGGGCGACTTCTTTGAAGTTGCAAAGAACCTTGAC
>JAZLEI010000002.1:0-38132 GCA_045615205.1 Acetatifactor sp.
AATGTGTTGTTTGAGTATGATGAAAACTGGCATATGTATATGGAACGGCGGGATGCTAGAGCGGAGGGTATTCTGCTAGGTCGTGAAAAAGGCGAGAGAGCATTGGTGGAAGCATTTCAGGAACTGGGAGTGTCAAAAGAGGATACGCTGAAGCGAGTACAAGATAAACTACAGCTTTCGGATTGGGAAGCAAAAGAAATTCTGGATAAGTATTGGAGAGGGATGCCATAAAATAAATATTGCAAACAGGATATTCGCAATACTTGTAATTGCAGGAACGCATGATATAATAATTATGAGGTATTCTTTAACCAGATTACACAGAAGAGGAATATGGAGAAGTAGAGAGTGTGGAGGTATTAGGGAATGAGAATAAGATATGATGCACGTGCAGAACAGGAATGCGAAGTCAGGATTTTATGTCCGGGTTGTAAAAAGGTATGGAAGCCCAATGTGAATGGGGATATTATGGAATGTCCGAACTGTCATGCCATGCGAGGATATGGTTTTCGCTGTATGAAGTGTAACCGGGCTTACTTACCCAAACGATTCGAACCCAGAATATGTCCGGACTGTCATCCGGAACTGTTTATTGAGGATGACACGACCTTTGTAAATAGTAAGGGTGTTACACCGATGTCTGCACCGAAACCGGCACCGGCTCCGAAGCCCATGTCTGCTGCACCCAAGACACTTGCACAGAGAATTCATGAAAGTGAAGTGACCTATTTACGTGATAGACCGGAGGGAGCAGATTTTACCAGAGAATTGTATGATGAATGGTATAGTAAATTAGACCCGGACGATCATGAGACACTCCGTGATTTGGGACAAGACCCCTATGACCCTTGGAGATAAGGTGTGATGTATAGGTTGGAGAGAACAGTGGTAGAGTTTAAGGATTCTGCCACTTTTTTATTTTTATATAAATTCTTTACAACTTCATAATAATTTGCTGTTATACTATATGTGAGAGAATGTGGAAGCTGGTGCGTACGGGCACTATTTGAGGGCAAGCGAGGAGAAAAGATGGCTAGTATTTTAATTGTGGAAGATGAAGAAGCGATTAATCAATTAATAAAGCAGAATTTGCGACTGGCAGGACATGAGTGTACGCAGGTATATGATGGATGGAAAGCAAAGGAAGTGTTGGAGGCATCCGATGCCACTTCTTTTGACTTGATTATTATGGATGTGATGTTGCCGCATATAGATGGATTTACCCTGATGCAGTATGTGAAGGAAATACCGGTGATTTTTCTGACTGCGAAGGTGCAGCTGGAGGACAAGATTACCGGGCTTACCTCGGGAGCATGGGATTATTTGACGAAGCCCTTTGAGATGTTGGAGCTTATCGCAAGGGTGAATTTAGTCCTGCAGAAAACACAGAAGGAAAGTGCGGAAATTCGTATTCATGATGTGTGTGTGAATTTGGAGGCACGTACGGTATCCAGAGATGGTGTGGAAATCGAGCTGGCAAAGCAGGAGTTTGACTTGTTAGAAATTTTGATACGAAATCGTAATATTGCATTATCCAGAGACCGATTGTTGGATTTGGCATGGGGATATGATTATATGGGAGATACCCGTACGGTGGATGTACATATTACGAAGCTGCGTAAGAAACTGAATTTAGAGCAGTACATTAAGACCGTTTATAAGACGGGGTATCGTTTGGAGATTTAAGGACTGTATGCTTATTAATAAAAGGTAAGGAAAACAATGAAGATTTGGCAAAAGGTTTATCTGACCACATTGGTACTCTTTCTGGTAATGTTGAATGCCGGTTTGTTGCTGGCAGCCAATTATATTTTCCGGCATAATCTGGAAATCGAGAAGCAGCAATGTGAACGGGAAAGCTATTTTTTGGAGCAGAATCTGGTACATGACTTTTCGATTTTGGAAAAGAACGGAAGAATGCAGGAAAATATAGTAAATGCCATTGTGGCAGGTTATCAGAATTATTATCAGAATCAGGATATTCAGATTTATTTGGAACGGAATGCAGTGGAGCAGGGAATGTCCCGAGCATGGTCCAGTCGGGGAGGCAGGCGCATATATGTGGCTGTCTATCGTCCTATGACAGAACCTTATGAGGAGTATACGCTGGTGTATCAGAAGGAGCTGGTAGATTTCGAGGAGACTTGGGCCCTGCTTTTGATGACTTTCGTGGTAATCAGTTTGGTATTGTCTTTTTTGCTCTGCGGCATTTTATTATTAATGATGCAGAGGATTTTGAAACCCTTGGAGAAATTGAATGAATCGGTGGCAGAGATTTCCAGAGGAAATTATGAGCAGCATCTGGATTATAAGGGGAAGGATGAAATCGCTGAGTTGGCGGAAAATATCAACATGATGTCCGATACCATTCAGGAGCAGATTACGGAGCTGGAGGAGGAAAATGCAGGAAAGCAGCAGCTGATGGATAATCTGGCTCATGAATTGCGTACTCCGTTGACCTCTATTTATGGGTATGCAGAGTTACTCCAGAGAGGAAAACTTTCAGAGGAGGAGGTCTATGAGGGCTTATGTTATATTATGCGTGAGAGCCGCCGCCTGAATAAAATGAGTGAGGAACTGCTTTCTATGAGACTCTTGGAACAGGGAAATGTGGAGTACACCGAGCTTGGTATGGAGGATATTTCAGAGCATTTGCGAAAAATTCTGGCAGAGCGTTTGGAAACAAAGAAGATACAACTGATAGAACAGCATTATGTGAAGCGGCTTTGGGGAGAGGAGTATTTGTATATTGTATTGTTTCGAAATTTATTGGAGAATGCTATTCGGGCAAGTGCAGAGGGGGCAAAGGTAGAATGGCGAAGCCGGGAAACGAAGGAGGGTTACTGCTTTGAAATCATTGACCATGGAATTGGCATGGAAGAAAAGGAGTTGTCCAAAATCATGGATGCCTTTTATCGCGTGGATAAGGGGCGTGCCAGAGCAGAAGGCGGTGCAGGATTAGGCCTGTCCATCGTAAAGGTGATTGTGGGGAAGTTAGACGGACGGATAGAGTTTGTAACGAAGAAGGGAGAAGGAACAAAGGTTATGGTAGTGATACCACCTCCGAAGGAACAGGGAAAGGAGGAAAGACCGAATGCATGAGAAGAGGGAAACGGTAATGTTGGCATTGAGTATTTGTGCAGTCAGTATCCTGTTACTAATCAGTGGGATGTATATGAGTGCCGACGATATAGGAGGAACGGAAGAAGTTTTACAGGGAAAAATCCAAATGTCTCAAACGGAGGATGTTCTGGGAGACATGATACAGGAGTACTCCATGGAAAATTTGCAGCTGGAATTCGCCGGTGTGAATATATTGACCTGGGATGAATATTATGAGCGGAGCGGACAACCGGTGAAGGAAGAGTATCAAAGAGGGATCTATGGCACTTTGAAAAAGGAAAACTGGACCATGGAGGAGGCCGGAGTGTTAGCGCTGAAGGAGCTACAGGAGCTGGAGCATATTGAACTGGACGGAGCTTATCTGATGATGGTGCTGGTAAATGCGTCTTCTGCCCAACCGGTGGATATTTGGAGAGGATATTTATGTAATTTTTTGAAGGGAGAAAATCCTACAGAGGCGTTTGAATATTATGTGCAGGTCAATGCTTATACCGGAGAGGTGTTGAAAATAGAACGTAAAAACACGCATCAGGAAGCTAAGGTATTACTGGATAATACGGAAAAGACAGCTGTTTTAGAGAAGGATACAGGCATTGACTATTCTGCGGTGCCCATTTGTACTCTGGAGGATTATTTTCAGTTGAATAAGCAGAGCTTTGAAATCACCAGTGATTACTATGAATATGGAAAAGAAGGATATTTGCCCATGAAAGAGGCTGGTATGCTGGTGTTGAAGGAGATACATCGATTATTTGATGAAGATATGATTGGCATGAAGTTAGTAATGAGCTTTTCTGATGGTAAGTGGGGAGGATGGTTATTAAATGACGAGAAGAGCTATTCTTTCCGTATGGATGCCAGAACCGGTAAAATATGGTGGCTGACAGGAGGGGAACAGGAGGTCAGTTACACGAAAAAAACTCCGATGACGGATGCGGAAATCATTACGAATGTCAGGAGTATTGTGAAAAGATATAATATTGCCAATGTAGAATATGTGAATTGGAACAATGTGGTGGTGTATAATGTAAGCACACAGATAAAAGAGCTGTTGGAGGAAAGTAAAACAAAGCCGGATATGCGTATCTGTAATTATGTGGAGTTTTATTCTGATGAGGGAGAACTGATGCGTATATCCACGGATTGGGAAACAGGAAAGCTGTGGATGGTATTGAACAAAAGCTATTGGTATAAGTATGAGTAAAGAAAAGGGCGGTGGCATCAGCCACCACCATGCAGAATGCTTTCACGATAATCCTTGGGAGTTTTGTTATAGTATTTTTTGAAAACTTTCGTAAAATAATTGACATCCGGAATACCACAATATTGTGCAATGGTCTGGATTTGAAGAGTGGTGGAATTGAGCAGAAAAATGCCGTGTTCCACCCTTTTTTTATTTACATATTCTGTCAAAGTGCTTCCGGTTTCCTTTTTGAATAGGTTGGAAAGGTAGCTGGGATTGACATTGAGATATTCTGCCAGAGCATTCAAACTCAGGTCAACGGTCAGGTCGGAATCAATTTTAATAATGACTTTCTGTATTAAGAGGGAGTAGCCTCTCATGGAGTGATTTTTCACCAACAAACAATATTTGTGTATCATGTCGCGTTGCAGCTTGTTTACAGCTTCCTGGGTAGTTGCAGCTTCTATTTTACGCCCAAAGTCAGAAGAAAGTCTGTCAATGTAGAGCGGGTGAACCATACCGTTTTCCGCAGCTTTTCGTAATAAGGTGTTCATAACAATGGAGTAATTCTGTAGATTGCGGATGGGGTCTGAGGCGCGTTGCTCCATGCCTTGAGAAGACATATTCATTAGAACATGTTCTGCTTTGTGGGTCAATCCCTGAGAAATAGCCTGTAAAAACTGGTTCTCCAAGCGATATCTCTGCTCCAGTGCCTGCATATTTAAAGCCAAATCGGCAGATTCTGCATAGTCATCGGTAAGAGAAATTTGCAGAGCTTGTGGAGTATAGTCAAATTCATAAATCTGACTGGTGAAATTCTTGGTATTCCCCCAGATTTTTTCCCCAAAGGTATTTAAGAGCACCATAAGCAATGTGTCGTTAGGGACATACGGTATGGATAAATAATATTTTTCGATGGCAGAAAAAATTTGGGCGGGAATCGTATATTTTTCGGTCAATTGCATTAAGCTATGTTTAGTGATTTCTATGGTAGTGAAAGGACCAATCATCAATATACTGGTACTTTCTGTGTATGGGAGTTGTAAAAAAATATAATTGCAGAAAAAGGAATCCTTTGCTTTGTAGATTGTATTTCCTTTAATTTTTTGTTGAATAAATTGATTCATAAGCTGATATTCTTCTTTTAGCCCCAGTAATCCCCTGAATCCTTGGTCAATATTGGTCATATCGTAGGTCTGCGGAGAAATAAGGATGGGATTTAGTTGTAAGTTTTTCAGTATGGCTTGTAAAAAGGATAATTCTGCATCATAAAACATAGGCAACTCCTAAACGTATTATTTTTATCTATTATCGTATAATTTTTAGTGTATTTCAAGTGGTGATAAAAATTTTACGGAAATACCTAAAAATCTTACTCACGGTTACATTATAAATTTGTTAAAATTATATCATCAAAGGCATCCTCTGAGGTGGATGGCAGTTACTTATTTATTTGTTTCCAAAAGGAGAGAGGGATATTTATGAAAGCAGAAAATCAAGCAAAAACAGTAAGACCTTTTGGTATGCGGGATAAGTTGGGTTATTTATTTGGTGATTTCGGTAACGATTTTACCTTCATCCTGTCTACCATGATTTTGTCCAAATTCTACACCGATGTAATGGGTGTATCCGCAGCAGTGATCGGTACCATTATGATGCTGGCTCGTTTCGTAGATGCCTTTACGGATGTGGCTATGGGACGTATTTGTGACCGTAGTAAGCTGACAGCCAATGGTAAGTTTAAACCGTGGATTTTACGTATGTGTATTCCGGTAGCGATTGCTTCCTTTTTGATGTATCAGAGTGGTTTAGCACATTTACCCCTTGGTTTGAAGATTACTTATTTAGCCATTACTTATATTTTGTGGGGCTCCTTCTGTTATACCGGTATTAACATTCCTTACGGCTCTATGGCTTCTGCAGTTTCTGCAGACCCCGGTGATCGTCAGTCTTTATCTACCTTCCGTACTATGGGTGGTATGTTAGCAGGTATGGTAATCGGTATTCTGCTTCCTTTGATTGCATATGAAAAGATTACCTTGGCAGACGGTACTATTAAGGAAACCTTGATTGGTTCCAGAGTGACTTTAGCCGCCGGTATTTTCTCAGTATTGGCTATCGTATGTTATTTGTTGTGCTACAAGCTGATTACAGAGCGAGTAGTAGTGGAAAGTGCTACCAAGGACAGTGCTCCTTCTGTTGGTCAGATGCTAAGCAGTGCATTCAAGAACCGGGCGTTGATTTCCATCATTGCAGCTTCTGTAGTAATGTTGCTGGCACAGTTGACCATGCAGAACATGGCAGCTTATATTTATCCGGATTATTATAATAGTGCAGCAGCACAGTCTGCATCTACCATGCTGATGATGGTAGGTATGGTTGCAGCAGCGATTTTTGCAAAGCCTTTGGCAAGTAAGTTTGGTAAGGCAGAGGTTTCTGTAGTATCTAATATTTTTGCAGCAGGTGTCATGGTGATTATCTGGATTATCCGTCCGGAAAATGTTTGGGTATACTGTGGTTTGCAGATGCTCTGCTGGTTAGGCTTAGGTGTATTCTCCATGGTATCCTGGGCACTGATTACCGACGTTATCGATTACTCTGAGTTAAAGAATGGTATCCGTGAGGATGGTTCCGTATATGCAATGTATTCCTTTGCACGTAAGCTGGGTCAGGCTTTGGCAGCAGGCTTATCAGGCTGGTTATTGACCGCAATCGGTTACAACTCTGAGGCAGCTGCAGCAGGACAGGTACAGACAGCAGAAGTTTTGTCCGGTATTTTCAACATTTCTACTTTAATACCTGCAGTTGGTTTTGGTTTGTTGGCGGCAGTGCTTTGGTTCTGGTATCCTTTGCACAAGAAGCAGGTAGACGCAAACGTAGCTGCATTGAAGGAAAAGCATGAGAAAGAACAGGAATAAAATTATAAGATAGTTTAGGTTTGCTTTCGGCACTGCCCTTAGGGGCAGTGCCGGCATAGAGATAGAATGTTTATAAAAGGAGTAATGTCATCATGAGAAATGTAATCAACTTTAATTTTAAGTGGGCGTTTACCAAGAATGCAACAGAAATTCCTACAGAAGTATGTAATAAGTGGGATTTCGTAACCTTGCCTCATTCCTGGAATAATATCGACGGACAGGATGGCGGTGCGGATTATTATCGTGGTACCTGCTATTATGTAAAAGAATTGGATAAGGCGGAATTACCAGAAGCAGATATGTATTATCTGGAGTTAAGAGGGGCTAACTCTTCAGCAGATGTCTACGTGAATGGTCAGAAGCTGGCACATCACGATGGCGGATATTCTACCTGGCGTGTAAATATGACAGAAGCTTTGCAGGATAAGAATGTAATCGTAATCGCGGTAGATAATGGAGAAAATGACAGAGTATATCCTCAGATGGCAGACTTTACCTTCTATGGTGGTTTGTATCGTGATGTAAATATTATTGCAGTAAGTGAGTCTCACTTTGATTTGGATTATTACGGAGCACCCGGTATCAAGGTAACTCCGGAAATCAATGGCGCGGATGCACAGGTAGAAATCGAGGTATACCTTAGCAATGTAAAGGCCGGTCAGGAGGTTCTTTATACCATCAGGGATAAGGAAGGCAATGTGGTTGCTGAAGCAAAGAGTGCAGATACCAAGGTGGTTTTGAATATTTCTGATGTACATCTCTGGAACGGAAAGAAGGATCCTTATTTGTACAGTGCAGAGGCTGTATTGGTAGATTCTGACAAGGCTTTGGACAATGTAAGTACACGTTTCGGCTGCCGTACCTTTATCATTGATGCAGAGAAGGGCTTTATCTTAAATGGTGAGAGCTATCCTTTGCGTGGTGTTTCCCGCCATCAGGATAGATGGGGCTTTGGCAATGCATTATTGCCGGAGCATCATGAGGAAGATATCGAGTTGATTTGTGAGATGGGTGCTACTACTATTCGTCTGGCACATTATCAGCATGACCAGTACTTCTATGATTTGTGCGATGAAAAGGGACTGGTGATTTGGGCAGAAATCCCTTATATCTCCAAGCATATGCCTACCGGACGTGAGAATACCATTTCTCAGATGAAGGAGCTGGTGGCACAGAACTACAATCATCCAAGTATCGTAGTATGGGGACTTTCCAATGAAATTACCATTTCAGGCTCTGATGAAGATTTGTTAGAGAATCATAGAATTTTGAATAATATGGTGCATGAGATGGATCCTACCAGATTGACTACCATCGCATGTGTATCTATGTGTGATATGAATGATCCTTATATTCAGATACCGGATGTGGTTTCTTATAACCATTATTTCGGGTGGTATGGCGGAGATACTTCCATGAATGGTCCTTGGTTTGACAAGTTCCATGAGACACATCCCAATATTCCTATCGGATGTAGTGAGTATGGTTGTGAGGCTTTGAACTGGCATACCTCTAATCCTCAGCAGGGTGACTATACTGAAGAGTATCAGGCATATTACCATGAAGAGCTGATTAAGCAGCTTTTCACCAGACCTTATATGTGGGCAACTCATGTTTGGAATATGTTTGACTTTGGTGCAGATGCCCGTAATGAGGGCGGCGAGAACGGACAGAACCACAAGGGTCTGATTACCTTTGATCGTAAGTACAAGAAGGATTCCTTCTACGCTTACAAGGCTTGGTTGTCTGATGATCCGTTCGTACACATTTGTGGCAAGCGTTATGCAGACAGAGTTGAGGATGTAACCAAGGTTACCGTTTACTCTAACTTACCTGAAGTAGAGCTGTTCGCAAATGGCAAGAGCCTGGGCAAGCAGACATCTGATGTACATTTCTTCTATTTTGATGTACCGA
Organism: Acetatifactor sp.; assembly: GCA_045615205.1. GTDB lineage: Bacteria > Bacillota > Clostridia > Lachnospirales > Lachnospiraceae > Acetatifactor. Next base: position 9,139 of record JAZLEI010000002.1, read on the forward strand.
ATGTGGGTAAAACAGAGTTGGTAGCAGTGGCAGGTGAATGTAAGGATACCAGCGTGATTAATAAGGTAGATACCTTCAATGAAGCGTATCGTTTGAAGGAAAAGGGTGCTATTCTGAACTGGTTCGATATCACTGCTCCGGAAGGTTACTTCTCTCTGAATGACAAGATGGCCGATATTATGAAAAATGAGCAGGGACGTGTTATTCTCGGTGGTTTAATGCAGGGTGTGATGTCCAGCATGAGCGGTGAAAAGGCAATGGGCTTTGAAATCAATGATGGTATGATGAAGATGATGGAAGGCTTTACCTTGGTTCGTATGGCGAACCTGATGGGTACCGCAGGCGTGAAGGTAACTAAGGAACAGTTGCTTGGCCTGAATGCACAGCTAAATCAGATTAAAAAGTAAAAGGGTTATATAAAATGGACTGTAGTTCCGAAAGGGCTACAGTCCATTTCAATTTTGGTTTTAGTACTAATATGACTAGTCAATATCCTCAGGGAGGATGGTTAATAAGGCTTCATTAGAAATCTCTGTATCGGAAGAGCTGAGGAGCTTGGCAACCCTGACATTCTGTTTGCGATAAATCGCATCCACAATATTTCTGACACCGCGTGCATTGCCAAAGTCTTCCATCATGCTGTTTCGCAGCAGGCTGGCACGTAAAGCTTCTTCAGCCTCCTGAGAAAGAAGCAGGTTCTTTGCCTGAATCATAGAGAGAGCAATATCGTAAAGCTCGTTCAAATCATAATCCGCAAAGTATAAATCCTTTGGAACACGGCTACGCAAGCCTTGGTTGTTCTTGAAGAACTCGTTCAAATCGTCGGAGTAACCTGCAAAAATAACCACTAAATTCTTTCGATTATTTTCCATCTCGGCAACTAAGGTATCTACTGCTTCATGACCGAAGCTGTCTCCCTCTCCCTGCACCAAGGAGTAAGCTTCGTCCACAAAGAGGATACCGCCAAGTGCAGATTCCACCACCTTTTTCACCTTCTTTGCAGTTTGTCCCTGATACATTTCTACCAGATCTGCGCGGGAGCATTCCACAAAGACGTCACCACGTTTCAGAATACCTAAGCCGGTGTAAAGTTTGCCGATAATACGAGCCACAGTGGTTTTTCCGGTACCCGGATTGCCCTTAAAGGCCATATGCATGGTACCGAAATCCATAGTGGAGGGCATGCCTCTGCGTTCCAGTTCTTTTTGCACGGTAATCTGCTTGATAAGGGAATTTACTTCTTCCTTTACCTCCTGCAGACCGGTCAGGGCATTTAATTCTGCCAGATATTTGCTGACCACATCCTCCTCCATATTCCCTTGCCAGAAATCGATTGCTTTTAAGAGGAACAATTCATCAGTATCATAACTTCCTTGTTTGGTTAAACGGTGAGACTGGTTTTCGATGGCACGATTTACCAGTTCACGAATATAACGGGCATTTCCGAAGGTATGGTCGATTTTGTCATGATTGATACACTTTTTAATTGCCTGATCCACCTCTGCTTCGGTGACAAATTTCTGCTTTTCGATATGCTTGTGAGCGATTTCGATTAGTGCATCATCGCTATAATCCGGCAATTCTATGAAGTAAGTGAAACGTGAACTGAAACCGGAGTTGGCATTCTTAATCATGTTCATCATAGGCTCTTTGTAACCTGCCATGATAACAGAATAAGAATTGCGATGGTCTTCCATATCCTTCATCAGAACGTCGATGGCTTCCTGGCCAAAGTCATTGTCGGAATCTTCCTTATACAGAGAGTATGCCTCATCAATGAAGAGCGTACCACCGTCTACTTTTTCCAGTATTTCCCGCATTCGGTTTTCTGTACCGCCAATGTGGTCGCTTACTACCTTAGAACGCTCGATTTCGAGGAAAGAATTAGATTTGCGTACCTTAATATCATATAAAATTTGTGCGATAATACGTGCCACGGTAGTTTTGCCGGTACCGGGATTACCTAACAGAATAAAGTTGTAGCCTTTTTCGTTTTCGGCAACACTGACACCACGTTCTCTCAGGATTTGCTCACGCAAAAGCTGCATTTTTACGGTTTGGTATATTTTATCCAGCTGATCCTTCACAGGTTCCATGCCAATCATACCTGCAAAATAGTGGTCCAGATTTTCCGGCATTCCGTCTTCCGTAGAAGTGGAGAGTGCTGAAACCGCAACATCCGGGGTGGCAGAACCACCCTGTATATACATTTCCCATGGCATTTCCAGAACCTGTTCCCAATTCACACGCTGGGCGTAATACTTGTCATGGTACTTAGGCATAATCATGCCGTTTTTTCCCTTTTTGTAGGAGGACATGCGATAATATTCGTAAATCAACCATTCTTCTTCCGGATAATGGGCAATCTCCACTCCTTGGGCGATACGTTCATAATATCCGCCTAATTCAGTCATTTCTTCGTAGGTCTCCGGCTCGGTTCGCAGGTATTCGTTAATAGCGCCAATGGCTTCCTGTGCATACTCGGTTAATTGCGGAGAATTTAATTCAAGCAGGCGCTGGAATATTTTCTTGGCAATCGTTAAATCCATGGGAACACCGGTATCATTTGCAAAGCATTCTGCCAAACTGATGAGACCGTTAAGGTTGCCGTGTTGCATGGCGAGTTTGAAACAAGTAACGGCCAGTCGGGGATTGTATTCTCTGTTATCTGCATCGGCGTATTTCAGGCCCAAATCGTGTAGGTTATCGTAATCTTTATCCGAAACCAGTTGGCGTATTTCGGTCATTTCTCTATCGTAGGAACCGCCATCTGTTAAGGCAGGGGTTTCTGCACTTAGTTGGGCATTCTGTCGTTTCGGGTCCCTCAGGGCTTCCTCAATGCGGGCACTTTCCTTGCCGGCTTCGGTAGCAAATTCCTCTAAAGTGAAGCTACGTGGTGCTTCTGTTCCGGGAGCAGGAATTTGGACTTCGACACAGTCTACTTCTTTCTTGATAGCCAGCCAAGAATCATAGAGGGGAGCTTCGTTGTCATCCGCTTCTTCGTTGTCGTTCGGACTAAGGGTGGTTTCCTGTTCCAAGCGGGCGCGCTCCTCAGCTTCGCGCTGTTCCTGCTCCAGACGGGCGCGTTCCTCAGCCTCACGTTGCTCCTGTTCTAAGCGGGCACGTTCTGCAGCTTCTCGTTGTTCCTGCTCTGCACGAGCACGTGCTTCGGCTTCTCTTTGTCGGATACGTTCCTTGCGCTCTGCTGTTTCCATGGCATCCGCAACGCCTCTGATAGAAGCAGCTTCATAGCAAAACCATGCCAGATCATACAGTCCTTTTTCTTCACACAGATTGGCTGCATGCATAGCCATTTGACCGGTGAGAGTATCGCAGGTATGGAACTCCAGTTCATTATAAATGTTTAGAGCGACGCCGCATATCTGACCGTTGTAGGAAAATCTTAACTTGCGGGCATTTTCTGAGGTGTTGCAGAGTGTCTTGTATTGTAGTGCATATTTTTTTGCCTCTGCAGGATTACGCGGTACAGAATATCCGTCCGTATAGAGTCTGATTAAGTCAAAATAGGAAGAAACGTGGTTTCTGCTGATACAGAATTTGTAGCAGTCAATGGCTCTTTCTGCATCCGGGAGCCCATAAAGACCTTCCATCCACCCACCGGCTTCTTCATATACATTTTTGGTATGGGCAGCAGCCTGTGCTTTATTAAAGTAATCCGTGATGGAAGAGTAGCTTTGTAAATATTCCCCGGTGCTTTGTGCTTCTTGAAAGTATTGATTGGAGAGCGCAGGATTTTTGGCTACACCTAATCCAAAAGCATACATATGGCTTAAAATACGGTTCTCCAAGGTAAGGGCATTGGTATTATGGGTTATTTTATGTAATAACATGGATTTGCCAATGTAATACAATGCTTCGTTGTAATCTCTCTTGACACCGCGCTGGAAGAAATATTTGTAAGCAACCTGTTGGCAGGCACTTAAGTCATTTTTCTGTGCTGCCAGAAAATAGTAGTAGAATTCCATTTCTTTGGAGAAGTTGTTGGGAGCGTTTTCTCCTACCATATTAAGGCTTCTGGCTTTCTGGTTTAACATATCAGGGGTGGAAGAAAGTCTGCTTCTATACAGATTGGCTCTTTCAGCGGAAGCCTTATGTCCTTGTTGGGAAGCAGAATCAAGGAGGGAAATAGCATCTGTGGTATTCATTAACAGACCTTTTCCCAAGGCATACAGCTTTGCAAGATTCCACATAGCAAATTGATTGCCGGCACGACAATCTACTTTAAACCATTGCTGTGCAGATATGTAATCAACGGCGGTTCCGAAACCTTCCAGATAGCATAAACCGAGCAAGTTCTTCATATTGGTACGGTCTGAGTGGTTTGCATAATACATACAACAGCGAAGATAAGAGGTAGGCTCACTCTTCAGGGAGTTGATATTTTGAAAAGTGATTTGGTTAAAATGCTCCTTCTCCTCCGGTGACAGAACAGCATCTAACATATGGGGCGGTTCATAGGTGATTTCTCCATAGTAACGCTCTGCATCCTGATGTCCCTTACGTGCGGCACGTTCGAAATAAGCCCAGGCTTTGTTGATATCCTTTTCTACACCGATACCATTATAATAGTACAAACCGGTATAATAATCCCCCTGAGCATCTCCGTTTTCGCCGCTGAGACGAGCCCAGAACCAAGCTCTGGTAGCATCTTTGTTGATATGTGTTCCATTAGCATACATGTCGTGAAGCTGCATCATACATGCAGTATCCAAACGGTAAGCTCCGGCCATAAACATTTTCAGAGCTTTTTGCGTATCTCCCTGCTTCAGAAAGTTAATACCCTGTGTACAAAGCTCTGCACTTGACATTTTATCCGTGTTTAGGGTGGCTGTAGCTACATCTTTGATGGCATTGTTGATTTGACCAAATACTGAGGAAAGTTTTCCTTTTTTGGAGTTATTGTCTCCATTCTGTGAGCCGAAAAAAAGAGCCATAATAGTTGTCCTCCATTCTGTTTTGTTTATTGCGTATAACCGATGCCAAGGACAGTAAAATAATGTTGAGACTGTCCTTCAGACATTTTAATTTCTATTTTGTGTGATGTGGCAGTGTCTTCATCCAGCAGAAGAACGGTTTCTGTGTTGTTCCAGCTGCCATTGACATGACCATTCAACTCCCTGACAAGCTGTCCATCAATATATATGGAAGCTTTACCGAAGTTTTGAGAGCTGCTCAGCTTGTAACTCAGTAATATATTTTTACAGGTAAGTTCTAAGCACAGGGATTCATCGCCGGCTTCGGGCAGGTGCATCCAGTTGTCCGGGAAAGCTCCATGGGCAGTTCTGGAAAAAGTTTGTAAAGTCCGGTCCTGACCGGTGAAGCTACCTGTAGTAACGGTGGCACCGGCGTGGTTCGTGGCCGTGATAAACTGCATGCCTACGAAGTCCGCACCATAGACATCTGTTTCGGGTAGGGGGGTGATGGGTTGCATCCAATCTTTTGGGGCAACACGGTTAAACAATTCCATCAAGCAATCGGACATGATTTCGTGTCCATAATTGGTGGGGTGATAAATATCTGCGAAAAATTCTGTGTCATTCAAGTGATTGCCTGCGTAAGCAGTAGCAATAGCATCCTTGATACTGATCATGGGAAGTCCATAATGTTCTCCTATAGGAATGTAATCTGTCTGCAGGTTCCACTTGCTTTTGAAAACTGAGAAGAGCAAAATAACGGCAGTGTCCTCGTCCTTTTCCAAAATGGTACGCACCAGACTTTCGTATGCTCGACCGTTCGTGGGCTCTTCATAATCATTTACGGCAAATTCTATGATAACAAGGTCGGGATTGTCTCCTAAGATTTCCGTCACGTCCCGCTCATAACGCATAAGCCCCAATGTGGAAGGGGTACCGCCTAAACCGCTGTTATGATACTTGCCACTGGTCAGGGGATAGGTCTGTAGTAAGGAATTGACAAAGTGGTCACTGTAGGAATAGGTAAAATTCACAGCTCCGGCACCTTCCGTAATAGAGCCGCCGAAGGTAACAATGGAAACCGGTTCATCATTCTTACACTTTTGAATAAATTTCTCCAAACGCCCATTAGTTCCGGTAGAGAGAATGGAGGTGTTTAACATGTGTTGATACCAGTCAGCGGAAGCTTCCGGTTGCACAGGAACTGGGGAAGGCTGTTCTATGGGAGCAGCGGTAATATCCGGCACATGGGCAGGCGCATCTGTTGCGACTGCCCCCGGCTCCGGAGTGGGCACTTCGGTAGGTGTGGTGGTAGGTGCGACAGTCGGCTCCGGAGTGGGAGCTTCGGTAGGCTCTGCGGTGGGTTCCATAGTCGGTTCCGGAGTAGGCGTTTCGGTTGGTACAGCCGTAGGCTCGACAGTCGGCACTACTGTGGGCATTTCAGCCGGTTCCACCGTTGATACCATAGTAGGTGTAGCAGGCACCTCAATGACTTCTTCTCTATGCCCACATCCGCACAAAAGCAGCGCGATAGACAATACAGTTATGAAATACTTTATCTTCATGTTTTGACGATTTTCTCCTAATCATATTAGTATAAATTATACTCATATAAGTAGTTTATCATAAGCTAAGAGCATATGCAAGGAGAGTACTGGGGAGGGTATCTCTCTCACATAATACAACGTTGAAAAAACAGGCTACGCAAAATGTGTGACAATGGCGGACGAAAGTCCGACCAGTGGCATACATTTTGTGCAGAATGTTTTTTCATCGGTGTGTGAGTGAGAGAGATGTCCCTCCCCAGTACGGTTCGTATCATATTCTTTATTTTAGGAATCCATTGATAATCTGTGCTTCCGCTTCCGCTTCAGAAAGTCCCAGAGTCATCAGCTTAATAATCTGTTCTCCGGCGATTTTACCGATAGCAGCTTCGTGAATCAATTCCGCATCCAAATGATTGGCAGTGATTTCCGGAATAGCGCTAATCTTGGCATTGTCCATAATGATGGCATCACATTCGGAATGCCCGGCACATTTGTTGTTACCATTGATTTTTGCCAAAAAGAGCTGTTTGGAATCCTCTTTTGCTACGGCTCTGGAAATAATATTGGCACTGGAGCCTTCCCCGTTTAAGTCTACGGTAAAGTCAGTTTCTGCATACTGAGAGCCATGTGTCATGAGCTTTTCCGTGACAATGAGCTTGGCACCGGCAGCCAAATCAGCAGTAGTAACACGCTTGGTAGAATCGACACCCTTAATCTGAACGGTTTCCATCTCCAGGAAGCTGTTTTCTCCCAGATGAATAATGGTTTCCGGGTTCATAATGCGTTCGCCCTTGCCGTCACCGCTTCCGTAGTGCTTTTCTACATAGCGGACATGAGAGTTTTTACCGACGAAAAAGCTGTGGATACCATCGTGCTTGGAAGCTTGGTCGCCCCCATTGTGAATGCCGCAGCCGGCTACGATAGTAATGTCGCAGTCATCTCCGATGTAAAAGTCATTGTAGACCATTTCCGTGAGACCGCTTTGGCTCAATACCACCGGAATGTGCACACTTTCTTTCTTGGTACCGGGCTTGATGATAATATCAATGCCCTGCTTGTCCTCTTTGGTTACGATATCAATATGTGCGGTAGTATTGCGGGCTGCGGAAACACCATTGGCACGAATATTATACGCACCTGCAGGTACCTCATGTAAGCCGGCAATCTGTTCCAATAAATTTTTCTGTATTGCATCCATGATGAAATTCTCCTAGTTCTGTACTTCCTGATAAAATTTGCAGCTTCCGGTTCCGTTCAAAAGCTCGGGAAGAATTTCTTCCTTGGCTCCATGCGACTTGACCATGCCGTCTGCAATAATAATGATTTCATCAGCTATGTTCAAAATTCTCTCCTGATGAGAGATGATAATCAGTGACTTTTGCTGGTTGTGGAATTCTTCAAATACCTTAATCAGGTTATTAAAGCTCCACAAATCAATGCCTGCCTCCGGTTCGTCAAAAACGGAGAGAGGAGTGTTTCGTGCAATGATAGTAGCGATTTCAATACGTTTTAATTCGCCACCGGAGAGTGAAGCATCTACGTCACGATTGATGTAGTCACGGGCGCATAACCCTACTTTGGATAAGTATTCGCAGGCACCGGCAGTGGTAATCGCATCGCCTGCAGCCAGTGTGATTAAATCCTTGACCTTGATGCCCTTAAAACGTACCGGTTGCTGGAATGCAAAGCTGATACCTAGCTTGGCACGTTCGGAAATGCTCATATCCGTAATGTCGGTTCCGTTGAATAAAATCTGACCGCTGGTGGGTTTTTCAATACCCATGATCAATTTGGCAAGGGTAGATTTGCCACCGCCATTGGGACCGGTAATGGCTACAAACTTGCGGTCATCTATAGAAAGATTAATGTTTTTAATAATATCTTTTTTAGAAGAATTCTCAGAATCTACTATAAAAGAAAGGTTTTTTAGCTCTAACATAACTGCCTCCTTGGTTAATCTTTGTACAGTATAGCACAAAAGCCAAAAATAATACAATATAATCGAAAAAAACTATATCAAAAGTACTGGTTTTGTGGTAAAATGGTTTTAAGATAAAAGAAAGAGGTGTAATTATGAGATTTTCGGAAAATGCTTATATTAACAAAATGGCAACTACCTGTTATTCTGTGATAACAATGACTTTGTCGGTTGCTTATATTTTGGAGCTGGTGAAAGGCTCGCGAAGTGTCGGATATGTGATTTTGATGCTGGCATTGTGCCTGGTGCCGTCCGGCGCTAATATCGTAATTTATAGAAGAAAGAAAGACACGGCTGCGATTAAATATATTATGGCAGTAGGTTATGTGGTGTTTTATGCAGTGGCGGTATTGACTACCACCAGTAAATTTACCTTTGCGTACATATTCCCTATGATTATGGTGATGCTGTTGTTTTCTGATGTGAAGTACTCAGTTAGTGTGTGTGTCGGAGCTATGGCAATCAATGTAGCAGATATTATTAAGACAGCAGTTACTTCCGGATATACGAAAGCAGATACCGCAGATTTGGAAATCCGTATTGCAGCAGTTCTTTTTGTGAGTGTTTTTATGATTGTATCGACAATATGTCTGGCTAAGGTAAATGCACAGCGCATCAGTATTATAAATGAAGAAAAGGAAAAAGCAGATAAGACCCTTCAGGATACACTGGAATTGTCGAAGAAGGTCAGCAGTGGTATTGCTGAGGTAACAGATAAAATGAATGTTATCGGTGCATCTGTGACACAGATTCAGAAGTCTATGGGCGAGGTTTCGGATGGCAGTAATGAAACTGCGGATGCGGTTCAGAAGCAGTTACAGAGGACGGAAGATATTCATCAGTATATCATAGAGGTAAAGAATACTGCAGAAGATATCAATCAGGAGATGAAGTCCGCCTTGGAATGTGTCAGTGCCGGAAAAGAACAGATTGATACTATGTCAGAGCAAATGGAAAGATCTACAGAAGCAAATGATACCATGCTTCAGAAGATGGATGCACTGGGAGCTCATGCAGAGAATATGAATACCATCATTGAAACCATTACGGGTATTGCCAATAAGACAGGTCTGTTGGCTTTGAATGCAAGTATCGAAGCAGCCAGAGCCGGCGAAGCAGGTCGTGGTTTTGCAGTGGTGGCAGGAGAGATATCTACATTAGCAAATCAAACTAAGACAGCTACAGTTAATATTACAGAATTGATTGGCAATATGAACGAGGACTTGAATGCAGTAGCAGCGGCAGTGAATATGGTAACGGAGTGTAATCAGTCATACGTGGTTAGTGCAGGTGCTGTTTCAGAAAGCTTTGGAAAAATTGCAGACAGTACAGAAGTGATTGGAAAGCAGGCCGGTGAGATGGAAGATACCATTCAGGCTTTGGAAAATGCAAATGCAGGTATCGTGGAGAGCATCCAGACCATTTCTTCTATTACAGAAGAAGTATCTGCACATTCCGGTGAAACCTATGATGCATGTGAAGCGAATAACGTAATGGTGCAGGAAGTGGCATCTATTGTAGAAGAATTAAATGAAGCAACCAAGCAGTATTTGGTAGAGGATTAAATTTTAAATTGCATATACAGTTCAAAAAATTAATGTTTTTTTGAAAAAGGTATTGACTTTTGAGTTGAACGTGGTATAATCAATCATGTTGTAGGTGTTACACCTCATAACATGTGCGTTTAGCTCAGCTGGATAGAGCGTTTGGCTACGGACCAAAAGGTCGGGAGTTCGAATCTTCTAACGCACAGTAAACCCCAGAAATCATTGGTTTCCGGGGTTTTTTGTTATCCAAAATTTGTAACTGTTCAGAGCCGGGCAGTTTCGTCAGAAACATGCAAGAAATGCGTAGCATTTTCGAGTTGACATTTGAACAGTACATAGAATGGTATTCGAAAGGGATATCGGGAAAACAGAAGCATATAGTATAGTAGTTGTAGGTTGTAATGACAGAGATTACAAAGGAGCATGGGATGTCTGTAGAAGGTACAAGTTATCGTATTTGTAAAAAATGTCTCTTGCGTGAGATGCAGGGCAAGGCAGAGGACTCTGAGAATTTGCAAACTTATATAGAGAATATCGACCCGGACGATAAGGCTTCGGCAGAATTGTATGAGGAGCGGTTGAATATTTGCAAGGAGTGTGAAATGCTTTTGGAGGGGATGTGCCGAAGCTGCGGATGCTATGTGGAGCTGCGTGCGGCTGTTGCGAAGAATTACTGTCCGCACAAGCACTGGTAAGTGCGGAGGAGGTCTATATAGAAAAAACGTGAGATAATGGTTATGAATGATGAAATATAAAAACTGCCGGCAGGTTGAACCTGTCGGCAGTTTCTTTATGTGTATTTAATCCATGGATAATCTAAGAATTAGCCCATAATTACTTCTACATTGTATTCGGTCTTGCCTTCTACATAAGGGATAACATTGCCTTCAACAGCAACACCATCAACTACTAAAGACTTCACGCCCTTGCATACATGCTCAGGGTTCTTCACGGTGATGTTGTATACAGCACCTCTGAACTGACGGGTAGCCTTCAGTCCGTCCCAAGCAGCAGGAATGGAAGGATCAAGCTTCAAACCGTCGAAGTCGGGAGCGATACCCAGAATGTACTGGGAAATAGCTACCATGTTCCAAGCAGCAGTACCGGTTAACCAGGAGTTCTTACCCTGACCGAAGTTCTTGCCGGGTCTGCCGATATCGGAACCAGCATCCTTACCACCAATCATCTGACCGTATACATAAGGCTCAGTCTTGTGAATATCGGAGGTTTCCTCGGTGAAAGCAGGTGCAATCTTGGAGTAGTACTCGAAAGCCTTGTCACCGCGACCTGCATATGCTTCTGCACAGATAATCCATGCGTTGTTGTGAGTGAAAATACCTGCGTTCTCCTTGTATCCGCCGGGATATGTAGAAATCTCACCGTACTGGATGTAATATTTGCTGAATGCAGGGTTGTTCAGTACAAGGCCGAATTCTGTATTCAGGTACTTATCGATAGAGTTCAGGGTCTTGATATCAGCACCTTCTGCTTTACCGATTTCGGACATAACTGCGAAGCCCTGAGGCTCGATGAAAATCTTACCTTCTTCACATTCCTTGGAACCCATCTTAGCACCGGTTGCATCATATGCTCTTAAGAACCAGTCGCCGTCGAATGCGTGTGCCATAACAGCTTCCTTCATCTTATCGATTTCAGCCTGAGCTGTAGCAGCTTCTTCCTCTTTGCCTAAGTGCTTCAGGATAGAAACATAGTTAGGACCTGCATAGGTGAAGAGAGTAGCAACAAATACAGATTCAGCTACCTTAGAGTAACCGCCTTCTGCAGCAAACTTAGGGTTGGTGTAAGTCTGGAAGGACTCACCGGGGGTATCGGAGTAGCAAGACAGGTTGATACAATCGTTCCAGTCAGCTCTCATTGCAAGAGGTAAGCCATGAGGTCCTAAGTTATTTACGATACGATAGAAGGAAACCTTCAAGTGATCTAACATAGGCTGTGCAATGGACATATCATTATCATAAGGAACCATCTCATCCAGAATGCTCCAGTCACCTGTTTCCTTAATATATGCAGAAACAGAAAGGATTAACCACAAAGGATCATCGGAGAAGTCACCACCGATATCGGAGTTACCCTTCTTGGTAAGAGGCTGGTACTGATGGTAGCAACCGCCATCAGGGAACTGAGTAGAAGCGATATCAATAATACGTTCCTTTGCTCTGTCCGGAATCTGATGTACGAAACCGAGAACGTCCTGGTTGGAATCACGGAAGCCCATACCACGACCGATTCCGGATTCAAAGTAAGAAGCGGAACGGGACAGGTTGAAGGTAACCATACACTGATACTGGTTCCAGATGTTAACCATTCTGTTCACCTTGTCATCAGGAGTGTCTACAGTCAGGATACCAAGGAGCTTGTCCCAGTAAGCCTTCAAATCAGCCATACCCTGTGCAAACTTTTCAGGACTGTTGAACTGCTCGATCATCTCGAGAGCCTTTACTTTATTGATAGTCTTGCCGTCTGCTTCGAATTTTTCTTCTACAGGCATTTCTACATAACCAAGTACGAATACGAGAGTCTTGGTTTCTCCGGGAGCAAGAGTAATCTTCTTATAATGAGAAGCGATAGGAGACCAGCCATCTGCGAAGGAGTCATTTGCCTTGTTTGCGATAACTGCCTGAGGATCGCCGAAACCGTTGTACAAACCGATGAAGGAATCTCTGTCGGTATCATAACCATCGATAGTATCATTTACAGAGTAGAATGCATAATGATTACGACGGTCTCTGTACTCGGTCTTGTGATAAATTACGGAATCCTTCACTTCTACACGACCGGTAGAGAAGTTACGCTGGAAGTTGTTGCTGTCGTCCTGTGCATCCCACAGACACCACTCTGCGAAGGAGAACAGGGAGAAAGACTTCTCTGCGGTGCTTTCATTGGTCAGAACAACCTGCTGAACTTCGCCATCATAATCCTGAGGAACGAAGAAGGTAACCTCTGCCTTTAAGTCGTTTTTCTTACCGGTGATGATGGTGTAACCCATACCATGACGGCATTCATAAGCGTCTAACTCGGTTTTAACCGGTGACCAACCGGGATTCCAGATGGTACCATTTTCGTTGATATAGAAATAACGACCGCCCATATCGATAGGAACGTTGTTATAACGATATCTGGTAATTCTGCGGAGACGTGCATCTTTATAGAAGGAATAACCTCCGGCAGTGTTGGAAATCAGGGAAAAGAAACCTTGTGTACCCAGGTAGTTAATCCAGGGATAAGGTGTTCTTGGAGTTGTGATGACGTATTCTCTACGGGCATCATCAAAATAACCAAATTTCATATCGTTAATCTCCTTTATAAAATTATTTAAACGATTAAGTAATGATTACATTACAATACCCATTATACAAGAGAAATAGGGGGATTGCAATAGCAGATTGAAGGGAAAGTGATAAAAAAACAGGCCGGTTTTGCACAAAAATAGCAAAAAAAATAATAAAATTTATCAAAATGGGTTGCAATAATGGATAAAATGTACTATAGTAAAAAACGAAAACGATTAAGGGTTTAGCACATTGAACAAAAAGGGGAAGTTTCATGGTATCAATGAAGGATATCTCTATTGCGTGCGGAGTAAGCGTTGCTACCGTGAGTAAGGCGCTGAACGACCATAGTGATATTGGCGAAGAAACAAAAAATCATATACGCGAAGTGGCAAAAGAGATGGGGTACTTCCCGAATTCCATGGCTAGAGCTTTAAAGACGAACCGTACTTATAATATAGGAGTACTCTTTGTGGATGAGGCACAGAGTGGTTTGACACATGACTATTTTTCTTATGTGTTGGATTATTTTAAACGTACGGTGGAAAAGAAGGGATATGATATTACCTTCTTAAATAAAGGGCGAAACAATATGTCCTATCTGGAGCATTGCCGCTACAGAGGCTTTGACGGAGTGGTGATTGCCTGTGTGAACTTTTACGACCCGCAGGTAGTAGAGCTGGTACAGAGCAATATTCCGGTGGTAACCATTGATCATATGTTTCACAACCGCATCAGTGTTATGTCGGACAATGTAGACGGCATGAAACAGATTTTGGAATATGTTTACAAATGCGGGCATAGAAAAGTAGCATACATACATGGTGCAGATTCTTCGGTAACCAGAGAACGTCTCTCTTCCTTCTATCATAATGCAGAGGAGTTGGGACTGGAAATACCGGATGAATATATTAAAGAAGCAGCATACCGAGATTCGGAAACCGCAGGCGAAGTGACCAAGGAACTTATGGATTTGAAAAATCCGCCCACCTGCATCCTGTACCCGGACGATTTCGCCTGTTTCGGCGGTATCAATGTAATCAATGAGAGAGGCTTACGGATACCGGAAGATATTTCCGTGGTAGGTTATGACGGTATTCGGATTGGCAGACACATCAAGCCGGAGCTGACGACTTTGAAGCAGGATACCAAAACCATCGGTATCAAAGCCGGAGAAAAACTGATTTCCTTAATAGAACATCCTAAGACTACATTGATAGAACAACTGATAATAAAGGGTGAGGTTTATGTGGGAGAAACAGTTGGAACTATTAAAGTTCAGTGAGTTAATTTGGGATTAAAAAGGATAACTTATTAGTTTGTGCAGAAATTATAGAAATTTTAAAATAGGGCTTGCATTTTCTGTCAACTTGCTGTATAGTAAAAGCAAGTAAACGATTAAGTAGTTACGAAAAGAAAATGGTATTAATATTGCAGTGCAATATCAATATAAAAAATGTGTTCCAAGAGAACATCAAAGAATTTGGGAGGAAATGAAAAATGAAGAAAAAATTGTTATGCGTATTACTGACCACAGCAATGGCAACTTCTATGCTTGCTGGTTGTGGCGAAAAGGCTAGCGATGGAAAAGTATTAAACATCTATTGCTGGAATGAAGAGTTCAAGAGCCGTGTTACCGATCACTATCCTGGTTACACTGTAGTTGATGGTACTTCTGGTACTATCGGTGATGTAAGTGTTAAGTGGCACATCACTCCTTCTGATAACAACGCTTATCAGAACAACTTGGACAATACTTTACCTAAGCAGAAGGATGCAGCAGCTGATGACAAGGTTGATATTTTCTTGGTAGAAGCTGACTACGCTTTGAAGTATGTTGATACCGAGTACACCATGGCTGTTAAGGATCTCGGCATTACTGATGCAGATGTTGCTAACCAGTACAAGTACACCAAGGATATCGTTACTGACTCTAACGGCGTATTAAAGGGTCTTTCTTGGCAGGGATGTCCTGGTATCCTCTTCTACAACAGAGAAGCTTGTAAGGATATCTGGGGAACAGACGATGCAGCTGAAATCCAGGCTAAGGTAAAGGATTGGGATACCTTCACCGCTTCTGCAGCTGAAGCAGCAGCTAAGGGTTACAAGATGGTTTCTACCGTAAACGATACATATCGTGTATACTCTAACAATGTATCTGCTCCTTGGGTAGTAGATGGCAAGGTTAAGGTTGATGCTAACATCGAAAAGTGGGTTAAGGACTCTAAGGCAATGGTTGATGCTGGTTACACCGGAACTCATGACCTTTGGGGTGATGACTGGTCTGCTGGTTTCTATCCGGAAGGAAAGACTGTATGCTACTTCGGACCTGCTTGGTTGATTAACTTCTGTATGGCTGATGGTACTGAAGGTTCTATCGCTACTAACGGCGGTTGGGGTCCTACCGAAGGACCACAGGGCTTCTTCTGGGGCGGTACTTGGATTTGTGCAGCAGAAGGTACCGACAATGTTGACCTTGTTAAGGATATTATGTTGAAGTTAACTACCGACGAGACCATCATGAAGGGAATCGTTACTAAGGATGATGACTTCGTTAACAATAAGCCTGCTATGGAAGCAATGGCTAAGGATACCAGCTACTCAAGTAGAATTCTTGGTGGAACCAATCCTCTTGCTATGTACTGTGCAGGTGCAGAGAAGATTGACTTGAGCAACCTTTCTGCATACGATCAGGGATGTAACGAAGAATTCCAGAAGGCTATGAGAAACTACTTCGAAGGCAATGCTACTTACGAAGAAGCTTTAGCTCAGTTTGGTAAGGCTATCGTTGAGAAGTATCCTGATGTAAAGTGGGAATAATTAGAAATTAACTAACACATAGGAATCATGCCTGCCTGTAGTCAGGCGGGCATGATTTTTATTTTGGCTATTTTTTAGGGTTTGCAGAGCCTGCAGGAGCTTTTTTACAAGGTTCCGTGAGAAATTTGCTGCGAGCTCTGTAGCACGAAAAATTGAATTTAGACAAAATTCTATAGCGGAGGTGTTTGCATGAAAGGCGAAAAGAAGCAGACAAGCAAAGTGGTTAGCTATAACAAATGGGGCTATATCTTCTTAATTCCTTTTATTTTGGTATATGGTGTGTTCCAGCTGATTCCTATGGTAAGCACAATTATCAACAGTTTTTTTGAAAATTATCGTTCCGGTTTGACACAGATTGGACCTACTTTTGTGGGATTGCAGAATTTTATTACTATCTTCAAAAACGGCGATCTTATGACCTATTTTTCCAATACCATGATTATGTGGGTAATGGGCTTCGTGCCTCAGATTTTAGTATCCTTACTTTTGGGCGCTTGGTTCTCTGATCCCAGTTTGAGATTAAAGGGACAGCGTTTCTTTAAGACAGTTATTTATTTGCCGAACCTGATCATGGCATCTGCATTTGCAATGTTATTCTTTACGTTGTTTACAGATGGTGGTCCGATTAATGATATTTTGATGTCATTTGGTATAATAGATGAACCATTCCGTTTCTTCTCTCATGTATGGAGTGTAAGAGGTTTGGTAGCTGCCATGAACTTCTTAATGTGGTTTGGTAATACTACTATTTTATTGATGGCAGGTATGATGGGTATTGATGCATCCCTTTTCGAAGCAGCAGAGGTGGATGGTGCAACTGCAACTCAGGTATTCTTCAAGATTACCTTACCGTTGTTGAAGCCTATTCTGATTTATGTAATGATTACCTCTCTGATTGGTGGTTTACAGATGTTCGATGTACCTCAGATTTTGACCAATGGTAATGGTGACCCGATGAGATCTTCCATGACCTTGATTATGTACTTGAACAAGCACTTGTACAGTAAGAACTTTGGTCTGGGTGGTGCATTATCTGTTATCCTGTTTATTATTACAGGTATACTGAGTATGATCGTTTACAAATTCAGCAACAATAATAACGACTAGGAGGTGACGGACAATGGCAAGTTATAATGCAGGCGGAAAAGAAAGTAAAGGATTAGGTGTCAAGGCCAGAAGAATCATTGCATATGTTGTTTTGGTATTGGTATCTGTTATGTGTTTGATTTGGTTCTACATTTTGTTCGTCAACGCGACCAGATCCAAGGGTGAGTTAACAGCAGGTTTTACGCCTGTCCCCAGTAAATATTTATGGACGAACTGGAAGAACCTGTGTGCAGGTACTCTTCCTATCGTAAGAGGTATGTTGAACAGTTTGTGGGTGGCATTTGCAAGTGCAATACTTTCTACATACTTCTCAACAATGACTGCATATGCAATTCACGTATATGATTTTAAGATTAAGAAGTTTATGTTCACCTTCATTTTGATGATTATGACCATTCCTACACAGGTAACTGCACTTGGTTTCATTCAGTTGGTGGACAATATGGGACTGATGAATTCCTATGTTCCGTTGATTATTCCTGCAATTGCAGCTCCTTCCGTATTCTTCTATATGAAGCAGTACATGGAAAGTTCGCTGCCGTTAGCATTGGTAGAAGCAGCTCGTATTGATGGTTCCGGAGAATTCCTTACCTTCAATACCATCGTTGTTCCTTTGATGAAGCCGGCTATCGCTGTTCAGGCTATCTTCACTTTCGTAAGCAGCTGGAACAACTACTTCACACCGGCATTGGTATTGCAGGACAACAACAAGAAGACACTTCCTATTTTGATTGCAACCCTGCGTGGTGCAGACTTTATGAAGTTTGATATGGGTCAGGTTTATGTTATGATTGCATTCTCTATTTTCCCTGTAATCATCGTTTACTTGTTCATGTCTAAGTATATCGTTGGTGGTATTGCTTTAGGTAGTGTTAAGGGTTAATATGATTGAAAAGTTTTGGAGCATGTCGAGAGGCATGCTCCTTTTCTCTTGATATAATCAAAGGAGCCGAGACTTTTATAAAAAGTTTAGAATTGTTTTATACCGGGAATATTTACGAAGTATCTTTGCCATGCTATACTTAAAATGATTATATGGTTCAGAACTACTTGGGAAACACGGTTGTTTCCTCTTTGTATGGCTCTGAATAGTTACAGATAGTTCAGAAAGGTGCGTAAAAACAGGGTACGAAATGAGTAAGCAGGAATTTCTTGATAAGTTACGGCTGGCATTGAGCGGGCGTGTATCGGCTGCTTTGGTAGAAGAAAATGTAGCCTACTATGAAGAATATATTAATACACAAATCCGCTTGGGATATAACGAAGCCTCTGTTATGAGCGGTTTGGGCGACCCACGATTAATTGCGAAATCTATTATCACAGCAAATAATGGTGATGAAGCACCGGATGGTGACGGAGAGAACGGTAATCAACAGTATCGCAATGGCAGTGATACTTATTATACGGTAAAGCGCCAAATGAATTATCCTAAGATTATCAAAGTACCGGGCTGGGTGTGGCTGATAGTGGTTGTTTTGATACTGGTATTGGTGATTAGTGCAGTTTTTTCGCTGGTTTCCGCACTCTTACCATTTGTGATGCCCTTACTGGTAGTGCTCTTTTTTATTAAGCTATTTCGAGATTGGTTGAATTAAGCGGGTAAATAAGCAGAAATCCCCATATTGCTTATTGTGCATTAATGGAAAAATAAGCAAATCAGAATTTGAAATAAAAATGCATAACAATCTGACTTTCCAGACATACTACTCTTGTAACCTAAAAGATTGGAGGAAAAAGATATGTCAAAGAATAGTCAGAACTATGATATGAACAAGTCCAACAATGCAAACAACTCAAACAACTGCAAGGACGCAAACAATTCTTCTAGAAATTCTCAGAGCAAGGATCAGAGCAGAAACGGTTACCAGAACAACTCTCAGAACAGCTCTCAGAACAGCAACAACCAGAAGAATAACTTCTAAGAATGATTACAGAATAAGGATACCCGTTTGGGTATCCTTATTTACATTGAGGAAAAAATCGTGTATACTGTGTTAGAAAAGATTAAGAAAGAAAGTAGCACACATGAGAAAATTTGAATTGATTGCACCCTGCCATTTCGGTATGGAGGCGGTATTAAAAAAAGAAATTATTGATTTGGGTTATGATGTAACAGAAGTGGTAGATGGTCGAATTACCTTCTGGGGTGACGAAGAGGCACTTTGTCGCGCCAATGTTTTCTTGCGTACTGCGGAGCGTATTTTGATTAAAATCGGCAGATTTCATGCGGAAACCTATGAGGAGTTGTTTCAAGGAACCAAGGCACTTCCCTGGGAAGAATATATTCCCAAGGACGGTAAGTTCTGGGTGGCAAAGGCTGCCAGTGTGAAGAGTAAACTGTTCAGCCCTTCCGATATCCAGAGCATTATGAAAAAGGCCATGGTAGAACGTTTGAAGGAGAAATATCATGTAACATGGTTTCAGGAGGATGGAGAGAGCTTTCCTATCCGTGTGTTTTTGATGAAGGATGAGGTCACCATCGGGCTGGATAGTACAGGGGATTCGTTGCATAAGAGAGGCTATCGAAAGCTCACGGCAAAGGCACCCATTGCAGAAAATTTAGCGGCGTCTTTGATTATGCTGACGCCTTGGAAGCCGGACCGTATTCTGGTGGATCCTTTCTGTGGAAGTGGTACATTCCCCATTGAAGCGGCTATGATGGCTGCCAATATGGCTCCCGGTATGAACAGAAGCTTTACTGCAGAAAGCTGGGGACATATTATCGAAAAAAGAAACTGGTACGATACCATTGATGAGGCACAGGAGCTGGTAGATTTTTCTGTGGAAACCGATATACAAGGCTATGATATTGATGATAAGATGGTAACCATAGCCAGAGAAAATGCTAAACTGGCCGGTGTAGAGAAGCTGATTCATTTCCAACGCAGAAGTGTGGCAGATTTGAGCCATCCTAAGAAATATGGTTTTATTATTACCAACCCTCCGTACGGAGAACGTTTGGAGGAAAAGTCTGACTTGCCGGCACTTTATAAAATGATTGGCGAGCGGTACAAGGCATTGGATAGTTGGAGTATGTTTCTAATCACTGCATATGAACAGGCAGAAAATGATATCGGTCGGAAAGCAGATAAGAATCGTAAGATATACAATGGTATGATGAAAACCTATTATTATCAGTTCTTGGGACCGAAGCCACCACGTAAAGGCAACTGATGTATTAATATAGAAGAAAGAGGCACGAGGATGAAGCTGGACAAGATTATTTTTGCCACTGGGAATAAGGGCAAGATTAAAGAGATACAGATGATTTTGGCAGACTTGGGGGTAGAGGTTATCACCATGAAGGAAGCCGGAATAGAAATAGATATTGTGGAAGATGGTAAGACTTATGAAGAAAATGCCATGATTAAAGCAAGAGCAGTGGCAGAGTATACCGATGCTATTGTGATGGCAGATGATTCCGGTCTGGAAATCGATTATTTGAATAACGAGCCGGGGATTTATTCTGCCAGATACATGGGGGAAGAGACCTCCTATCGTATTAAGAATGCAAATCTCATAGAGTGCCTGACTGGTGTGCCGGACGAACAGAGAACAGCACGATTTGTCTGTGCCATTGCAGCGGTACTTCCGGATGGCAGGGAATTGACCACCAGAGGCATCATTGAAGGTCGCATTGGCTACGAGGAGAAAGGTGCAAATGGCTTTGGCTATGATCCAATCTTCTATGTGCCTCGTTTTGGTAAGACTACGGCAGAACTGTCCGAGGAAGAAAAGAACCAGGTGAGTCACAGAGGGAATGCTCTGATGCTGATGAAAGAGGAACTGAAGAAATATGCGAATACTGATAGTGAGTGATACTCATAGAAAAAACGACAACTACCTTGAAGTATTGGAGCGATTGAAACCGTTGGATATGGTAATCCATTGTGGGGATGTGGAAGGAAGTGAGTATGTACTGAGTTTGTCAGCAGGTTGTCCGGTTGTAATGGTTTCCGGAAACAATGACTTTTTCTCGGAACTTCCTCGTGAGCAAGATCTAAATATTGAAAAGTATAAGGTTTGGATTACACATGGACATAATTATTGTGTTTCCATGGGACCGGAAATGTTGAAGCAGGAAGCCAGAGCCAGAGGAGTGGATGTAGTGATGTTCGGGCACACCCACAGACCCTTTTTGGAAATCGAGGAGGATTTGGTGACCCTCAATCCCGGAAGCTTATCCTATCCCAGACAGGATGGCAGAAAGCCTTCCTATATAATAATGGAGATAGATCGTTTCGGAGAAGCACATTTTACGGTGGCGTATTTGTAATATGGTTATTTGTTCAGAGCCTGTTCAGAACTGGTGTGAAAATATTTCATATTTTTACACTATTAGGCTCTCACCCAATAGAAAATAAATTGTAACAAAAATTTAGAAAATTTAGAAAAATCACTTGACATTGTTAGGGTTAGCATATATAATAACACTTGCGTCAAATGAAAAAGTTCTATCGGGGTGTGGCTCAGTTTGGCTAGAGTACCTGGTTTGGGACCAGGGGGTCGCAGGTTCGAATCCTGTCACCCCGATTCCGCGGGTGTAGTTCAATGGTAGAACACCAGCCTTCCAAGCTGGATACGTGGGTTCGATTCCCATCACCCGCTTTGTTAACGCTTTTGTGAAAAAGAGGTTGACAAACACTATATCGCAAGATATAATATCACTCGTCGATAGAGTTTGACGACATGTGTCCATAGCTCAGCTGGATAGAGCAACGGCCTTCTAAGCCGTGGGTCGGGGGTTCGAATCCCTTTGGGCACAGTAGAGGTTTTGACCTCATGGAATTAAGTTTCCGCATGGTGGGTATAGCGCAGTTGGTTAGGGCGTCAGATTGTGGCTCTGAAGGCCATGGGTTCGAATCCCATTATCCACCTTATTTTCCTAGATGTGTCTGTATGACACGCTTGGTGTCATTTATAGGGCTATCGCCAAGCGGTAAGGCACAGCACTTTGACTGCTGCAGTCGCTGGTTCGAATCCAGCTAGCCCTGTTTTTTTTATATTCAAATATTGATATGGGATACTAGCTCAGTCGGTAGAGCACTTGACTTTTAATCAAGTTGTCGGGGGTTCGAATCCCCCGTGTCTCACGCAAACAGAAGGAAGTCTATGAAAGACTTCCTTTTTGTAATAGTTTTTTAGGAAATTGAGCCCCTTTCACTGCGTGAAATTGCAGAGTAGTGGGAGAAGGCGAAGAAGAAGCTGCACATGAAACACAAGGAAGCGTAGTATTGTGGGAGTAGCAAAGAAGCCTACCAGTAAACGAGGGAAACCGAAAAAATGGTGGAATACATTAAAACAGATATGGAGAGAAGGAGAAAATTACGATGCTTCAACTGACACTGGAAGAAAAGAACGGAAAAATTGATGAGAAGTTGTATGGTCAATTTATTGAGCATGCATTGAATTGTATTTATGGAGGCGTTTATGATTCGGAGAGTGAACTGGCGGACGAGGATGGTATGCGTTTGGATGTGATGGAAAAGGCAAGAGAGCTGGCACCACCGGTGCTTCGTTTTCCGGGGGGGACGATTATGTGTCAGTATCATTGGGAGGATGCCATCGGACCCAAGGAAGAGAGAATTCATCGCAAGAATTTAATTTGGGGTGGTGAATTGGATCCTTCTTTCGGGACTGCGGAGTTTGTTCAGTTTTGTCGCAAGATTGGTGCGGAACCTATGATTTGTGTGAACATGGCATCAGGTACGCCGCAGGAAGCTGGCAACTGGGTGGAATATTGTAACGGAACAGGAAATTCCTATTATGCGAGGCTGCGACGTCAGCATGGTTATGAGGAGCCTTTTGACGTAAAGTACTGGTGTATTGGTAATGAAAGCTATGCAGAACCGGATATCGGGGTACACCATGATGTAAATTTGTATATCCAGGATGCATGGGAATTTATTAAATTTATGAAGCTAACAGATAATTCCATAAAGACAGTCATCGTAGGTTGCGAGAAGGAAGAGTGGAATCGTTTGGTTTTGGATGCTTTGCATCCTGTGACAGATTATTTCTCCATTCATCATTATTCAGGAGAAGGGGGAAATGGCTTGTACGGACCCTTTGAGGGGGAAAAATACCTAAAG
Organism: Acetatifactor sp.; assembly: GCA_045615205.1. GTDB lineage: Bacteria > Bacillota > Clostridia > Lachnospirales > Lachnospiraceae > Acetatifactor. Next base: position 32,454 of record JAZLEI010000002.1, read on the forward strand.
AGAACACTGGAGCAGGTGATAGAGCTGTTGCATACTTATCCTAAGACAGTTATGGATTTTAATCCTTGGTATCGTTTTTCGCCCAGAGAGAAAGAGTTGCTGATTGCTTTGGATGAATGGAACATCTGGGATTTTCGTGCAGATGAAACCTATGGATTGCAACCTGTTTATTGTTGGAGAGATGCACTTTGGGTGGCTAGTGTGCTGAATTTGATGCTGGGAATACCGGAGCTGGGGATGGCAAATATGGCACAGATGGTAAATGTGCTGGCACCTATTGTAGCAGAAGAGAAAGGATCCTGGTTCCAGACCATTGGTTATCCTCTTCGTTTATACCGTCAGAACATGCTAGGAGAGCGGATACGGATAAGATTTACTTCGCCACAGCTGGATGGTGGAGCTGCCGGAGAGATAGATGCTTTGAGTATTGCTGCTGTGCAGCGGGAGGATGGAAGTATTTGTGTTGCGATGGTGAATAGGGATGTGGATAAGGAATACGTTGTTTGTATAGAAGCGGACGATATATTAGGCGGCAAAGAAGCTACTTTGATAAGTCTTACAGCAGCTTCTCCCAGAGCAGTATGTTCCCTGCAGGAATGCTGTGTACAGGAGTGTAGAGAAAGTGTTGATAGGAAGCAGGTAGTACTGTGTCCGGGTAGTGTGAATTTGTTGATTATATAGAATCAAAAAGATAAAAAAGAATTCGGGCTGACAAAAGAAGTGGTTGGCTAAGCGAACGCTTTGATAATTCGGAGGATATAGAAGAGTACATAGATTGGGTAGAATGGAGAGAACAATGGGTAAACAGATCAATTATTATATGGGTTATGAGGATTTTCGGATGGTAGCACAGAAGGCTTTGGAATGTGGATGCAGAATTGTCAAAAGTGTGGAAGGAAAAATAGTACAGAGCGATTCTATAGACTTTGTGACCGAGGAGGAGAAGCAGTATTATTTCTATTTGCCGGAGGTAGGAGAGTTGAATGCTAAAACGCTACCCAATGGTCATGAGAGGATTGGTGGTTATGATGCTTCCGGAAATGTGGTCATAGAGGCAAGCTTTTCTTATATAAATACAAATGGTAAAAAGATTACCAGAGCCAGACTTTTTGTGATTTCAGGTTATTATGATGAGCAGGGGCAGTGGATACCTCGCCCGGAACGCTTAGAGAAAGTGTACAACAAGCTGGTACACGAGGTGAAGAAGGTGGCTCCTTATACAGAACTGACAGATACTTATATCAGCAGAAGGGACGAAGATTATTTGCAGGAGTGCGAGTATAAGCATAAAGAATATGTTACGACAGAATGTTTACGACTTAGGAATGAACTGAAATATAGGTTGGGTTAGAAACGTTTGTGGTAGAGGTGGAGGAAATCAGTGATGAAAGCTGTTATTGAGGAAATAGTACAGGAACGTCTTGAGGCTGTAATTGCAGAATACGGTTGGGAATGTGCACAGGAGATTTTATTTGAAATATTATGCAATGACGGCTATGACAAAGAGGAATATGGAGAAGTGGCTCATGTGTTTTGGGGAGCTGCGTTGGACGGACGTAAGATGCAAAGCAATAAGGTGATAGCGTTACTTTACCATAGATTGGGTGCATTTGAGGAGTATGAGAATGAGTTATGGAGTATTGTGTGCAAATTAAAGGGGGTGGATTATTTGTCAGACTATGAACCTATGACAGATGAAGAAATTTTAAGAGAATTAGAGGGAAATGAGCAATGAAGTATTTCGAGAAGTATCTGTACAAGAAAGTAAACATTCATGGTATAGACACCTATATTTTCGCGCCGGAGAAGTATGATGAACTGCTTAAAGATGAAGAAACGTTAAATAACCTTCCTTTTTATAGGGAGTTTGTAGAACAATATATAAAGACTGCTCAGAAAGTAAAGAATGTTAAGTTGTATTTTGCACTTTGCCATAATGATCATGTACCAAAGCCTTTTTGGTTACCGATACATTGCTTGGAACGAGACGGTGTATTATATCATGTGGTTTATAGGGAATATTGGATGTGCAGGGACTGTGGGCAGGAAATGGGTCCGGTACTTTTGGCTTTGGTTGAGACTGGCGAAAGTACTATTTATGCCGGTTTAGATTGGAGAAAAATACCTATTCCGAATCTGTTTCAGCATCACCGATGTGAAAAATGCGGACATTTATTGCAAGGACATTTGATGAAAATTTGATTGTTAGGAAACTATAAAAAATGTCTATTTACAATTTATGAAAATTCAGTTATAATGAAAGCAAGTAATACTTCTTACAAAAGAACCGAGCTACTTCGGTTATCTGGGCGATCGCTCAACATTTCACGGGAGCATTAGAGTATATATAGGAGAAGGTAGACTTTAATGAGAAATGTATTCTCGGAAAGGAAACCATGAAGGACAGAGAAGAAAAAGAAGTAGCAACCGTTGTAACGAATTCGAAGCTGAGGGATAGCAGTGGGAAGCGGATTTTTGATGAGGCAATACTGTGTGCGCAATTTGTGCGAGATTATGTAGATTTGCCTTACATGAAGGATGTCCAACCGGAGGATATCGAAGATGTGTCATCCCAGTATGTGCCATTAATAGCAGAAGAGCGTAATGCGGACAGAGTAAAGAAAATCAGGATAAAGGGAGGCTTACCGCCATTTTTTCTAGTGTCACTAATTGAACATAAGACAAAACCGGAATATAATATATTTATGCAGATATTCCGTTATATGGTGTACATATGGGAAGCATATGAGAAAGAGGAAGAGAAAAAGAAAGAAGGCATCAGTAAGACAAAGGATTTTCGATATCCGCCGATATTACCCATAGTATATTATGAGGGAAAATCGAAATGGACGGATCCGCTGCATTTCAGGGACAGAATAGCGATGGGAGACTTGTTTCAAAAATATATTCCGGATTTTCAGTATTATTTGGTACCAATACGGAAATATACAAATGAGGAGCTTTTAGAAAAGGCTGATGAGATTTCACTGGTGATGCTGTTTAATAAGGTACAGACTAAAGAGGATATAGAGCGACTGAGGGAAATACCACCGCAGAAGCTGTCGGAGATACTGCAAAATACGCCCAGTCAAGTGTTACAGGTTATAGCAGATGTGTTGTATGTGTTGCTTTTGAAAGAAAACGTACCGGCGGAAGAAGCAGAAGAGCTTGTAGGGAAAGTGAAGGAAAAGAAGATGGCTGAGTTGTTTGAGAATATGGAAAAGATAGATATACAAGCTGAGAGAAGAAAAACTGCCAAACAGAAGGTAAGAGCGGATAAAGCAGAAGAACGGGCAGAGCAAGCAGAGGAACGGGCAGAGCAAGCAGAAGAAAAAGCATTTAAGGAGAGAGAACACGGAATAAAAGCCTATATTGAATTGTGCAAAGAGTGTCAGTTGTCGAAAACCGTAGTATTGTGTAAGTTGATGGAAAAATATGCGCTGGATAGTGCCAAAGCAGAAGAATATCTGAAGAGGTATTAAACTTGGCTGAAATGAAAAGAGACAATCCGTCTATGAAGGAATTATCTCTTTTGGCATTCGTGCAGAAATTACCATATTAACCAAGTATAAAGTGGTGAATTATTAATTGTAAGGAAGCCCCTCCTATAGTATAGTTAAGAAAAGCAAGCGAAAGGATTTGCTTGGAAAGATATTGTGTTGTTATTATATGAGGTGGGGACTTATGAAGAAAAAACAAAATATTTTTATTACGATTATCATAGCGTTGGTAGTGGTAGTGATGCTTTTAGGTTTGCTGGTGCCGAAGTTATTGCTGCATGCCTTGGTACAAAAGGCATTGCCTTATTGCCAGCCGGTAGAGTATGCAACAGAATATACAATGCGGGAAGAGAATGTTATTCGGGTGGGAAATGATTATTTTTCCATAGAAGTGCCCGCGGATATGACAGAACAGAAAAAATATGAAGAGATGAATGTCATTGTTTATAGCGTGTCCGGACAGAGTAAAAACTATTTGATTTATAAAGAAATGGAAGATATGTCTGTTTCTCTGGTGGATGAGAAGTATTATGAAGGGAATACCTTGAGACTGTTTGGTCCGGAAGTGGTGGAGAAGAGCTATGAAAAGCTTGGCTTTGACAGACCGGATTCCTTCTATCATATTATGAAAACTGCCTATTTTCTGGATGCAAAGGACTATAATTTCTGGAGCTTAGAGAATCAGCTGGTCTATGCGACTGCAGGGACTGTGCGAGCAGAGCTGATGGACGGCGGTGGAAATTGGCTGTACGAGCGGGATGGTGTACGGGCAATTGTCAATCAGTTGGATAAATCTTACATGGTAAGTGTTATGAAGGAAGAAGATTTGAATACAGTATATTCTATTTATATGATGAAGGCGATGCCGGAGGATGTGTGGAAGGTATTGAATTCTCTGGAATTTTATTAGCAAGAAGTATATATGTTTGCTGCGATGTGCTACTGAAACCGGGTGCATATTCCGTTGGTAATTGTAGATATTCTGTTTGGCAGCATGGGTGGGCGTTGTGCAATTGTTAATACAATAAACAAATAATGCCTTGAAAATCCTACACAATTGCACTATAATTAGAATATATTCTACATGTGGAAAGGAAGCAGGTTATGAGATTAATTACACGTTCCGATTTTGACGGACTTGCATGTGGTGCTCTATTAAAAGAGGCTGGTATTATTGATTGTTGGAAGTTTGCACATCCCAAGGATTTGCAGGATGGTCTGGTAGAGGTCAATGAAAATGACTGTTTGGCCAATGTACCTTTTGTGCCGGGCTGTGGTTTGTGGTTTGACCATCATTCCAGCGAGCATGAACGTAATGAGTTAGCAGGTAAGTATAAAGGAGAGAGCCGTATCACCCCTTCCTGTGCACGTATTATTTATGAATATTATGGTGGCAGAGAGCGTTTCCCTCAGTTTGATGATATGATGGAAGCGGTTGATAAGGTAGATTCCGGTAATCTGACCATAGATGAGGTGTTAAATCCTACCGGTTGGATTTTGATTGGTTTCCTGATGGATCCCAGAACCGGTTTGGGACGTTGGAGACAGTTCACTATTTCTAATTATCAGTTGATGGAGAAGCTGATTGATGCCTGTCGTACCATGACTACAGAAGAAATCCTGAATTTAAGTGACGTGAAGGAAAGAATTGAAGTATATTATGAGCAGACCGAGAAGTTCAAGGAAATGGTACAGAAGTACACCCGTGTGGAAGGTAATGTAATCATTTCTGACCTGCGTGGCGTAGATCCTATTTATACAGGTAACCGTTTTATGATTTACAGTCTCTATCCGGAGCAGAACATTTCCGCATGGATTGTAAGCGGTCGTGGCGGTCAGGGGTGCTCGGCAGCAGTAGGTTATAGTATTTTGAACAGAACCTCGGATGTAAATGTAGGTAGTCTGATGTTGAAGTATCATGGTGGTGGACATAAGAAGGTCGGTACCTGCCAGTTCTCCAACGAGAATATGGATACAGAATTGCCGAAGATGTTAGAGGAACTTTGCCAGTTGGCAAATGGCTAAGAAGTGGTTAAGGACAGTCAATTTTCAATAGATTGACTGTCTTTTTTTGTATAAAAATAGGATTTTAGTTGATTAAATGGATTAAATCCGTTAAAATAGGTGTATTGTTGCTTTGAATGAAAATAGGAAGGATTAAGTGTATGGAAAAAGAAAG
>JAZLEI010000003.1:0-74533 GCA_045615205.1 Acetatifactor sp.
GACAGTTGTCCGGTGGAGAACAGCAGAGAGTAGCCATTGCGAGAGCACTAATTAATGAACCAAAAATATTATTGGCAGATGAGCCTACCGGTAATCTGGACCCCAAGAACTCTTGGGAAATCATGAAGCTTTTGGAGGAGATTAACGAGGCAGGTACCACTGTGGTGGTAGTTACCCACAATCGCGAGATTGTAAACGCTATGCAGAAGCGAGTGGTTACCATGCGTAAGGGTGTTATTATCAGTGATGAAGAGGAGGGTACCTACATCGATGAAGATTAGTACATTTTTTTATACGATTCGGCAGGGCTTTGTAGTTCTGTTTCGAAATAAATGGTACACTCTGGCATCCATTGCGACTATGTCAGCCTGCTTGCTGATGTTGGGTGTATTTTATTCCGTTGCGATCAATTTTCAAAATATTGTAAAGAATGTGGAAGAGGTAGTTTCTTTCACTGTGTTCTTTGAGGAAGGCATTTCTCAAGAACGTATTGATGAAATCGGCAGACTCATAGAGAGCCGGGAAGAGGTGGCAGAGATAAAGTATATTTCTGCAGAACAGGCATGGGCAGACTATCAGGCAGATGTATTCAAGGACAGAGCCGATGAATTCCTGGCAGGCTATCCGGACAATCCTTTGGCCAATAGTATGAATTATGAGGTGTTTCCAAAGGATGTATCCCAGCAGGACGAGTTAAAGACCTATATCATGTCCATACCGGGAGTTTCCTTTATTAATAGTCTGGACGAGCTGGCAGAGACACTTACAGCCGTAAACATACTGATTAGTTATGTATCGGTAGGTATTATTGCTGTATTACTGGCAGTTTCCGTCTTTTTGATTAGCAATACCATCATTGTAGGTATTTCTATCCGTAAGGCAGAGATCAACATTATGAAATATGTAGGTGCAACAGACTTTTTCGTAAGAGCTCCCTTTGTAATTGAGGGTGTAATCATCGGTCTGTTGGGAGCGGTAATCCCCCTGTACGCTATTTATAAGATGTACAGTGCGGTATTGAATTTCATGATGGAAAAGTTTGAAAATCTGACAAAACTGTTGGATTTCCTGCCTGTTGAATCGATTTTTGACTTCCTGTTACCGGTATCATTGATTGTCGGTGTGGGTATCGGCTTCTTGGGAAGCTGGTCTACCGTTAAGAAGCATTTACATGTTTAATTGTACAGAGAGTCGTAAAGGCTCTCTGTAAGTTTTTGAGCAAAGGAAATATATGAAAAGAGTAAGAGTATGGATTGGGCTGCTGGTGTGTGCAGCGGCATTGATTACGGCATCCGTTCCCAGTCAGGCGGGAAAGACTACAGTTTCTTCGCAGGCTATAAAAGATATGGAGAAACAGATTAGCAATGCAGAGAAGGAAATGAAGGATTTGAAAAATTCTCTGTCTGATGTGAAGAAATTGGTAAGCAAGCTGGAAGGCGAGAAATCAGACCTGAAAAACTATGTGGTACAGCTGGATAATACCCTAGAGACCATTGAGGCAAAAATTGCAGATTTGTTGAGCCAGATTACCCAGAAGGAAGAGGATATTGAAGAAACCCAGGCACAGCTGGAGGCAGCAAAGACTGTGGAGGAAACACAGTATGTTTCCATGAAGGAACGCATAAAATGTAATTACGAAAGCGGTGAGTATCATTTTCTGGAGAGAATTCTTTCGGCTAACAGCTTTATGGAGATGTTGAACCGTATCACCTATGAAGAGGCTATTGCGGAGTATGAAAAGCAAAAGCTGGAGGAATACATTGAAAACAGAGAATATGTGGAGCTCTGTGAGCAACAGTTGCAGGTGGAAAAAGATTACCTTGATGCGGTGAAAGAAAGCGTAGAAAATGAACAGGCTGCAGTGGAAGCCCTGATAGAAGTAAAGAAGCAGGAAATTGAGAAGTATGAGAGCAATATAAGTACCCAGGAAAAAGCCATCAAGGAATATGAGGCAGATATTGCAGAGCAGAACGAAATCATCAAGCAACTGGAAAAAGCGGTAGAGGAAGAAAAGAAAAAACTATTAGCCAGTCAGGCTCCCATATACAATGGTGGTAAGTTTGCATTCCCACTGGAATCTTATAAGAGAATATCTGATGACTATGGGTATCGTATTCATCCCATATTAAAGGTGAAGCAGTTTCACAATGGTGTAGACTTTGCAGCACCCAAGGGAACGAAGATATATGCGGCATACGATGGAGTAGTGGTTGCGGCAACCTATAGCTCTACCATGGGTAATTATGTAATGATTGATCATGGTAGCGGTTTGTTTACTATTTATATGCACGCGTCGAAATTGTATGTGTCTAAGGGTGACAAGGTGGTGAAAGGGGAACACATTGCCGGAGTAGGTACTACCGGACGTTCTACCGGAAACCATTTGCATTTCAGTGTGCGTAAAAATGGTAACTATGAAAGTCCGTGGAACTATTTGTCGAAGTAATGGAGGCATAAGCAATGGATATGCAAAATATGCAGGAGCAAAAAAGAAAAAACAGTAATAGTTCTTTCTTTGTCGGATTGCTATTGGGAGTAATGATTACTCTGACCTTGGTGGGAATCGTGGTATTGGGAGTTTTACTGTTTAATCTTTTAACCAAAGATACCAAAACCCCGGGAAATTCTATTTCCAATGTGGCAGAAGAGGATGATGTGCTGATAGATGATGCCATGATACAGAAGATGGCAGCCATTGAGGAAATTATTGATGAATACTATTATAGCAATGATGTAGAGGATATAGATTTGGAGGAGGGGGCCTACCGTGGCATGCTGGATGCAGTAGGGGACCCATACACCTGCTATTACTCAGAAGAAGAACTGGATAAGCTGATGCAGCAGACATCCGGTATCTATTATGGTATCGGAGCACATGTGACCTATGATGATACCGGTATGTATCCTATGATACTGGCACCCATAGCCGGATCCCCTGCGGAAGAGGTGGATTTGAGACCCAATGATATTATCTATGAGGTAAATGGGGAATCCACTTATGGTATGACCTTGGATTCGGTAGTGGCACTTATTAAAGGAGAAGAAGGTACTACCGTGGAGCTGACTATCGTTCGTAGCACGGAAACGGATTATTTGTATGTAGATGTAGAACGTAGGCGTGTGGAATCGCCTACCGTAGAGTGGGAGATGTTGGAAGACGGAATGGCTTACATTCAAATAACAGAGTTTAGTGATATTACAGTGCAGCAGTTTGCAGATGCACTGGCTACGGCGAAAGGCTCCGGAATGAAGGGATTGATTTTGGATTTGCGTGCCAATCCCGGTGGCAGTCTGACTTCCGTGGTGAATATCGGAAAGATGCTGTTGCCAAAAGGACTGATTGTATATACCGAGGATAAGTATGGTGAGCGAAATGAATATTCCAGCGATGGGAAGCATGAATTTAAGCAGCCTATGGTAGTTTTGGTAGACGGAAACTCTGCCAGTGCTTCTGAGGTATTGGCAGGTGCCATTAAGGATTATGGCATTGGTACCTTGGTAGGAACTACCACATTTGGTAAGGGCATTGTACAGCAGATTGTCAGTATCAAGGATGGCTCAGCAGTGAAGATTACCACCAGTAGCTATTATTCTCCGAAAGGAACTAATATCCATGGAACCGGTATTGAGCCGGATTTGGTATGTGAGTTCGACGGAGAGGCTTATTATGATAATGACTATGATAATCAGTTAGAATATGCGAAGGAAGTATTGGCAGGAATGTTGCAGTAGAAATAGGTGTGTAGGTTTACATAACAGTGAGCCTACACCCTTTGTATATGGAGTGAGTCATGAAAATCGTTGCTTATATTTATACAGATTTCCCGGAAAAATTCGGTATCCCCAGACAAAGCGGTCTGGTGGAGGAGTTAAAGGGGAGAATAGTATTTGAACCGGAATACCGAAACCCGGAAGCAGTAAAGGGATTGGATGGTTTTAATTATATATGGCTACTTTGGCAGTTCCAGGGGACGGAGCGTGCCGGATGGTCCGCTACCGTAAAGCCACCCCGACTGGGAGGAAAAAAGCATATGGGTGTGTTTGCTACCCGTTCGCCTTTTCGTCCGAATCCTATCGGCTTGTCCAGCGTGAAGCTGGAGCGGATCGAAATGACAAAGAAAGGACCGGTGCTTCATGTGGCTGGCGTGGATTTGCGGGACAAGACACCGATTTATGATATTAAACCCTACCTACCCTATGCAGATTGCCATCCGGATGCTTGGGAGGGTTTTGCCGGAGAGGTGAAGGAGTATGAATTACAGGTAGAGTTTCCGCAGGAATTGCTGGAAAGATTGCCCCAAGAGAAAAGACAGGCGATTATCGAGGTATTGAAGCAGGACCCCAGACCTTCTACCCAAAGCGGACAGACCAGACCCTATGGTGTGACGTTTGCAGGATTTGATGTGAAGTTTACGGTAGAGGGGGACAAGCTGGTGGTATTTGATGTGGTAAGGATATAAAGAAGAAGGGGGATAAGTATATGTTCGATTTCTTGAAAAGCAGTAGAAATAAGCAGCTGGATGGGATTGTGCAGAAAATCCGAATGAATATGGAGAACAATTACAAGGATGCTGCCCAGATGAATTTGAAAGAATTGGAGGAACTGATGGCAGAGCTGGAAGCTGCCGGAAAGCTGAATGATAAGCAAAGGCTCTATTACGAAGGAGAGTTGGGGAGCTTTAAGGAGAGAATGAAGAATTTTACTCACAAGGATCAAAAACCCTATTGGGTGTAGGGGGCTTGCCCCTACTTTTGAAAAACATTGTGTTTGTTATAGCTGGCACGAAATTGTGAGGGGGAGAGACCTGTTACCTTGTGAAAGGCATTGGAAAAATTATGCGCATCAGAAAATCCCAATCCATAGGCAATTTGGGAAATGGGTTGGGTGGTTTCTGTTAAGGCGGATTTGGCAAAGTCCATTTTGGTTTGAAGAATATATTGTTTTAACGTAATACCTGCGTACCTTTTGAAAAAGGTGGTCAGGTATTTTTCGTTGTATCCAAAGTATGAGGCAATTTCAGATATGCGCAGGTTCTCTTGAATATGCCAGGAGATATAGTCCTGGATATCACTATAAAGCTGCTCCTTTAGTTGTTTATCTTTATTCAGGTGGTGCCGACCTTGGGCACTGATTTCCGCCAGCAGAGCACTGCATAGATAGCGGTTTAGGGAAGGTTCCTTGTAGCGGCGGTCTGAGTCCTGTAATTGTTTCATTAAAATAATGATTCGTTCCAAGGAAGAAAGCCTGCCGGTGACAGGAATCAAGAGCTTTCCCGGAGAATAAGTGGCATAGTAGGAAAGGGTTTCGTGATTTTGCTGTTCCTTATTGTAGCCGAAATGCAACCAGTAGAAATGACAGTCGCTACAGTGGGTTCCATGTTGAAAAGGGGTAGGTGCCATCAGTAGGTACTCGCCCTTTTGGACAATATACTCCCTCTCATGGTCGGCAATGTATAAGGTACCTTCGGTTACTACCATGAGTTCATAGTCTTCCCGGTTTCGGGTCAGATGTATCCAATCACTGTTGGGGGATGTGAATTTTCCACACCAATGATAAGTAAATTCCATGGAGGTGTCAAAGCGAAGAAACATAATTAACTCCTTTATAAAATCACGAATTTGTTCTTTCCTATTTTACCATAGATATAAAAATAATAAATAACTTTTTCACACCTTTTACAACCTTTCCAGATTTTCACATAAGCATTTCGGTGTCATAATAGAAGTACCGGGAAAAAGTATTGGAAATGGAAGGGAGCAGATACTATGAATAGAAGAGGGAATAAGGCATTTTCATTACGCAAGGTGGCATTGAAGGATGCATATCTGTTGAATGCCTTTGAAAAAGAGGTTTTGTATTTGACTGCTTTTGATACGGATAAACTGTTGGCAGGATTTCGGGAGACTGCCGGTGTAGATATGCGTGGAGAGGTACGCTATACAGGATGGGAGAGCATGCTGATAGGAGGCCATAGTCTGGGACATTATATGACAGCCTGTGTGAGAAGCTGTGAGTCTGCAAACTGCAAAGAGGATGACAGGCAGATAGTGTTACAGATTTTGAAGCGTTTGGCAGACGGACTGAAAGAATGTCAGGATGCGGCAGGTACCGGTTTTTTGTTTGGTGCCATTATTCAGGATAAGGAAAATGTAGAAAAGCAGTTTGACTATGTGGAGGAGAACAAAACCAATATTATTACTCAGGCCTGGGTACCTTGGTATACCATGCACAAGACTCTGGAAGGTCTGGTGTCTTTGGTGAACATGGATGTGGATGGTGCGTTGGCAGAGGAAATCAAGGCAACCACAAAGGAAGTTACCTCCAGACTGGCAGACTGGGTATATGACAGAACACAGAGCTGGAGCGAGGAAACCCACAGAACCGTACTGGGCATTGAATATGGTGGTATGAATGACTGTATGTATGATGTGTATCTGATTACCGGTCGCAAGGAGCATCTGGAGGCTGCCCATGCCTTTGACCAGGTGGAACTGTTTGAACGGGTTTTGCAGGCGAAAACCGGTGATAATGTGCTGAACAATCATCATGCCAATACCACTATTCCCAAGTTCATGGGAGCCTTGAAGCGTTATGTGGTGACCGGAGAGGGAAAATATCTGGAGTACGCAGCACATTTCTGGAAGCTGGTGACCGAAAACCATACCTATGTGACGGGCGGAAATAGTGAGTGGGAGCATTTCGGAGAAGACCGGATACTGGATAAGGAGCGAACCAATTGTAATTGTGAGACCTGTAATGTGTACAATATGCAGAAGATGACGAAACTTTTGTTTATGATTACCGGAGAGGTAAAGTATGCAGACTGGTTCGAGAAGACCTTCATCAATTCGATTTTGTCCTCTCAGAATCCTCAGACCGGAATGACTACGTATTTTCAGCCTATGGCCAGTGGTTATTATAAAGTGTATGGAGAGCGTTTTAACAAGTTTTGGTGTTGTACCGGAACAGGGATGGAGAACTTTTCTAAGCTTCAGGAAAGCTTCTACTTTGAAAAGGAAGATAGTCTGATTGTGAATTTGTATATGGCTTCCAAGGTGGTATTCAAGGATGTAGAGATTACTATGGAAGCAGATGTTCCGAAGACTGACAAAGTTTCTCTGCAGTTGGGCGGTAAACTGGAAGGGAAACTGTTGTTACGATTACCCAAGTGGCTGGCTGCACCTATGGAGATAATAGTAAATGGTGTGGCGTATTCCTACGAAGTGGAAGGCACGGATACAGGAAATGGCTATGCAGTGGTGGAAGGTCCATTCGAAGCAAATACGGTGATAGAACTGGTGCTTCCTATGAAGGTGACAGCACATAATCTGCCGGATGGTGCAAATACTTATGCATTTCAGTATGGTCCGGTGGTGTTGAGTGCGTTATTGGGTACTAAGGATATGATTGATTCTACTACCGGTGTGAACGTAACTATTCCAAGTAACCGTATCATAGAAGAAAATTATATTCCTTCCCAAAGTGAACAGATAGTGGTGCAGGAGGGAACAGTTGCCGAATACATAGCAGATATTGAAAAGCATTTGTTGCGTCAAGGAGAGGAACTTTGCTTTGATTTGAAGGGCACAGATGCGACACTTACCTATGTACCGCATTTTTCACAGCATACAGAGCGTTACGGTATTTATTTTAGGTTCGTTGACAAGAGCATGCTTGCATTGGAGGCAGAGCAAAAGGAAAAAGAAATCAGGCGTATTGATACCGTACAGCCCGGATACGGACAGTATGAAAATGATGATTTTCACCATATGACCGAGCAGGGAACCGGTTCCGTAGGAAGCACGGAAGGGGGAACTGCACGTTATGCCAAGGCCGGCGGCAGCTTCACTTATACCATGGAGGTAAATCCGGAGGGGACAGCACTGAGTGTTACCTTCCGCGGAGCAGATGTAGGAAAGAGCATTTGTATTTTGGTAGGAGAAACCATTCTCTACAAAGGTGTACTTGCAGATTGTGAAGAGATGGAATATTATGATATAATAATCCCTATATCCGAGAAGGTATTAAAGCAGGCATACAAAAAGTTTTATGACTGCAGAGAAAGGCTGGTGCTGGACTTTACCTTCCGGGGAATTGGCGGAGAAGAGTCGGCAGCAGTGTGCCAATTTCTATATACCATAGAGTATGGAGCATAGGAAAAGGACATGATGCTGTTGCGACAATCGGAAGGGGAGAATGACCATATGCAGTTTGCGGAATTACTCACATTACTGAAAGGTGCAGAAACAGTAGAACAAATAGATAACCATAGGGAAGCTATAGCAGAATGGCTTCCCTGTGTGCGGATTATGTTTGATTATGATCAAAAAAACTCTGCACATCAATATGATTTGTGGATGCATTGTGTGCATACGGTAGTTGGTTTGCCCAAGAATTTAGAGGATGATATGTTGTATTTGGCAGCATTGTTACATGATATCGGAAAGCCGGATTGCCAGGTAACAGGCAAGCGGGAAGGCGACACGGATATGCATTATTACGGACATCCTGAGCACAGTTTCGAGTTGGTCAGAGATGAGATAATTCCTACACTGCTTCAGAAAGGGGCAGCATTATCCGAAGAGGAACAACGCAGATTGCTATATTATGTGAGGCATCATGATGACAGAATGAGCCTGAGGCTGCATCATCTGCGGGAGCATTTGAATATACCGGTATCCTTTCAAGAGTTTCAAAAACTCATGCTGTTAGAGGTTTCCGATGCCATAGCCCACGTGCAGATACCCATCGTGGCTTTGCGGGTAGAGGTATGCGGGAAGCTTGCCGGAGCAGAGGGGGAAGAATTATATCAAAGGATTTTGAACGGGGAGTAGTGCCTTGGCACGGCTCCCTGTTTGTGATTCAGATCAATATGGAGCTATACATTAAGTGTTGTAGTATTCCCTGGGACTGACCTGATTATACTTTTTAAAGATGGTGCTGAAATAATTGGAATTGTTAAAGCCACAACGTTCAGCAACTTCGCTGACGGAAAGTTTTTCGTTGGCCATGAGCAGCTTGGCATATTGCAGGCGAGTACGTGTAACATATTCGGAGAAGGAACAACCTACAGTGTTTTTAAAGAGTCGGGAAAAGTAACTGGGAGACAGAGAAATCCTTTCTGCAACCAATTCTAAGGATAAATCCCCGGCAAGGTTTCGTTCCACATAAATGAGTGCATCGTAAATCTGCTGATGAAAGGAGGACAAATTCAGGCTGTCTTCTGTAATTGCAGGTTTGTGCTGGTAAATAGTTAATACCAGGTTTTGAAGCATGTTTTTTAACATAAATTGTGCATAGTTTGACTTGCTGTTATAGATGTCCAGCATATTTTCAAACTGAGGTCTGATAAGTTTGAGACTTTCCTCAGGAAAGTTCATATAGTTCGTGTGAAGTGCTTGAAATTCATTTTCGCCAATTAAGTCGATAACGGGTAACAGCACTTCTTTTTTGTACTTAATCAAATACCTTTTATAAGGGGTATCGGACATAGGCATATTGCGGTGGTATACATTAGGAAGGCCAAAACCGATGGTTTCACCATGAGCATAGTATATTTTGGTATGGGTAAAGTATTTTCGGTCTCCGCTCAGGCTATAGCCGAGAGTATAATGGTCTAAAGCAGCTTCCATGGAAGGCATGGCATAGTCTCCGGGGAGTTCCTTGTAATCAATATAAATATCTTCGCCGGGTTTTAATGGTGTGGGCATGACAGTCTCCTTTTACGCATGACATCTGAGTAGTTGTTTTGATTTTATCATATAGTATAGCATAATTTTATAGAAAAGTGTAAAATGTGAGTTAAAAACGAAGGAAATATTCAATAATTTGTTGTATAATGTAACCTATCCGAAGAAAAATCAAGTAAATGAGAGATTTGGCAGACGGAGAGAGGAGTGGGAGAATGAAACAAAAGAACTTTATGAAGTGCTGCATCAGGTACTGGTTTTACTTTGTAGCGGGACTGGTATTGGCTTACATACTGGCAAAGGTGGTGGTAGAGGGCAATACCATTATCGGGGATGCCATTGATATTATGCTGGCAGGAGAAAAGGTAGACTTTGGAGGATTCACCGGTAGATTGTTGGTGCTGATTGTGATTGGCTTCATAGTGGCATTTTTAAAGAGTTTATTCGCTTCGAAGTTTAGCATTCAGGTGCAGGCAATGTACAAGAATATGGTAGCACATAAACTGTATCGTTTGGAATACCGTTACTTTGATAAAAATGGTTCAGCTTCTGTCATCAATAAAGTGAATTCGGATATTGCGGAAATAGAGACATTGTTGAACCAGAACCTGCCGGAGATTTGTACGAATCTGGTAGCCATGGTAACTTATGCGATTTATGTGGGGCAAATCAACATGGGGCTGTTAGTGTTGATTCTCGTGTGTTACCCCTTTCTATTCTTTTTTACCAATAAGGTAGTGAAGAAGATAGAAAGTTTGAGAAAGGTATTTCGCCAGAAGTCAGACATAATTACAGAGATTTCTCAGGATTGTATCAGTGGTATTTTAGTGTTAAGAGCGTTCGGTGCAGAAGACCATTTTCAAAATAAATTGAATAAGGCAGCAGATGATGTGGTGGCTAATGAGGAGAAGAGAGTACGTATCACCAATAATGCCCTGATTATAAGAAGGCTGTTACAATGGTTGCCCAATATCATCAGTGCAATATATGCTTATATTATGGTACTGCAGGGAAATATCAGTTTGGGAGAATTAGTAGTCTTTCTGATGATTTTACAGAAATTCGTGGATGCTTTTGTGGGAGTCCCTTTTCATCTGGTGGATGCCAGAGAGAGTATGGTTTGTGTGAAGCGTGTGGAGGAAATTTTGACGCAGTCGGATGAACCAAGTGGTGAGGCAAAAGAGGGGATAGATACAGATATTGCAGTTGCCTTTGAAGGAGTAGATTTTTCATATGTAGAGGATAAGGAGGTTCTGAGTGACCTTACTTTCCGGGTAAGGCGAGGGACAAATGTTGCCTTTGTGGGAGATTCCGGAGGAGGGAAAAGTACGATTTTCCATCTGCTGTGCGGCTTCTATCCGGTGAATAGGGGAAGTTATAAGCTGTTTGGAAGAAGCTTTGGAGAATGGGATGTTCAGGCGGCCAGAGAACAAATGGCACTGGTGTCACAAAATGTATTTCTGTTTCCTACCAGTATTCTGGAAAATGTCCGTTATGGGAATTTACTGGCGACGGATGAGGAAATCATTGCGGCCTGTAAGAACGCGGGTATTCATGATTTCATTAGCGGACTTCCGGAAGGGTATGATAGTATCGTAGGGGAAAGAGGTATCCTGCTTTCCGGTGGGGAGCGTCAGAGGATTTCCATAGCCAGGGCATTTTTGAAAAATGCACCGATCCTTTTGCTGGATGAGCCTACATCAGCAATCGATGTGGAAACAGAGAAGCTGATTCAGGAGGCTATCAAAAAACTGTCAGACAATAGAACTTGTATTACCATTGCTCATAGATTGTCCACTATTCAAGATGCAGATGAAATCATGGTACTGAAGGACGGTAAAATCGTAGAGAGCGGAACACATGAAACACTTTTGGCGAAAAACGGAGTCTATTCGGGCATGTATGGCAGAGAAGGAAGAAAGGAGGAGACGGTATGAAGCAATGGGAGATTTTCAGAAAAATCATGGGTGTGATGGGAAAAAGATGTCCGGTGTATCTGATTGCCATATTTTTCATGAGTACCGGTTGGGCTGCATTTTCCGTCATGACCTCACTTCTTTTAAAGGATGTTGTGGATGCGGCACAGTCAGGAGAGGAAGGCGGGATTCCGGCTATTATTGCAGTAAATGTAATCGGTGGTATTGTTGCATTGCTTGTTTATCGTGCGGCTGCTATTGCTTATAATGTAGAGGCAAAGAGAGGGCATGGAACTCTCTGTAAGCTGGTGTTTCACCATGAGGTGCGTATGCCCTATACTTATTATGAAGAACACCATAGTGGCGAATTTATTTCCAAGCTTTCTTATGATTTGGAAAAGACAGGAAGTATATACGGATCCCGCCTGCGTAGGACAGTGGCACCGATTTTGCAGGTAATTGTATATTTGATACCCATGCTGCTTTTAAGCTGGCAGATTACCCTGTGCCTGATAGGAGTGAATCTGGTGATGTTGGTTATCAATGGTTCCCTGATACAGCCTATGCGAAGGGTTTCCAAGTCATTGTCCGGTATCAATAGCAGGATGACGGAAAGGATGTCCAATCTGTTGCAGGGTATGGAACAGGCCAGAATGTACAGTGCCGGTAAAAATACAGTAAGTGAATTTATTGCAGAAAATGAAAAATATGTAAAGGAAAATAATAAGAAAATAATCTATACTGCTATTTTAGAAAGCTGTAGCAGTGGCTTTGATTTGTTGTGTGGATTGGCTTTTTTGATGTTGGGCATTTATTTCGTACAGGGTGGTTATACCACATTGGGAGCGTTGACTGCGATTTATTCTTTGTATGGTGCTTTTTCTTTCCAGTTCCTGCAGCTGGGAAAATACCTGCCGGAGCTGATTGGTTGTTTGGTGAATGCTCAAAATGTTTTTGAATTTCTGGAGGAAGAGGAGGAACCGGAGTGCTGGTATGGCATAACGGAGGAAGAAGCATGGTCGGAGCATGGGCGAGATATGTCCGGTGCAGAAACGAATCAGAGGGTTTCAGGTGCTTTGGAGAAGGCGGAGGAGCAGAGGAGCGTGAAAGCAGATTCTCGTGTAGCGGTTGAACTTTCGAAGCTGACATTTCACTATCGGGAGGATAAGCCTTTATTAAAGGATTTCTCCATGGATGTAAAGGTAGGAGAAAGTGTTGCAATCACAGGACACTCCGGCTGCGGAAAGACTACTATTTCGAAGCTTTTGTTAGGGTTATATCCCATGATTGGTGGTGATATTTTGCTGCATGGAAAATCGTATCGCAAACTTTCTAACGAAGCGGTAAGAAAGCAGTTCGCTTATGTGCCCCAGGAACCCTATTTATTTAATGAAACCATTCGGGAGAACATACGACTGGCATGTCCGGATGCTACGGATGAGCAGGTGGAGAATGCAGCGAAGCTGGCACATGCCCATGAGTTTATTCTGGGCCTGGAAAATGGCTATGATACCATGGTGGGCGAACGGGGGAATGGTTTGTCTGGCGGACAACGTCAGAGGGTTGCCATAGCCAGAGCTATATTAAAGGACGCACCTATCCTGTTGTTGGATGAGGCAACATCAGCTCTTGATAATGAGTCGGAGCAATTGGTAAATGAGGCGTTAAAGCAGATGAAGCAGCAACGAACCATTATCATGATTGCCCACAGACCATCCACCATAGAGCTGGCGGACAGGAAGTGTGTGGTGTTGTAGATATAAGAAATAATAAAACGCTATTTCGTTTTTTTGTCGGGCACGCGTTGGCTTTGCGATTTTGAAGTGTTACACTATACACGATAAAAATAGTAGAAAGGTAGCTGCGAAGCGAAAGTGTGAGCAAATGAGCAAATTTAAAAGCGTGATGAAGGCAGTTAAGGCGTTGTTGTTAGTAGGCACGTTATCACTGGTATTTAAGGGTGACTATGTGCAGGCAGAAACATATATGCCAAATGAAAGCTCGCCGTACAGTTTGGTGTATGAGGTGACTGAGGAATGTATTGTGATTACCGGTTTTGAGGGTGATGACTATGGAGTGCTGGAGATTCCCAGCCAAATTGGTGGAGTCCCCGTAGTGGAAATCGGTGATTATGCGTTTTGTGAAAGTTGTTTTTCGGGGGAATTGGTGATTCCTGATGGTGTGACAGAGATTGGGGAGAGAGCATTTGCTGATTGCGGTAATTTTAGGGGAGTGTTAGTTATTCCGGCAAGAGTGACAAAAATTGATTATGGTGCATTTGATGGAGGGAGTAATTTTGATGAACTGGTTCTATCTGATGGCGTGAAACGGATTGAGGAGAAAGCATTTAGATATTGCGGATTTGAAGGAGATTTAGTAATCCCGAGCAGTGTGGAGTATATAGGCGATACTGCATTCGGTTTATGTGAATTTAAAGGAAGATTGGTTATACCTGCCAGTGTACTATATGTTGGTGGATATGCATTTCATAGTGATGAGTTTACCAGTTTAGAAGTATCTTTTAATGAAAATGTATCTTTGGGGGATTCCGTTTTTAATGGTTGTGATGAATTTGAAACAATAAAGTTTTTATATAAGCCATATGGTTTGCATCTGTTTCACCATATATAGGATATTATCCACCGCCTATATACTACCCTACTTATGTTGACGGCTGGGAGGAAGCAATTGCAGAATATTCTAGAAATGAGTTTGTGCCATACGAACCGGAAGTAGTACCTTTCATTCAGCGTATGTATCAGGTTGCATTAGACCGTACAGCGGATGAGGGTGGTTTAAAGCACTGGTTGGGTATGATGGAAACCGGTAGCACCAGAGAGACCGTATTTAACGGATTTTCTCAAAGTAATGAATTTAAGGGCATTTGTGAAAACTATGGTATTGAGCTGGGTGCTCCCATAGATGAGCCACTGAACGGAACCGTACCTACAGGTGCCTGTGTGGTTGACGGCAAGGAAAATGGTGTTGTCAGCTTTATCAAGCGTTTGTACAAGATTTGTTTGGACAGAGACGCTGATGAAAACGGTTTAAGCTATTGGAACGGAAAGCTCCGCAGAAACGAATGCAGTGGAGCAACAGCGGCACATGGTTTTGTATTTAGTGAAGAATTCATTAACAAGAACCACAGCGATGCTGACTTTGTAGAATACTTGTATCAGGCATTCATGGGAAGAGCATCTGAGGCAAACGGAAAGGCGTACTGGCTGGATCGTATGGCAAAAGGTGAGGTAACCAGAGAAGATGTATTCAATGGATTTGCTTATAGTGAAGAGTTCGTAGGAATTTGTAACAGTTATGGAATTGCAGCATATTAATTTGTAATAAAAGAGCTGAAGTTACAGAGTCGATGTTCGAAGGAATGTCGCCTCTGTTTTTGCTTGTTTAATCAGGCTTGAGCTTCACAAGAGACAGATATTCTGCTATAATATGTCGCAAAGACATTAAACACGATGAGGTGACAAGTTATGAAAAAGGGAAAGAGTTTATTAGGAAAGCTCTTATTAACAGGTGCATTGTTAGTGGGAACATTAATGCCGGTTATAAATGTACAGGCAGAGCCGGAAGTAGACGTAGAGAGTAGGCGCGGTCTGAAGCCCATGATACAGATGGAGATGCCTGATAATCATGAAGAAACGGAAATGATATTTGAGAAGGTGTACGTTTCAGAAAAAGATATTGCCTATTGGACGAAATTCAGCAGTGATTATTTTTATAATACGTTGACCGAAGCTGAAAAAGTATGGTGGGACGATATGGAAATGAAGTGTATCGCCGCAGCTACAGGAACAGAAGACATTAATTGGGTGTATGGTTATGCGGACGAGGAGATTGGTTCTGACAGAATGCGTGAGTTGGTTTGGTATTTTATGTATACGAACAAACAGTATTACTTTTTGGCGAACTATTGGACGTATGGAAGCTATTATGGCGGAATTGGTATATATGAAGAGTTTACTGACGGAGAGGCAAGAGCAACCGCTACAAAGGCCTTTACGTCGAAAATGGATGCATGGGTAGAACAGGTAAATGCTTATGATTTGCCGGAAGAAAAAGAGAAGGCAGCACATGATATTATCTGCAATAATACCGTATATAAGTCTAATGAGTTTGATCAGTCTGCATATAGTATGGTCTGTTTGGGACAAACGGTATGTGCGGGATATGCAGCTTCTTTTCAGACTTTATTAAACGCTGCCGGAGTGGATACAATCACTGTGACAGGAAGTAATCATGGTTGGAATGTGGTTAATATTCATGGGAACTGGTATCAGGTAGATGTTACATGGAATGATACGGATGACACATATATGCCTATTTATTATAATTATTATAATAGGAGCCGTCAGACATTCCAGTCGGGTAATGATGGTCATTTTGAGTATGATGAGTGGGAAGGTGTATTACCGGATGCCAAATATGACATGATGTCAGGTTACTTTTATACGAAGCCTTATTTTACACAGAGCGGTAATACTTATGTAGTAGTAAATGAGAACACCGCTTTGGGAGACCGCATGGTAAAGCTGATAGATAGTAATGGTACGATTTTATCAGCACTTTCTTACAATGATAATGTATATATATTGGCAGAAACAGGTGCAAAGCCGGTGATTAGTAATGTGAAGATAATTGATGCATCATCATCAGGGTATACCGTGACTTGTAAGGCTTCTGATGATAGTGGTATTTCCAGAGTTAGTTTCCCGACTTGGTCAGATAAGGGATGGCAGGATGACTTGGAAGAGGACTGGTACAATACTACTGCGGTGTACAAGCCGGGAACGGATGGTACATATTATTATAGAGTGAATACCTCTGATCACAAAGAAGATGGTGGAAATTATTATACACACATTTATGCTTATGATGCGGCAGGCAACTACACATGCTATGAGGATGTGGCGGTATATATTGATAAGCAGGCACCTGTTATTAGCAATGTGTCAGTAAAGGATGTAACCGGAGATGGTTATACGGTAGTCTGTACCGGTACAGATGATGTTGGCATTGTGAAGGCATGTTTCCCTACCTGGACAGATGCAAATGGTCAGGATGACTTAGTAAAGGATTGGAAGAATAAAACGGCGGTAGTTACCCCTAATTCCAAGGGAGAATATGAATTCCGGGTAAAAAGTGCAGACCATAATAAGGAATCCGGAAAGTATTATACTCACGTATATTTATTCGATGCAGCAGGCAATCATGTATATGATGATACTATTGCAGTAAACATCATTCCTTTAAAAAGTGTATCTATTTCTACAAAAACTGCGGAATTAGTAGTAGGTGATACACAACAGCTAAAAATTTCATATAAGCCGTCTAATACGTCAGAGAATATGACAGTGAAGTGGTCTTCCTCAGACAAAAGTGTAGCAACCGTAAATTCCAAAGGAGTGGTAACCGCAAAAGGTAGAGGAGAAGCTACTATTACTGCAGCAGTGGCAGGAAAACAATTAAATTGTGTAGTTACGGTAAAGACGAAAGAGGAAGTCTTGATAGAGGCTTTTGTAGAGCGTATGTATACGGTGGCTTTGGGCAGAGCATCTGATCCGTCGGGTATTACATTCTGGACCAATCAGCTCATGGCTCATGAAGCAGACGGTGCAGGGCTTTCGGAAGGCTTCATCTTATCAGGTGAGTTTGCAGAAAAGAAATACAGCGATGCAGAATATCTGAAAGTGTTGTATAAGACTTTCTTTAACAGAGAGGCAGATGAGAATGGAAGTGCCTATTGGATTAGCCAGATGAATGCAGGAAGAAGCAGAAGATCTGTGTTAGTAGGTTTTGTGAATTCAGCGGAATTTGATGAGTTGTGTACAACGTATGGTATTGTCCGGGGGACTATGGAGGATGATGCGACAGCAACAGGTGTGGGACAGTTTGTAGAGCGTATGTATACTATCGCTTTGGAACGTGCCAGTGAACCTGCCGGATTGGCTGAGTGGACACGCAGAATTAACGCAGGTGAAAGTACACCTGAGGATGTAGCGAAGTTTTTCTTCTTGTCTGATGAGTATGTGGAAAAGAATACCAGCAATGACAAGTACATTGAAACATTGTATTTGACCTTTATGGGTAGAGCTTCTGAGGCAAGTGGCAAGGCTTACTGGGTTGACCAGCTGAACCAGGGCGTCAGCAGAGCGACAGCATTGGAAGGCTTTGCACAGTCTCCGGAGTTTCAGGAGATTATGAAGAGGTATGGGCTGTAAAGCGGTAATAGAGGTGGTAAATGAAAAGCGGAGTATTTAAGGTATTGATGCTGATTGGAGCATTAGTAGTCGGAATGTGGAGTTTGGCTATTTCTGCAAAAGCGACCACAGAAGAAGTGGCGATAGAGGAATGGTACGGATTTCAGGCTCCGATAGAAGTGGAATATTTTGAAAACCTTGCGTCTGATACCGGCATAACAGGAATGGAGCATGTGAGTGCCTCGGCAACAGATATTGCTTATTGGAGTAAGTTCGATACGGATTATTATTATAATAGGTTGACGACTGCTGAGAAGGTTTGGTGGGACAGGATGGAAGCCGCGTGTATAGAGGCGGCTGTAAGTAAGGAGAGACCCAATATTTTTGTTAACGCAGATGAGGTAATTGGGAAAGAACGAATGCGAGAACTGGCGATTATGTTTATGTATAATCATCCCCAATATTATTTCCTGTCACATAGCTATTCTGTTTCGGATAAAGGGGGAGGGATTTCGGTTTATTCGGAGTTTATGGACGGAGAAGCCAGATGGGCAGCAACACAAGCGTTTAGAACAAAGATAGACGGATGGGTTGCTCAAGTGCAAAGTGGTGATACACAGGAGAAAAAGGAAAAGATTGCACATGATATCGTATGTAATAACACGGCATATAAGTCAAATAGTTACGACCAGTCTGCATATAGCATGGTATGCTTGGGACAAACAGTGTGTACCGGATATGCAAAAACACTGCAATTGTTGTTAAATGCAGCAGGTGTTGAGACTGTAACGGTTACCAGTGATAGTCATGCTTGGAACGTGGTGAACCTTTATGGCCATTGGTATCAGGTTGATGCCACACAGGATGATTTGTGCTTATCGTATAAGTTTTATAATAAAAGCCGCCAAACCTATCAGGCTACTTCAAATATTTACTACGAAAAAGCTATGTGGAATAGTGTACTGACTGATGCACGGTATGATATGTTTACCGGTTCTAATTATAGTAGTGGTGTCTTTTCTAGCAATTATAATACGTATTTCATTGTGAATGACAATACTTCACGGGGAAATAGGACTGCTATGCTGTTAAATGCGGGAGGAGTCCTATCGTCAACAGTGACTTTCATGGGAAAAACGTATACCCTGACAGAGACAGGGGCGGCACCGGTGATATATGATGTTAGGGTTACGGATTTGTCAAAGGACGGTTATACGGTACAATGTAAAGTTTCGGATGAAAGTGGTATAACAAGGGTTAGTTTTCCGACTTGGTCGGATATCGGATGGCAGGATGATTTGTCAGTTGACTGGTACAACACAGAGGCGGTTTTTACACCGGATAAGGGTGTTTATTCGTATCGAGTTAACACATCCGGTCATAATAATGATGAGGGTACCTATTATACACATATCTATGCTTATGATGCTTATGGATATTGTGGTACGAACTATCATGATGCACAGGTAAATATTGATAGGACGGCTCCGATTATTGACGAAGTAAGAGTAGAATATATTGCCAGTAATTGTTATAGTGTAGTATGCTCTGCCTCTGATCCCAGTGGTATTGCGAAGGTGTGCTTCCCTACCTGGTCAGAAGTAAACGGACAGGACGATTTGGCAAATGACTGGGTAAATACCACGGCTATAACAAAGCCGAATGAAAGCGGAGAATATTTATATGAGGTATTTCCTTATTATCATGGTGGAGACAATATTCGTTTGTTTACACATGTGTATGCATATGATACATATGGGAATTATACCTGTAATACAGATGTTGTAGTAGATTTTTATAAACTGAAAAGTATTTCCGTATCCAAAAAGTCTTTGGAGTTAAAAGAAGGCAGTAAAAAGACACTTTCTATCGTGTTAAACCCCACCAATGCATGGGTAGATAAAGATGCTATTACATGGACCTCCTCAAATACAAAGGTGGCAACAGTAAGTAATACAGGTGTGGTAAAGGCGGTAGGAAGAGGTGAGGCGATCATTACTGTGACACTCAATAATATGACAGCACAATGTGTTGTGAACGTGGTATCAGCAGGAGAGAAGCAAGTGGAGGCCTTTGTAGAACGAATGTATACGGTGGCACTGGGAAGAGCTTCAGATCCTTCCGGTATTGCGTACTGGACGAATCAACTTCTGACCCATCAAAAGGACGGTGCCAGTATTGCAGATGGTTTTATCCGAAGCAGTGAATTTATCAACAAAAATTACTCTGATCAGCAGTATTTAGAGGTATTGTACAGAACCTTCTTTAACAGAGAGCCGGATGCTGCAGGGTGTGCTTATTGGATACAGCAAATTAATACAGGAACGAGCAGGGATGAGGTGCTTGCCGGTTTTGTAAATTCCAAGGAATTTGATGAATTGTGTACCAGTTACGGAATTGTTCGAGGAACCATGGTGGTTTTAGGAGAGGTACATATGTTTGTAGAAAGAATCTATAATTATGTATTGTGTCGTGGAAGTGACAGAAACGGTGTTATTTATTGGGGAGACCAAATTAAAACCGGTCAGGCAACACCGGAACAGGTGGCTAAAATGTTTTATTCCTCGGATGAACATAAACAGCTCAGAATGACGGATGATAGTTTCATTTATTCACTATATTGGACGTTTATGGATAGGGAACCGGATGAAGGTGGTATGAATAATTGGATGAACCATTTACGTAATGGTATGTCAAGGATGACAATGGTGGGGCATTTCGCACAGTCACCGGAGTTTCAGGAGATTGTGAAGAGGTATGGGCTGTAAGTAAGCTAAAGGTTCTTTGCATCAGGTTAATAGCTAGTGTGAAGAGCAGGAGCAAATTGAGGGTCAAAACCAAAAAGAACAAATGTTTGCAATGCGTGTATGGATATGCTATAATTGGAAAAGCTAATCCATACACGCTTGTTTTATAAATAGAGGTGAACATCATGGACCATTTTATATTACATTCCGAATACCAGCCTACCGGCGACCAACCCCAGGCCATTTCAGACCTGGTGGAGGGGTTCAAGCAGGGCAATCAATGCCAGACCTTGTTAGGTGTTACCGGTTCCGGTAAGACCTTTACCATGGCCAATGTCATTGCGGCATTGAATAAGCCGACTTTGATTATTGCCCATAACAAAACACTGGCCGGGCAGCTCTATGGGGAGTTCAAGGAGTTCTTCCCTGAGAACGCGGTGGAGTATTTTGTGTCCTATTACGATTATTACCAGCCGGAGGCATATGTACCGTCTTCGGATACTTATATTGCCAAGGATTCCTCCATTAATGAGGAGATTGACAAGCTGCGTCTTTCTGCAACTGCATCTCTGTCAGAGCGTAGGGACGTGATTGTGGTAGCCAGTGTGTCCTGTATTTATGGATTGGGAAGTCCGGATGAATATCAGGAGATGATTGTTTCTCTACGCCCCGGTATGTTTAAGGACAGGGATCAGGTATTGAGAGAGCTGATAGATATTCAGTATGACAGAAATGATATGGATATTCAGCGAGGAACCTTCCGCGTACGAGGAGATGTAGTAGAGATTTATCCGGCTCAGGGCGGTGACTATTTGATAAGAGTGGAGTTTTTCGGGGATGAGATTGACCGGATTACGGAGGTGGAGCCCCTGACCGGCAAGGTGCATGCCGCACTCAGCCATATCTCTATTTTCCCGGCTTCTCATTATGTAGTAGCACCGGACAAGATTCGGAAGGCTTGTGAAAATATTGAAATCGAACTGAAGGATAGAATTCAGTATTTCAAGGGCGAGGATAAATTGATTGAAGCCCAGCGTATTTCAGAGCGTACAAATTTTGATATAGAGATGCTAAGGGAGACCGGTTTCTGTTCCGGTATTGAGAATTATTCCCGACATTTGAATTTCATGGAGCCGGGGGCGACACCTATGACTCTTATGGACTATTTCGGAGATGATTACTTAATTATTATTGATGGGTCTCACATGACCATTCCCCAGATTCGAGGCATGTATGCAGGAGACCGTTCCCGTAAGGAAACTTTAGTAGAGTATGGCTTCCGACTGCCTTCGGCATTGGACAACAGACCCTTGAATTTCGGGGAGTTTGAGGCTCATATTGATCAGATAATGTTTGTGTCGGCGACACCATCTACTTATGAAGAGGAGCATGAGCTACTTCGTACAGAGCAGATTATCCGTCCTACGGGGTTGTTGGATCCGGAGGTGGATGTGCGCCCGGTGGAAGGACAGATTGATGATTTGATAGGAGAGGTCAATAAGGAGATACAGAAGCATAACAAGGTACTGATTACTACATTAACCAAGCGTATGGCTGAGGATTTGACAGACTATATGAAGGAAGTGGGCATTCGAGTGCGATACCTGCATTCGGACATTGACACTCTGGAGCGTGCAGAGATTATCCGTGATATGCGTTTGGATGTGTTTGATGTGCTGGTTGGCATTAACCTGCTGCGTGAAGGCTTGGATATTCCGGAAATTTCTTTAGTTATCATTCTGGATGCGGACAAAGAAGGCTTCCTGCGCAGTGCTACATCCCTGATACAGACTGTGGGACGTGCAGCACGTAATGCAGAAGGGCATGTGATTATGTATGCGGATACTATTACGGATTCTATGCGGATAGCATTGGACGAAACCAATCGTCGTCGGGAAATTCAGATGAAATACAATGAAGAGCATGGTATTACTCCACAGACTATCAAGAAGGCTGTTCGGGATTTAATTAGTATTTCCAGAGAAATTGCGGCAGAAGAGGTAAGGTTCGAAAAGGATCCCGAGTCTATGAGTCGCAAGGAATTGGAGAAGCTCATCGGCGAGGTGCAGAAGAAGATGCAGAAGGCAGCTACGGAGTTGAATTTCGAGGCAGCCGCAGAGCTTCGTGATAAGATGTTGGAATTAAAGAAGAAGCTACAGGAATTGGACGAAGACTAGTTCTTGGGGATGTGGAAAAACAGGGAAATGAGAGGTTTCATCCGGGAGAATGGCAGGCGATTCTTCAAGGAAAATGACGGAGGCAAGAAACATGGAAGAGATAAAGAAGATGCTCCCCCGAAGGGAATATATTAAAATCAGGGGAGCATATGAGCACAATTTAAAAGGAATAGATGTAGATATTCCCAGAAATGAATTTGTGGTATTGACAGGAATGTCAGGTTCCGGAAAATCATCTTTGGCATTTGACACAATTTATGCAGAAGGCCAGAGAAGGTATATGGAATCTTTGTCCTCTTATGCACGTCAGTTTTTGGGACAGATGGAGAAACCAAATGTGGAGCAAATCGAGGGTTTGTCTCCGGCCATTTCCATTGACCAGAAGTCTACCAATCGTAACCCACGTTCCACCGTGGGAACAGTGACGGAGATTTACGACTATTTCAGACTTTTGTACGCACGTATCGGTGTGCCTCACTGTCCTAAATGTGGCAGAGTGATTGCGAAACAGACCGTAGACCAAATGGTAGACCTGATTATGGAGCAGGGAGAAGGTACTCGTTTGCAGCTTTTGGCGCCGGTGGTAAGAGGCAAAAAAGGACGCCATGAAAAGGTTTTGGACAGAGCGAAAAGAAGCGGTTTTGTGCGAGTGCGGATTGACGGAAATCTGTATGAGCTGTCTGAAGAGATTGAACTGGATAAGAATATCAAACATAATATTGAAATCGTGGTAGACCGTCTGATTGTTCGGGAAGGAATTCAGAAACGTCTGACAGATTCCATCGAAACTGCTTTGGATTTGGCAGAGGGGCTTTTGGAGGTGGATATTATCGACGGAGAAATATTGACTTTTAGTCAGAGCTTTTCCTGTCCGGACTGCGGAATCAGCATCAGTGAGGTGGAGCCGAGAAGCTTCTCCTTTAACAATCCCTTCGGTGCCTGTCCGGATTGTTTCGGTCTGGGATATAAGATGGAATTCGATGTGGATTTGATGATTCCGGATATGAGTAAAAGCATCAATCAGGGAGCTATTGTAGTCATGGGCTGGCAGTCCTGTCATGATAAGAACAGCTTTACCAATGCTACACTTCGGGCACTTTGTGAGCATTTCAGGTTTGATTTGGACACCCCTTTTGAGCAATATCCGGAGGAGATACAGAAAATCCTGCTTTATGGCACCGCCGAAACCGTTGATGTTTATTATGAAGGTCAGAGAGGAAAGGGCGTATACCCTATTACCTTTGATGGCTTGATCCGTAATGTGGAACGGCGCTACAAGGAAACCTTTTCGGAAAGTGCAAAGGCAGAGTATGAAACCTTTATGCGAATTACGCCATGTAAGCTGTGTAAGGGCATGCGATTGAAGCAGGAAGCACTGGCGGTTACGGTCTGCGATAAAAATATTCATGAAATTACAGCACTATCTATAGGCAAACTGGCCGAGTTTTTGGCAGAAATGAAGCTGACGAAGCAACAGGAAATGATTGGGAATCAGATATTGAAGGAAATACGGGCAAGAGTAGGTTTTTTGGTAAATGTAGGTCTGGATTATTTGTCTTTGGCCAGAGGTACAGCCAGCCTGTCCGGTGGTGAAGCACAACGTATCCGTCTGGCTACCCAGATTGGTTCCGGTTTGGTGGGGGTATGTTATATTCTGGATGAACCCAGTATCGGGTTGCACCAGAGGGATAATGATAAGCTTCTGGATGCACTGAAACGTTTGAAGGATTTGGGTAATACATTGATAGTGGTGGAACATGATGAGGATACCATGCGGGCTGCGGATTATATTGTGGATATCGGTCCCGGTGCCGGTTCCCATGGTGGCGAAGTGGTGGCAGTAGGTACTGCTGAGGATATTATGAAGGTGCCTGAGTCGGTGACCGGTAAGTATCTGAGTGGTGAGTTAAAGATACCGGTACCAAAGATGCGTCGTAAGTCAACCGGAAGCATCAAGGTATTGGGGGCACAGGAAAACAATTTAAAGAACATTGATGTAGAGTTTCCTTTGGGAGTCATGACCTGTGTGACCGGTGTGTCCGGTTCCGGTAAGAGTTCTTTGGTGAACGAAATCCTGTATAAACATCTGGCAAAGAAGCTAAACCGTGCCAGAACCATTCCCGGAAAGCACAAGGGTATCGAAGGGTTGGAACAGCTGGACAAGGTCATCGACATTGACCAGTCGCCTATCGGTCGTACTCCTCGTTCCAATCCGGCGACCTATACAGGTGTATTTGATATGATACGTGATTTGTTTGCTTCTACTGCAGATGCAAAGGCAAAGGGCTACAGTAAGGGCCGTTTCAGCTTTAATGTAAAGGGCGGACGCTGTGAAGCCTGTAGCGGTGACGGCATTATAAAGATAGAAATGCACTTTTTGGCAGATGTTTATGTTCCTTGTGAGGTGTGTGGCGGCAAACGCTACAATAGAGAAACCTTGGAAGTAAAGTACAAGGGTAAGAGTATCTTTGATGTGTTGGATATGACGGTGGAGGAGGCAGTAACCTTCTTTGAAAATGTACCTTCCATCAAGCGCAAGATTGAAACCCTGAATGACGTTGGACTGTCTTATATCAAGCTGGGACAGCCATCTACGACGCTTTCCGGTGGAGAAGCACAGCGTATTAAGCTGGCAACGGAGCTTTCCAGACGCAGCACAGGCAAGACCATTTATATTCTGGATGAACCTACTACCGGTCTGCACTTTGCAGATGTGCACAAGCTGATTGAGATTCTGCACAGGCTGGCGGACGGAGGGAATACAGTGGTAGTTATCGAGCACAATCTGGATGTGATTAAGACTGCGGACTATATCATTGATATCGGCCCGGAGGGTGGCGATGGCGGTGGTGCTGTGATTGCTACCGGAACTCCGGAGGAAGTGGTTCAAAACCCTGTATCTTATACCGGTAAGTATGTAAAGAAAATGTTATAGTGGAAGTCTATTTTCGGAATATGTAGGAATTACCAAAGAGACTCTGGTTAGCCGGATACAATTTGTAGAAGAAATTTATGAAATTACCTAAAGATTCTTCAAAATGGACCGATAATTATGTTACAAAGCATGGACGCGGAGAAGAGAACGGAAGGAATCGTTCCCTTTTTCGCGTTGAATTTTTAAAAATATCTAAATTTTTAGGAAAGCGTTGGGAAACACTTGCTTTTTCCGGATTCTAACTGTAAACTATATATTGTGGTGTATTTTGTGATTAATGAACGAATAATTTGGTAAACATCATGTATATAAAGAGTAAGAGAGTGTATTGCAGCGTGGCATACACAGGAAGAAAGGGTAGAAAGGGAAAAGAAGATGCAGTGTACAGATATTGGAATTGACTTGGGAACCGCCAGCATTTTGGTTTATATTAGAGGAAAGGGTGTTGTATTGAAGGAGCCGTCCGTAGTGGCTTTTGACCGAGACACCAACAAGATTAAAGCAATCGGAGAGGATGCTCGTCTGATGCTTGGTAGAACACCGGGTAATATTATTGCCGTAAGACCTTTGCGTCAGGGTGTTATTTCTGACTATACCGTTACAGAAAAGATGATGAAGTACTTTATCCAGAAGGCTCTGGGTAAGAGAATGTTCCGTAAGCCGCGTATCGCAGTTTGTGTACCCAGTGGTGTTACAGAAGTAGAGAAGAAGGCGGTTGAGGACGCAACCTATCAGGCAGGTGCCAGAGAGGTTTCCATCATTGAGGAGCCTATTGCAGCTGCTATCGGTGCAGGTATCGATATTTCCAAACCTTGCGGAAATATGATTGTAGATATTGGTGGTGGTACCTCCGACATTGCAGTTATTTCTTTGGGTGGTACTGTAGTAAGTGCCTCTATCAAGATTGCGGGCGATGATTTTGATGAAGCTATTGTTCGTTATATGAGAAAGAAGCATAATCTTCTGATTGGTGAAAGAACCGCAGAAGACATGAAGATAAAGATTGGTTCCTGCTATCCCAGAGCAGAAGCAGATTATATGGATGTGCGTGGACGTAACTTGGTAACTGGTTTGCCAAAGACTGTCAGAGTATCCTCTGAAGAAACCGAAGAGGCTTTGAAGGAAACTACGGCACAGATTGTAGAAACCATTCACAGTGTATTGGAGAAGACACCACCGGAGTTGGCTGCAGATATTGCAGACAGAGGTATCGTGCTGACCGGTGGCGGAAGCTTGCTTCGAGGTTTGGAAGAATTGATTTCTTCCAAGACTGGTATCAATACCATGACTGCTGAGGATCCTATGACTGCAGTAGCGGTAGGTACCGGTAAGTATGTAGAGTTCTTGGCAGGCTACAGAGAAGACTAAAAAAGAAGTACAAGGAGGACGTTATGTTAAAAGGACTATATACTGTGCATACCGGACTGCGTAATGAACAGAATCGTATGGACATACTGACGAATAATTTGGCAAACGCCTCTACAGTAGGTTTTAAGAAGGAAGGCTCCACCAGCCAGTGTTTTGGTGATGTGTTGGCTTATAAGATAAAGGATTCCTCTGTAGGGTTACAAAATGTACAGAGGATAGGTGTGAACAATCCGGGGGTAAAGATTGGGGAAAGTTATACGGATTTTTCCCAAGGTTCCTTCCGTGTCACAGACAATACCTATGATTTGGCTTTATCAGGGGATGGCTTCTTTGCTGTGGAATATACCAACAGTGCAGGCGAAACGGATACCAAGTACACTAGAGCAGGTTCCTTTACTTTAGATATTGATGGTTATCTGGTAACTAAGGATGGCGATTATGTGTTGGATACCAATAATCAGCACATTCAATTAAATACTTTGTTGGATGCTCAGATTGACGAGTTGGGCAATATCAGTCAGAATGGCAGAAATGTGGCACAGATACAGGTTGTGGATTTTGAAGATTATGACTATTTGTTGAAATATGGTGATGTTTATTTCCAGCCGAAGGAAGGGGCCAGTCTCATAGAAGGCAATGCCAAAGTGCGTTCCGGATATTTGGAAATGGCAAATGTGCAGATTGTTACGGAGATGGTGAATATGATTAGTGTAACCCGTGCATATGAGACCAATCAAAAAATCATGCAGACTTATGATGGCAGCTTAGAAATTGCAGTAAATCAGTTGGGTAAAATACAGTAATATAAGCTACGAAAGGTAGGAACATAAATGGTTAGAAGTTTATGGACTGCGGCAACCGGTATGATTGCACAGCAGACGAATGTGGATACAATCGCTAATAACTTGGCAAATGTAAATACAGTAGGTTATAAGACAGAGGTAAATGAGTTTAAATCCTTGCTTTATCAGAATATTCAGGCAAAGACAACAAAGGCGGACGGCTCTCTGAAGCCGGTAGGGGCTCAGGTAGGTCTGGGCGTACGGAATGCGTCCATTACCTCTTTGTTTAAGCAGGGACCTTTGTTAGACTCAGAAAGTGATTCTGCATTTGCAATCGATGGCAGAGGCTTCTTCAGTGTTGAAGGCAAGGACGGAAATACATATTATACCAGAAACGGTAATTTCCAGTGGACTTTAGGACCGAACAATACTAACATGCTGTGTAACACAGATGGTTTGCCGGTGTTGGATACTAATGGAAAGAGTATTGCACTTTCTCAGAATTATACGGTAAGTGAAATTACCATTACTGCAAATGGGGAGCTTTGTTATCCGGATGAAAATAATAATGCACAGTCTCTGGGCATTCGTTTGGGTGTATTCCAGTTCAGCAATCCGGCAGGTTTGGAGAAGCAGTCTGATGGCTTGTTCAGTGTAACAGCGGCCAGTGGTCAGGCGTTGAATGAAGCAACTAATGCATCCGTAACTCCCAGTAAGCTGGTACAGGGTTATTTGGAAGGCTCCGGTGTGCAGGTAGTGGATGAAATGGTGAATATGATTGTGGCACAGCGTGCTTATGAATTGAATTCCAAAGCAATCACTGCATCTGATGAGATGCTGCAGCAGGCAAACAACCTGAGACGTTAGGATAAGAGGAGCTAAGGGTGTTTCGTGAACAGCCGGCTTTTTGAAAAGAGGTTATAGGTATGGATATGAATAATATTGCCGGACTTTATACGGATATATATAGTGCGAATAATCAATCCACTTCCAAGCTGGAGAATAAGCTGAATACAGGTATGACGAAGGCTACGGATGAGGAGTTGATGGATGCCTGTAAGCAGTTTGAAGCTTATTTTTTGGAGCAGATGTTCAAATCTATGGTAAAAACAATACCAAAGAGCGAAGAGATGTCAGGTTCTTCGTCAGCATTAATGGATTATTATACAGATGAAATGGTACAGCAGCTTGCATCAGATTCTACAGAGCAGAATAGCCTGGGACTGGCACAGATGTTGTTTGAACAAATGAAGAGAAACTACGATTTGTAGGTTATGTAAGGAGAGGCTGCTGAATAAGCAGCCTTTTTGTAGCAAAAACCCAGCAAGCAGAATAGTGCTTGCTGAAACATTAGCAAAAGCCCTGTAGGCACCGGAAAGGATATTTGTCAGTATGGAAACAATCACAGGATATGTGGATCATTTTATTTTTCAAAAGCCTGAAAATGGATATACCGTTTTTCTTCTGGTAGGGGAAGAAGAGGAAATCACTTGTGTGGGTTATTGCAGAGGCTTGGCAGAAGGAGAAAATATTGAAGCACGGGGCGACTATGTGGAGCATCCTGTATATAGTCGTCAGTTTAAGATTGAAACCTATCGAATTGTGGCACCCAAGGATAGTGTCAGCATGGAACGGTATCTTGCTTCCGGGGCAGTGAAGGGAATTGGTGCGGCTTTAGCGAAACGGATTATTAAGAAATTTGGTGAGGATACTTTTCGTATTATAGAGGAAGAGCCGGAGCGTTTGGCAGAAATCAAAGGTATCAGCGAACGGAAGGCCAGAGAAATTGCAGAGCAAATGGAGGAACGTAAGGATTTGCGAGATGCTCTGGTGTATTTGCAACAGTTTGGCATATCCAATACTTTGGCGATTCGTATTTTTAATACCTATGGAACTAATTTGTATGGAGTGATGAAGGAAAATCCCTATAAGTTGGCAGAGGATATTGAGGGTATCGGTTTTAAGATAGCAGATGATATAGCAGCAAAACTGGGGATTCATACAGATTCCGATTATCGTATCAGAAGTGGTGTTTTGTATACCTTATTACAGGCTGTAGGAGAGGGGCACTGTTATCTGCCCATGGAGCAGGTGTTAAGTCGGGCACAGGAGCTTTTGCAGGTGGCAGCGGAGAATATACGCCCCCAGTTGGATAATCTGATGATGGACAAGAAGCTGATTGTGAAAGGGGATTGTGTCTATGCGGCTTCTTACTATTATGCGGAATTGAATTGTGCTCGTATGCTTTTGGAACTGGATATGCCTATGCGGGAATCAAAGCAGCATATTGAGGCTTCATTAAAAGCAATTACAAAAGAAATACAGATGGAACTGGATGAACTGCAGTGGAAGGCTGTTACAGAAGCAATCCAGAATGGTTTATTCATTCTTTCCGGCGGACCGGGTACCGGAAAGACGACTACCATCAATACGATTATTCGTTATTTTGAAAGGGAAGGATATGATATATATCTGGCGGCCCCTACAGGACGTGCAGCTAAGAGAATGACGGAGGCTACCGGTTTCGAGGCAAGAACTATACATCGTATGCTGGAATTGAACGGGGCTGTGTCGGATGATAATAAAAAGAGTGTACGCTTCGAACGGAACGCAGAAAATCCTTTGGAAACAGATGTTATCATTATCGATGAGATGTCTATGGTGGATTTACAGTTGTTTCAGGCACTGTTGCGTGCTATAACACCGGGCACTCGTCTTATATTGGTGGGGGATGTGGACCAGCTACCCAGTGTAGGACCGGGACAGATACTGAGGGATATTATCAATTCTCAGGCTTTTCCTATGGTAGTGCTGCAAAGGATATTCCGTCAGGCAGGAGAAAGTGACATTGTTGTCAATGCACATCGGATTAACAGGGGCGAACAGATATCCTTTGACAATAAGAGCAAGGATTTCTTTTTGTTGGAGCGAAGCGATGTCAATGTAATTTATAAGCATATGATACAGCTCCTGCGGGACAAGTTGCCGGGATATGTGAACGCCACCTCCTTTGATATTCAGGTGTTGACACCTATGCGTAAGGGAAGCTTGGGGGTAGAGGTACTGAACGGTATTTTACAAAAGTATCTGAACCCGCCGGATGCGACAAAGAAGGAGCATGTCAGTGGAGATACCATTTACCGTGAAGGCGATAAGGTGATGCAAATCCGTAACAATTATCAATTGGAATGGGAGATTGTGAACCGCTACAACATTACCATTGATAAGGGAATGGGTGTGTTTAACGGAGATATGGGACGTATCGTGGAAATCAGAGAATACGCGTCTGAGCTGGTAGTGGAGTATGATGAACATAAGAGAGTGGTTTATCCATTTTCTCTGTTAGAGGAATTGGAGCTGTCCTATGCCATAACTATTCATAAATCACAGGGCAGCGAATATCCGGCAGTGATTATGCCTATTTTGAGTGGTCCCAGAATGCTTTTTAATCGAAATTTACTTTATACAGGGGTGACACGAGCGAAAAACTGTGTTACGATTCTGGGTAGCAGTGAAATGGTGCGCACTATGATTGCCAACGAAAGCGAAAACAAGCGTTATACCTCTATGCAGCTTCGGATACGGGAGCTGAAGCTGTTGGAGGAAAGTGAGTTGTCTTAGGAGAAGGCTTCCGGAAAGGAGTTCCCTTGCGTAAAGTAGCATTGTTGGGAATTTGGAAGAAACTGAAAGAAATGACAGAATGGTTTGGCGGGGTGATTTATCCTCCACGATGTCCTATTTGTGATGAGGTGGTTTCCCTGAGGGATAGGGGGATTTGTTCTGCCTGCATGAAAAAGATAAAATATGTAGATCCCCCCCGATGTTTAAAATGCGGAAAAGCGGTTCCGTCGAAGGAGACGGAATATTGTGAGGATTGCAGCAAAGCGTCTCATGTATACAAGCAGGGAAGAGCTTTGTACGATTATAAGGCAGTTGCTACCGGAATTTATCGTTTCAAATATGGCGGAAGAAGAGAGTATGCAAAGGGTTTTGCAGAGGAAATGGCTTTTTATCTGGGGGATTATATCCGAAGTCTGAAGCCGGATGCACTGGTGCCGGTTCCTATGTATTCGGGAAAGGAACGTCAAAGAGGATATAATCAGGCAGAACTGCTGGCGAAGGCATTAGGGCAGGAATTAAACATCCCTGTTTATGATAGAATCTTAAGAAGAGTGAAGAATACAAAGCCCTTAAAATTATTAAATCCTGAAGAAAGGCTAAATAATTTGAAAAAGGCTTTTATTCTGGTGGAAAATGGTGTAAAATTAAATACGATTATAATTATTGATGACATTTATACGACCGGGAGTACAATAAATACAATCAGTAAATTATTTGCGGAACATGGCGTAGAAAATGTATATTTTGTAACATTGGCGATTGGTGAAACGATTTAACAGTAAGAACATGGAGGGAAGACATGAACGTAAGAAATTGTAGAGGTTGCGGTAGATTATTTAACTATATTAGCGGACCATCAATGTGTCCGGCATGTCGTGAAGGGTTGGAAGCAAAGTTTCAGGAGGTAAAGGAATATATTCGTGAGAATCCCGGCGTGGGTATTTCTGAGGTTTCAGAGGCTTGTGAGGTAGAGCGTT
This sequence comes from Acetatifactor sp., assembly GCA_045615205.1. Classification (GTDB taxonomy): domain Bacteria; phylum Bacillota; class Clostridia; order Lachnospirales; family Lachnospiraceae; genus Acetatifactor. The sequence continues at coordinate 32,426 of JAZLEI010000003.1, forward strand.
CTCAGATTAATCAGTGGTTGCGTGAGGAAAGACTGGAGCTGACAGAAGGTTCCCCTCTGATGTTGGGCTGTGAGAGTTGTGGTGCATTGATACGTTGCGGAAAATACTGTGACAAGTGCAAGCAGAATCTTACCAATGGTTTTCAGAGTATTCTGCGCGGACAGAAGCCTGCTGATACGCCGGTGGATAGAAAACGAAGCAGCGATTCCAGAATGCGTTATCTGTCTGATAATAAGTAGGAGTGCAGTATGTTAAATGGTGATAGAATAGTATTGATGACGAAGCTGGCTTCCTTTGAGAAAAAGGAAGGGAAGAGAAATATGTCTATCGGCAGATATTTTAGAGGAGATTATATTACTCTAAATTTGCTGAAGGCAGTGATTTCATCCACAATAGCTTTTTTTATAGCCTTGGCTCTCTATATTCTATATGATATAGAAGGGTTGATGGAGAATTTATATAGTATGGATTTGCTGCTTTTTGCGAAAAATATTATCAGCAGTTATGTGATTTTTGTGGTAGTATATTGCTGTCTGACGTATGTTATTTTTACGTATCGTTATGCAAAAGCCAAAAAGAACATTCGACGGTATCAGAATAGTTTGAAAAAGTTAAATGCTATGTATCGTCAATAAATCTTTGTAAAAGAGGCTGAAGGAAATGAGAAGCTTGTTAGAATTGAGAGATAATATTAAAAGAGTATATAATCGTTTTGAGTTTGTGATTTTGCCGGTATTGAAATTTATGCTGGCGTTTTTGGCGTTGAGTATTGTGAGTGGTGAGATGGGCTATATGTATCAGCTGGATAATCTGGGACTGATACTGATTGCCTCTCTGATGTGTTCTTTTCTGCCCATAGGATTTGTGATTTTCTTTATTGTGGTGCTCAGTGTGGCACATATGTATGCACTTTCTTTGGAAGTGGCGATAGTAGGTATGGCAATCTATTTGATATTATTCTTGCTGTTTTTCCGATATGGTGTCAGAGATTCACTGGTTGTATTACTGACTGGGATTTTGGCAGCCATGAACATTCCTTATGTCATTCCCATTGCAGTAGGATTGTTGGCGGGACCGGTGTCTATCTTTGCAATTGCCAGCGGTTTGATTGGATATCATATGTTGCGGCATGTGATAGACAACGCACAGGTAATCAACGCAATGGGTTCAGAGGAAGCAGTTGCAAAGGTTCGTTTGATGATAGACGGTATCATTAAGAATCGAGAAATGATGGTTATGATAGCAGCATTTGCCATTACGGTGATTGTGGTGTATCTGCTTCGACGTTTGTCTGTAGAATATGCATGGACCATCGCAATGATTAGTGGAGTTATTGTAAATTTGATTGTGCTGTTGGTAGGCGATTTGATGTATGATACTAATATTTCTTTAGCCGGTGCAATATTAGGTTCTGTCTTAGCAGTTGGTGTTGGTAAGCTGCTAGAGTTGTTTCGGTTTAGTGTGGATTACAGCAGAGTGGAAAATGTACAGTTTGAGGATGATGAATATTACTATTATGTAAAGGCTATTCCGAAGATGACAGTTGCAGCACCTACGAATACCGTGAAGAAAATCAATATGCAGAAGCAGGCTGCGGCAACCGAAAGGCGTGTTGTGACAGAACGAACCAGAACTTCCAGAACCGGTCAGTACAACAATGAACATATTGCCGGTGGACGTAGTGTTACGATAGGAGGAGACGGCGGAAAAGTTACTGACGATACACTTGTATTTTTAGATGATTTTGAGGGAGAAAACAATTAATTGACAAGGAAATACGTAATGGAAAACGTAAGTGAACGTGCAAGAGAGATTTTATCCAGTTTAAGAAGGTCTGTACAGACCATCGAATTCGGTGATGTGTTGGAAATTCTTATCATTGCCTTTTTGGTGTACCATATTGTTCTTTGGATAAAGACCACCAGAGCCTGGGTGCTGCTGAAGGGTCTTGTTGTGCTGGGTATTTTTTGGGTGGTTGCTTATGCATTTAAGATGCATACAATACTATGGTTGGGAGAAAATATACTTGGGTATGCAATTACTGCTATCTTGATTATTCTGCAGCCGGAATTGCGGAAAGCCTTGGAGGAATTGGGAAAAACCAGTTTGGTGTCGGTGTTGCCTTTTGATTCCGGTAAGCGTGACAGTGGAACCATTACGGAAAGAACCATTGGTGAGATTGCAAAGGCTTGTATGGAAATGAGCAAGGTAAAGACAGGTGCTCTTATTGTAATAGAAAGGGAACAGTCTTTGGTGGAATATGAGCGAACCGGTATTGATGTGGATGCAATTTTGAGTAGCCAGTTGTTGATTAATATTTTTGAGCATAATACTCCGTTGCATGATGGTGCTGTCATTGTGCGTGGTAATCGTGTAACCTCTGCAACCTGTTATTTGCCTTTGTCAGACCAGTCTACTATCAGTAAGGAGCTGGGAACCAGACACAGAGCCGGCGTGGGCATTTCCGAGGCAGCAGATTCCATAACGGTAATTGTTTCGGAACAGACCGGTAGAATCAGTGTAGCAGTGGATGGTGAATTGGAAAGAAACTTTGATGGTGAAAAGCTGAAAAACAGACTGTTAGAGTTGGTGAATGTTGGAGAGAAGAAGGAGCAAAAGAAGCAAAAGATAAAAATTGGAAAAGGAAAGGGTAAGGCGAAAGCATGAAAACGTTAAAGAGATTGTTGTTTAACAACTGGGGCTTGAAGCTAATATCCCTGATAATTGCTTTTTTGTTATGGGGAGTAGTAATCAGTATTGATGACCCTGTGGATGATAAAACCTTTAATAATATCAGAGTGAATTTGGTAAATACACAATTGGTTACAGACAAGAATATGGTATACGAGATACTGGATGGTACAGGAATGCTTCGTTCGGTTAGCTTCGAGGCCCCTAAATCTATCCGTGAAGAAATCGAAGCGGGTGATATTATCGCAGAAGCGGATTTGAATGAATTGACTACAACGGATACAGTTCCCATAACCTTTTCTTGTCCTAAATATGGTCAGAATGTAACAAATATTTCGGGCAATATCAGCTATGTAAAGCTGAATATTGAAGAGAAGGCGAAGAAGTGGATTGACATTAGCTATAATCTGGTGGGAGAAGTGGCAAACGGATATGTCATCAGTAGTGTGGCCATGGATCAGAACCGTATGGAAATCGAGGGACCCGCATCAAAGGTTGCTGAAGTATCCAAGGCGGTGGTAGATATTAACATTGCCGGTATTAGCAGGGATATGTCTCTCTCAGCTGATGTACATTTGAAGAATGTGGATGGAGCGAATTTAAATTATGCTACATTAGCGAAGAGTACTGATAGAGTAAAAGTCAATGTAGTGGTTTATGCCACCAAGGAAGTACCTATAGAGTATGAAGTGTCCGGTGAGCCGGCAGAGGGATATGCAGCTATCGGAAAAGTGGATATTACACCGGAGACGGTATTGATTGCAGGTCCTAATGTGGCATTGGCGAATACCTCAGCGATTACCATACCTGCAGAAGTGATTGATATTACCGGTGCTACGGAGGATTATGAGGTTACACTTGGCTTGCGTAGGTTCTTATCAAACAGTATCATGTTTGCAGATAAGGAATTTGATGGCAATGCAACCATAAAGGTATATGTGGAGGAACTGGTAGAGGAAAATCTGAAGGTGACTGCACGTGATGTACAGATTATTAATAAACCCAGCGGAATGATTGCGGGAGATTTGGAAACCACAAAGATACCGGATTTGCGTATCAGGGGTTTGGCGGAGCATGTTTCGGCTGTGGAAGTAAATGATTTGAATGCTGTTGTGGATGTGGCTGCATGGATGGAGCGTCAGGGAATAGAAGTGCTGACCTCCGGTACATATTTACTACCGGTTACCTTCGAAATACCGGAAAATGTAGAACAAATTGAAAGAGTAGTGGTTGCGATTGAATTTATTACGCCGGAGGAGCTGGCAGCAAGAAATCAGGCAACTCAGACAGAGCAAACAGAAGGAGAAGCAATACAGGAACCGCAGGAATAGAACCCTTCTTTTTGAAAAGTAAGTTTTACTTGTGATTCTTGGCTTTTCGTGCTATGATTAAAGTGCGAATGGAGGTATGGCAATGGTTAGCCAAAAAGTAGTTATTAAAAATCCAACTGGTTTACACCTAAGACCGGCAGGTATCCTATGTAAGGAAGCGATGAATTTTAAGTCATTAATAACGTTTCAATTCAGGGAAAGCACAGCAAATGCGAAGAGTGTTTTGAGTGTTTTAGGTGCGTGTGTGAAGTGTGGAGACGAGATTGAATTTACTTGTGAGGGTGTAGATGAGAAGGAAGCCCTTGCTGCTTTGGTTGCAGCAGTAGAAGACGGTCTTGGAGAATAGTCGCAGATTGAACAGCCCATCCCTTACGGATGGGTTGTGTTTTGTATACAAGGAGGAAATGATTATGTTGAATTATAAGAGATATCGCAGGAATCCGGTAGTAGATTATCCGGAAAGAGAATGGCCGAATAAAGAAATTGAGAAGGCACCTATCTGGTGTAGCGTAGACTTAAGAGATGGTAATCAGGCTTTGATTGATCCTATGGTAGTGGATGAAAAGATTGAGATGTTCCAATTTCTGATTCATTTAGGCTTCAAGGAAATCGAAATCGGCTTCCCGGCAGCCAGCCAGATTGAGTTTGATTTCCTTCGTCAGTTAGTGGATAGAAAGCTGATTCCTGATGATGTGGTGGTGCAGGTATTGACCCAGTGCCGTGAGGAACTGATTGATCGTACTTTCGAAGCAATCGCGGGATGTAAGCAGGCAGTGGTACATATTTACAATTCCACCTCTACTTTACAGCGAGATGTAGTGTTCAATATGGATAGAGAGCACATTACTGAAATTGCAATTCAAGGTACCAGAATGGTAAAGGAGCGTGCAAAGAATTTCCCGGGAAAGATTATCTTAGAGTATTCACCGGAAAGCTTTACCGGTACAGAACTGGATTTTGCATTGGACATCTGTAATGCAGTACAGAGAGAATGGCAGCCTACTCCTGAAAATCCTATGATTGTGAATCTGCCTTCTACCGTAGAAATGAATACACCGAATGTTTATGCAGACCAGATTGAATGGATGATAAAGCATTTAGAGAATAGAGAAAGCTTGATTATCAGTGTGCATCCGCACAATGACCGTGGTACCGGTGTAGCCAGTGCTGAGTTGGCTCTTTTGGCAGGTGCTGACCGTGTAGAGGGTACCTTGTTCGGTAATGGTGAGCGTACCGGTAATGTGGATATTTTGAATATTGCTTATAATATGTTCTCGCAAGGTATCAATCCACAGTTGAACATTGAAAAAGTAAATGACATCATTGAAATTTATGAACGTTGCTGTAAGATACCGATTCATCCCAGACATCCTTATGCCGGTAAACTGGTATTTACCGCTTTCTCCGGTTCCCATCAGGATGCTATCAACAAGGGTGTAAAGGCTATGAAGGAGCGTAACAATGAGTACTGGCAAGTACCTTATCTGCCTATCGATCCGGCTGATATCGGAAGAGAGTATGAGCCAATCGTGCGTATTAACTCTCAGTCCGGTAAGGGTGGTGTGGCATTCGTTATGGATACCTACTTTGGCTTCAAGCTGCCGAAGGCAATGCACAAGGAATTTGCGAAGGTGATTCAGAACCTGTCAGAAAAGCAGGGTGAGGTTTCACCGGAAGAAATCATGGAAGCCTTCCGTGAGGAGTACCTGAATAAGAAGGAACCCATTCATTTCCGTAGCATGAAGGTGGAGGATTTGGGGGACGATGCACACGAAGACTTTGATACCAAGGTAATGTTGTCATATACTGATCATGGTGTGGAAAAATCCTTTGAGGCTACCGGAAATGGTCCTATTGATGCGGTAAAACGTGGTCTGGCAGTGAATTTAGGTATTAAGGTAAAGATTTTGGATTACGAAGAGCATGCACTGCAAAGTGGCTCCAACTCTCAGGCAGCAGCATATATTCATTTGTTAGATAGCGAGACCGGTAATGTAACCTATGGTGTAGGAGTTAGCTCCAATATTACCAGAGCTTCTGTCAGAGCGATTTTCTCAGCCATTAACCGTTTGGGATTGGGAACGAAATAATTAAACAAATAGCAGATAAAAGCTGACGTAATATCCGGATGATACGTCAGCTTTTTGTTTGCTGTTACCGGAAAAATATGCTATGATAAATATATGTGAGAGAAGTTTCGATTTTGGAGGAATGTAATGCGAAATTTGAAAAGGATGATCAGCCATTACATGCTCTTGATTACGGTTTGCATTATTGTGTTAATTTTATTAGTGCGTATGTGGTACAGGCATTGAATGCACAGATTTCTGCCCAGGATAGGGCGGCTGCAGTATTTGTGCAAATAGAACAGCTTTTGGAGGAAAATCAGCAAGATTTAGACAAGACAAAAGAGGAGTACAGTCTGACTTGTTTGAAAAACGCGGAGGCTATTGCCTATATTATCGAAAGCAATCCGGCAGTAATGGAAAGCGTAGAAGAGCTGAAAAGAATTGCTGACTTTATGGAAGTAGATGAAATTCATATTTTTGACCATACCGGGCGAATTTTTACAGGGACTCATCCGGAATATTATGATTTTACTTTTGATTCCGGTGAACAGATGAATTTTTTCAAACCTATGTTGAAGGACAAGTCATTGAAGCTGGTTCAGGATATTACCCCGAATACTGCAGAGGAAAAGATGATGCAGTATTCAGCACTTTGGAGTGAGCATGGTGAATTTATCGTTCAGGTTGGTATGGAACCGGTGAATGTAATGCGCGTAACAGAGAAGAATGAGTTGCATATATTTTCTCTATGTTAAAGGTAAATGTGGGTGTAGATTGTTATGCTATAGATGCTAAGACGGGAGAAATAGTAGGTGCTACATACGGAGCTTGTCTGGGAAAGAATATAGAGGATACCGGGTTAAGCTTGAAACAGATAGAACGTTATAAGGCTGGCTTTGGTGCGAAGGTAAACGGAGTGGATAGTTACTGTGTTTTCCAAAAAATTGGGAAAAACTGGATAGGGCGTACCACGTCGGATGCGGTTTTATATGAAAACATTTCCGGTAGTATTGTAGGACTTCTGATTTGTTGTATTTTAGTGGGTGCCATTCAGGTATTTGTAGTGACGCGATATATGAATCAATATGTGGTAAATGATATCCACGCAATAAATGATAAGCTGCGTTCCATTACGAAAGGTAATCTGAAGGAAGAAGTAAATGTTAAAAGAAGCCTGGAATTTACAGAACTGAGCGATCATATTAATAAAATGGTGAAGAGTCTCATTGCCAATAATCAAAGAATGTCTTACGTTTTGAGTAAAACGAATATGTACATTGGTGTGTATGAATACAATGAACATATGGATAAGGTAAGGATTACGGAGCATATTCCCAGGATATTTGGATTAAGTGAGAAGGAAGCAGAAGTACTTGCTTCAGACCGTAGACGCTTCGAGGTATTTGTAAAGCGTATCCATGACAATCCATTGCCTCATGAGGGAAGTATTTACGGTTTGCCGAATGAGGCAGAACAATACATTCGTATTGAGGAAATGCGTGAGAATGATGTGATATTCGGTGTGGCAATCGATGTGACGGAAGAAGTGTTGAAACGCAAGCATATCGAAGAGGAACGAGATGAGGATGCACTGACCGGGCTTTATAATCGTCGCGGTTTGGAGAATAAACTGGATGAACTGTTTGCAGTTCCAGAGAAGTTGGGACATGGTGCTTTGTTGATGATTGATGCAGATGGTCTAAAAACCATAAATGACAAATATGGTCATGACAAGGGAGATATATATCTGTGCAAAATAGGCAATATTATCAATGGTTTTGGTATCAACGGAAGTGTAGCAGCCAGACTGGGCGGTGATGAGTATGTGCTGTTTTTATATGATTACAACAGCAATGAGGAATTGATGCGAACCATTGGAACCCTGAGCTATATTCAAAATAACAGTACTGCTTATTTGGGTGAGGAAGAAAGTGTAGCCCTTCGGTTTTCCTTTGGCTATGTACTTACTCAGGGAAAAAACGATTATCATGAGTTACTAAAGATGGCAGATGAAGAAATGTATAAAAATAAGCGGGAACGTAAAGAGAAACTGAAAAAAGTGTAAGGATAAAGGGGGTAAAAAACGCCCTATAAAGAAACGTTACAGTGATGTGAAAAAACAATACTGTAACGTTTTTGTTTATGAAGCTATATTGCTTTGAATAGTTACAAATATAAAAGCCAAGAGATGAAGATGCCTAACAAGGCTCCCATCAATACCTGAAGAGGAGTATGCCCTACAAATTCCTTTAGTTTGTCGTAAGCAGACAATTCCTTGCGCCCCATGGCTTCAAAGGTCTTGATAATATCATTTAACAGCTTAGCCTGAATACCGGTTTCCCTACGAACTCCTCGGGCATCATACATGACTATAATTGCGAAAATAACAGCCATAGCAAATTCAAAGCTGGTAGCGTTGTATTCGAAGTAGGTTGCGGTGGCTAATGCACAGACGGTTGCGGAATGAGAGCTTGGCATACCGCCACTGCCCACCAGTCGCTCGGCAACAAATTCTTTGGACAAGATTAAGTGTATAATGGTTTTGAGAACCTGCGCAACACACCAACCCAGAGCTGCTGCAACAAATATGTTATTGCTAAAAAGCTGTGAAAAGAAATTCATGTTTTCCTATCCTTTATTCGTATATTAGACATACAATACCATAATTTTAAGTCGCTTTATCATGGTAATACTCATATATTATACCCTATTCCGCGTGGAATGGCTAGCTTTTTGTGAATAAAATCAAGGAAAACGGCAAAGGTTTTTCTTGTTTCGCTTGCAGAAAGTCGGAGGGAAAGGTATACTTTTTTTAGAATGTGAAAGGAATGGACAAGTATGGCATTTTTGAGTGTGATTGTTCCCTGCTACAATGAAGAAAACACGGTAGAAGCGTTTTATACGGAACTTATGAAAAATGAAACTTTTTTCAAACAGAAGGATTTGCAGCTAGAATTGTTATATATAGATGACGGCTCCCGTGATAAGACTGTGGAAAAGGTGCGAAAGCTGAAGCGGCAGGATGAGAGAGTTCGTTTGATATCCTTTTCCAGAAACTTTGGCAAGGAAGCGGCTATGTTTGCCGGATTGGAGAAGGCCAAGGGAGACTATGTGGTGATTATGGATGTGGATTTGCAGGATCCGCCGGAATTGCTGCCACAGATGTATTCTTGTATTGAGGAAGGATATGATTCGGTGGCTACCAGAAGAGTGAGCAGAAAAGGAGAGCCGCCTATACGTTCTTTTTTTGCCAGATGCTTCTATAGATTAATGAGGCATATATCCAAGACAGAGATTATGGACGGTGCCAGGGATTATCGCCTGATGACCCGTCAGATGGTAGATGCAATTTTGCAGATGAAGGAATACAATCGTTTCACTAAAGGTATTTATGGTTGGGTTGGTTTTGAAACAAAATGGCTTGAATATGAAAACGTGGAACGGGTAAAGGGAGAGAGCAAGTGGAGCTTTTGGAAGCTGTTAGTGTATTCCGTGGAAGGAATTACGGCCTTTTCTACTGCCCCTCTGATGTTTGCCTCCTTGATGGGGGTGGTATTCTGCGCGCTGGCATTTGCATTGATTTTGATTACTATTTTCCGCAAGATTGTGTTTGGAGATCCGGTATCCGGATGGCCATCGCTGGTTTGTATCATTTCACTGGTAAGTGGTGTGCAACTTTTTTGTTTGGGAATTCTGGGACAATATTTGTCAAGAACCTATATGGAGGTTAAAAAACGTCCTATTTATTTGATTAAAGAAGAAATTTAGTCTAAATTAGTCTTTTTCGTCGGTTTTATTCGATGGAAAACGTTTTGCATTATTCGACAGATATGATAGTATAATGTAGACAGTCGCAAGAAAAGAGCAATACTCGACATATGAAAGGGGAATTTTATCGTGGACATTGCTGTAGTAAAGGATTGCGAATTAGAAAGGTATATAACAGAGATTATGCTGGACATAGGAGTTCCGGCACACTTAAAGGGCTATCATTATTTAAGAGATGCGATTTTGCTATCAGGCAGGGATATGGAGGTGGTGAGTAGTGTTACCAAGCTATTGTATCCGACCATAGCGAAGCATTTCAAAACAACAGATCAAAAAGTCGAACGGGCTATTCGAAATGCAATTGAGGTTTCTTGGACAAGAGGAAATATTGAGACCTTTGAGAAATTATTTGGATATTCCGTATTGCAAGGAAAGAACCGTCCAACGAATAGTGAATATATCGCGAGGATTGCTGACAAAATGCGATTAGACATTAAATCTATGTAAAAGGGACCAGGACAGAAAATTATGTATGCTCAAGATTGTGACTGAAGGAAAAGGGGTAGAGAAAATCTACTCCTTTTTGCGTTATGCTTGTGTATCTGGAGTGAGTTGTGCTATAATAAAACCGACTATAGACATTTGTTGGATGGAGGCGGAAGCTTCATGATTTTGTTACTTTGGATAGCACTTGTAGTGTTTCCGATGATTTTAGGCGTCGGCGGAATGACAATAGTATATAGAAAACAGTTGAAGCAACGAATTTCCTTTTCAGACAGTTATTTGCTGGGAGGGATACTTTGCATTGGCATGGGTGAAGTCGCACATGTGGTGGGGCTGTTCGGGGGATTCTCCCTGACCAAAACAGGGTTGCTGTTGCAAATCGCTACGATTGTCATGATGTTTTTGGCACTACTGGTTTTGATAAGAGGCATTTTGAAAAAGAAAGAGCGTTATACCTTACGTTTACGTGGGGAAAGAGTATCGAATTTTTTGCCTCTAAGTTTTCTGGGACTTTTTTTTGTACAGGCATTGTTGATTTATTGTCGGGAGCCACTTGTTACTGCAGGAGATATTACCTTGGAAACCGTGCAGAGCTTTTTGGCACAGGATGGAATTTATCAGGTGTTACCCCTTACCGGAATGGTGAGTGAGCAGGGGATGCCTTTGCGATATACTGTATTGGGATTGCCCACTATGTATGCAGCTCTTTCACAAATATTCGATGTAGAGCCGCCACTGTTGATTTGTCATATTGTACCCATCGTGGTTTTAGGAGCGGCTTATTTGGCGTACTATCGGTTGAGCCGTACATTGTTTGGAGAGAAGAAGCTGAGACAGCGTTTTTTGTTTTTACTTCTGGTGGCATTGATACTGCAGTTTTCGGACAATGCGGTCTATCTGGACGGATATAGTGCTTTGCATAGCGGGTATACCGGTGTGGCCATTCGTAATCTGATATTGGTACCGTATACGCTTTGTGCAGCCTTGGAAAGACGCTGGTGGAAGGCGATACTCTGTATTTTGGCAGAGGCCTGTATTGCATGGACACTGTTAGGCTGTGGTGTATGTGTGATTGTGCTGTTGGGAATACTTTTGTTACAGCTTTTGGAAAAGTGGGTTCCCAGGCTGCGTAAAATCTTACAATTCTTTCGAAACAAGGAGGAATTGGTATGAGTAGAATAATAGAGCTGTTTCATCTGGCAGTGCAGGGGGCAGAGAGATATTTTACAACAAATCGAATGATTGTTTTGTTGCTGGCATTACTGCTGGCAGGGATTTTCTGCGGGCGAAAGTTGGCAGGGGAAAAAGCAAGCCGAATGCTGCTATACACGGTAGTGATGCTGTTTTTCATAGTTTGTCCCGTAACCGCAGTGGGGATATTACTATATCAGACAGGCTATTATGATTATGAATGGATCTGGAGTATGGTTCCGGTTACGATTGCACTGGCATATGGAATGACGATGCTGCTGGAACGGAAATTCATAAATAAGAAGCTTGTAGTGGGTATTTGTGTGATGGTAGCAGCTTTGTTTTTGAGCGGCAATCAGGGAACCTTGCAGGAGGCAGAGGCTGCAGAACTGGAAGCACGGTCACAAGTACAGAGCATTTTGCATTGTATGAAAGAGCAGCCGGGACAGAAAGTATTGTGGGCACCGAAAAATATTATGCAGGAGGTGCGACGCCAGGATGGTAAAATCTTACTTATCTATGGACGGGATATGTGGGATGCCAAGGCGGGAGCCTATGATTATGAAGCTTATAATGAAACTCTGACGCAGGCATATTTGTGGCTGGAAGAAATCGTAGAGCTGGAGCGGCAGTTGAAGGATGTTACGGAGGCAGAAAAAGCCTTTGCAGAGATTTGTGAAGAGAGAGCCTTAGAGGAGCCGGTACAGGCATATTTGTGGACCTTGGTGGATGCCGGAGTGAATACCTATGTGTTGCCCGGCAGGACAGCAGGATTGGTGCAGGATGAACTTGACACCATTGCAAAACAGCGTAACATGACCATAGAAACGGCTTATACAGAAAGCTATACCATATACTTTTTAGAGTAAGAATAGGAGACCGATTATGAACACAATGGTCAGTATTGTGGTGCCGGTGTATCATGCACAGAGGTTTATTGAAGAAACCATGGATTCGGTTTTGGCACAGACTTATGAGGATTGGGAGCTGCTTTTGGTGGTAGACGGGAGCAGTGACCCTACCATAGCAGTAATAGAAGAATACATTGATAAAAAGCAGGAGCAGCGAATTCGCCTACTGATTCAGGAGAATAACAAGGGGGCTGCACTGGCCAGAAACCGGGGTGTGCAGGAAGCCAAAGGACGTTACCTCGCTTATTTGGATGCAGATGATTTGTGGAAGCCGCAGAAGCTGGAGAAGGAGCTGCGTTTCATGCAGGAAAAGAATGCGTCTTTTGTATTTACCGGGTATGAATTTGCAGATGAGAATGCAGTGGGAACCGGCAAGGTGGTGCATGTTCCGGAACGTCTGACCTATCACCAGGCTTTGAAGAATACCACTATTTTTACCACCACGGTGATGTTTGACATGGAAAAAATCAGCAAGGACCAACTGGAGATGCCCAATATGCGAAGTGAGGATACGGCACTTTGGTGGAAGATATTGCGCAGCGGACAGGATGCCTATGGTCTGGACGAAAATCTGGTGTATTACCGCAGACCGGCCAAATCCCTTTCGTCCAATAAGCTGGTGGCTATTAAGCGTATTTGGGATTTGTATCGAAAGGCAGAGAAGTTGTCCATTCCCTATAGCTGTTATAATTTCTGTTTTTGGGCAGTAAATGCTGTATGGCGAAGGGTTTAGTAATAGGTTAGGAGAAGAACAAAAGCATGCGTAAATTAGAGACTTATAAACGATTGATATTATTGGCTTTGTCCGGGGTATGTCTTTTATTGGAAACAGGTATCTTTTACTATTTCTGGAAGACGAATTTCGCACCCAGCATTACCCAGGTAACCGGTGTGGAGTATTATTACAGAGCAGAATTGTTGGAAATTGCCTTTTATGGATTAATATTGTATTTCCTTTCCCATATGTATGGCGGTATGCGGATTGGTTATTTGCGAAATGCAGAGGTGGTTTTTTCCCAGGCATTTGCAACCATTGCTACCAATGTGCTGATTTATGCGGAGTTGTCCATTTTGGCCAAGCGTCTGTTTGTATTGAATATGTTTTTGGCAATGACGATTTTGCAGGTAGTGGCGGCTATTATTTGGAGCAATGTGGCGTATTGGATTTATAAATCCATCTTTCCTCCCAGAAAGATGCTTTTAATACATGGAGACAGACCGATTGAAAGCATATTGGCCAAATTTTCCAGCAGAAAAGACAAGTATGATATAGTAAAATGTATGCATGTATCAGCCGGAATGGAGGCATTGGCTAAAGAAATTACAACAGGCTACGAAGGTGGAGAATATCATGCAGTGGTGATTTGGGATATTTCCACAGAGGAGAGAAACCTGTTGTTGAAATTTTGCTATGCTCACTCCATTCGAACCTATATGATGCCTAAAATCACGGATGTGATTGTGCTGGGAGCAGAGGAACTGCATTTGTTTGATACACCTATACTACTGACCAGAGAGTATCGTTTGACTATGGAGCAGCGCTTTGTGAAGCGTATGATTGATGTGGTGTGTGCTTTGATTCTTTTGATAGTGGCATCTCCCATTATGTTGATTACCGCGATTGTCATTAAGTTGTACGATGGTGGTCCGGTGCTGTACAAGCAGGTTCGTTGTACCAGAGACCAGAAGGAGTTTCAGATTATGAAATTCCGCAGTATGCGTACTGATGCGGAAAAGGACGGAGTAGCCAGACTGGCGAAGAAAAATGACGATCGTATTACACCTATCGGAAAGTTTATCCGTAAGGTTCGTATCGATGAATTGCCGCAGCTGATTAATATTCTGAAAGGCGATATGTCTTTCATCGGTCCCAGACCAGAGCGCCCGGAAATCATCAAACAGTATCTGGAGGTAATGCCGGAGTTTGCTTATCGTATGAAGGTAAAGGCAGGTTTGGCAGGATATGCACAGGTGTATGGTAAGTACAATACCACACCTTATGACAAGCTGAAGCTGGATTTGACCTATATTGAGAATTATTCCCTTTGGCTGGATATTCAGCTCATGCTGTTGACCCTGAAGATTTTGTTCTGGCCTGACAGCACGGAGGGTGTGGAAAGCCAGCAAGTCACTGCACTCAAGGAAGAAATGAAGAAGAACAGTAACAAGGATTGATGGAGGATGCTCACATGACATTGGAGCTATTGGTTGCTGCTATGCATAAGGAGCCTTTGGCACAGGCGGAGGAAATGCAGCTGGACAGTGATGCGATTATCGTTAGTCAGGGAGATACCTACGCTTACGAAGAGCTGGAATACAAGGGACATAAGGTGCGTTATTTCGCCATGGCAGAAAGAGGAGTGGGACTGAGCCGTAACACCAGTCTCCATCGTGCACAGGGAGATATTATTCTTTTTGCCGATGAGGATATTGTTTACGAGGAAGGCTATGCAGAAAAAGTGTTGAGTGCTTTTGAAGAACATCCCCAGGCAGATATGCTGTTGTTTAATGTGCAGGCAGTCCCGGGCAGGGAAACCTATCATATTGATAGCTTCGGTCGGGTGAGATGGTATAATTGCGGGCGTTATCCGACCTACAGCTTTGCTGCCAGGCGGGAGAGAATACACAAGAAAAACATTACCTTTTCCCTGCTTTTTGGCGGTGGGGCGAAATACAGCAATGGAGAGGACAGTCTGTTTATCAGGGATTGTTTGAAGCAGGGCTTGAAGGTGTACAAGGTGCCGGTGCAAATCGGGGCAGAGAAGGAACGCCCTTCCACCTGGTTTCAGGGTTATAATACCAAGTTTTTCTTTGACAGAGGTGTTTTGTACAGTCATCTCTATGGCAGGTTGGATAAGCTCATGGCGATTCGCTTTTTACTGGCACATAAGGGTGAGATGTGTAAGGAGCTGTCCGTAAAGGCGGCATATAAAATTATGTGCGAAGGCATACAGGAAGGCAGAAAATAAATGCGTAAATTTATGTTCAGTATTCTGGTGGTATCTTTAAATCCGGGGGAAAAGCTGGTGGAGACCATACAGAGCATTTGGGAACAATCTTATAAAGAATACGAGGTCGTAGTAAAGGACGGAGGATCCAAGGACAATTCCCTGTCGCTTTTGGAGGAATTTTTGGAAAAGACCCCCGAGGCAAAGCAGGTGGTTCGTGTGATAAAGGAGCCGGACAAGAGCATTTACGATGGCATGAATCAAGCGACAGCTCATGGAGAAGGAGAGTATTATTATTTCTTAAACTGTGGGGATGTGTTTGCCAATGATAAGGCACTGGAGCAAATAGCACAGGGCATACAGGCGGATCGTAGTCAGGGCGGACAGGCATTGATTTATTATGGTAATATTTACGATGCCCTGCGAGGACAGGTGGTGCAGTCCAATCCTAAGATAGACGCCTTTGCCTGCTATCGAAATGTACCTTGTCATCAGGCGTGTATTTATCACTACAGTCTGTTTCTGGAGAGAGGCTATGAACCCAAGTATAGAGTACGGGGAGATTACGAGCATTTTCTCTGGTGCTTTTTTGAGAAGAAGGCAGCGCCCAAATATGTGGATGTGGTGTTGGCTTCTTATGAAGGTGGCGGTTTCTCTGAGACCAAGGAGAATATTCAACGTTCCAAGAGAGAACATAAGGAAATCACGGAGAAGTATATGTCCAAGGGGCAGTTGCTTCGTTATAAGCTGATACTTTTACTGACTTTGGCTCCTCTTCGCAGAAGGATGGCAGAAAGTCAGAGATTTGCAGGGGTCTATCAATCCCTGAAAAAGAAACTATACGGCAACAGAGGATAGTGGATAGAGTAATATTGAGGTGACGAATGAAAAGATTTATGTTAAGCGTTTTGGCAGTAGTGCTGGCAGGAACTATGTTAATGACTCCGGCACATACATACCGGACACAGGCGTTTACAGTGATACAGATGTAGAATGGACTCCGGATATTATGTAGAAAATTGCATTTTACAATTACATGTGGTATACTGTATGAGATTGCAATGAGCAGTGCCCCATGCAGACTAGTTGCCGGATGACGAGGTAGCTATGGCTGACAGTGAGGAAGGGTATAAAAATAAAAAAACAGCTGGCAAAGAGAGGAAAGAATATGTTAAATGATAAATCCATTTTAGTAACAGGCGGAACAGGAAGCTTTGGTAAGGAATTTACCAGATACGTATTGGAGAATTATAATCCCAAGAAGATTATTATTTATTCCAGAGATGAATTTAAGCAGTTTATGATGCAGAACGAGTTTAAGCAGTATGCCAATAAGCTCCGTTTCTTCATCGGTGATGTAAGGGATAAGGAAAGATTGATGCGTGCTTTTCAGGGGGTAGATTATGTGGTGCATGCGGCTGCTATGAAGCAGGTGCCTGCATGTGAATACAATCCTGCAGAAGCGATTAAGACCAATATCAACGGAGCGCAGAATATTATTGATGCAGCTTTGGATTGTGGAGTAAAGAAGGTAGTGGCTTTGTCTACGGACAAGGCAGTAAATCCGGTGAACCTGTATGGCGGTACGAAGTTAGTATCCGACAAGCTGTTCATCGCAGCAAATGCTTATGCTGGTGACAAGGATGTGAATTTCTCCATCGTACGTTATGGAAACGTAGCAGGCAGCCGTGGTTCTGTTATCCCCTTCTTCCATAATATTATCAAGAATGGCGGAACAGAGCTTCCCATTACAGACTATCGCATGACCCGTTTCTGGATTAGTCTACGTCAGGGCGTGGAACTGGTGATTAAGGCTTTGGAGGAAGCAAAGGGTGGTGAAACCTTTATTTCCAAGATACCTTCCTTCAAGATTACAGATTTGGCTGAGGCTATGATGCCCGGCTGTAAGATGCCTGAGGTAGGTATCCGTGAAGGTGAGAAACTACATGAAATCATGGTTACGGTAGAGGATTCCATGACTACCTATGAATATGATAAGCACTTTATTGTATATCCTCAAATGATTTGGAGCGACAGTCGTAAGGCAGTGCCTACCGGAAAGAAGGTACCGGAGGGCTTCTCCTACAGCTCTGACAATAATACAGAGTGGTTAACCGTAGAGGAAATTCGTGAGTTATTAAAGACAGTGGATTTGGAAAAATAAAAAGAAGGTATCTTTTATGGAAAAGTTAGCAATCAACGGTGGTGTGCCTGTGCGCACCACTGCTATTGGTTATGGTAGACAATATATTGATGAAGAGGATGTTGCGGCAGTAGTAGCAGCTTTGACCAGTCCTGCCATTACCTGCGGACCCAGAATCGCAGAATTGGAGCAGAAGCTGTGTGAGGTGACCGGAGCGAAGTATGCTGTGGCAGTCAGCAATGGTACGGCAGCTTTGCATGTAGCAGCTATGGCAGCAGACATTGGGGAAGGGGACGAGGTAATTGTCAGCCCCATTACTTTTGCGGCATCTGCCAATTGTGTGTTGTATTGTGGCGGAAAGCCTGTGTTTGCGGATGTCAATCCGGAGACTTATAATATTGACCCTACCAGCATCCGTAAGCTGATAACTCCTAAGACCAAGGCAATTGTAGCAGTGGACTTTACCGGGCAGGCAGTGGAACTGGAGGAAATCCGTGAAATTTGTAAGGAATACAATCTAATATTAATAGAAGATGCTGCCCATGCCATCGGTACTAAGTACAATGGTCAGCCGGTAGGCAGTGTGGCAGATATGACTACCTTTAGCTTCCATCCGGTGAAAACCGTCACCTGTGGAGAAGGTGGTGCAGTTACTACCAATGATGAAGACCTGTATAAAAAGCTTCTGTTGTATCGTGCCCACGGTATTACCCGTGAGGAAGAACAGATGGTACATCCTACCGATGCCAGATGGTACTATGAGCAGGTGGAGCTGGGCTATAATTATCGACTGACAGATATTCAGGCTGCACTTTTGATGTCTCAGCTAAAGAAGCTTCCGGCTTTTACTTCCAGAAGAAAGCAGATTGTGAAGAAATATAACGAAGCTTTTGCGGATATGCCGGAGATACTGGTACAGAAGGAAATCGAAGCTTCCGATACTACCAGACATTTGTACATTTTGCGTTTGAATTTGGAACTTTTACATTGTGACAGAAGACAGTTTTTTGACGCTATGGTAGCAGAAAACATTATTCCGCAGGTGCATTATATTCCTGTGTATTGGCATCCTTATTATGAGAAGTTGGGATATGAGAAGGGACTTTGTCCCAATGCGGAGAAGCTGTATGAGGAAATGTTAAGCATTCCCTTGTTCTATGCCATGACCGATGAGGATGTGGAGGACGTTATCCGGGCGGTAAAGAAACTGGTAGCATATTTTCGTGAGGCATAAGGAAGTGAGAAAATGCTGAAAAAGCTTTTGTATAAAATCGTGGAGTATATCGCATACTTCCACAATATGATTTTGCGTATCAATGACAATTACGAGTACAATCTTTCCGACAAGGAGTTGCATTTTATCGTAATCGGTGTCATTGGTATGGGTATGATTTTTGTGATTTATCCCTTTTTTAAATGGCTGGCGAAGAAGAATCATATCATGGTGATTAGTTGGATTTATGTATTTACCATGATACTGGTATTGACCTTTGCCATAGAAATCGGTCAGAAGGTAACAAATACCGGTGCCATGGAGTTCGCAGATATTGTGTTTGGTATTGTGGGCTTTATGCTGATGTTTTTGATATTTGCTCTAATCAGAGAGGTATATCATCTGATAAAGCATTTGGTAAAGAACAGAAAGGGAAAATAAAGGAGGAACTCGCATATGTGTGGTATTGTAGGATACCTTGGTACACAGGAAGCGGCCCCCATTCTTTTAGATGGTTTGGCAAAGCTGGAATACAGAGGATATGACTCGGCAGGGATTTCTGTCCGGGATAGCAAGTCAAACGAAATTATTACGGTCAAGGCCAAGGGCCGGTTAAAAATTTTGGCAGAGAAAACGGATGATGGAAATGCACTGAAGGGTACCTGTGGTATTGGACATACCAGATGGGCTACCCATGGAGAGCCATCCGAGCAAAATGCACACCCACATTACAGTGATGACCGCAGTGTGGTTTTGGTGCACAATGGTATTATTGAGAATTACCTGGAACTAAAGGACAAATTAAGCAAGGCAGGCTATCGTTTCTATTCTCAGACGGATACAGAGGTAGCAACCAAGCTGATTGATTATTATTACAAGAAAACAAACGGAGACCATTTGGAGGCACTTTCCCGTGCTATGCTGCGTATTCGTGGCTCTTATGCACTGGGGATTTTATTTGAGGATTGTCCGGATAAGATATTTGCCGTACGCAAGGATAGTCCGTTAATCGTAGGACACAACGAGAACGGTACCTTTATTGCTTCTGATGTGCCGGCTATTTTGAAGTATACCCGTCAGGTGTATTATATCGGCAATCTGGAGATTGCAGTTTTAGATAAGGATTCGGTACATTTTTATAATGTTGACCGAGAAGAAATAGACAAGGAATGTGTAGAGATAAAGTGGGATGCAGAAGCTGCGGAAAAGGGTGGTTTTGAGCATTTCATGATGAAGGAAATCTACGAGCAGCCCAAAGCAGTGGCAGATACCCTGCATGCCTATGTAAAGGACGGAGGCATTGACTTTTCAGAAGCAGGACTGTTGCAGGAGGATTTGCAGGCGCTGGAGCGAATTTACATCGTAGCCTGCGGCTCTGCCTACCATGTGGGAATGGTGGCAAAGTATGTGCTGGAGGGCATGGCAGATATTCCGGTAGAGGTAGATTTGGCTTCTGAGTTTCGATATCGAAATCCCAAGCTGGTGAAGCATTCTTTGGTAGTGGTGATTTCCCAGTCCGGAGAAACCGCAGACAGTCTGGCGGCACTGCGTCTGGCAAAGGAAAAAGGCGCGAAAACATTAGGAATCATCAATGTGCTGGGTTCTAGTATTGCCAGAGAAGCAGACCATGTGTTGTATACCTTGGCAGGACCGGAGATTTCGGTAGCTACCACAAAGGCTTACAGCACCCAATTAATCGTGGTGTATTTGTTGGCTATGCAGTGTGCTCTGGTGCAGGGGAAGATTACAGTAGAGCAGTACGCTGAATATTTGAAGCAGTTGGATGAAATCCCGGGGAAAATACAGAAAATTCTGGAGGATAAGGAGCGGATACAGTGGTTTGCCAGCAAGTATGCAGGTGCCAAGGATGTGTTCTTTATCGGCAGGGGAATTGACTATGCCATCGGTATGGAGGGGAGTCTCAAGCTGAAGGAAATCAGCTATGTGCATTCGGAGGCTTATGCTGCCGGTGAATTAAAGCATGGTACCATCAGTCTCATAGAGGAAGGAACTCTAGTGATTGGTCTTCTGACGCAGAATGATTTGTTTGAAAAGACCTTGAGTAATATGGTTGAGGTGAAAAGCCGTGGGGCATATCTCATGGGCGTGACCTCTTATGGAAATTATAATATAGAGGATACAGCACAGTTTTCGGTGTACATTCCCAAGACAAATCAGTATTTTACCACCAGTTTGGCAGTGGTGCCCTTGCAGCTTCTGGCATATTATGTCAGTGTGGCAAAGGGTCTGGATGTAGATAAGCCCAGAAATCTGGCGAAGAGCGTTACAGTAGAATAGGGTAAACTCCAAGGGTGAAATGCCTTTGGAGTTTTCTGTAAATAAAGAGAAGGGTAAACATATGGATAAAATAGCAGTTTTGATACCTTGTTATAACGAGGAAAAGACAATTGAAAAGGTGGTATCGGATGTAAAGGAGGCCTTGCCGGAGGCGGTTGTTTATGTGTATGACAACAATTCTACGGACAAAACTGCAGAGTTGGCTATAAAGGCAGGAGCGGTGCTTCGTCATGAGTACAAGCAGGGCAAGGGAAATGTAATCCGCAGAATGTTCCGTGAGATTGATGCGGAGTGTTATCTGATGATTGACGGTGATGATACGTATCCTTTGGACTGTGCCAGAGAACTGGTGGACAAGGTGTTGGAGCGTCAGGCAGATATGGTAGTTGGAGACCGGTTGTCTTCCACCTACTTTACGGAGAATAAGAGGCCCTTCCACAATTTCGGAAATAGCCTTATGAGAACCTGCATCAACAGCTTATTCCGGTCGGAAATTAAGGATATTATGACCGGCTACAGAGCTTTTTCCTATGAATTCGTAAAAACTTTTCCTGTGGTATCCACAGGCTTTGAGATAGAAACGGAAATGACCATTCATGCGGTAAACTACAATATGCAGGTGGAGAATGTAGTGGTGCAGTATCGCGACCGTCCGGAAGGCAGTGAGTCCAAGTTGAATACTCTGCGGGATGGTATGCGTGTGATACGTAAGATGTTACAATTGTACAAAAACTACAAGCCATTGCAGTGCTTTGGGCTGATTGCAGTACTTCTGGTGCTGGCAGCAACGATTTTCTTTGTACCGGTTGTAATAGAATATATTGAAAGCGGATTGGTACCCAAATTCCCTACCCTGATTGTTTGCGGGTTCATGGTGTTAGCCGGTATCCAGTCCCTGTTTGCAGGAATCATTCTGGATGTAACTGTGGCAAAGGACAGAAGAGATTTTGAGTATCGATTAAATCGTGTGAACGTAGAGAAGAAAAGTAAGCTGGGATGAAACGAGTGATTGCTTTAGGGAAAAAGTATTTCTATATAGTAGTATTGTTGGGAGTATTCCTGGTGTTGGGGCTTTTTTGCCCTCCAGTACTGTATCTCAACGATGATATTACCATGCGGAGTATTTTAAGCGGATCCTATACAGGAAGTCCGGACGGACATGCCGTGTATATGCAGTATCCATTGACTGCTCTGTTAGCTGCCCTTTACGGTATGTTTCCGGCAGTAAGCTGGCTGGAACTGTTTTTTATGCTCTGTATTTGGGGCAGTATGCTTTTGCTGGCAAAGGAATTTTACAGTAAAATAGCAGGAATTGTGTTTGTGGTAGCTTTTTGTTTTCCGCTTTATATTTATATGCACTATACTGTTGTAGCTGCACTGGTGGCAGGTACCGCAGTATTTTTGTCGTGTAGGGGAAAGCATCCTCGGGGGAGTATTTTTCTCCTTTGGATTGCCTATATGATACGCAGTCAGGTAGGACTGTTAAGTCTTCCTTTTGTGGCTGCTGCTTTGGTATGGAGGGCTTTGAACCTACAGGAGAAGCTTAGGACGCAGTTACTTGGAATAGGAAAGTGTGTTGGAATGCTGGCAATCGGTTTAGGGATTATCAGTGGAATAAATGCTTTTTGCTACAGCAGCCAGGACTGGCAGGAATACTTGGAATATAATGAAGCCCGTACCCAGCTTTATGATTATACGGATTATACCTCTACAGACAGATATGCAGAGAACTATGCAGCATATGGGCTGACACAGGAACAGTCAAACATACTGTTTAACTATTATCTGATGTTGGATAATGCTATTGACAGAGAAATCATACAGGGACTGGCAGATACTATAACCGATGGTATGTGGTCGGATATGGGTGCCGGTGCAGTGTTGAAAAATTGTCTGGAAAAGTATTATTATCAAGTTCGTTTTCGGGATTTCCCTTATAATATTGTCTGGGTAGCAGCGTATGTTCTGTTATTCTTGGGAATGATAATGCAGAAGAAGTGGTGGCAGACAGGCTTTTTGGTGACTTTGGGCGCCGGTCGCAGTCTGGTGTGGTTGTACCTTATCTGGAAGGGACGTTATCCCGAACGAGTAGTGCTGTCCCTGTATATTATCGAACTGCTCTTGTTGCTGGCTGTCGGAATACAGCTGGTGCAGTATTGGAAGAAGGAGGCAGTAACTGGTGGGGAAAAGGTACTGTTCGGATTGCGAAGGCCTTTCTTGGGAAAACTAGTGACCATTGGTTTCGTAATAGTTTGTTTGTGCTTTGGCACTTACCGGGGGAAAAACACATGGCAAGAAACGCAAGCTTGTGTGAAGCTACAGCAGGGATGGATGCCCTTGAAGGAATATTGCCAAGCAAATCCGGAGAAGAATTTCTTCGTGGATGTATTTTCTACCACGACCTATGCGGATATTGATTATACAGCAGATTTTTCCAATATGATGATGATTGGCGGCTGGTTGTCAGGCAGTCCCTTAGCGAAAGGACGAATGGAGCAGTTCGGTGGCAAGGATGCAGCAGAGGTGCTGTATTATAATAAGGATGCACGTCTGGTAGCAGATATCAGTCGGGACATGACTTGGCTGGAGGAATATTTGCAGGAACGTTTCGGAGACTGTGAGCTGGTGGTAAGTAATGTGATTTATTGTGACTGGCGGGCAATTATGGAATACGAAGTACGATAATCCCTTAGTTGCGTAGAAGGGATGATTGTGCTAAACTAGAGAGTGTGTTGGAAAACACGAGTTTTTCAGAGGTACTGTAAGCTACAGTATGTGTTTAGGGAGGTAGCATGCAGTAATAAAACGAAACTATTGCCGGGAATGATGAGGCGGGAAATAAGAGGAAGCATATGAAGCAGTATATAGATGAGCAGGCAGGAATTTATCTGCGGCTTATGACCTACGAGGATACAGAAAATATTGTGAACTGGCGTAATAGTGATGCAGTACGAAAGAATTTTATTTATCAGGCACTGTTTACCAGAGAGAGTCACGAGAATTGGATACGAACCATGGTGGAAACCGGCAAGGTGGTTCAGATGATTATCTGCGAAAGTGACACAGACCGTCCTGTAGGTTCGGTTTATATTCGGGATATTGACAAAACCCATCAAAAGGCAGAGTATGGTATTTTCATCGGGGAACCTCAGGCCAGAGGGAAGGGCTATGGTACCGCGGCGGCTCAGTTGATGATAAAATATTGTTTTGAGGAACTACAGCTGCATCGCTTGTTTTTGCGAGTGTATGCGGAAAATATACAGGCTATTCGTAGTTATGAGAAGACCGGTTTTGTAAAGGAAGCACATCTGAGAGAGGATGTGTGTATCGACGGAAAGTACCATGATATCGTACTCATGGGCATTTTAAACAATTAGGAGAAGGACATGAAGAAAATTAGTTTTGTAATCCCCTGCTATCGTTCAGAAAATACTTTGGGACATGTAGTGGCTGATATTGATACCACTATGCAACGTCAGGAATTAGCGACAGCTTATGAGTATGAAATTATATTAGTGAATGATTGTTCCCCGGACAATACCTTGGGAGCTATTCGCAAGTTGTGTGAGGAGAAGCCCTACATCAAGGGAATTGCTTTTGCACGTAATTTCGGGCAGCATGCGGCATTGATGGCAGGCTTGCGTCAGTCTGCCGGTGATTATGTGGTGTGTCTGGACGATGACGGACAGACCCCGGCAAATGAGGTGGACAAGCTTTTGGCGAAGCTGGAGGAAGGCTTTGATGCAGTGTATGCCAAGTATGAAAACAAGCAGCATTCCGGTTTCCGTAATATGGGAAGCAAGGTAAATGAACTGATGACCCGTGTGATGCTGGAGAAGCCCAAGGAGCTATATATTTCCAGTTATTTTGCAGTAAAGAGATTTATTGTAGAGGACATGATCCGTTACGAGAATTCTTATCCTTATGTCATCGGTCTGGTGCTTCGTGCTACTAAAAATATCACCAATGTGCTGGTAAATCACAGAGAGCGTGAGGAAGGTACCTCGGGCTACACTCTGAAGAAACTGTTGGGACTGTGGTTTAATGGTTTTACTGCTTTTTCTGTGAAGCCTCTGCGTATTGCAACTTGTATCGGTGGTGCCAGTGCGATTATCGGCTTTTTGTATGGTCTCTATACCATCATCAAGAAGTTTGTGAACCCGGATGTACCTATGGGCTTTAGTTCTACCATGGCAGTGCTGGTATTCTTCGGTGGTATGATTATGCTGATGTTAGGCTTGATTGGGGAATATATCGGACGAATTTATATTAGTATGAACAATTCTCCCCAGTACGTGATTCGGGAACGAATCAATATAGAATAAAGGATCCGGATATGAAAGAGCATTTGAAGAAAAATAAAATCTTGTACTTACAGGCAGTAATAATGGGGTTACTGCCTCTTTTGTGTTGTGTCATTACCTGTGCAGTGCATGGGTATAAGCTGACGGATATTTATATTCCTTCATCGGATTGGAATGATGAGTTGTTTTACTATAAGCAGGTGGAAAGTATGCTAGAATACGGGTATCCGCAGGGGTACTTCGGCTTTAACGAAAGTCATGCCGTGAAGCTGTCTTTTGCAGCCTGGAGCCCGGTGCTGGTATTTCCGTGGCTGTTATTTGGAGCTATTTTTGGCTGGAATATGATGTCTCCTATCTATTGTAATATCTTACTTATGTCCGTTGCCTGTATTCTCTTTGTACTGTTAGTTAAGCCAAGGTGGAAGCAGCTTTTTCTGTTGACGCTTCTGTTCTGCGTATTCACTCCCTTTGTTTATTATATGTTGCGATGCATGCCGGAATGTATCTGCTTCAGTATGTTGATTATTTACTATGCAGTGATGGAGTGGTATTTGCGGGAAGGAAAACAAAGAGGTCTCATTGCGATGCTGGCACTGGCCGGAGTAATGACGCTGATGCGACCGTACTTAATATTATTTCTGCTATATCCTATGGGGATGTGGATAAAGAAAAATAGAAAATGGGGTATTATCGGTTCTCTGCTTTTAGTGGCCGGTATTGGTGGGACTTATATTGCCATTAATCATTATCTGGCAGCAGAGTATTTTACCCCTCTGTTTAAGACTGACTGGTTGGAGCCTTTTCTACAGGGACAGTTGTTTACCGGTATTAAAGGTGTATTCAGCAGACTGTATCACAATGGAAAGACCTTTGTGCTTCTGACCATAGAGGGATTACTCAGCGGATTTACAGAAGGAGCTTTTTTTGCAGGATTTCTTGCAATAATGATACTTTTTGTAGTAGAGAGTATGTCGGAATGGAGGAATAGACGTCAAAATAAGGCGTATCAGTATTTGTATCTGGCATTTTGTTTCTTTGCTATGATTATCGCCCTGCTCTTAATGTATAAGATGAAGGAGGGCAGTAAGCATTTGCTGACCTTTATGGCGATGGGCATTTTCGCAGTAGGTATGATGAAGACGAAATTCTACAAAAAAGCTATGTTTTTCAGTGCGTTGTGTGTCTACCTGTACTCTATGAAGGCTACCAATGAGATTGATTATCAAATCTGCTTTACCACACCGGAGAGGGTGGCAAAGGTAGAATACTGGCAGGGTGTCCTAGAGGAGGAATTGGAGCTGAGTACTACAGAGGTGCCAAATTATGACAATGTGATTATTTGGGTGTTCTCGGATACAAAGGAAGCAGAGGGTGGGTTCCAAAGTGTGTTAACGGATTGGCAGATATTGTACGGAGTACCAAAAGGTTTTGGCATCAGCTGTTGCTATGACAGCTATGTGGCAGAGCATTTTGACAGCTTAAAGAGCAAGTACATTACAATTCCGGTAGGTGGTAAGATACAGGCTATGTGTGAAGCACGTGGACTGTACTGCCTGGGACAGGACGAAAGTGTTTGCGTATATCAGTTGAGAGATTAAAGGAGTTGTTTCGTGAAAGAACGTAGAGAAAAACGACAAAGCATTTGGGTTTTGTTATTGTGGATAATATTGGTGATTTATGGAGTGGCCTGCCTTTATCTGTATTATATGCAGTCCATTCAGCCGTTGGATTATGATAATCGGTATTTCCAATCGGATTTGCCTTACCATATCAGTATGATTGTGGATGATGGCTGGTATTACAGCTTCACCGCTTATGCTTATCAGCTATTGTATGCGCTGGCGGGCAAAGGAACATCATTGATTGCCATGTTCCTGACGGCGGTAACACTG
Organism: Acetatifactor sp.; assembly: GCA_045615205.1. Lineage (GTDB taxonomy): Bacteria > Bacillota > Clostridia > Lachnospirales > Lachnospiraceae > Acetatifactor. The sequence goes on from JAZLEI010000003.1 coordinate 59,689, forward strand.
GGTTGTATTGTACTCACAGAGAAGTTGTTACTGGTGTTTTTGTGCAGGCAGAATCGGGATGCCCTGACACTGGGTGGAGCCATGCTGTTGAATATGGTAATGCCTTTTTTCTTCCCTTGGGCGGGACAATATCGCTATGTGAGCTATCAGTCGGGAAATCTCTGGCACAATTCTACCTATTTGTGCATGAAGCTTTGTGCGATTGTGGCACTTTTGTGTTATTTCAAAATAGAGAAAAACTATGCGAAAAAAATAGACCGGAAGCAGTGGTTGTTCTTTGCGGTGGCATTGATTATTACTACCGGGGTAAAGCCCAGCTTTTTGACAGTGTTTGCTCCGGCGATGGCACTGAAGCTACTGTGGGATTTGTATCATAAGGTGCCTTTTAAACAGATTTTCCTCTTTGGTTGTGCAGTGCTCCCGGCATGTGGCGTGGTGCTTTGGCAGAACATGGTGCTGTTCGGAGAGGACACCGGACAGGGCTTTGCCATCAATCCTTGGTATAGCTTTTCCTTACATGCAGATCGCCCCAAGGCAGCAGTGCTCTGTTCCATAGCTTTTCCTTTGGTAGTGCTGGTATTTTCTTTAAAGGAGATTTTCAGGGATAAGAAGTACTTTTTTGCATGGCTGATGGCGGGCATTGGTTTTTTGGAGGCGTTGCTTCTGGCAGAAACCGGCAGCCGCGCCAGAGACGGTAACTTTATCTGGGGCTACAGCTTTGCCATATTTTACATTTTCGTAGTGAGCTTTGTGAAATGGATAGGTCTCTGGAGACAGGAAAAATATACTCTCCTACATAGGGTACTGTTTGTAGTTGCCGGGCTGGTGTTCGTCTATCAGGCATACTGCGGTGTATACTTCTTCCTGCGATTAATGAGCGGGGAAACTTATTTCATGTTGGGGTAGGGGCGAGAGCGACCCACAGTAGGATATAATGTTCATAATTGATGCCAGGGATATGTTGAGGATACAAATAAACGCAACATCCCCCTCAGAAAAGGGGTATGAAAAATCCCTATTATATGGTAAAATAATAAGAATGGATTGATTTAACAAGGTGGTGTCAAAATGTTAGAAGCTGGAAAAGCAATGTATGAATTAGCCGACCGATTGTTCCCTATCGGCAGGAGCCTGACGGGAGCAGGTGTGCGGGAAAGTCTGGAAATAATAAAAGAGCAGATTTCTGAGTTGGAAATTCGTGAGATACCCAGCGGAACACAGGTTTTTGACTGGACTGTTCCCAAGGAGTGGGAAATAACGGAAGGTTATATTGAGGACGAAAACGGTCAGCGTATTGTGGATTATAAGGACAACAATCTGCACATTATCGGTTATTCTACACCGGTGGATGAATGGGTGGAGCTGGAGGAGCTGTTAAAATATATTCGAGTGGAAGAGGAACAGCCGGAGGTAATACCTTATGTGACCTCTTACTATACCCCCCGCTATGGATTTTGTATGGAAAAGAAACGGAGAGATGCATTGAAGCCCGGTAAGTATCATATGGTCATCAAGAGCCGATTGTTTGATGGCGTGCTCAACTATGCGGAGCTGCTTTTGCCGGGAAAGTCCGAGAAGGAAGTGTTGCTGTCCACCTATATTTGTCATCCGTCCATGGCTAACAATGAATTGTCCGGACCGGTGCTGGCAGTAGAGCTGGTGAAGTGGTTGAAAACCTTGGATCGAAGCTTGAGCTATCGTTTGGTGATTGTACCGGAAACCATAGGTTCTATTAGTTATTTGAGCAGAAATCTGGAAGTGATGCAGAAGAATACCATTGCAGGCTTTGTGTTAAGCTGCGTGGGGGATGACAGAACCTATTCTTATATCGAGAGCCGCAATGCAGACACCTTAGCGGATAAGGTTCTGCAGAATGTGTTGCATTATGCATATCCTGAGTATAAGAGATACAGCTTTTTGGAGAGAGGCTCTGATGAACGTCAGTACAATGCTCCCGGGGTGGATTTGCCGGTGTGTGGTTTCTGTCGTTCCAAGTATGTGGAGTATCCGGAATATCACACCTCCGCAGATGATATGAGCTTGATTAGTCCTCAGGGCTTGCAGGGGGCTTATGATGTGATGCAGCAGGTGATACTGGCATTGGAGTATAATAAGGTGTACCGTACCAATTGTCTGTGTGAGCCTCAGTTAGGAAAGCGTGGTTTGTACCCTACTGTCAGTCGCAAGGGCATCTATGACGAGGTAAAGAAGCTGACCAATTTGATTGCTTATGCAGATGGTAAGAACGATTTAATCGATATCAGTAATAAAATCGGTGTGCCGGTGTGTGAATTGCTGGAGAATGTAGATAAGTTGTTGGAAAATAAGTTGTTGGATATTATGTAAACTATCGCTGATGAGTTAGCAGGAGTATTGGACTGGCGATGGGAATGAAACTTTTGTGATTTATGTAAACCTGATGTAAGGCGTGTTTTGCCGGAGCAAGGGCAGAATAGATGGCATACGGAGAGTGGAATGAAGCTGAGTATAATCGTACCTGTTTATAATATGGCAGGGGATGGAAAATTAGAATATTGTTTGAATTCTCTCCTGTCACAGGATTTGGAGGATTATGAAATTATCGCAGTGGATGACAAGTCTACGGATTCTTCCTTGGAGATATTGCAGGAGTATGCCCGAAAGTATCCGGACAAGCTGAAGGTCATTGCTTCCCCGGAGAACAAGCGTCAGGGCGGTGCTAAGAATTTGGGTCTGGCACAGGCTGGGGGAGAGTGGCTGGGCTTTATTGACAGTGACGACTGGGTGACCGGGGATATGTTTACCAAGCTTTTGCAAAAGGCGGAAGAAACCGGAGCCGATGTGGTAGGCTGTGATTACCTGATTACCCATGAAATCGGCAAGGAAGAGGGACTGAAGGTAGAGAATAACTCGTCGGACCAGACCGGTATCTTAGACGAGGAAAAGTATAAAAAGCTGTTAATCAAGCCGGGCAGTATGGTCATTAAAATATACAAGAGAGCCTTGTTTGAGGAGCATCGGATACGCTTCCCGGAGAAAATGTTCTATGAGGACAATGTCATAGGTGCATTCCCTTTGCTTTATGCGAAGCGTTTTGAGAGAGTGCCGGAGTGCTTGTATTTCTATTATCAGCATGCGGCTTCTACGGTGCATACCATTGATGTGAACCGTTGTATGGACCGTGTGAAGGCTATGGAGCTTTATTTGAAGCAGTGCAAGGAGCGTGGCTTTTATGACAGATTCCCAGCAGAGATTAATTATAAAGTATTTGAACTGGGCTATCGTAACACCCTGTTTTCTTATTTGCAGGAGGAGAAGCATCCCAAGCTTTCTTTCGTGAAGCAGATGCAGGTGTTTTTAAAGGATAATGTGCCGGAGTTTGCACAAAATCCCTATTACATCACCAATATGGACGCAGAGAACAAAAAGCTCATAGGGATGCATAGGAAAAATGCAGCAGGTTTTTTGCTCTATTACAGATTTTTACGATTTTATCGTAAGCTCCGTTACGGAAAGAGTTAGGAAAGAACGAAGATACAGAAAAGGCAGAAATTAGTATGGGTAAGATTTTTAAGAAGATTAATGTGCTTCTGGATGCAAAACAAAAAAGAACCATGGTGCTGTTGGTAATCATGATGATTATCGGCGCCGGATTGCAGGTGGCCGGTGTAGGTATGATTGTGCCGGTGGTCAATGTGGTGATGAATGCAGACGCTGTAGAGACCAACGGAATGGTGAGAACACTTTATGAACTCCTGGGAGGCGGTTCCACCAAACGTTTTTCCGTGATTATCATGCTGTTATTAATCGCTATCTTTATCGTGAAAAACCTGTTTTTGTATTTCCAGCAGAAGTTTATGTACAAGTTTGTTTATACCAATCAGTTCCGTACCTCAGAACGAATGATGAAAAACTATTTACGCAGAGGCTACGAATATTATTTGAATGCGGATACCGCTGTGGTGCAGCGTAGTATCACCTCAGATGTAAACAATATGTATGCCTTGATTTTGGCGTTGTTACAGTTGATTTCCGATGGTATTATCTTTGTGTTTTTAGTGTTTTACTGTTTTGCACAGGATGTGGTGATGACCATTCTGCTGGCAACTGTTATGGTGCTGTTATTATGGATTATTAAGAAGATTTTGAAGCCTATACTACAGAAGGCAGGTGCGGACAATCAGAATTATTATAGCGGACTGTTTAAGTGGATTTCCCAGACGGTACAGGGTATCAAGGAGGTCAAGATTACCGGAAAGGAACAGTACTTTGTGGAAGAGTACATGAAGTGTGGCGAGGGATATGTGAATGCAGTGCAGAAATACAGCCTGTATAATAATATTCCTAAGCTCTTTATCGAGACCATCTGTGTTATCTGTATGATAGGATATCTGCTGGTGATGCTTTTGTTGGGAAGAAGTGCGGACGATATGATGCAGACTTTGACTGCCTTTGCGGCAGCAGCACTGGTATTGCTTCCCTGCGTCAATCGCATCAATAACCAGATTAACAATATTACTTACTTCGAACCCTTCTTCATGGGCGTAACCGATCATTTGCAGGAGGAAATCAGTGGAGAAAAGACGGATATGTCCTTTGCAGCAGAGGCAGAGGAGAAGCTGCCGGTGACCAAGAAGATAGAGCTGAAGGGCATTACCTATTCCTATCCCAATTCCGACAAGCTGATTTTTGATGAGGCGGATTTGGAGATACCGGTAGGTGCTGCGGTAGGTATCGTCGGTACTACCGGAGCGGGCAAGTCTACCGTGGTAGATATTATGCTGGGTCTTTTGGAGCCGAAGAACGGTACTATTTATGCAGACGGCGTAGATGTAAAGACTCAGTATAGGGGTTGGCTGAAAAACGTAGGTTATGTGCCACAGATGATTTTCATGCTGGACGATACCATCCGGCATAATGTGGCGTTCGGTGTGCCGGATGAAAAGATTGATGAGGCACGGGTTTGGGAAGTATTAAAGGAAGCTCAGCTGGATGAGTTTATCAAGACTTTGCCGGAGGGGCTGGATACCGGTATCGGCGAGCGTGGTATCCGACTGTCCGGTGGACAGAGACAGCGTATCGGTATTGCCAGAGCCTTGTATGAGGACCCGGAGGTATTGATTATGGATGAAGCTACTTCTGCCTTGGACAATGACACAGAAGCGGCGATTATGGCTTCCATCAATCTCCTGCATGGCAAGAAGACTTTGGTGATTATTGCACATAGATTACAGACCATAGAGAAGTGTGACATTGTATACCGTGTAGAGAATGGTAAGGCAGTCATAGAAAGAGGAGGCAATCGTGGTTAAATCGGTATTGGACTATTTGGAGAAAAGCTTATGTTTGTACCCGGACAAGTTGGCTGTGGTACATGGGGAAGAAAGCTACACTTATAGAGAATTAACGCAGAAGGCAAAGGCTATGGGCAGCTTTCTGGTGAGCAAGGGACTGACTGTCAATGCTCCCGTGGTAGTACTGCTTGACAAGGAGCTGCGTGCTCTTCCCGCCTTTTGGGGCATTACTTATGGAGGAGGCATTTATGTACCCTTGGATGCTCACGCTCCCGTAAATCGACTAAAGCTGATTATGGAGGTGTTGCAGCCTGCTTTCGTGATTACCAACGAGACATTTCTGGACAAGGCTCGTGAGCTGGCTGACAGCGAACAGATTATTATGGTGGATTCCGCCTTTGAGCAGGAAATCAATGAGGTGGCTTTGGCAGGAATCAGAAAGCTGCAGATTGACACAGACCCGGTGTATATTATTTGTACCTCCGGTTCTACCGGCGTTCCCAAGGGCGTGGTCATCAGTCATCGTGCGGTGATTGACTTTACCGAGGAAGCCAGCGAGGTCATGGAATTTTCTCAGCAGGAAGTATTTGCCAATCAGGCCCCTTTCTATTTCGATGCTTCCGTGCCGGATTTGTACTGTACCATTCGCAACAGTGCGACACTGCATATCATTCCTCAGAATATGTTCAGCTTCCCTATCCGGGTGCTGGAATACATCAAGGAGCATGGTGTCAATGCCATTTACTGGGTACCTTCCGCATTGATAGTAGCGGCGAATTTGCGTGCTTTGGGTGAAGTGGATATCAGTGGCTTGAAAAAGGTTATGTTTTGCGGTGAGGTTATGCCCACCAAGCAGTTGAATATGTGGAAAAAGCATCTGCCGGATGCCAAATATGTGAATTATTACGGTCCTTCAGAAACTACCTATGCTAGCACTTACTATGTGATTGACAGAGAGTTTTCCAATGATGAACCTTTGCCTATCGGCAAGCCGGCCATTAATACAGGTGTGTTGATTTTGAATGACGAAAATAAGCTGGCAGCACCGGGAGAAATCGGTGAGCTTTGCATCAAGGGTTCCGGTGTGGCACTGGGGTATTATAACAACCCGGAGAAAACCAAAGAGGCTTTTGTACAGAACCCGGTGAATACCCGGTATCCGGAGATTATTTATCGTACCGGAGATTTGGTGCGGGAGAATGAGCGTGGTGAACTGGAATACGTGTGCCGCAAGGATTTCCAGATTAAGCATATGGGCTACCGTATTGAGCTGGGAGAAATCGAGCATGCAGCTATGAGTTTGGAAGCCATGAAGCGGGTATGCTGTCTGTATAACCAGCGCAAGCAGAATATTGTGTTGATTTATGAGGGCGATGTAGAAGCTGCAGAGGTGAAGGCGGAAGTAAAGAACCGTGTGCCGGAATACATGGTGCCGGGGATTATTCACAAGCTGGAGAAAATGCCCATGAATGCCAATGGCAAGATTGACAGGGTATTGTTGAAGGAGCAGTATGGACAATAAATATGAACAGGTTTGGGTGATTGGTTCCGGACAGCTGGCATTTCAGTGTGCCCAGCTGGTAAGAGAGCGGATGGAAGCGGTTCGCGTATTGGAACTGAAGGTGACGGAAAGCACCATTTTGGAGAAGCTTTGCGGCAAGGACCAGATACCCTATGAATGTGTAGACAGAAAGCGTATGACAGAGCTGCTTTTGCAGGAAAATAAAGAAACATTGGTAGTCAGTGCAGGGAATACCTATTTATTCCCCGGACAAGTAATTGCCAAGGAAAATCTGAGGATTTTGAACTGGCACAATGCATTACTTCCCCACCATAAGGGCAGGAATGCAGAGGTCTGGGCTATTTATGCAGGGGATGAAAAGAGTGGTGTCACCTGGCACTGGATTGTAGAGGATGTGGATGCAGGAGATATTCTGTGTCAGAGGGAGCTTCCTATTGACGAGAAGCTCACCGCCATGATGCTTTACAAGAAGCAGTGCGAACTGGGAAAAGAAATGTTCGCAGAAATGCTGGAGGCGGTACTGAAGGATACCTGTCAGGCAACACCACAGGAAAAGCTAACGGTAGAGGAACTGCACTATTCTTACGAAAGACCCAATGACAGCAGATTGGATTTGAACTGGGAGATGTCTAAGATAAGCTGCTTTTTACGTGCTATGGATTACGGCAGTCTGCTTTTATTAGGAAAGATGTATGTGTTTTACGAAGGGAAGGAATATTCCTTCTATCGCTACAAAATAAATACTTCAGAGGAGTTCGTGGCAGAGCGAACCCTTCTGTGGGAAGAAAATAAGCTGACTATTCGAGAAGGCAATACAAGTATTGTGCTTCGGGATTTACAGGAGGAAGAATAATGGATATTTTAAGCGTATTGAAGAATTTAAAGGATGATGTGGATTTTGAGGCTTCTCAGGATTTTATTGAGGATGGATTGTTGGATTCCTTTGAAATCGTGAATTTGGTAGGGGAGCTGGAGGACGCTTTCGGTATCGAAATCGGCGGCAGAGATATTGTGCCGGAGAATTTTGTATCCATAGAAACCATTGAGGAATTGGTGAAGAAGTATCAGTAAGAATGTGGCATTCCCTATGAAAGGAGAATGTTGGATGTTACATGGTCACAGACAGGAAGTGTATGTGAGGTGTAACTTCCGGGATGTATACAGATATAGGAAAACCGTGTCGGCAGCAGTAGTGTGCGAGGGAGTATAATGCAGGAAAAAATAGAAAATATAGCATATGATGAAATATTAAATCATTTGGAAGAGATACAGCCGGGGGATACGGTGTACGTGGTTTCGGATGTTTTGCAGCTCTCCATTTATTGCAGAGAGCAAAAGGTGCGTTTTGATATCAACCACTTTATAGACAGTATTTTGGAAAAGGTGGGGGAAGAAGGAACCGTACTGATACCTACCTTTAACTGGGGCTTCTGCAAGGGTGAGCTCTTTGATATTCGCAAAACCATTTCCAAGACCGGAGCCTTGGGAAATGCAGCACTGAAGAGAACGGACTTCAAACGTTCCAAACATCCCCTGTATTCTTTTATGATTTGGGGCAAAGGGCAGGAACAATTGACGGAAATGGACCCGATGAATGCTTTCGGAGAAGGTACGATTTTTGAGTATTTGTATGAGCAGAAGGCGAAGGTACTGGTCATTGGCATTCCGGCTTTGCAGGGAACTACCTATATTCATCATGTGGAGCAAATAGTAGGCGTACCCTACCGTTACAATAAGGAGTTTTGGGCTCCTTATGCAGACCGTGAGGGACAAATCACCGAGAAAACCTATTGTATGTATGTGCGGGATTTAGATATGGATCCCCGACACATCAATGGTTTCGCCCCTTTGGAGCAGAAAATGCGGGAGGAAGGAACCATCCGAACCAGGCAGTATTGTGGTGTGGATTTTTCTATACTGCATGTGCGGGATTTGCATGAAGCAGTGAAAACGGATATCCTGCACAATGATTCGAGAAATATGTATGTTTATAATGGGCAGAGTAAATAACACGGAAATTCTATAAGTACCAGGGAACAGGAGCTCGCCAAGGTAACTCCAATAAAGGCGAATAGCCACTGCTTCTGAGCCTGATTGGGGTTACCTTGGTGAGTTCCGTTATTTGGAGTAGAGAACATGAAAGAACGAATTTACGTGTGCCATACCTATTACCATGTGTATGTCACCTTTTTAAAAGAATTAAACTTACCAAAGGAGCAGCGGGGGAAAGCCACTCTGCTCCTTAGTAAAATGTCCATCGATTTTGAAAACCTGAAGGAACGTGTGGAAAGCACCGGTTTGTTTGAAGAAGTCATGGAATACGACGAGAAGCGTGCAGATTTCTTTCCTCAGCTTGCCAAGTATACTCAGGACAGAGGGAATATTGTCAGCAATATGATTGCCCGCATTCAGTATACCAAGAAGCTGGCCAAACTGAATGCTCCTTATGTGCCGGTGGATTTTAAGCAGTACAAGGATATTTATGTTTTTTGTGATATCGACCCGGTAGGCTACTATTTGAACTGGAAGAAAATACCTTATCATGCAGTGGAGGATGGGCTGAATACCCTGCAACATTGTGACATGGCTTGGTATGACAACAGAGGCCACTTCAAGCTGAAGGTATTTTTGTCCGAGAAGTGCAATTTGATTTTTATTCAGAATGGTTACGGCAAGTATTGTCTGGACATGGAAGTCAACGATATTTCCGTGCTGAAGCGTCCTTGTGATAAGTATGTGGAGGTGAACCGCCAGAAGTTGGTGGATGCTCTGACACAGGAGGATAAGGAACTGATTTTGCAGGCATTTATCCGTGACAGAGAGGAATTGCAGAAGCAGATAGAGGATTGCGGAGAGCTGTCGAAGGATGCCGAAGTGCAGACAGCAGATGGAGGGGAACAGGCAGGAAATGGTGCAAAGCAAACCGATAAGATATTGATACTGACAGAGCCCCTTTGTGATATGGAAACCCGTGAGCAGATTTTCAGAGACATCATAGAAATGTATGAGCCGGAGGGCAAAATATTCATCAAGCCCCACCCCAGAGATTCCTTGAACTATCGGGAGAAGTTTGCAGAATATCCCCAGTTTGATGCTACGGTACCCATGGAGATGCTAAACTTTTTTCCGGGACTTCGATTTAAGAAGGTAGTGGGTGTACTGACGGAAACATCAGGCATTCATTTTGCGGATGAGTCGGTGCGCTTGGGACCGGACTTTATGGACAAGTACGAAGACCCGGCGAAGCACGACCATAGCAGGGTGTAGGAGACAGGAGACGAATTATGCAGGAAAATAAGTACTTAATTTCTGAAACAACAAAGGCAGAAAGAATTGCCCTGATTAAATCGTGGATTCCGGAGGATGAAGTGATGGACGGGTGCGATATTGACTTGTGGGACATGTATGCTGATTATATCAACGGAACCAAGGAAATAGCGGAATGTAACGCAGCTTTTCAAGCAGACTACTATATGGGCTAGGGATAATTTATGAATAGTGAGATTAAAATGAGTGTTTCTTCCATGACCCGACTGGGAGATAAAAAGGGTGTATATGTATTATTTACAGATGGAAATGCCAGTGCAGAGTTTAAGCTTCCGGAATGCAAATTACTTCATAATAAGGGGTTTGGCGAGGAAGAGCTGAAACAGCTGAAGGAATATGTAGAGAATGAACAGGACTATCTATTTAATCTGGCAAAAGAGATAAACCCCATCAGAAGTTTTTTGGGAAAATAGGATAAAGACAAATGTTCCTTTGAGGAATTTTAAAATAAATATTTGAGAAAAGGAGACCATTCCTATGAGTAGTGTAGCGATTATAACAGCCAGAGGGGGCAGTAAGCGTATCCCTCATAAAAATATCAAGCCATTTTTGGGTAAGCCTATCATTGCCTATTCCATTGAGGCGGCCAAGGCGGCTGGATGCTTTGATGAAATCATGGTGTCTACGGATGATGCAGAAATCGCTGAAATAGCAAAGAGTTATGGTGCAGTAGTGCCTTTTATGAGAAGTGCAGAGAACTCGGATGACTTTTCTACTACTCGTGATGTGGTGCGAGAGGTGTTGAAGCAGTACAAGGAAGTGGGCAGAGAGTTTGACTATGCCTGCTGCATTTATCCTACTGCCCCCTTTATTACCGCAGAGAGATTAAAGGAAAGTATGCAGCTTTTGGCAGAAAAGCAGGCAGACAGCGTGTTGCCGGTGGTACAGTTTTCTTTCCCACCACAGAGATGTGTGGTGCTTCAGGATGGCAGAGCCGTGTTTAAATGGCCGGAGCATATGTTGACCCGTTCTCAGGATTTGGAGCCCTTTTACCATGATTGCGGTCAGTACTATTGCTTGAATACCAAGGCATTTGGGGAGCAGGGCGTATTGTTTATGAAGAATACCTATCCGGTGATTTTGGATGAGATGGAAGTACAGGATATTGATAACGAAACGGATTGGAAGCTGGCAGAGCTGAAGTTCCAGTTGTTGCGCAGCGAATAAGAGAAGAAAAATGCCGAAAATAGAGAACAGGTAATGTTTTGGTAATAGGGAGGCTACGAAATGAGTGCATTCAAAATAAAAAACAGAATGGTGGGAGACGGTTATCCGGCATATATCATTGCGGAAATGTCTGCGAATCATGCAGGCAGCATAGAACGTGCCAAGGAGATTATTCGTGAGGCTAAGCGTTGTGGTGCAGATTGTATCAAGATTCAGACCTACACACCGGACACTCTGACCATCGACTGCCATAATAAGTATTTTCAGGTAGAAAACGGTACCTGGGAGGGTGAAAATCTCTATAGCCTCTATGGCAAAGCCTATACTCCCTGGGAGTGGCAGCAGGAGCTGAAGGAAGAGGCTGACAAAGTAGGAATTGACTTCCTTTCTACGCCCTTTGACACTACCGCTGTGGACTTTTTGGAGGATATGGGACTGGAGTTTTACAAGATTGCTTCCTTTGAAATGATTGATTTACCCTTGCTTCGCTATATTGCTGCTACGGGGAAACCAATTATTATGTCAACCGGAATGGCAACCTTGGAGGAAATTAAAGAGTCTGTGGAAACCATCAAAGATTGCGGAAATGACCAGATTGCCCTGTTAAAGTGCAGCAGTGCTTATCCTGCCCTGCCGGAGCAGATGAACCTGCGTACGATAGTGGATTTGAAGGAAAAGTTTGAGTTACCCATTGGTTTGTCAGACCATTCCATGGGACATATGAGTGCTACTACCGCAGTGACTCTGGGAGCAAATATTATCGAGAAGCATTTTTGTCTGGGACGTGAAATCGAGAACCCGGATGCCTCCTTCTCCATGACCCCTGCGGAGTTTAAGGAAATGGTAGATACCGTGCGTCAGGTGGAGGCGGCATTGGGCAAGGTATCCTATGGAGTGGCACCGCAGGAGGAAAGCAGCATGGTGTTCCGCCGCTCTATTTTCGTAGTGGAGGATGTAAAGGCAGGCGAGCGTCTGACAGAAGACAACACCCGCATCATTCGCCCGGGTTATGGCATGAAACCCAAATATATTGAGGATGTACTGGGGATGAAGGTGCAGCAGGATATCGAAAGAGGTACCCCCTTGACCCTTAATTTGGTGGCAAGCGGAAGTATCCTCTTTTTAACCAATAATAAAGACAGTCTGGCTCTTTTCGAGTGGTTGAAGGAGGCAGAGCCGGATAAGGAAATTTATGTGATTTCCAACAAAATCAACTTAGAAATGATCAAACAGTTGCAGCCGGAGTTTATCGTCAGCTACAACTATAAACATATAGTACCGGCAGATGTGCTGGAATATATGCAGGGCAGGGCAGTGAATCTGCATGTTTCCCTGCTACCCTACAACAGAGGTTCCAGCCCCAATTTCTTTAGCTTTTTGGACAATACTCCCAAGGGCGTGACCATTCATGAAATGACCGCCGGACTGGACAAGGGCAGAATCCTTTGTCAGAAAGAGCTTGTTTTTGACGAAGAGCAGGAAACCTTTGCTTCCAGCTATCACAAGTTACAGCAGGAAATCATGGAACTTTTTAAGGAGAACTGGGAAGCCATACATGCATGCAAGTGTGAAGGCTTTTGGCCACAGGACAAGGGAACCTATCATACCATGAAGGAACTGGAGGAGTTTAGAGCAGAGCATCCTTTTGCGTGGAGTGAGAAGATTGCGGAGTGTAAGAGACGCTGGGGGATGTAAACAAGAGTAAGTCAGGAAGAATTAATAGAACTATCAGGAGGACAAAATTATGCGTATTGCAGTTACTTATGATAATGGTGAGATTTTTCAGCATTTCGGTCATACCGAAAATTTCAAGGTTTATGATGTAGAGGATGGAAAAATTGTTTCCGAGGAAATACTGAGCTCTAACGGCAGTGGTCATGGAGCATTGGCTACCCTTTTATCCGGTCAACAGGTGGACATCCTTATCTGTGGCGGAATTGGCGGTGGTGCACAAATGGCACTTGCTCAGGCTGGCATTAAGCTGTATGGAGGCGTAAGCGGCAGTGCAGATATGGCTGTAAAAGCATTGCTGAGTGAGACATTAGAGTTCAATCCGAATGTAAAGTGTAATCACCACGGAGAAGGTCATGAACATCATGGAAACTGTGGAAGTGGCGGATGTGGAAGTCATTCCTGCGGACATTAATTTAGAGAGTATAAATAATGAAAACGGCAATTGTTGTGCTATGAGGACTGTTTGCAATAGCAATTCTAATTGAATTTCGACGAGGTAATGTGTTGTGGTAGAAGATGACGATTGGCGATTATTGAATGATGTAGAACATTTGAAAAATAAATACATGAATCCAACGGATGGCGAAGAAATTACGAAACACATACCTTATCTAAAGAAATGTGTTTTCTGCTGGGATGAAGTCCAAGACAGCCCACATCAATGGTGGTTTATGCCGGAGGATATGAGTTGTTGTATTTGCGAAGAGTGTTACAATGATTTCAAAGAGATGTTCAGCTGGAAAAAATTAGATGGATGGGATATTGATTGGACACTCCGTTGTCCCAGATGTGGAACAGAATTAAAAGTGATAAGTAATCAGGATTATATGTATTCGTGTGAAAATTGCAAGACATTATATGATGAGAATTTAGTGGATGAAATTAGTTTATAGACCGTTAGAACTGTTGTTGAAGATACGAAGAACGGTTGGGAAAGGAACGTAGTTCAATTGTATGGGATTGATTCAATTAAACATATTTGAATTTGGTGGTGAGGTGGCAAAATGATTAGAGTTATGGAGAACATTGACTTAGCACAATGTGGCATGATTTATTCAAAAGCATTCCCTATGGAGCATTGGGGAATAGATTGGACAGCAGAAAATGCAACAGAATATCTTCAAGATTTTTTTGAACAGAAAAGATTTGTTGGGTATGTATATGAAGAAAATAGCGAAGTATTAGGATGTATATTTGCACTTTGTAAGATTTCTGGGAGCAAAGAAGAGATTTACATTAATGAAATGGCAGTACTTCCCCAACGACAAGGGCATGGAATAGGTAAACAGCTATTAAATGCGGTTAAAGATTACAGTAAGGAAAAAGGACTTGCGGGAATTGTTCTTTATACAAGCGAGTATGCACCAGCGGCTAAGTTTTACGAAAAGAACGGATTTAAGTTATCAAATGGAACAATATGTATGTATTTTGAATAATTGAAAGGTTATTTATAGAACCACGTTTAGTTTGTCAGAACGACAACTTCCAGTATGTAGAGAAAATGAACAATGCTCTAACCGCGAGCAGGTTTCACAAAGAAGAGGAGAAAAACTATGAGATCAGGACTTGGATGGCAAAGCCTCGACCCGATGGAAGCGGTGGCAGCCGTGCACTCTATCAATAACAAAAACTTGCTTTTGCAAATCGCATATGAAGCGAGAAACCCTGAAGCACGCCGACTGGCACTCATAAAAATTGGAGACAAGGGGCTTATGGCGTCTTTTGCCCAGACTGACATTTCTCCGATCGTGAGGAGGAGGGTGGTCAGGGAACTGGATGACATCGAACTGGTGAGCCGAATTGCGGATAATGATGATGACAG
>JAZLEI010000004.1:0-32716 GCA_045615205.1 Acetatifactor sp.
CAGACGCTATGAATGGGATGTAAATTATCGCCTGAAAAAGATGACCAATGAGCTGACCAAGGGAAGTGTCGTATACACCTACGACCGATACAGCAACTTGGTAAGTGCCAAGGGAACGGATATGATGTCTGTGTTTAGAACTTTTGATGAGGTGGGAAATGTCTATGGTACGGAGGACAGAAGTGACCGCATTTACGGTGCAGGAAGCCGTTTAGAAACTTCGGGAATTGACTTGAAGGAGAAGCGGAATGCATTTCAGGGCGGTTATGGAAAGCTCGTCACCAAGGGTGTGGAATACTGCTATGATGAGGAAGGAAACCTTGCAAGGAAGGTGGAAGCAGACGGAAGTGTCTGGGAATATTCTTATTATGGAAGTGGAATGCTCCGCAAGGTGGTACGCCCGGATAAAAGTGCAGTTATCTTTAAATATGATGCTTTTGGTAGACGAATTGAGAAGTGCATAATGGGGGCTGGAAGTGAAAAAGATAGTACATTAGCTTTCAAGGAACCGGTTACGATAGGAACTACCATGACGACCAGAAAGTCTCTTATGGAAGAGAGTACATGGGAAACTATTGGTGGAGTCCGAATTCGCAGACCTAATACAGAAGTGCAAAAGCCTCATGTGGTGCGGGGAGATAATTCTTCCATCTATGCAGGAGATGGAGCAGTTGCATCAAGTTCGGAGCAGGAACCTTTGATGGTAGAAAAGGTAATTCGCTTCTTATGGGATGGCAATACCATTCTTCATGAGTGGGAAGATAATGCAATCAGTAGTAAAAAGCCTCAGCAAAAGATAGATTATCAGGCAGACTATGTAGTGAAGCTATCTGAGAAAAAGATACAGGAAGCGAAAGGAAAAACTGCAAAGGGAGAACCAGCACCGGAAAGTCTGGTTACATGGATTTTTCAGGATGATTTCATACCCAGAGCCAAGCTAACTAAAGATGGCTGCTACAGTATCATGACGGATTATCTGGGAACTCCAGTAGGAGCATATGATGAAACAGGTAATCTGGTCTGGGAGCGAGAGCTTGATATCAACGGAAAGGTAATGCCGGCAGGTAAGGACTGCTATGGTAGAACTATGCAGGAAGTAGGCGAGAAGACCTTCATACCATTCCGTTTCCAGGGACAGTACGAGGACGAAGAAATCGGTCTGTATTATAATCGTTTCCGTTATTACGACCTAGAAAATGGGCAGTATACTCAGCAGGACCCGATAGGATTGGCAGGTGGAAATCCTACATTGTATGGGTATGTTTACAACCCCCTTGTTGAGATTGATCCACTTGGGTTGCATGATATTCTATCTGATACGGATTTGGTTGTTAGAGGAGGAACGTGTACAGTTGACCGTTTTATAAATGGTAGTGGTGTGGTTCAAGATCCTATTACTGGAAAACTAACAGATATATCTACACAAGCAAAGCCAAATGCTGATCTAAAAACATTAGCTGGAGCCTTTGCACATAAGCAAGTCGGGGTTGCTACAGTCGGCGATATAGAAAAAGCCGGTGGTATAATCACCTTGGATGGAGAATTGAACTCTATTGGTGGAACAAAAATGAAAAACCATGCAACTGTTAATGGATTAACACCCGAACAGGCTGAAGAACTGTTTAATCCAACTCAAAAAAATCCATGTAATTAGTGGGTTGTTTTTTGAATAGAATTGATGATAATATTATAAATATAATGTAGGAGACTAACTATATAATGGATAAAGCAAGGATTTATGTTGATTTTAATGAACTAGTAGACGAGAATACTGTATTGTTGTCAAAGGGTGACACCAAAATGGACTCGCAAGGAAATATAATTACTTTTTATGAAGGAATGCCGGTTAGCATATATTCAGATGATCTTGATGATAATGGAGAAGAAGACAATCTAATTGCTGAAGGGATAGCGGTAAAAAGGGATTTAAGTGACTATGGTCGATGGGAAAGTGTAAAATGGTGTTGTTGTTTTGACAAGAATAGTTTAATCCATGAATCCGATTTGAAAAAATCAAATAGGAAATAGTAATAGTGTGGTATAAAAGCCAGATTGTATTCGATTATCAAATTGGCATTTATGAACTGCATTATTCGGGTCTGGTGAAAAAGTGAAACGTCCCGGAGGAAGATATACTCAATATACCTATGACAAGCTGTGCCATGTGATTCATGCGGATTATCAGGACATGAGCTATGAGGCGTGTGCTTATAACAAAAATGGTCTGCTTACCGAGGCGAAAAACCAGTATATTACAATCTCGCTGGAGCCAATATTCTGTTCAAGAGTGAAAAAATGGGACATGGTTCAGACATCAAATTTTATGTGGTTGAAGTTGATGACTTAAATAGTGAAGGCGTCAAGATAAAAAGCCGAAATACCATAAGAGTGGATCGCAATCAGCAAGTACTTGGAGGATGTAGATAATGAAAAAAGCGATAATATTTTGGTTTTCGAAAGAAGAAGGTGGGCGAATAGAACCTCCGGCAGGCGAGACGTATTATCCGACTATAGAGTTAGAGGATGGGAGTACGTGGAGCTTGGCTATTAGATTCGACCGACAAAATTCTAGACAAAATGAAATGATAGATGATTGTGAAGTGTGTTTTATGTTTGAACATGCACCGCATCATTTGTTAAGTAGCAATGCAGAATTTATTCTTTGTGAAGGACCTCATAAAGTGGCTGCTATAGTAATTAGATAGTTTATAATATGTTACGACCGCTTCAGTAATCTGGTAAGTACCAAGGGCACTGGAAGCCTATCCGTTTTTAGAACCTTTGATGAGGTGGGAAATGTCTATGGCAAAGAAGGAAATCGAGAAGTGCATTCTGTTGACATTATTTCTTCATGAAAATAAACTGAACTTATAGAAACATAAAAGGAAAATGGAGAGGAAGCTTACATGAACTTAACACTAAAGCTAAATGCCAGATTTCAGCCAAAGCATAGATTTGAGTTGGAAGATGCATTGCAGGAATTATTAGAAAAAGCACATATGGGAGAGGTGACCGGAGGTGGAACCGCACAAAATCCGAATGGAGAAATTGCATATTGTGATATAGAAATTTGTTTAATCAATGACGAAGCACGCAGTGTAGAATGGTTAGTGGATTTGCTGAATAGGATAGGTATTCCGAAAGGTTCGTTATTGCAAGGAGTGGAGCCGGAAATGGAAGTAGGAACATTAGAGGGATTAGCATATTATTCTAATGGGGTTGATTTGGCTCCAGAAGTTTATCAAACCTGTGATATTAATTATGTAATCGAACAGATGGAATTGGCTATGGACGGAATTGGCAGAATCTATAGTTGGTGGGAAGGTCCGGTTTATACCGCATTGTATTTTTATGGAAGTTCTTTTGAGGAAATGAAAGAAAAAATTGAACCTTTCATTGCACAATATCCTTTGTGTCAGAAAAGCTATATGGAGCAGATTGCATAAGAGAAGCTGGCGAGCAAATTGGCTCACCAGCTTCTCTTGCAGTAAGCGACTTATTGTTGTATACTAAGTGGTGAGAGAATATCCATTGCAACAGAAGGGAGAATGTTATGACACTGGAAGCAGCAAAACAAAAATTAGAGAAATACGGACAGGAACATGTTTTGAAATACTATGAGGAGCTGTCAGAGGCTCAGAAGCAGGCACTTCTTACCCAGATAGAAGAAACAGATATGAGTATTCTGGCGGCTTGCAAGGATAAAGAAGCTCTGGTACAGAAGGGGGAGATTACTCCTTTGGCGGCTATGGAGCTGGACGAAATTCAGGCGAATAAGGATTGCTTTACGGCTACCGGTATTCAGGCCATACAGGAAGGAAAGGTGGCAGCAGTGCTGCTTGCCGGTGGTATGGGTACCAGACTGGGCTCTGATGATCCCAAGGGAATGTACAACATCGGTGAAACCAAAGATTTGTACATATTTGAGTGTCTTGTCAATAATCTGATGGATGTGGTGAAGCAGACAGGAGCATGGATTCATTTCTTCATTATGACCAGTGATAAGAATAACGATGCTACCATAAAGTTTTTGACAGAGCATGACTTCTTTGGATACAAGGCTGAGTATGTGCATTTCTTCAAGCAGGAGATGGCGGCAGCTACAGATTATAACGGAAAGATTTATTTGGAGGAAAAGGGTAAGCTTTCCACCTCTCCCAACGGTAACGGCGGCTGGTTTGTTTCCATGAAGAACGCAGGACTTTTGGAGCTGGTGAAAAAGGAAGGCATTGAATGGCTGAATATTTTCGCAGTGGACAATGTGCTTCAGCGTATTGCAGACCCTTGCTTCGTGGGTGCCACCATTCAGAAGAATTGTGCAGTAGGTGCCAAGGTGGTTCGAAAGAATGCTCCGGATGAAAAGGTAGGCGTAATGTGTCTGGAGGATGGCAGACCTTCCATCGTAGAGTATTATGAATTGACAGAGGAATTGATGAATGCCAAGGATGAAAAGGGAAATCCGGCATACAACTTCGGCGTGATTTTGAATTATTTGTTCCGGGAAGAAGCTTTGGAGGCTCTGTTGGATGGTAGCCTGCCATTACATATCGTAGAAAAGAAGATACCTTATATAGATGAAGCCGGGGAATTGGTGAAGCCGGAAGCACCCAATGGTTATAAGTTTGAAAATCTGGTGCTGGATATGATACATCAGTTGGATAGCTGTCTGCCTTATGAGGTGGTGCGTAATAAGGAGTTTGCGCCCATTAAGAACAAGACCGGTATTGATTCTGTGGAAAGTGCAAAGGCTTTATTGAAGGAGAATGGTGTGGTATTGTAAACATTGCCCGGCTGTGAAAAGTCCGGTTTTTGGTTGCAGGACGGAAGCGTGATATAACATTTCGACTGATAGTGCCAACAAATAAATATTGAGGAAAGTCACCGTGGGGAGTAAAATAAGTACAATCCCGGGAAGCAGTAAATTGCAACAAATAGCAATAAGAAAGATGTATAACAAAAGGTGAAGTATATAGCAAAAACATAGGAGGTTACAGACTATGAAGATTTTGGTAACTGGCGGTGCAGGCTACATTGGAAGCCATACCGTAGTAGAACTGCAGAATGCAGGCTATGATGTAGTGGTTTTGGATAATCTGAGCAATTCCAGCGAGAAGTCCTTAAAGAGAGTAGAGGCCATCACCGGCAAAGCAGTACCTTTTTATAAGGCAGATATACTGGATAGAGCGGCATTAGAAGAAATCTTCACAAAAGAGGAAGTGGATGCAGTTATTCATTTCGCAGGCTTGAAGGCAGTAGGGGAATCTGTTCGCAAGCCTTGGGAATACTATGAGAACAATATCGCAGGTACTTTGACACTGGTAGATGTGATGAGAAAGCATAATTGTAAAAATATTATTTTCTCTTCCAGTGCTACGGTTTATGGCAATCCTGCCTTTATACCGATTACTGAGGAATGCCCCAAGGGTGAATGTACCAATCCCTATGGCTGGACCAAGTCCATGCTGGAGCAGATCCTTTCCGATATTCAAAAGGCAGACCCGGAGTGGAATGTGATCCTGCTTCGTTACTTCAACCCTATCGGAGCTCACAAGAGCGGTACCATCGGAGAGAACCCCAATGGTATCCCTAACAATCTGATGCCTTATATTACGCAGGTGGCAGTGGGTAAGCTGAAGGAATTGGGCGTATTCGGTAACGATTATGATACTCATGATGGTACCGGTGTACGTGACTATATTCATGTAGTGGATTTGGCATTGGGTCACGTGAAGGCACTGAAGAAGGTAGAAGAGAACGCGGGACTGAAGGTTTACAATCTGGGTACCGGAACCGGCTACAGTGTGTTGGATATGGTGAGGAATTTTGAAGAAGCTTCCGGCGTGAAGATACCTTATGTGATTAAGGAGCGTCGCCCAGGCGACATCGCAACCTGCTATGCAGACCCTGCCAAGGCAAAGGAAGAACTGGGCTGGGAAGCACAGTATGGTATCAAAGAAATGTGTGCCGACTCTTGGAGATGGCAGAGCAACAATCCAAATGGGTATGATGAATAAGAGAAATAGAGATTAATATCCCCTGAGGGGTAAGATATATTTCCTATAAAGGACTGTTGAAAAACGTCAGCACTTAGTGAGTAGACGGCTGTGTCCGGCTACGAACTTAGTACTGCTACGTTTTTCATCAAGCGAGAGCGTGTCCGTATAGGATGTATATCTTACCCCTCAGGGGATTTTTTGTTCAATAGTCAATTATTTTGTCTCTTTCTTCATCAACAACAAAAAGCTCACCACACCGGTTACTGCACATACCGGTAGCATTACCCAGAAGGCAGTAATATTCGTAACATTTTCTAATTTATCCAGGGCGGTCTGGCTGCCAAAGATGCTAAGCATCACTGCAAAGCTTAAATTATTATTTATCATATGGCAGAAGGATGCCGGGTATATGGATTTGGTACGCTCGGTAAGTAAGGTTAATAAGGCATTCATCAGGATACAGAAGATGCACATAAGCAGGATGCCCAGCCAAGGATAAAATTTGTACTCGGTACCGAAGTTATGTCCGGAAACGGTCAGTGGTGCATGCCACAGTCCCCAGATGATACCCCCCACTACAATGGCAGCAGGCTTATTCATAATCTGCAAAAGCTTGGGCATCATATATCCACGCCAGCCCCATTCCTCGCCAAAAGAAGGGAAGAACAGAATGATGGAAACGGTCAGCTGGAG
Organism: Acetatifactor sp.; assembly: GCA_045615205.1. GTDB lineage: Bacteria > Bacillota > Clostridia > Lachnospirales > Lachnospiraceae > Acetatifactor. The sequence goes on from JAZLEI010000004.1 coordinate 6,690, forward strand.
CAGGAAGGTACCGATTTTCATTTGCATATTTTCCATAGGGAAGGCTTCACTAAGCGTAAGACCTTTCATAAAAATGCCCCAAATCAGAAGCATCAAAACGGATACTTCCAAAAGCTTAACAAATATGGATGCGACATAATAGCGGATATTTCCTTTCATATTTAGCCCCAGATAGGTATTTTGAAAACCTTCTTTCGTAAAGAGTCTGGTCAGCAAATGTGCTACAGAGGGGGCAAACATGCCAAATACACCCATGGCATAAGCTACAAGCAGGGTTTTGTTACTGATATCTTCCGAATAAATCAATTCACCACACACTACATTCAAAATCGGTGTCAGTACATAAAGGGGTAAGTAAGCCAGTATGCAGAAAACCACCAATCGCATGATAATCTGTTTCTTCTCTTTATTGCTCATAGGTCTCTACCCCCTTTCTGTAAAGTGCCAGTGAAATCCGGTAGGAAATGTAATATGCCAGTACCGAAATGTAGGGTATAAAGGAAACTACAAAAATCACTTTTTCGCTTCGTAAATAGTCCATCAATGCTTTAAAAATATTCTCCTGAAAGAAGAAAGAGATGTCTCCAAACAATGCGTAAATGCTAAAAAAAGCACTGAATAAAATAATATACACCATCTGTACCTCAAAGCTTACGGAAGCACCATAGCGTACACTAAAAGGGATACGAATCGCCAACAGTATTAAGCTAAGGCAAAAGAAAATCACACATGCCAGGGAGGCAGATGCAGCGTATTCGCCCACCATTAACATGACGATGGTATCTGTCAAAAAGCACACCAGAAGCACCGCTAGATTAACAATCAACAAAAAGTAATATTTGCTCTGAATTTGTCCTTTGGCTGATGGTGGCGTAGAAAACAAAAAGCTGACACTGGCAGGCTTTTCATCCGGCGTAAAAAGCTGTGTGGACAGAGTGGTAATCATTAAAAAAGCACAAAAGTAGATCATGGCGGTCATTGCCATTACACCAAGGCCGCCATCCTCGTCCACAATACCAATGCCGGTTTGTAAAAAGGTAAAAAAGAAGCAGAAGCACATAAAAAGTGACATTAATATTCCCAGTGTTAACAGGGATTTCTTAAAAAGTACAAAATCCTTATATAACAGTCCCTTCATTATTTCTCCCTCCTTCCGTAAAGCATAGTGGTACAAATAAGTCCCAGCAAAAAGGTTCCCGGAATGATCACAGGAGTAAAAGGAATCAGTGTCGTACAGAGTTCCTTCATTTGGTTCAAGCCATCTTCCGTCAGCAGGTTGGGATATTTATGTACCACAGGTATCATAATAGCATATATGGTTAATATACAAACAATTACAGCGCGTTCTAAGGTGCCCACCCAGATACAAATGTTTTGCATATAAATTATGAGGAGCACGCTGACGGTATAAAGTGCCATGGTAATTCCCAAATCGTTTGTGGTGACAACGGTACCGGTTAAGAGGCTGTATATTCCCAACCATCCAAAGGTCATTGCAAAGGATGCCAGAAGCGTAAGGAATAAACAGCTGTATTTTGCCAAGGCAAATCGGAAGGGTGTTACCGCAGAGGATAGACGAAATCGCCTCCAGGGTATCTTCTCATCATTGGGGGTAGCATCGGAGGCACCACCGAAAAAGAATGCACCTGTGTATGCAGGAGCATATTTAATCATAAGGTCGATGGCGGACTGCGTTTCCACACCCATTAAGTGATTATATCTGTGTAAGTTACCATATTTGTAGCTAAGCAGTGCCAGTAAACCGATTGCAACCATGACAAGATAAGCCAACAGATTATAGCCGTAGTTTTTGCGGGCAATATAAAATTCTCTGAAAAGGAGACCTTTGAAACTTCCTTTTTTCATTACGACCACTCCTTTTTCTCCTTGTTCACGTAGAACAGCATGATTTCTTCCAGATTGGTATTTTCTATAAGTAATCCGGAATACTTCTGTTTGCAGGCAGCCTTGTCGGAGACCATCAATTCTACACCGAAATCATTGATACGTGCACTTATGTAATCGGTAGGTGCAATTTCCTTAAAGTCTTCCCGGCTGCACTTGGCAAGACCGTGGTTTTCTAAGATTTCGTCCTTGTAACCGGTCAACAGAATCTTGCCATTATCAATAAAGGTCACAGAGTCTGCGATTTTATCCAAATCACTGGTGATATGAGAGGACATCAGGATGCTGTTGGTGTCATCGCTCAAATATTCTCTGAAAATGTCCAGGATTTCGTTACGCACTACCGGGTCTAAACCGGTGGTAGCTTCATCCATAATCAAAAGCTTAGCCCCATGGGACAGGGCGGTAGCAATCTGCAGCTTCATCTTCATACCCTTGGAGAACTTGCTGATTTTCTTCTTTAAGGGTAAGTGGAAACGCTCCAAATAGGCATAGTACTGTTCTTTGTTCCAGTTACTGTATAGGCCTTCAAACATAAAGGCCAATCCTTTTGCAGTGAAGCCGTCATAGAAAGGAAGTTCGTCAAACACGGCGGCAATCTGTTCCTTGATTTCATATTCCTGTTCGTATAAATCCATACCCAGCATCTTGATAGAACCGCCGTCGGTCTTCGTAATGTTTAGCAGAGCACGGATGGTAGTGGTTTTGCCGGCACCGTTCTGGCCGATAAAGCCCATAATACTTCCCTTGGGTACATTAAAACTAATGTTATCCAAGGTAAAACCATCATATTTCTTGGTGAGATTCTTAATTTCTATGGCATTTTCATAATCATTCATCTGTTTCTCCTCCATAAACAAGTTCCAGCATCTCCTTCATTTCTTCCATGGAAAGACCACACATTTTACCTTTTTGGCAGGCTTTTGCCAAAAGTTCTTCGGCTTGTTGAAGGACTTCTTCCCGAAGGAAATCGGAATTTTGTTTTTTGACATAGCAGCCCTTGGAGGCGATGGTTTCGATATAACCGTCCCGTTCCAGCTCCTCGTAGGCACGCTTGGTGGTAATTACACTGATTCGTAACTGTGTTGCAAGTAATCGCATGGACGGGAGGGCGTCCCCTGCCGCCAGCGTACCGTTTAAAATCTGAGCCTTGATTTGAGAGATAATCTGTTGGTAAATAGGCTCCTCTGATGAATTGCTTAAAATAATGACCATGGCACACTCCTTGATAATTCTGTATATATACGGTATATACAGAATAGCATGCAAAAAGGTAGAAAACAATGGTAAAACATAACAATAAGGAGTGTTTGTAATAGTGCAAAATGAACAAAATTCAAAAATAATAAAATAAACAGTGTAAAACAGTTGACAACAGTTATAAACTGTTATATAGTGTTTATGTCGACAGGAGTGAAACAGTGTTATTTGAATTGCTCAAGTAACATATAAGAGAGGTACCAAATATGAACATTATTATTAATAATTCATCCATGCAGCCTATTTATGAGCAGATCGTGGAGCAGATTAAAGCAGCGATTATGAAGGAGACTTTAAAGAAGGAAGAGAGCCTTCCGTCCGTAAGAACCTTATCTAAGGATTTACGCATCAGTGCCCTGACGGTAAAGAAGGCCTACGATACCTTGGAGCAGGATGGGTTCATCGTAACCGTTCACGGCAAGGGAAGTTTCGTAGCAGGGGTCAATGTGGGACTGCGTCAGGAAGAACAAAAGAAAGAAATAGAACATGAGATGGAAGAGGTTGTACGAAAGGCAAAGACCTATGGTATGACCAATGAGGAGTTAACAGACCTATTTCAATTAGTATTGGAGGAGTAAGATTATGACGTTGGTATTGGAAAATGTAAAGAAAAAATACAAAACCTTTGAGTTGAATATGAGTATGACTTTGGAACCGGGAACGATTACCGGTTTGATCGGTAGAAATGGTGCCGGTAAGAGTACTACATTTAAGGCGATTTTAGGCTTGATTAAGCTGACTGACGGGAAGGTGCTGATTGACGGAAAACAGCCTCAGGATTTAAAGGCAGCAGACAAGGAAAATATTGGTGTGGTGCTTTCGGATTCGGGCTTTAGCGGATACATGACCGTACAGGATGTAATTGCCACCATGAACGCTATGTATAAGAAGTTTGATAAGGAAGACTTTATTGCGAAATGTGAGCACTTCAATATTCCGTTGAAGCAGAAGATTAAGGAATTCTCTACCGGTATGAAGGCGAAGCTGAAGGTTCTTTTGGCTATGTCTCACGGTGCAAAGTTATTGATTTTGGATGAACCTACTTCCGGTCTGGATGTAGTGGTTCGTAACGAAATCCTGGATATGCTTCGGGAATATATGGAGGATGAAGAAAACAGTATCTTAATCAGCTCCCATATTTCTTCGGATTTGGAAGGTTTGTGTGATGATGTGTACTTCATTGAAAACGGTCAGATTATTATGCATGAGGAAACAGATACTTTGATGGATTTGTATGGTATCTTAAAGGTGACACCCGAGCAGTATGAGAAGCTGGCACAGGAATACATCCTCTGTACGAAAAAGGATAAGTATGGTTATACCTGTTTAACCAATCAGAAACAGTATTTTATGGAAAATCACCCGGATATTGTTATTGAGAAGGTAGAGATTGATGAAATGATTGCATTGATGCTCAGCGACAGAAAGGAAGGTAAATAGTATGAAAGGTTTATTGATTAAGGATTTTAGATTTTTAGTAAGACAGAAGAGCAGTTTATTGATTTTTATCGGAATTGGTTTATATTTCCTGATAACAGGAGTTGATGTGAGTTTTGCGTTAATGTTTACTGTGATGATGGCGTCTATTTTTGCAACCAGCAGCATTTCCTATGACAGTTTTGACAATGGTATGGCATTTCTGATGACCTTACCGATACAGAAAAAAACTTATGTGATATCCAAGTATATCTTTTCTACTTTAGTAGTATTGGCGATGGGTGGATTTATCATCCTGCTTGCTGCAATTGGTGCCAATATGGGACTGGAGCATTTGAATCTGGCAGATTTGAATGGGATGATTGTAGTAGCGGCTATTTTTGCTACGGTTATGCTATCGCTCATGACACCTATTTATATTATCTTCGGAGGAGAGAATGCCAGAGTGGCAATTCTCGCTGTATACGGTATTTTGGCAGTGCTGGCATTGGCAATCAAGGCTTTGGTTGGTGATGTGGAGGCTGCGGCTGTTGAACTGTTTGCGCGATTATCCTCCTTAAGCAATTGGCAGCTTGCCTGTCTGGGCGGTGGAGTGATGCTCTTATTAGTGTTGATATCCATGGGGATTTCACTGATTGGGTTGGAGAAGAAGGAATACTAAAAAGTGCTAAAACTAAGATAAGAAATATAGCCCCTGTGAGGGTCGATACGCAGCCTTATAAAGGACTGTATATGGCTCACACAGGGGCTTCTGCATATATTATTTATGCGACATACATATACATGAAGATAAAGTGGCACACACTGCCGCCCATAACGAACAGGTGGAAGATTTCGTGGGAGCCAAAGTATTTGTGTCTGGAGTTGAACAGGGGAAGCTTCAATGCATAGATGATGCCCCCTATGGTATAAATGATACCACCAGCCAATAAGCAGCCAAAGGCTGCCTTTGGCAATGAACTCCAGAGTTGTCCAAATACGAAGATACATACCCATCCCATGGCAATATAAATCATGGATGAAAACCATTTGGGACAAGTCACCCAGAATGCCTTTATTAGCATACCCACAATGGCAATGCTCCATACCACTGTCAGTAAGGTATAACCAATTTCTCCGCCCAGAATAATCAGACATACCGGTGTATAAGTACCGGCAATCAGGGCAAAAATCATCATATGGTCGATTTTTTTGAAAAGCTTCAGGCGGCTGCCGGAAACATTTACACTATGATAAGTGGCGCTGGCTGCATAGAGCAGTACCATGCTTCCGATGAAGACACACATGGCTATGAATTCTCTGCCATTGGCACCAAGTGCTGTTTTTACCAGTAAAGGTGCGGAAGCTACCAAAGCCATCAGCATGGCGATACAATGGGTCAGTGCACTGCCGGGTTCACGAATAGTTATCTGCATAATCAATCCCTCCATGTTTGAAATAGTATAAAATCCACAAGATAAAAGTTATGAAACTATTATATGTAGTTTTGAAAACTATATGTAAGATAATTTAATACTACGACATGGATGGGGAAATGTCAAATGGTTTTTAAAATATTTAGAATTCAGATGCTAATCCTCTTCAATCACGTGAATTTCCAGGTAATCAAAATCGATAGTCTCTATGAAGTTGTCCTGTGTAAACCTTGCCTTATCGTGGCGTTTGAATTCCGTGATGGTCTTATCCAGCCAGATGGGTTTACTCAGGTCAAAGGCATAGCAAATCTTATCTAAAGCATGAAATACCTTGTGGGTACGGGTATCCTGTGTATTATCTTCTATTACAATATCACGTAACAAGTGATTGTCCTTAAATTCTTTTGCCCATAAACGAAACATTAGTGATCTTCCTTTCAAGATATTTTCCCGGATAAATCCACGTGTTCCGGGAGAATAAAAATACTGGTATGAAAAAGTATACCATGTTTTTTCCCTACCGCAAATCTTTTTGTCATAAGTATTTGACTTCCTTCATATATTTATAAAGTGACTGTTTCTGATGAATATGGTGAGAAATGTCAAAAACTATTAAAAAAGGATTAATATTTTGTGAAAAACATACATTTTTATAATAATCTGTGTTATACTTATTATAACATAAAAGGATTTGCAAGGCAGGGGTTACATATGGAATTAAAAGTAAGCAACGATGACGGTATAGATAGCTGGAAAGAGGTCAATCTCATATACAATGCTGCGTTGAAGCAGGTAGAAACAAAGATGGAGATTTTGAACGAGGAATTTAAGCACGTTCATAAGTATAATCCCATTGAACATATTAAGGCTCGAATTAAGAGCCCGGAGAGTATTGTGAAGAAGCTGAAGAGACATGGGCATGAGTCTACCATAGAAAACATGGTGAATCATGTGAATGATATTGCCGGTGTGCGTGTTATTTGCTCCTTTACTTCGGATATTTATACGGTGGCGGATATGATACGGGCGCAGAGGGATATTAAGGTTATTGCGACCAAGGATTATATTACATATCCCAAGGCCAGTGGGTATCGCAGTTATCACATGATTGTGACGGTACCGGTATATTTGTCTGACAGAATTGTGGATACCAAGGTAGAGATACAGATTCGTACTGTGGCTATGGACTTTTGGGCCAGTCTGGAGCACAAGATTCATTACAAGCTGGAGGGAGATGCTCCGGAGCATATTCGTAACGAATTGATTGAATGTGCCCGAATGGTTTCGGATTTGGATGCTCGAATGTTGTCCTTAAATAAAGAGATTTTGTTAATTAGTCAGGAAAGAAAGAATTAAGAAGCACCTCGTGGAAACACGAGGTGAATTTTTGTGGAATTGTCGTATAAATTTACCTTAAAAATGAGGAGTGCCCAGACACCTTTCGGCGCCCGGGCTATTATGAAAAAATTTATCTAACGTATTTAAAATGTTGTTGTCCCTTTGACATCTTTAGTATATCAACCAAATATGAACAAAATATGAACAGCTTGTAAAGGATTGGTGAATGTTACAAAAATGTAAAAATGAACAGATGGTTTTTGTGCAAAATGCACTAAAAACATGAACAGCTTTTTAGTTGTATTGTTTTGCAAAAAATGTTACAATAGAAAATAAAAAAGGTTTTTCGTGTATTTGGAGGGAAATATTATGGATTCATTTATTGATAAGTTAGCACAGAAGTTTACTGCACAAGAAATAATTAAGGCGAATTCATCCGCAGAGGCAGAGGAATTGCAACGTACCCGTGAGCAGGTAAAGTATTATGAAGAATGTTTGGATGAAATGAAGCTGGTTAATGACTCTACAAAAGAAGTATTAACACAGTTGGAGCAGGTAAATGATTCTGCAAAGGATGCTATTGCAAAATTGGAGCAGGCGTTGAATGATGGAGCAGAGAAGATTAGTGGTGCGCAGGTCCCTACAGAAAGCATTAATGAGCTGGTAGAGAGCAGCTTGGAGCGTATTAACAGTGTACAGCAGGACGCAGCCAGATTGCAGGGCGAGCTGGAGGAGAAGCTTTTCGTGCAGTTGCAGGATTTGCGTACCCAGCTTTTGGAGCAGTTGGAAGCACAGTCTACTAATGCAGGTTTGGAGAAGGAAGTATCGGAGGCACAGCTTTCTGCTATGAAGGAGCAGACAGAAACACAATTAGCAGCTATGAGAGAACAGTCAGAAACTCAGTTATCTGCTATGAAGGAATATTCTGAAAATCAGCTTGCAGCTATGGTAGAGCAGTCTGAGATGCAGTTTGCAGCCATGAAACATCAGTTGAATACGCAGACACAGGCATTAAAGGAACAGATTGATGAGCAGTTGGCCAATATGAGAGGTGAGGTGGACAACCAGTTACTCTCCATTCGTGATATTTCCAGAAGCCAGTCCAATTTGTCCAAAGAGCAGGCGAATGCACAGATTACTGCGATTAAGGAGCAGTCCGCCGCACAGATGGCAGTGTTGAAAGAACAGTCCGCCGCACAGGCAGCAGCTTTGAATACACAGGGAGAGGTTCAGTTAGAGGTTCTTCGTGAGAATTCTGCGAAACAATTAGAGGCAAGTAAGGCACAGCTGGCAGAGCAGAAAGATCAGATTGTAGAGTATGTACACAAGGAAAATGTGAAGGTTTATCGAAATGTACAGGCAGTTGTGGTAGAGGAGCTGGAGAAGCAGACAGAGAATCTGAATATGAAGATAGAGGACTTGGCTGTAAAGAACAAAACCTTGACCGGAGTTACCATGATTTCTTTGGTGCTGGCAGCACTTTCCACCGCGGGTGTATTTGTTTTGGTATTGCAGACCTTGGGATTATTCTAATTTGAGGAAGAATGTATGAGTAAGAAACTTTGGAAGCCCGGCAATATGCTGTATCCCTTACCGGTAGTCATGGTGAGTATGGCAGATAAGCAGGGCAACAACAATATTATTACTATCGCATGGGCTGGAACTATTTGTACGAATCCGCCGATGGTATCCATATCCGTGAGACCGGAGAGACATTCCTATCCGATTTTAAAGGAAACGGGAGAATTTGTCATTAACCTGACCACTAAGGATTTGGTATATGCAACGGATTATTGTGGTGTGAAAAGCGGTCGTGATGTGGACAAGTTCAAGGAGATGAATCTGACACCCATACCGGGAGATATGGTGAAAGCACCCTTGATTGCAGAGAGCCCGGTGAATTTGGAATGTAAGGTGACAGAGATGATTTCTCTGGGCAGTCATGATATGTTTTTGGCAGAGGTGGTAGCGGTTCATGCAGATGACAAGTATATGGATGAAACCGGCAAGTTCCACTTAGAGCAGGCAGAGCCTATTGTATATTCTCACGGAGCATATCTGGAAACCGGTAAGCAGCTGGGAACCTTTGGTTACAGTATAAAAAAAGAAGGATAAACCGCTTTTGAGTAGTAGTTTAATCGTATGAAAAGGTTTAGAAGTACTAGGGGGAGTCAAAGAGACTTCCCCTTTTTATAATGTCTTTTCCATATTTATTACGCAGAGAATCCAGAGCAGAATCCAGCTTCTGATGTTTTTCATTATGAGGTGTCTGCGTCTGATAGTCAAAAAGGCTTATCTGTTGCGGTTCGGTATCCGGCACCAGCTTGGAAGTGCGAATTCCCAGTAGACGAATCGGTGCTCCATTCCACAATTCATCAAAGAGCTGACAGGCAGTTCGGTAGATGATATCCGTGGAAGCGGTGGGGTGGGGAAGTGTCGTCTGGTGGGACACGGATTGAAAGGAAGCATATTTGATTTCCGTGCTGACCATACCTGCCAGTTCGTGGGAGGCACGGACACGTTGCCCTACGCTTTCTGCCAACAGCAATAAGGTATGATAGGCTTCTTCCTTAGTGACTGCATCCTGTGAAAGGGTGGTGGAATTGCCGATGCCTTTCATTTTCACCGGTTCGGGGGTAATGGTAGCAGAATCAATACCATTGGCATATTCCCAGAGAGTCAGTCCATGACTTTTCAAATGTGCCTGCAGAATCGTCCGGTCAGCATGTGCCAAATCACCAATGGTGAGAATTCCCAATTTGTGCAAAGTTTCTGCACTGGAGTGACCGCAGGAAAACAGAGAAGAAACCGGCAAAGGCCATAGTTTCTTCGAAATTTCGTGGGAGTATAGGGTGTGTACCAGATTGGGCTTCTTAAAATCAGAAGCCATTTTCGCCAGAACCTTGCGGTCGGAAATCCCTACATTTACCGTAAAACCAAAGCGTTCATATACAGAATCCTTTATAAATGCTGCTGCTGTTTCCGCAGAGGGATATCGAGCGGAAATAGGGGTATAGTCCATGTAACATTCGTCAATACTTACCTGTTCGATGTCCGGGCAGATGGTAGTCAGATACTCTATGAAAATTCGGCTGCGTTCCTGATACATGGCATGATTGGGTGCAACCATGGTCAGTGTAGGGCATTTGCGGAAAGCATTGACCACCGGTTCGGCAGTCTGGATACCATAAGCCTTTGCAGGGATGGATTTGGCCAAAACAATACCATGGCGTGTGTTGGTGTCTCCTCCTACGATGGAGGGAATGGTTCGTATATCGATTTCTTCTCCATTTTCCAACATTTCCAGTGCAGTCCAGCTTAAGAATGCAGAATTCACATCTATATGAAAGAAAATGCTCATAGGACACCTCCTGCCGTGTATTTTGTAACATAAATTTATCATACACCCATGAAGTGCTACTTTACAATTAAAATATTTGTTGGTAGAATAAAAGTGTTACAAAATTGTTAAGAATAAGGTACAAACAGAAGGATTCAGGATAGAAGGAATGAGAAATACAAGACGTAGACGCAGAAGAGGTATCAACCCTGCATATCTTATAGGTGCAGTAGCCATATTAGTAGTAGGAATCGTAGTTCTTTGGAATGTGATCCCCCATGGTTCAGAAGAGGCACTGGCAAAGTCAGAGCCTTTGGAGGCATATCGTGTTTTTGTAAATAATGTAGATGTAGGAACCGTAGCAGATGCAGAGCATGCCAGAGCTTTGGTAAAGGATGTCCGTAAGGAAATCGCAGCCCAAAGTGAGGAACTGGTATTTATGGATGTGGATTTTTATTATAAGTCAGAGACCATCACCGAGGGTGGAGTGGATGATACCGAGCAGGTAAAGCGGAAAATGAATCAGGCACTGAAGTCTGGTATCATGGAGACCATGCAGAGAGCCTATACAGTAAAGGTCAACGAGTACATGGCGAATCTGTCCAGCGTGAAAGAGGTGGAGCAGCTGTTAACGGCCGCTATTGCAAAGTATGATGATACCGAACGTTTCGGTATTCAGCTGGTACAGGATAGTAAACGCGAGTTTAATGTGTTGCAGGCACAGGTGGTGGACAAGCAGGCTGATAAAGAGGGCAGTGTGTTTACCAATGCCGGTATCAGTGAGCAGCTGGAGAAGTGGTGGAATAGTTCAGAAGTGGAAGTAGAAAAACGCTTTGAGGATTATGAATTAGGGACTTCCACCATCAATTTTGCGGAAGATATTGAAATTGTGGAGGCGTATTTGCCTGCCAGCCAGATGAAACCGCTAGAGCAGGCCATCCAAGAGCTTACCATGGAGCAGGAACAGCAGGTGATTTATGAGGTGCAGTCCGGAGATACCCTGTCAGAAATTGCTATTAAGGTAGATATCCCCATGGAAGATATTGTAGCCATGAATGACAGCTTAGAGGATGTGAATTCGATACTGCAAATCGGTCAGGAGCTGATTATTACGGTACCGGAACCGGAGCTTTCCGTGGTGCGTCATGAAGTGAATTATTACGAAGAAATCTACGATCAGGAGATTGTTTATATTGATATGGATGACTGGTATACCTATGAAAAGGAAGTAATACAGCAGCCATCCGCAGGTTTTCGTAAGATTGTGGCAGATGAAACTTTTGTGAATAATGAATTGGTGGGGCGTGATATACTAAAGGAAGAAGTAGTAATGGAGGCTGTGGCAAAGATAGTGAAGCGGGGGACAAAGGTACCGCCTACCTATATCAAGCCCCTTTCCGGAGGACGTACTACTTCTAAGTTCGGTCCCAGAAAGGCTCCTACCAAGGGTGCCAGCACCAATCATAAGGGGCACGACTGGGCTACACCTACCGGAACTCCGATTTATGCGTCCAGCGGCGGTACTGTAACCAAGGCCGGTTGGGGTAGCGGTTATGGTTATGTGATTTACATTGATCATACTGATGGTCGTCAGACACGTTATGCACATTTGAGTAAGGTACAGGTAAAGGTAGGTCAGAAGGTAAAACAGGGTCAGAAGATTGCCCTCAGTGGCAATACGGGACGTAGTACCGGACCGCATCTGCACTTTGAAATGCTGATAAACGGCAAGCAGGTGAACCCGATACCATACTTGGATTAACACAAGATATTGCGGTGAACGAGCGTTCTGTTTACAAATGGAAGAGAGTGTGTTATTATGTACCCAAAGAGCTTGATTTTTAGTGATTGAATATAGATAGATTTGAAGAGGTAACATAAAATGGAACAGTACGCAATTAAGGGCGGTAATCCATTAGTAGGAGAAGTGGAAATAGGGGGTGCCAAGAATGCAGCACTTCCTATTCTTGCTGCTTCCGTAATGACGGATGAAACCGTATATATAGATAATATGCCGGATGTACGCGATATCAATGTATTGCTGAAGGCTATGCAGAACATCGGTGTCATGATAGAGAGAACCGGACGCCACAGTGTTATGATTAATGCAGGACAGATTAACAGTTATGTTGTAGAGGATGACAATATTCGTAAAATCAGAGCAGGCTATTATTTGCTGGGGGCCATGCTCGGTAAATACAAGCATGCAGAGGTAGCACTTCCCGGTGGATGTGATATCGGTTGCCGTGCCATTGACCAGCATATCAAAGGCTTCCGTGCCATGGGAGCAGAGGTAAAGATTGAATATGGCTTGATTAAGCTTCATGCAGAGAAGTTGGTTGGAAGTCATATTTACATGGACTGTGTCAGCGTAGGTGCTACCATTAACGTGATGATGGCAGCTGCTTTGGCAGAAGGTCAGACCATTATTGAGAATGCAGCCAAGGAACCCCATGTGGTAGATTTGGCGAACTTTTTAAACAGTATGGGTGCCAATATTAAGGGTGCCGGTACGGATGTAATTCGTATTAAAGGTGTAAGCAAGCTACATAAGTCTGAATACACCATTATTCCTGATCAGATTGAAGCAGGAACCTTCATGTTTGCGGCAGCAGTGACAAAAGGTGACATCACTGTCAAAAATGTAATTCCGAAGCATTTGGAATCCATTACAGCCAAGCTCATGGAAATCGGCTGTGAAATTGAAGAATCGGATGATTGCATGCGTGTAGTAGCTTCCAAACGCTTGAAGCCTACTCATGTAAAGACATTACCCTATCCGGGATTCCCTACAGATATGCAGCCCCAGATGGCAGTGGCATTGGCTTTATCCAAGGGAACCAGTATTGTAACTGACACGATTTTTGAAAATCGTTTTAAATATGTAGATGAATTAATCCGTATGGGAGCCAGCATCAAGGTAGAAGGTACCACAGCCATTATCGATGGTGTGGAGAAGTATACCGGAGCTACCATATCTTCTCCGGATTTGCGTGCGGGAGCGGCTTTGGTCATCGCAGGCTTGAGTGCGGAGGGAATTACTATCGTAGACGATATTCACTATATTGCCAGAGGCTATGAAGATTTCCACTTGAAGCTTCAGTCCTTGGGAGCACAAATTGAGCTGGTAAATTCAGAAAGAGAATTGCAGAAATTTAAATTGAAAATCGGTTGATAGGGCACAGGTGGTGCTTGTCAGAACAATAGAGGTATAACCCTCCTGTCCGTAGTGGATAGGAGGGTTTTGTGTATTGGAAAGTGTGTTTTGTGAGAGGAGAGGATATGGTGTTTCAAAGCATTTTGGATTTGCGGGAAAGCCCTTATAAGGGAGGCGGGCGACCAAGTTTTTTGGTAGATTTGAATTTGGACCAGGTGATTGAGAGAATTGGTTTGCTTTGGGGAGAACATGTGTCAGACTTTTTTTATTTGCCTGCAGACGAGGAGTGTGAGGCATATCGCAGAGCCATACTGGCAGATGTGAAAAAGGGTAGTTTGTATATACAGTTAATGGATTTCTTGGGAAAAATAAAGGAATATGAGAAGGCAATAGCGGGCAGGAACAGTGTTCGTTCCAAGACGCAGAAGGCGGCATGGCATATCAAAGAAGTAGTGTTATATATGGAAGCTTTTCAATTTCTGCTGGAAGCATTGGAACAGGCGGAGTTGAATTCTCAGGGAATGCTGGAGTTTCGTGCCTATTTGCAGGAATATCTTTCTCTTGAGGAAACACAGGATATGTATCAGCAGGCAAAAAACTTGCTGGCACAGAAGGATAGTATTCGCTTTAGGCTGACCTATGAGAACAATCTGGTAGTGGTTGCCATGGAGGAAACAGAAAGGAACTATGAAGATTTTTTGGAGGAGGCTTTCAGCACATCTGTCAAGGAAAGAAAGGGGCCTTTTTCCAATACCATGGAATTAACCAATCTGGAAGAAGAGGTTATAAAAATCGTACAGAGTAAAAAAACGGAATTTTTCAAGGAGTTGGCAGTTTTTTACAAAAAGCATGAAAATTTTGCCAGACCGCAGCTTTTGCAGTTTGCTTCGGAAATTACTTATTACCTTTCTTATTGTAAGTTTCAGAGGCGAATGCTGGAACAGGGGTTTGCCTTTGCGGCACCTACGGTTTGTGAGGAACAGCCTATGTGTGCGGAAGGTTTATATGATTTGGCACTGGCATGTGTCAATAGTGCAGAGCAAAAGGAAGTAGTCAGTAATGATATGATATATGGGGAGGATGAACAGTTTTTGGTAGTAACCGGACCGAATCAGGGCGGCAAGACTACCTTTGCCAGAAGCTTGGGGCAGTTGGTTTTTTTTACCAAAATGGGGCTGGATGTACCGGCTAAGGATGCAAATGTACACAGCTTTTCTTATATTTTAACACATTTTTCTGTAGAAGAGAGTGTGGAGACCGGTAGGGGAAAGCTACAGGAGGAACTGATGCGACTGCAGCCTATGATGGCAACACGCTGTAAGGATGCCTTTGTGATTATCAATGAGCTATTTACCACGGCTGCCAATTATGATGCCTGTATCATGGGACAAAAGGTATTGCGACATTTTATCGGTCAGAACTGTATGGGAATATATGTGACGCATCTTAAAGAATTGACACAGGCTCATGAGAAGGTTGTGAGCCTGCGGGCGACCTTGGATGAGCAGGGAATACAAACTCACAAAATCATTCGTCAGGAAGCAGATGATGTGGCATGTGCCATTAATCAGGTAAATAAGTATCAATTGACTTATGCACAGTTGAAGGAGAGATTATCATGAAGGCGTATTTGTTGTATGAAGATAAAGAATGGGTAAATACCAATTCCTATTTTGATACGCAGAGTATTATTCAGGATTTAGGTTTGCGAATTCTGTACATGATGGCAGCCAGAGAGGTTATTAAGGAAGGTGATAAGGTAAAGGCTATCGGGGCACCGGATTTGTGGATAGAGGAAACTATGAAAAGGATTATGATGGTTCCGTTGGAAACAGAAAAGGAGATATTGTATCGTCAGGAGTTGCTGAAGGATTGTTTAAAGGAGCCGGAGTTTATTATAGAACTATACCGAATTTCCAAAGAGGTATTGAAGCGTTGGGATGATTTGGGCCGTAGAACGAAGGAAAAGATTACTTCCAAAAACAATTTGGCCAACTTAATTACGGATATTCATATATTACAGCTATTCGTTCAAACATTGGGAGAGATAAAGGCTCTTTTTCAAAAATATGACGGACGTTTAGAAGCGGCAGGTTGGTTGGCACTTCGCAATCGTTTAGACGAGGTGTTTTCAGACAAGCAGCAAGAGGATTGGAAGCGTGTTTTGGAGGATATTTCCTTTTTCGTAGATACGTTAGCGCGGGAGGAAGAGAGCAAAAGTGAAATGCTGAAGAAACCTTCTTTGGTGATGGAATGCTCGTTGGGAGATGGTATGAAGCTACAGGGATTTTTATTGGAGGAAGTAAAGTCTGTCAGCAAGAAATACCGCAATCCGAACAGTACCATCAGTAAGGTGCAGGGTTATATCCAGTCTAAAACACCGGATAGTGTCACTATCGTGAGGGACACTCCGTTGCAGGAATATGCTGCGAAGCTGGAGTACGAGGTGGTGAAATATATTATGGAGCATAGCAGAAGCTTTGTAGCTAAGTTTCAAAGATTCTTCGACCAGTTGCATTTACAGACAGCTTTCTATCGCGGTGCAGTGAATTTAATGGCTCATATGGATCGCTTTGGGGTGGAAATCTGTTACCCCAAAGTAACGGATAAAGGAACCCTTCGTTTTGAAGAACTGAAGGAAGTGGTTATGTGCATGGAGCAGCGTATAGAGGCAATTGGAAATACTTGCGATATGGAGAATATTATGCTTTTGATTGTCACCGGTGCCAATCAGGGTGGTAAATCTACCTTTTTACGCAGTATAGGAATTGCACAGGTAATGATGCAATGTGGACTGATGGTAGCAGCTCAAAGTTTTGAAAGCGGAATATTTCCATCCCTGTTTACGCATTTTACCCGTCGAGAGGACAGTGCTATGAATAGCGGGCGTCTGGATGAGGAGTTGGGACGAATGAATCAGATTATTGAGAATCTGGGAGAGCATTCTATGATTTTGTTGAATGAATCCTTTGCAACTACTACCGAGAAGGAAGGTTCCGTAATTGCCTATGATATTATCAAAGCGTTGACAGAGGCAGGGGTGAAGGTGTTGACTGTTACCCATTTGCTTTCCTTCGCCCAACGAATGTATGAAGAAACCGAAGTGGGACAGGGGATAGAGTTTTTCAGTGCTCAGCGATTGGAGGATGGAAAGCGTACTTTCAAAATGATACAGCATGCACCGGAGCTGACCAGCTTCGGATTGGATTTGTATGAGAGGATTATTGAAGGAAAATAGAGGAGGGATATTAGTTGATAATGGGGTATCACTTACAAAAATTCCTTAATATTCCTGCATAAAAGCAATTGACAATTGCTGTAGTATGGTGTATTGTTATTTCACGAAAGAGTAAATTTATATAATTCCTACTTATTCAGAGTGGTGGAGGTACAGAGGACCTGTGAAGCCACGGCAACCCCTTGAAAAGGAAGGTGCCAACCTGAGCGAGATTAACTTGAACAATAAGTGGATTTGACTATCGACATGATAAAAGTCCGCTTTGCAGCGGACTTTTTTTGCGGTATCGGCGTAGCCGGACGAGTGTGCCGATACCAGAAGAAAACAAAGGAGAGAGAAAAACATGGAAAGAGAAAAGAAATTATTTACTTCCGAATCCGTAACAGAAGGTCATCCGGACAAAATTTGTGATGCAGTTTCCGATGCTGTTTTGGATGCGTTGATGGCACAGGATCCTTATAGCCGTGTTGCATGTGAGACCTGTACCAACACCGGTTTTGTATTGGTAATGGGTGAAATTACTACAAAGGCAAATGTAGATATTCCAAGTATTGTACGTCAGACAGTAACTGAAATCGGTTATGACAGCTCTGAAAAAGGCTTTGATGGTAATACTTGTGCGGTTATGGTGTCCTTGGACAAGCAGTCTGCAGATATTGCCATGGGTGTAGATAAGGCTTTGGAGGCAAAGGAAGGCCAGATGACAGATGCACAGATTGAAGCTATCGGTGCAGGTGACCAGGGTATGATGTTCGGTTTTGCTTCTAACGAGACCGAGGAGTATATGCCTTACCCGATTTCTTTGGCACATAAGCTTACCTTGAAGCTGACCGAAGTACGTAAGAACGGTACTTTGCCTTATTTGAGACCCGATGGAAAGAGCCAGGTTTCTGTAGAATATGATGAAAATGACAAGCCCTGCCGTTTGGAGGCAGTGGTGCTTTCTACCCAGCATGATGCGGAGGTAACTCAGGAGCAGATTCATGCGGATATCAAGAAGTATGTATTCGATCCGGTACTTCCGGCAGATATGATTGACGAGGAAACCAAGTTCTTCATCAATCCTACCGGACGTTTCGTAATTGGTGGTCCTAATGGTGACAGTGGTTTGACCGGACGTAAGATTATCGTAGATACCTATGGTGGATATGCTCGTCACGGCGGCGGTGCTTTCTCCGGTAAGGACTGTACTAAGGTAGACCGTTCCGCAGCTTATGCAGCTCGTTATGTGGCTAAGAATATCGTGGCAGCAGGCTTGGCTGATAAGTGTGAAATCCAGCTTTCTTATGCGATTGGTGTAGCACAGCCTACTTCTGTAATGGTGGATACTTTCGGTACAGGTAAGATTGCTGACGAAAAGCTGGTAGCAATTATTCGTGAGAACTTTGATTTACGTCCGGCAGGAATCATTAAAATGCTGGATTTACGCAGACCGATTTACAAGCAGACCAGTGCATATGGTCACTTCGGACGTAATGATTTGAATTTACCTTGGGAAGCTTTGGATAAGGTAGAAGATTTGAAGAAATATTTATAGTAACACAAAACAAACCAACCGAAATACTAAGTAATGCCCCTTGTCAAGCACAGACAAGGGGCATATTTTTTCGGGCGAGTATTATGCAAACAGCTGCATCACAATCTGGATACCCCAGAAGATGGTGTATAAAATCATTCCAACATTCCAAAAAACTGTGGTAAAGCGCTTGCCCTTTTCAATGGCGATAGTGCCGGGGCGAAGCTTATATTTGCGTAGGTTCACGAAGAAGAGAACCAATCCGGTAATCACGAAAGCCATGATAAGCAGGAAATACAGGAAGAAAATCACCAGCCCGCCACTGTACTGGGTAATAATTGCCAGCAGTTCAGCCTCGGAAGCACCTGTTTGCATCACCTCTGTGAGGCGGTTAGCAAACTCCATGTAATTGCTGGCATCTATGATGAAAGCACCAATGAAGGAACCCATAAAGTTAATGCACATATGTAAAAGGATGGTGTTCAGCACATTTCGGGTTTTGACATAAATAAAGCCGAAGAAAACACCTAAGGTAAACGCATACACAAACTGGTTCAGATTGCCGTGAAACAGTCCGAAGGTAAATCCGGAGAGCAGGATGGATATGCCTTCTCCGTACTGGATGGTGCGGGACAGCAGTGTTTTACGAAACAGAAGCTCCTCCATAATAGGTGCACAGAGTACCACGATGAAGAAGTTCACAGCCGGGTGAATGCTTCCGGTGAGTTCCATCATAACATTTTCCACAGCACCCTGCTTCAGCATACCGATAACGGTAGTAATCATAACACCGATAAAGTTGCAGATATAGGTCGCTGCATAGCAGATGGTGAAAGCCAGAAAAATTTGTCCGGGCTTTAGTTTCTTTTTTTCAGTGCTTATGTGTGAAGGAAGCATCTCAAATAACTTGAAAATAATCGGAAAAGCAATGACATACATGGAAAGCATCACTACCAAAAAGGAAAGGTTACTGCTTTCTGATACAGCGGGTATCAGGTTGAAAAGCTTGCTGGCAGCAAACTGTACGACAAAGATAATGGCGGAGCTGAGCAATAAGAGCAACCCCAGTTTCGAAAAGTGTTTTTTGTGTTCCATTATGATATCCTCCATTTTTTGATTATAAAAATATAGCGGCGATTACACCAATTATCGCACCTATGAGGAAACAGCTTCCGAACAGAAGAGCAGCTTCCTTGGTAGGTAAGCCGTAATTGATATTGGTATTACCATTTTCCCAAGGCAGAGGCTGGTCGCTGTAGGGTCTTTTATAAATCAAAACATGCTTATTAACTACGGCTACCGGCTTTAAGCCATATTGTGCAGCATTGGCAATACTGGTTTCGTACCATTTCAGACTTTGGGTCTGGATGTCCTTGGTTTCCTCGGTGAATAGTAAGCCATCCTCCTTCAAACGTTTTTTGAGGCAGGATTTGGTATCAATAAAATAGTTGTATCGTTTATTATCTTCTTCAAAAAGGTAAAGATCGTTTTCGTAGCCTTTCAGGGACATTCCGAATTCACTTTTTTCCTGCAGGTAGGAGCGAAGCTGCTGTACTTTGTTGAAGCGTTTCTTTTCACTGTATTTCTTATGGAGCTCCCATTCGTTGCGGCTCATGCACAGCTCGCCGGAAATCTGCTGTCCCCAGCGGATGCTGATGTAAGCAAACAAAAGCTCCAGAACGATGATGATAATATACAACCACATGAAGAAGAGCTGTACCCCATGTTCTTCCCGTGTCAGAAAGAATACTATTAGATATAGTACGGATAACATCAGGGAACCACTCAGCATATTACGCGGAGCCTCGATACAAAAATGCTTGCGGTAGCGTTCGGCACGTTCTCTGCGTGTTTCGATGTCATCATAAAATTCATCGGTTTCGTCGCCGGCCTTGTCCTTTACAAAGTAATAATTCATATCCTCATCATGGGTTACCTGTTCCCAGCCAAACTGAGAAGTGATATCCAAGGCATGAGCTTTGGCTGTTAAATCTGCTACGGATGGATTGGCTGTGATGGCGAAACGTTCGATTTCAAAAACCTTTTCGCAGGGTTCTACCGGTTCAAAGTGATACAGAATGCCCCAGGTCATGTCCTTGAGTATCCAACCCTGACGTGCCATATCTTCTAACCAATCTCTTTCCTTTAATAAACTGACAAATAGCTTACATTTTTTCATCGGTTTCCTCTCCTAAAATCTTTCTTCCGTTAACACATTGCTGCTCCAAACGTTCCTGCTCTAATAGTAACAGAGCTCTGCCGTCTTCGGTAATCTGATAGGTTTTCTTACCATCCACTTCATTCACCACCACTATCATCTGGTCTTCGACCAAACGCCCCAGCATGGTATAAAGAGTTCCTGTCCCCAGCTTCAAATGCTCGTTGGTCAGCTCCTTGACGAATTTCATAATACCATAACCATGGTTCGGTTCCAGCAAAGCCAACAGTGTGTAGAATATGGTCTCTGTCATGGGGCAGTATTTTTTCTGTAGCTTATCCTCCATAAGTGTCCTCCGGTTTAAGACTGTCTTGATGCGACATGTTTTATATCGACATGTCGAGGCTCGACATGTCTTATGGTGACATGGTAATACAGCTATTACTTTTTGTCAATAGGTTTTATAATTTATTTTTTCCTTGGTGGTTTTACATGACATTTACAGAAGGGTATAGTATAATTATTTCATGTGGGGAGTTTAGGAAAAGGGTGTAGAAGAGCAGTTAGAGGGAGAACGGAATGAGCAAAAAAAATATTACGGATATGACTGTAGGGAATCCGGCAGGACATATTGTTAAATTTACATTGCCCCTTTTGTTGGGGAATTTATTTCAGCAGTTATATAATATGGTAGATTCTATTGTAGTGGGGAATTTCGTAGGAGCAGATGCATTGGCGGCAGTAGGTGCCTGTGGCTCTATGAACTTTTTGTTCTTTTCTCTAAGTTCCGGTCTGGCTATTGGTATCGGTATTATCGTGGCACAGTTTTTTGGAGCAGGAGATGAGCGAAATGTACGTAATACCATAGCCAATTCCATTTATGTATTGGGAAGTGCTGCCATTACGGTGAGTGTTCTGGGAATATTGCTGTGTCCGGCGATTTTGAAGCTGTTGCAGACACCAGAAAGTATTATTGGCAATTCAATTATTTATATGCGTACTACCTGTGCAGGTATTTTATTTATTGCAACCTATAACGGAGTGGCGGCGATACTGCGAGCTCTAGGAGATTCCAAAACTCCTCTTTATTTTTTGATTGTATCCAGTTTGATTAATGTTGTGCTGGATTTGCTCTTTGTACTGGTATTTCAGTGGAGCGTTTTTGGTGTGGCATTAGCCACAATTATTGCACAGGCAGTTTCTGCTATTACTTGTATTATTTATGCGTATAAGAAGATAGAGTATTTTAGACTGACCAGAGAACAATTGCAGCTTCAGCCGCAGATTGTGGCGAATTCTTTTAAGATTGGTGTGCCTATTGCTTTGCAGAATTCCATGATTGCGGTATCCTGCATGGTGCTTCAGGGCGTGGTAAATACCTTTGGAGAAACCATTATGGCCAGCTATACCATCATCGGTCGTATCGAGCAGATTGTACAGCAGCCATTCAGTTCGCTGGGAGCAGCGTTGACTACCTACAGCGGACAGAATATGGGTGCAGGCAAGACGGAACGTGTGAAGAAGGGCTTCCGTCAGGCTACGCTCATGGTGTTGGTGTTTAGTATGTGTATGATCCCCATTGCTTATTTATTCGGAGAACAGATTATCGGTATCTTTGTTAAAGAGGCAGAGGTTATCAAAATCGGTTCTCAGGCACTGCGTATTAACAGTCTGTGTTATTTTGGTCTGGGAATGATTTATGTACCGCGAGCAGTATTAAATGGATGCGGAGATACGAATTTTGCTATGATTAACGGATTGACGGAGGTAGCCTGCAGAGTATTGTATTCGCAAATTTTGACCAGAATTCCCTTCCTTGGCTTCTGGGGCATTTGGTTGACTACAGGAGCTACCTGGGTAACTACGGCAGTAGTATGTGTGGCACGTTATTTTCAGGGAAAATGGCGAGTGAAATCGTTGGTAGAGCGTAATGGTGTGTCTGAATAATGCGGATGCTTATAGATAGGGTGGAGAGAGAATGAAGCTTTTACGAAGGATACGAAATACCGGTGTACTTCTATTATTTATGAATATGGTGTTGCTGGTATGGGTACCCATACAGGATTGGTTTTTCACGGGCAGCCTGATAGGCAAGGTGTTTGTGGCAGGCTGTATTTTCACAGTTTATGCAGTGCTGGAGTTTTTTCCCTGTTATGAAAAGGGATTGAACTTGCGGTTGCAGGTGCTGGCGGGAGGCTATGAAATCATCGTCAGTTCCTTTTGGGCACTGTGTGGAGAGATTTTGTTGTATGTGTGGATATTGGGACCGGGTAGGACATATATGCTGGCTCGTTATGTGGCAGATGGTGTGAATGCTGCTGCGACAGGAGTGCTGCTACCACCTATTTTGAATGCTGTCATGGCGGTGGTGGTGCTGGTGCTACATTTTTTTAATGGTTTTTGGCGTACAGTTTTTACCAGCTCCCAGCTGGGAATGGGTCTGCGTCTGGGGATGCTGTTTTTCTGGTGGATGCCTGTGGTGAATCTGGTACTTTTTTATAATTGGTGCAGGCAGGTACGAAGAGAACTGATTTTTGAGAAGGATAAGTATCTGTTGGATATTGCCCGAGAAGAAAATCAGGTGTGCAGAACCAAGTATCCGGTAGTCATGGTGCATGGTATCTTTTTTAGGGACTGGCAGTTTTTTAACTATTGGGGCAGAATTCCGAAGGAATTGAAGAAAAACGGAGCTCATGTGTACTATGGAAATCAACAGTCCTCGCTGGCGATTTCAGCCAGTGCAGAGGAATTGAAGAGAGAGATATTGGAAATATTGCAGGAAAGTGGTGCGGACAAGGTGAATATCGTGGCCCATTCCAAGGGCGGTTTGGATTCCAGATATGCTATCAGCATGTTGGGGCTGGAGGATAAGGTGGCATCTCTGACTACTATCAATACACCCCATCGGGGCTGTGAGTTTGCAGATGCCTTGTTAAATAGTTTACCAAAGGGGCTGGTTCATTTCGTAGCAGATCAGTATAATCGGTTGTTTCATAAACTGGGGGATGCCACACCGGATTTTCTGGCAGGCGTGGAGGACTTGCGTGCCAGTGCTTGTGCGAGGTTCAACGAGGTGGTAAAGGACAGCCCGCAGGTGTATTACCAAAGTGTTATGTCCAGAATGGCCTGTGCCAGTAGTGCAGGCTTTCCGCTGAATTTAGGATATTTGCTTTCCAAGAAATATGAGGGTGCCAATGATGGTTTGGTAAGTGTGGATTCTGCCCGATGGGGTGAGTTTCGGGAACTTATCAGTACCAAAAGACAGGGCGTTTCCCATGGAGATATGATTGATTTGATGCGCCGCAATATCAAGGGCTTTGATGTGAGTGAATTTTACGTAAAGCTTTTCCAGGATTTGAAGGATAAGGGATTTTAGAAAGGATTTTATTATGGCATTTGCACATTTGCACGTTCATACAGAGTATTCCCTGTTGGACGGTTCCAATAAAATAAAAGAATATGTAAAGCGTGTGAAAGAGCTGGGCATGGACAGCGCTGCCATTACGGACCATGGTGTCATGTATGGCGTGATCGACTTTTACCGTGCTGCCAAGGAACAGGGTATCAAGCCTATATTGGGCTGTGAGGTGTATGTGGCACCCAATTCCCGCTTTGACAAGGAGTTGACCGGTGGGGAAGATCGATATTACCATCTGGTGCTTTTGGCGGAGAACAATCAAGGCTATGCCAATCTCATGAAAATCGTCAGTATTGGTTTCACAGAAGGATATTATTATCGTCCCCGAGTGGACATGGAGGTGCTGGAGAAATACCATGAGGGCATTATCGCCCTTTCTGCCTGTCTGGCAGGAGAGGTGCAGAGAAATATTACCAAGGGGCTGCTTTCGGAGGCACGCAAGAGTGCTTTGAAATACGAGCAGTGCTTCGGCAAGGGCAATTACTTTTTGGAAATGCAGGACCATGGTATTCCGGAGCAGCAGCGTGTGAACATGGAGCTGATGAAAATGAGCCGTGAGCTGCAAATCCCTCTGGTAGTCACCAATGATGTACATTATACCTACGAGACTGACGTGGAATCTCACGATATTTTATTGTGTCTGCAGACCGGCAAGAAGCTGGCAGATGAAGACCGTATGCGTTACGAAGGCGGCCAGTATTATGTCAAGAGCGAAGAGGAAATGAAGGGGCTGTTTTCCTATGCTTGGGAAGCAGTAGAAAATACCCAGCGGATTGCAGACCGTTGTAATGTGGAGCTGGAGTTCGGTGTGACCAAATTGCCGAAATATGAGGTGCCGGAGGGCTATGATTCCTGGTCCTATTTGAATAAATTGTGTCTGGATGGTCTGGTAGAGCGTTATGGAGATGTGAACCAGCCTGCCGGTAATACAGGACTGACCCTGAAGGAGCGTCTGGACTATGAGCTAAAGGTAATCCGTGACATGGGCTATGTGGATTACTTCCTGATTGTGTGGGATTTTATTAATTATGCCAGAGAGAACGGTATTCCCGTGGGACCGGGACGAGGCTCTGCGGCGGGAAGTATCGTTTCCTATTGTTTGAAGATTACTAACATCGACCCCATACGTTATAGCCTGCTGTTTGAACGTTTCCTGAATCCGGAGCGTGTGTCCATGCCCGATATCGATATTGACTTCTGTATGGACAGGCGTCAGGAGGTTATTGATTATGTAAGAAATAAATACGGTGCGGACAAGGTAGTGCAGATTGTTACCTTTGGTACCTTGCAGGCAAAAGGGGTTATCCGAGATGTAGGAAGAGTCATGGATTTGCCCTATGCCTTTGTAGATTCTATCGCGAAGATGGTACCCGGAGAACTGGGCATTACCCTGGATAAGGCTTTGGAAAGCAGTCCGGAGCTGCGTAAACTGTATGAAGAGGATGAGCAGGTACAGTATCTGATTGATATGAGTAAGAGGCTGGAAGGTCTGCCTCGAAATACCTCTATGCACGCAGCGGGAGTGGTTATCTGTCAGAAGTCTGCGGATGAGTTTGTACCCCTATCCAGAGGCAGTGACGGCTCTATTGTAACACAGTTTGTGGCAGTGACACTGGAGGAATTGGGACTTTTGAAGATGGATTTCTTGGGACTTCGCAACCTGACTGTCATCCGTGACACAGAAAAGCAGATCCAAAAGAATAACCCGGACTTTTCCATAGCCAATATTCCGGATAATGATCCTGATACCTTCCGGATGCTGACTGAAGGCAAGACCCAGGGCGTATTCCAGTTGGAATCTGCAGGTATGACCGGCGTTTGCGTGAATATGAAGGCCGACAGCAT
>JAZLEI010000005.1:0-4432 GCA_045615205.1 Acetatifactor sp.
CTCCATGACTCTTACGCCACGAACTGCAAATGCATCATCAAGTGCAAAGCTACCGATTGCTTTTACCGCTGTACTGGAATTGATTAAATTAAGTCTGACTTCTGTTACCTGCATATAATATCCTCCTATCTGTGATGACGAGGGCGGCTACCCTCTGTGTTTGTCTGTGCTGTTTCATAGAACTCACGGTTTTCCGCAGCGGAAAGTCCAAGTTCCATTGTGGAAGTATCTGCCAAAGTAAGTGTCTTTTCCTGTGCATTAAAATAATACACATGGTCGGAAAGCTGTTCTTCTTTGGCTACCTGACCGTCATTGATTTCTGATACCATTTCAGCCAATGCTTCCGGTGTATTTAACTTAGTAGATACGGCGATGCACTCATGAATAGAGGAAGGTAAGATATAAAGGTCTGTACCCATCTTATCTGCCAAACCACTAAGTACATCTTCATAGAAAATAGAAGCTGCACCATTTACTTTCGATTCATTAGAGATAACAAACATCTGCTCATCCGCAGGTCTGTCTTCAAACAAAGCATCTAACATTTCCTCATCCATACCATCTCTGCTAAACATCTCTCTCATGACCTCATTCATGGACTGAACCGTTACCGGAAGTAATTCTCTTGTATTCTTCATAGCAAGCTCATGAACTTCCTCAACGCTCATATCCCAGAACTCAAGATGACTATTATGAATGGTAATGGTTGCTGTTCCTGCATCTTCGCTATTTACCAACACCTTATAAATCAGTGCCAGGTCTTCACGATTGGTATGAGGAACATCACTAAGTAAATCTGCATTCTTTTCTCTGTTCACTGCCACCATAATGATTCTGTCTCTTACAAAATTCACATCCTTGAACTGCTGTCCAATGTTGCTGATATCCTGAGATGGATGGATGTGACTCATACAAAGGTCAGCCATCTCGTCCAT
Organism: Acetatifactor sp.; assembly: GCA_045615205.1. GTDB lineage: Bacteria > Bacillota > Clostridia > Lachnospirales > Lachnospiraceae > Acetatifactor. Next base: position 936 of record JAZLEI010000005.1, read on the forward strand.
AATGGTATCAAGGTCTGTTCCGGTCTCGTACTCCATATAGAAGCCATCTAAGTAGATGTTAGGAGCAATATTCTGACCTTCCGGCATAACGGTAAGAGCTGTAAGTACTCTGCCATTGTTCTTCATTACTTCATTCACAGTAACCGTTGCATTCTCGTAACCGTCCGGTAATGCATCTAACAAATGCTCTCTGCAATAATCCTGAAACTCATCAAAACTAAGCATTCTTCTTTTCCTCCTTTTTCTCGTTTTTCTTTGCCGCATATGCCATATCGTAGGCAATCAAAGCAGCCTGTCCTGCATCTTCTCTCTTGTCGATAGATACAGTTACGTTGTCAATCACATAATCCATACGCATTTTCTCCTTTCCAATTTTTTCTGTAGGATTTGTTCTTACACTTAGTTCTTAGGGTCAAAAAAAGCTGATTGCAAAAAATCATAGAAATTTATCTAACTTTTTTTCTTGGACCCTGCGATTGTTCTTGCTGCTCCGATTCTAAAATTTCTGTCTTATCGACTTTTTTCGACAATTCTCTCTCAAGGTCAGATGTAATTTTGTCCGCAGTTGTCTTTATCAAATCCAAGTTTTCCTTAAGCTCGGTCACTTCTCTGTCCTTACTCCATCCGGAAATGTACCCAAAAGAATATTCCGAAGTATCCAATCCCAACATTTGAGCCACCCAATATGCAACAGACTCAGCCTGTACTTCCTTGGTTTCTCTGTCCCACTTATCTTCCTTGCCACCATGACCCAAAGTTGCATGTGCAATCTCGTGGATCATGGTTTTAATTGTTTGAAGTTGGGACATATCTTTTCTAACCACAATGCACTGACCTGCCGGACTGTAATATCCATTTGCACCACCGGATATTTCTTCAAATGAAATAGGCACCGGACTAACAGCAATCAAAACATCTCTCATGGTTTCAAAATCATCCACTCCTCCGCTTAACATATTTGCTAATGTAGGAAGCGGCTCTCCACTGGTCTGTGATACATCAAACACATACGCCGGGCGAAATCCCTGAAACTCTCTTGTGACCTTTTCTGTAACCTGCTTGCCGCTTGAATCAATGACCGGACGATTCTCTGCATCGAATACCGGTTCATCCACATCTGCCTTATAGGTGATGGGAGCAATAATCATAATTCCATGCTCATGCTTATTAACCACACGGTTAAAATCCGTCTGCCACTTCTTGAATCCACACACATGAGATGCTTCCGGACACTGTGAAACAATCAAAATACAGTTGTTGATGCTATAGTGTGGAAACTTGGACATCGTGGAAATATATTCCTCATATTTGCCCGACTCAAAAATCTCTCTTACGCCAGCTTCAAGCTTTGCCTGTATCTCACTCATTCGTTCTTCTCTTGAAACACGTTCTCTGCTCATCAGATTTTCCTCCTTTCCTAAGAATTGAAAAAAGCTTCTGCTATCTTCACTTAGTACTTAGGGTCAAAAAAAGCTGATTGCAAAAAATCCCAAGAACAAATTCCGAAAAATCTGTCTTGGGATTTCACTTATCTTCTTCTATGCCGAATCGGTATAATCTTCTCATCTACTGTGACTGTCTCATCGGCTACCGCAAGTTGTGGAAACTCAATATTCCTATAATCAACAATTAACTTATTATGCTCAAAATCAAGCATATCCTTTTCTTTGAAGCTGAAATAGCTTTCATTATTACCGCCAACTATTACATGGTCTACTAACGGTATTCCTATCAGTTCACTTAACTTCAACATCCGATCAGTCAACATACAATCCTCTTTACTTGGGTTTAGATTGCCTGATGGATGGTTGTGTAACAAAAGCATGGATGAAGCATTTGATAGAATAGCACTCTTAAATAATTCCCTTGGATGTGCCACCGTCTGGTCAACAGCCCCCATACTGACAAAATTGCAGTTGATGGGCACACCGTTTGCTTTCAGATTGATTACACACAGTACCTCTCTGTCCATATCACAAAGCTGTTTTCCTAATAGTTCAACAGCAGCGATTGGATTACCAATAGGCTTATCACTCATAATAGGAGCATCCTTCACAAGTCGGATGGACACCACATCAAATTTACTCATCCTCCGACTCCTCCTCTCCGGACAACTCTACTCGAATGAAGAACTCTCCTTCATGCTCTTCCATGAACTGAAATAATTCTTCCAATGTCATTTCCTGTTCCATTATTCCTCCTCTTCTAACTTTTGGTCATCGTGACCAAAAGTGTCCATTCCGGTTAATATCCTTTTAATTTCCGTAAGCTCTGTCAGAATAAGCAGCTTATCCTCCGTGGATATTTCATCTTTTAAGGCTATAACTCTTAAGCTCAAATCAATCTGTGAGATTTTAGTCACAAACTCTTTATACTTCACGGATGGTATCAATACACGCTTCTGCCCACTGATTAAATACCGTATGTATTGAGACCGATTCATTCCCAATTCCTCACGCAGAATATCCAGTTTGCATAAGTCAGCATCCGACACAGACAAAAATAACCTGTTATTCTTCTCCTGTGCCATTTGCTACCTCCCTGCTCTCAAAGCCATCCTCACACTCCTCATCAATCGGGGCATGAACATCCACACCGCTATCCTCGATAATCTGGTGCATTCTCTCTATGGCAGATTGTTCTCTTTCAATGCTGACTTCTTTTTCCGTTTTCTTTCTCTCTACAAAAAGTTGCTTTGTTGCATCGTCATCCTGAAATAATGCCACACGCTCAACACCAATCAGATTGTGTGCTCTTCGGATTGCCTCATCAAAGTGCAGATTCTCTATTGCTTGCTTAAACGCCACAATCTCATCCACAGGCATCATCTGAAATCTACAAACTTTTCCACCGTACTCTGCTTCCACATACCATTCTCCGCAGATAAGTTCCTTTACTGCCTCTCTTTTAATTCGTGCCTCACTTGATTTTAGCGACTGCAATAAAAAGGCTCGCACATTATGATAGTTATTATGCTCTCCCGGATTTTCCAAAAGCTTGACCACGCTTGCTGCATCCAACCCCATATCTCCGGCAAGTTCAAGATACTCTGCAAATTCTGTTCCTTTGTACTCTGACCATCCGGCATAAAACGCCAGCTTCTGCTGATTACTTAAAGCAGGATTCGTTAATATCTCGTTAATGGTTCGCAAACGATTTTCATAAATCTCTGCCCCGGACATTTTTCTACGCTTAATATACGGCATATCTACTTCTCTTGCAGTTCCGGCATCTACAAGTCGCAGCCTGCTTTCATCTGCCACACGTCTTTTGAAAATGTCTGTCTTAAAAAGTGCTCTGCCCACTTTGTTGATGTGTGTTGTAATATCCAGTTTCTTATCTTCGCCATCTACGACCTCATACATGGAATCTCTTTGACCACCGTATTTACTAAGCAGCCAAGGTATATCCAACGTCTTTGCCGGGTCATCCAAGAAGAAATCCATTGCCAGAACTTCCTTCGGCACAGACTTAATGGATGGTGTCACCAACACCTT
>JAZLEI010000006.1:0-57928 GCA_045615205.1 Acetatifactor sp.
ACAGACCTGTCTTTGCTCCCACACCTCCTGCATTTCCCACAAGCGTGGCAGATACACCATCCGTACCATATACACGGTAGCCTTGCATTCCACCTATAAGTTGGTTAAGAGTTGCTGCGTTTTCTCCGCAGAGAGGTAATATTTCTCGTCTACCTCTGCTTCTAAGATTTGCGATAATGAACACACGCTCTCTGTTCTGTGGGACTCCGAAGTCTTTTGAATTAAGCACCTGCCACCGACAGTCATACCCCGCTTCGTCCATTTCAGATAAAACGCTGGCAAAGTCGAACCCTGAATTAATTGATAGCAGGTTCTTAACGTTCTCAACAAGAAGGTATGTGGGCTTATCACTTTCTTCTTTGCCTTTGATGAGGTCAATAATGTTGTAATATATTCCACTTCTTTTTCCGACCAATCCCCGTTGCTTTCCTGCAACGGATATATCCTGGCATGGGAATCCGAAGCACCAGATGTCTGCGTATGGGACATCTTCCGGTCTAAGTTTTGTGACATCATCTGCTTTCCACTCTCCTTCCGTATCATACATCGCTTCATACGATGCCCTCGCAAATCTGTCATATTCACAGTAACCAATGCATTTATGGCCGGCAGACTCAAGACCGAGTCTGAATCCGCCTATGCCTGAACATAAATCAAGGAAGGTCAGTGCTTTCATTCTTACTCACTTCCTTCCCCAAGTTTTGATATGAGATTTTCATGTTATTACGGATAACAAATACATCATCCGCTGAACCTTTCATCTCCATATATCGGTTAACGATTACATCCACGAACTTCTCATCCAGTTCCACGCCATAACAGATTCGTCCCGTCTGCTCACAAGCCATAAGGGTAGAACCGGAACCAAGGAACGGGTCCAGAACCACACATCCCATCATGGACGAGTTCTGAATCGGATATGCCATTAATGCAATAGGCTTCATGGTAGGATGGTCTTTACTCGCCTTCGGGCGGTCATACTCCCAAATGGTAGTCTGCTTTCTGTCCGAATACCACTGATGCTTACCACCCTTCTTCCATCCAAAGAGACACGGCTCGTGCTGCCACTGATAAGGACTGCGACCAAGCACCAGAGAGTTCTTTTTCCAAATACAGCACCCGGATAACTTAAACCCGGCATTTGTAAAAGCCTTACGAAAATTCAGACCTTCCGTATCTGCGTGGAAAATATAAATGGAGGCATCCGCCTCCATGTTCTGTTCCATATTAACAAAGGCAGCAAAAAGGAACTTATAAAAGTCCTCATCTGCCATATTATCGTTTTTAATCTTCCCTGCTGTCTCTTCCACATTTACATTATACGGTGGGTCGGTCAGGACAAGGTTTGCCTTTCTCCCTTCCATAAGTACATTGTAGGTTTCCGGCAAAATGGAATCACCGCAGATGACACGATGCTTGCCAAGAAGCCACACATCACCCATTTGAGCAACGGTCGGTTTCTTCAGTTCCGCTTCCACATCGAAGTCATCTTCCTCAATCTTCTTATCATGTACCTTTGAGAACAACTGCTCTATCTCCGGTGGTTCAAAACCTGTCGTTCCCACATCAAAATTTGAATTCTGTAAATCCTGAATCAAGTCTGCCAACAGTTCCTGATTCCACTCGCCCGTGATTTTGTTAAGAGCAATGTTTAATGCCTTCTCCTGTGTTTTGTCTACATCCACAATGGCACACGGTACTTCCGTGTATCCCAGTGAAGCTGCCACCGTTACCCTCTGGTGTCCACCGATAATCGTCATATCAGAATTTACCACAACGGGGTCTGCGAAACCGAACTCCACAATGGAACTTTTGATTTTTTCATACTCCTTATCCCCCGGTTTCAATTTTTTACGGGGATTGTACTCTGCCGGATTTAAATCCTTAATCGGCAGCACTGCTAACTTTGCCGTCTTCATCTTCTACCTCCCAAAATCTTGCTCTGATATAGCAGTCATGACTGCAATACTTTCTTGTCTGGTTACCGTAGCTTAAGAACTCCTTACCGCATCTTGTACAAGTAAACGGATACATTGCCGTTTCCTTTTTATTCATCTGCTCCGGGTGTCCTTTCCACCATTCCCTTCTGCATTTTTCCGAGCAGAACTTTCTCGGCCGACCCGTGTCCGCCTGCTTTATATCCTTACCGCAGTACAAACAGCACTTCCCAAGCATTACCTGCTCCTGCAGATTCTTCTTTAGTGCCTTTCCGTATCCGGCAAGACCTCTGCTCTTACAAAAATTCCTGACAATATCACGGGACAAACCAACCATCAGGGCAATCGACTGATATCCGATACCCTGTTCTCGCATCTCCCTTATCTGCCTCGCTTGTAACTCCGTCATATCATCCACATCCTTTCTTTTAACGGGTACAAAAAAAGGATAAAAAAGCACCTCTTTTTGCGCTTTTTTACCCTTAAAAAACGTGGTTTTTATAAACTTTTTGACAAAACCTGTATCTGTTTTTTCCAGTGTTTAACACCATTTTGCGAAAAATATCTCTCGCTTTTCCTATCCCCCCTGCGTAATTCTGCGAAAATGCACGTTTGAGGGGGCGCCGGTCTTCCGTAGGAGGAATTGTAGAGATTCAGATACCCCCACCGCACTTTATAAATACCGGTCACCATAAAACATATTGTAATCCGTAACATCACATGATACGAGATAATTAATATGCTCCTGCTCGTATGCATAATGACCATTGCACTCATATAGGTCACTTGTAGGTAATTGTTCTCCATTTTTATCAGCTGGTGATTTCCTATGTGCATCCCCATCTATATTAAAACATAAATACTTATTATCTTTATAGCCAAATATATACCCATTATCATTTAATCTCTTTAATTGTGCATTATTAAACCATAAATATTCCTTTTCATATCCTACATAGGGTATATTATGTTCTTTAAGAAATTTTAGTGATATTCCTTCAGTTTCACTTAATATTTCATCTGCCCAATCCTCAAACATATGACTTTCAGCTACAGGGTCTGAAACACGATACACAGTAATCTCTTCTCGACTGTCTGATAAAACAGGATAACAAAATACGCACACCAAATATCCGTTAGGGTCATTTAATAACATCTCCAAATCATCTGCTTTAATATAAAACTTCACTGTATTCTTATAGCAAACCTTTCCCTTTATCTGTATGTTATATTGACGTGGTTCTTCCGATAAGAATTTTGTTCTCGCACAATTTGTAACCAAAAGATCATATCCTATATCTGGTGCAGTCTTTAAAGCCTCATACCCCAAAGCATAAAATTCACTTTGAATAAATGCTTCGCAAGCGCTACCAAAATAAAACTCTTCATAATTAGTTACATCAATTTTCATACAACTCACCTCCAAATAAAAGAATATCAAATGCGTCATACACTTTCAATACTCGTATTCTGGATTTCTATCTTCGTTCCACGTTTTGTTATCATGGCATGGCTTACAAAGTGACTGCCAATTGCTCTCATCCCAAAACAGAACAGGATCACCACGGTGTGGCTTGATATGGTCAACAACGGTTGCCTTCACATACTGGTTCTTCCTTGCACATAACACGCACAGCGGATTAGCATTTAAGTACCTTGCCCTTGCCTTCTGCCATTTACTATTGTAGCCACGCTTACCACTACTTTCTCTATCACTACGGTGCAATACACGATGCTCCTCACAATAAAATCCATTCGTCAGTTTGGGACATCCGGGATGGTTACATGGCTTTTGGGGTTTCATTGGCATTGATCACTCCTCCCTTCTATGTAACGTGGCGGAGTGAAAGGATTGGAAAGCCAACCGCCACGGGCAATAAAAAAGGAAGCATCTCTGCTCCCTTCCTGTTTCGCCATCTTAATATTAACACAGCATTTTCTATAAATCTACTTACCAACAACTAACCATTAACTAACCACATTTCTTTTCCAGAAAATATTACTAGTATGTCGGCGCAATATCTCCTTTTAGAATCTTTATAATATGATTCAACTCGCTGACTTTTTCATCGAGTTCTGCATTATTGCCTTCTGTATAAAAATCACTTTTAACAGCACTCTCCAGAATGCTTCTCCCCTCTTGAAGCAGTCGCATTTCATCAGCTAGTTCAACATAGACACCATCTCCCCTATATACTTTGTCAGGTCCTTTTGTAGTCGTTCTCTCAATAATAGAATCGAGCATTTCCAACAATTCTTTTAAATCCATATATTCTCACCTCCGTATACAAATATACCACAAGCTATCTCAAAACAAAATGGTCAATTGTACTCATTGTATGCTCCTATCTGTATCTGAAGAGCCACTGTCAACTTCTCCATTATATTCTCATCAGAAATCTCTCCGAGTTTCTCTCCAAGGCATCTCTTATCTATGGTTTCCACCTGTTCTGCCAATGCCATGCTCGGCTTATCCAATCCGCTTCCTTTCTTTAAAGGAATGAACACATGGGTAGGAAGATATCTTCTTTTCCACACCCTTGCCGATAATGGAACAACCGTAATCACCGGAGAATTTGCATTTGCCTTATTATTGCTCACAATTACAGCAGGTCTGATTCCGCTCTGCTTATGAGAATCGTGATTGTTTCCAAAATCCACAGAATATATGTCTCCACGTTTACACATCGTAATCCCTCCTAACTTAAAATATAGGCTTCCGTCTGCCTGTCTCGTAATTCATAAACTGCTTCCAAGTCTTTCAGTGCCTTCTTTTTATACTTTGCTACCATGGCTGTCGTAACATAATACTTCGTCGCAATATTCTCCCATGTCAGTTCTCCGCCAACGAGATCCAGGATCACTCCGCCTAAGTTGCCCGGCAGTGCTGCCACACTGCTTTCAAAGAATGCCACTTCCTCACTTACATAACGGTATCTGTTAAAAAGGAAATCAAACCACTCGTCATTTTCCCTTTCCATTATCTGTCTGTAGTTCATGGCTACCGATGCCGTCTTATCGGATATGTTACTTGTCTGAACCCGGTCTCCTCCTTCCGGGTGGGAAAACTGCATGGAGAGAATGAGGTCATTCTCATCCACGCCTTTGAACTGACTCATCTGAAACTGAAGCACCGACAGTTCCTTTTTCATGGTCATATATTCCTTAAACATTGCTTCTGCTCTCACGCTCTCCACCTCCAATCCTTACATTAACCGCAGCAATCATCGCTTCCTGCGAATTGTCTTTTTTCTCAAGAGATACGAGAATGTCCTCATCAATCGTATCATTTGTCACGATATGCTCTATCACTACCGTGTGTTTCTGTCCCTGTCTCCAGAGTCTCGCATTCAGCTGCTGATATAACTCCAACGGCCAAATGTTGGAAAACCACACGATGGTCGAACCGCCTTCCTGTAAATTCAGTCCGTGTCCTGCCGAAGCCGGATGGATTAATGCCACGGGGATTTTTCCCTCATTCCAATCCTTCATATCCTTTGCCGTATTGATATCCCTGACATCAAAACGCTTCATGATTCTGTCTCTGTCATGCTTGAACCAATATGCCACCAGAAGCGGTTTGCCGTTGGCAGCTTCAATCAAATCTTCCAAAGCATCCAACTTCCTGTCATGGATCAGGCGCACGTTCCCGGACTCATCATACACAGCACCGTTTGCCATCTGCTGTAACTTGTTACTTAAGGCTCCGGCATTTACCGCATCGATATCCTCTCCTTCCCCGATGGGAATAATCATATCTTCACGAAGCTGCTCGTACAGTGCCATTTCCGATTTTGACATGGACACCTCAACCCGGTTGTAAATGCACTCCGGCATATCCAAATAATCCACCGCCTTCATGGATATGGTCATGTCGGAAATAAGCTCGTAGATTTTTTCCTCCGCTCCTTCCCTCGGTTTATAGGAAAAAATAATCTCACGGTTACGCTTATCCGGTACAAAGAACCTGTCACGGTAACCTCCGATAAACCTGCCTAACCTCTGTCCCATATCAAGGATACCTATCTCAGCCCACAAATCCATGAGGTTTCCCGGTGTTCCGGTAAGTCCCACGATTCTTGACACCACAGGTCTTACTTTCTTTAAGGATTTAAACCTCTGTGCTTTCGGGGACTTAAAGCTGGACAGTTCATCCACGATGACCATGTCAAAACAAAACCTTCCGCTGTCCACAAGCCAAGTGATATTGTCTCTGCCGATGATATAAACATCTGCTTTTTTCAAAAGGGCATCTTCCCTCTGCTTCCTCGACCCTGCCACGATGGAATAGGTCAGTCCCGTTAAATGCTCCCACTTCTCAATCTCTGCCGGCCATGTATTTTCTGCCACACGCTTCGGTGCTATCACAAGAACCCTTGCTACCAGAAAATAATCAAACAACAGATTCCAAAGAGCCGTAAGGGTAACCACCGTCTTGCCAAGACCCATATCCAAAATCAGACAACTGATGGAATGATTTATAATAAAGTCCGTAGCAAAAGACTGATACTCATGTGCCTTGTATTTCATTAAGCACTCCTCCTATCTGATCTACACCGTCCACCACATACACACGAAAGCCAAGTCCCTCCAGCTGTCTCTTTCTTTTTAACTGTGAGGCTCTCGGAGTTTTTCCCGGTGCTTTCAACTCAATAAATGCCACTCTGCCATAGGGCATTAACACCAATCTGTCCGGAACTCCGTTAAGTCCCGGAGACACAAATTTAATTGCCATTCCTCCACGCTTCTTTGCCTCTTCACGCAGACGGCTCTCAATCGTACTTTCACGCATAACTCTTACCTCGTTTCCCATTGCAGTTTCCCATTGCCTTTAAACCCCTTACGCGCATATACATGGTTTCTTATCTTTTTATCTCTATTTTTATTTCTCAATAAGAAAAGATAGGAAAATGGGAAACTAAAGACCGCAACCCCTTTATTTCCAAGGTGGTGACACGGTTTCCTACTAACGTTGCTCATGGATTGTTGGGAAACCATCGGAAACCGCTATGAGGTTTCCTTGGTTTCCTTTGCAACCCTTACAAAAGTTTTCTGCACTCCGTAATGGGGTACTTTCGTCTTCCCGGAAGCATTGGAATCATACTTTTTCCAGCCACCGATTTTATTCAAAATAGCCTCCATCTCATAGGAGTCTGCCTTCTTAAGGTTCTGACGTTCCTTGCCGAAGCACTCGCACCAGATTTCCATGATGCACACACGCTCCCTTACCACGGTTCCGGTAACACCTACGGTTTCAAACTCACCGCCGCCAAGGAACGCTCGTCTCTGATAAATATCCATCTCCGCCCAATTGGTCGGAAGCAGACGGTCGAGATACTCTTCCACAATACCTTCACGGTCATCGGACTCCATGGCTGCCTGTTGCATCTTATAGGCTTCCTCTGCTTCCTTGCCTTTCAGAAACAACTCCTCGCCTTCCTTGTAGAGATGGATTGCCTCTGCCCATATCTGGTCTACTTCGGTCAGTTCCCACGGATGGTACTTTCCCGTTCCCGGAACATGAACCGGCCAAAAACGTCTGTTACCTGTGACATCTCGAAGGAATCCTGACTCTGAGTTGGTACTGCCCACGATGACACACTTCCTCGGATGAGACTCCACGTTCACTCCATAAGCCTGTCTGAACTTATCATCCTGACGGGTAACGAAGGACTTTACTACTTCCACCTCGGTCTTGCGGATACCATTCATCTCCGAGATTTCAAGAATCCAGTTGCCGAGCAGCTTTTCGGCAGCGGTCTTATCTCTCATATCAGAAATGGAGAGGGAATCCGAAAACCACTTCATTCCAAGGATGGCAAAGAAGGTGGACTTTCCAAGTCCCTGCGGACCGCTTAAGACCAAAATGGAGTCAAACTTAATGCCCGGCTGATAGATTCTCGCCACTGCTGCCACCAAGGTCTTACGGATGACTGCTCTTGTATAAAGGCTGTCTTCCGCACCGAAGTAATCGATGAGCAGTGTGTCGATACGCTCTACTCCGTCCCATACAAGCGGTGCGAAGTATTCCTTAATCGGGTGATACAGTCTTTCGGATGACACCACCGCAAGAAGGGCATCCTTAAACTTGGTAGGTGACCAGATACCGTACACCCTCTCGAAGTACACTTTGGCATTGGCGAGGTCGGAGTCGTTCCATCCCGGCTTTACCTGCTTCCACGGAAGAACACCGATAACGTCAATGGTGTCCTTGAACTCGTTATAAACGATGTTTTGCAGATTCACATCGCACCGGATGATGATGGCAATGTTGAGCAGTGTGTCTTTGATTTTTCCCTGACGGTCCAGTTCCAACTGCATCTGCCAGTTCGCATCCGTGGTACCTGAAAACTCCGCTACCGCCATAGCCTGTCTTTCCTTGGCAAGCACCTGCTTTACCTTTTCATCTTTGGATGCGAAATCCTGCATTGCCTTAAAGGAAGGAAGTTTGCTCGGTTCCGTCCCCGCTGATGCCTTGGCATCCTTATCTCCGAACTTATGAAGTCTTACCACATCAAATGCGTTCATCAGCACTCCGCAGCACGGGTCTGTTGCATGGTGGGAATACACAAAGGCTTCCTCGTACACTACAACTCCTGCTGCCGAATCCGCCGGAACGTAATCGTAACGACCGGACATGGCTGACGGCTGATACACATCGGAGAGGAAAGTATCAAGTGCCTCCCTGATGGGATAGGCTCTGTTGAACGCACCGATTAATCCTTCCTTTGCCATCGGGTCAGCCTGTTTCTTAATTTCACGCTTGACCACTTCTCCCTGACGGTTACTTACCGGCCACGAAGATACATCCTTCCAGTCCTTATATCTTGCAAGCACTGCATCCGGGTCTACCACCTTCCCGGTAATCTGTTTAAACACATACACACCATCCGAAGAAGTGGACGGCCAATACATAAGTCTGGACGGTTCATAGGTGGTATCATCGAACAATTCAATACCGATATCACTTGCAATCATTCTGCTGACCGCTCCGTATTCATCCGGTGTCACTTCCCTTGTAAGAGGAAGAATAAGTCTCAGTCTCGGTGCTTCCGGTGTGTGTTTATGCGTGGAGTAAATCACCATTTCCATGTCATGGAACATTTCGATTTCGTCCACGATGCCATCTGTTCCGTGATCCATATCCAAGGTCAATGCACACCTTGATACCACACAGTCCTTCTTCCTGCTTCCTCCTTTTAACTTACCAAGGACGAAGCCACCCACATCCTTGATATCATCCTGCTTTGCCTTCGGAAGTTTTTTATACTGTTCCACGGTTTCTGCCGTGCGGGTGGTCTGGGAGAGCCGATTCACAAAATCGGCATACTCCATTTCCGAACCGTTAAACTTCTTATCCATACGGGAATTACCCGTTGATACATACAGTTTCATGTTCTGTGCCTCCTTTAATTATTTGAACTTTGACTATAATGTCCTGTGATTCTTCATCCGTAAAACCACACAAATACTCCGGCTTTCTATGCAGAATTTCACCGAGCCTTCGAAACGAGTCCAATCCCGGCTCACGCTTGCCAGTTTCCCACATGGCTATAGTTCCTTTGGAAACTGACATTATTTCTGCCAATTGCACCTGTGTAAATCCTGCATCCTTCCTAGCTTGTTTAATTCGTTCTGCCACCATGGTTTTAGTCCTTCTTATAAAATGTTGATTCAAATCCTGCTGCCTTTAAGGGAAGTCCCACCGTCCATGAAGGATTCACCGCCATCATTTCGTTTACTTCCTCCACGGAAGAAACACCCTCCGGTACTTCAAGTACCACTTCATCGTGGACGTGCATCACGATATCAAACCCGGCTTTTTCCAGTCGGAGCATTGCTTCGGCCAGGATATCCCTTGATACCGCTTGGACAATGTTTTCCACCAGCTTCGGACCGTAAGTTTCAATGCGAGTCCACTTCTTGGATTCTCCGACACCTGCATATGTGATGCCTTCCCTTCCGAATTTATTTAATTCCAGTCTCGGCTTCACATAGGACAGTTTCCGTCCCGATGGCAAGTGGATAAATAAAATACCGCCCCGATACTCAAAGGTCAGCCTCTCCATCTGTACCGTGGTTCTCTCCTTCACTGCTTTGAAAGCAGCTGCATCCACCTTCCACCAAAATTCCGTAATATGGGGATTTGCTCCACGCCACTGTGCCACAAGTTCCGGCAGTTCATCTTCGGAGAGTCCCATCTTGACCGCACCCATGGATACCAAGGCTCCTACCGAACCTCCATAGCCGAGTGCCAGTTCCGCAATCTTTCCCTTCTGTCTTAAGGGAGAGGTCTTGCCGATTTCCTCGATGGGAACACCGAACATGGCAGATGCCGAAGCTTCATAGATTTTGCCGTGTGTGGCAAATACCTGTAATCTCCATGCCTCTCCGCTCATCCACGCAAGTACCCTCGCTTCAATGGCAGAGAAGTCACTGATAATAAACCTGCATCCCGGCTTTGCCACAAATGCGGTACGGATTAACTCCGACAGCACTTCCGGTGTGGACGGATACAGAAGTTCTACCAAATCAAACCGTCCTTCTTTTACGAGGGAACGTGCCAGTTCCAAATCTTCCATGTGGTTCTGTGGAAGGTTGTGAATCTGCACGAGCCTTCCTGCCCATCGTCCTGTTCTGTTTGCTCCGTAAAACTGCAGCAGACCGTGAACCCTTCCGGCACACACGGCACGCTCGATGGCTTCATACTTTTTCACACTTGTCTTTGACATGGCAAGACGGAGTTTCAGAAGTTCCGATACATCTCCCTCCGTCTTACCCACAAGTTCCTTCACGATGTCTTTGGCAAGAGAATCTACTTCGATACCCTTATCCGAAAGCCAACCCTTAAGCTGTGATACGCTGTTGGGATTTTCCAGACCGGATAATTCATAGGCACGCTTCGTTGCCGTTTCCTTATAAAGAAGGTCACAGGCAATTGCCTGACCTACCATAAGTGTGTCTACCAAAATCCCCCTGTCATTGATGCGCTGATCCATACAGTAAAGCATCTGCTCCCTGTCAGGAATCGGATAGTTCTTCAGCTTCTGCCGTATCTGCATTTCCACATCCACGTCCCGGATACAGTACGTCTTAAACTGCTCCCATTTCTCCGGTGCATCACACGGGCGGTTTCTGGTTCTGCCACCGTTTGCTTTGGTTGCCTTACACGGCATACAGAAAAAGCGGATAAGTTCCTTGCCTTCCGACATCTTCTTTTTATCAAGGGAAAGTGCTTCTCCTACCCCTTCCAACGAAAGCGGAAGGGCAAGCATTGCCGACTGCACCGCTGTACATCTCCATACCTCCGGTGGCAGGGACAATCCAAAATGTCTGTTGATACAGGTTCGTTCAAAAGCAGCATTGAATGCCGTTTTAACCACACTGTCATCCATAAGTAAATCCATCACTTCATCCGGTATCTTTTCCCCGGATGCAAGGTCGACAACCTTTGTTTCTCCTTCGTCTATGCTGTATGCAAAGAGCATGATTTCAAACTGCTCCGATGCCACATACCGATACACTCCTGAGTCCGGAAGACTCACATCGGAAAAGGTCTCTATGTCAATTGCCATTAATTCAGCCATGCGTAAGACCTCCCCGATTTTATTTTGCTGACTACCTTCCGAGAGACACCCATCTCCTCCGCAATCATGTAAGGATGCTTTCCTTCGGCAAGCTGTCCCCTCACGGACAACACCTGCGCCCTCGTCAGTTCCAACACCTGCATGGGAAGACGTCTGGTAGAACCGTTCCTTCCTCTGACGTAACGAGGCATACAACGAAGCCGCCCCGTACTGCTAATCTGATATTTGTTTTCCAATCCATCTATGTCTTTCCAAGTTTCCATACAAACCTCCTATGTAGGGGGCAGTGTTTCCACCGCCCCGTTTCCTGTTACTATGAAAGGAAATCATCCTCTGCTTCCACTGCATCAAACTCATCCTTGGCATTGGCTCTTGAACCTAAAGGTTCTCCGTCCTTTAACTTCTGTACGTTACCAAGGCCGGCAGCGATACCCTTATTGCCGTTGGAATTGTAAGCATAGAAGGTAACGGATACTCTTCCGTAACAACCGGAGTACACTTCACTCTGGTCGAGGATAGGCTGTACCTTCTTATCCACTACCTGCGGAGCCTGACGGCTGTTGGCATTTAAGAACATACATCCTGCATACGCTTCGTCTTCAGGACGGTCGATATCTCCGTCACGAAGGGGAGTCTTAAGATTCGCAGGGATTTTACCGCCCCACTTACCCTTACCTTCTTCCTTGGCAAGTTCGATTGCCTTCTGAATCTTAGCGATGGTTTCTTTGTCATCCTTATCGATGATGCAGGATACCGAATACTTAGGCTCACTGCCGTTTACGGAGTCAGGCTCCCAAATGTGAGCGTAGGAAAGTCTACAAGGTACGATTACTTTTGTGTTCTGAACTGTCATAATTTATTCCTCCTTAAAATCCGCCTCTGCGGTTGCTGTTTTAACTGCTTCTCTTTTATCAGACTCCGGCACCAAGGTGACTTTGCCTTCCGGCTTATACACCAACTTACCGAGAATCTCTGCAAAATTTTTCTTACCCATCAGCTTCTCCATATCGGTAATACCGATGAGTGATGTTTTATAAATATCCGTATACCCGGCTTTCTTGGCAGCCTCTGCCACCTCTTCTTCATCCGTGTATCTGCGGTTACTCTTACCCAACACCAATTTGAATCCCGGCCACTGTCTGTGATTGACCACCGCTTCATTCTGTGCATAGGTGTATACTTCTTCTGCCCATTTCTTTAAGGCATCTGCTTTTATAAGAACCTCCGCAATCTCCTCATCCGAAAGAAGTGCGGGTTCGGCAAATTCCATCTGTGCCATCTTCAGATACTCCTCTGCTCTGGCACGGCAGGTAAATCTTGCCTTACAGAAACGGCAATGGTCTCCGGCTTTATACTCTCCCTCTCCGGCAAGAGCCATCTTTGCCTTCGGTTCCAGTTCCGCTTCTGCCCAAGCCTTCAACTCTTCCACGGAAATCTCCCAAGTGGACAGATGCTCAAGTCTCGGCTGTACGATGGTAAGTTCCACCGTTTCAATGTCATAGAGAATTTCGTAAAAATCCAAAACTCCCAGGCCGTAAATCATTAGCTGTTCGTTATGCTCTGCATCCACCATGACTCCCTTACCGAGTTTCAAATCAATCACATGGATTTTCTTCTGTGTCACGATGACCATATCTGCTGTTCCGAAACATCCTTCGATATGCTTTGAAATGTCTGTCCTTCGTTCCACTTCGAACACGGGATCAGGACACTCCTTCTTGGCATCCTCAATCTGCTCCACGCAGTAGCCGACATATTCATCCACGGCTTCCAGAAGTTCATCCGTGTAATAATCCGATACCGGACGCTTACTCCGTATTTTCAAATGTTTCTTTATAAGGTGTTCCGCCAGTGCATGACCTGCACTTCCCTCTGCAGCATACGGTGACTGCTCATCCTCAAACTGCTGCTCCAGCATAAGTGCCGGAGTGCAGTTAAGGTAACGCTTGGCTGAGGAAGGCGAGAACTTCGCATGAGCCGCCACTATAAAACCTCCGCTTTCTTTAAGAGGTCAGACAGTTTCTCTTCCGGGATGGCAGATAACTTATCCGCACCGAACTCATTTAAGAGTTTTCTGACTTCCTGTGTCTTACCGTCACGGGACTTCTCCGCAAGCACGGCACGTACCTTCTCAACGGTAACTTTCTCCTCTACGGGTTCCTGAACCTTCTTGGGTTCTTCCTTCTTAGGCTCCGGTACAGAGGTTGCACCTTCTGCCTTTGCCATTTCTCTCATACCTTCAGCTACAAGGGCGTACCCTTCAGCCATTTTTAACAATGCATTACACATGGTAAATTCTCCTTTCTACTTCACCAAACGCAGACCCTTAATTGCTCTGCGATAATCACTGGTTGCTCTTTCATCGATAGACAGCGTCCGAAGATTCACAGCATTCATGTACTCGTCATACAGACGAACCGGAATACGCTTTGCTCTGGCATGCTCTAGTTCGAACTTCATGCCTTCGGTAATGTTGAATCCGAAGACGTATACCTTGTCACAGGCATCCATCAGTTCCAGACCCATCTCGATTCCATTCATTCTTTCATGAGGATTTTCTTCATTGAGGAACTGTGGAAAATAGAGATGCGGTGCTACGGGAACTCTGCCCGTGCCGATGATAATCTTGGCAAAAAACTGTGCTGCCTTCGTGTTTTCCTCAATGTTGTCCCTGAACGGGGAACAGATAAAAATTTTTTCCATAATTCAAATTTCCTTTCTACAATTCGGCTCGCATGGCCGTGGGATTCTCGTTACATTTGACTTTGCCGAATCGTCATCCGGCTTAGCCTTAGACAACTGGACAATATTTATTAGAGCCGTATTCACGGAGCATCTGGTTAATCACACGCATCTGTTCCTCATCTGCCATTGGAAGCAACTGCTCCAATACGGAAATCTGTTCCTTTGACAAAATGTTCTTATGCGGATGATACCAATCGGCAATACGGACACCGCCTCCGTTACCTCTAACCGTTTCCAGAGGGTATTCAGCCGTGAGTACAAGAATATCAGCACGGATTGTTCTGTCAGACACACCAAATTCTCTCGCCAACACCTGCATACTCTCCTGCCTTCTTGCGACCATGATTCTGATAATCTCTGCTCGTCTCTCATTTGCACTCACGGCTGTTCACCTCCTCTCTGTCCTTGTCTGATTGCAATATAGCGGTCAAATAGGAAGGGTAATTTCCTATTTGAAATTTTTTTTGTTTTTTTCTCCGGTAGAAATAAAAAAACCAGAGTTGCAAAGAGGTAATTTACCTCTTTAACAACTCTGGCATATAGTAGCTCGTTAATAACGGCTCAGGGCTCAGTAGTTAAGATTTTGAATTTTCTCGTATTTGTTCAATCACGTCCTCTAAAGAAATCAGTTCCTTATTGGGACCATTTTTTACTTCTAACACCACTTTATTCTCTTCATCTATTATGGCATCAAATAGCCGTGGTTTAATTGGTCTTGGACTTCTTAAGTTTCTTATTGCAATTCTTCTCATAATATTCTGTCAACCATTTGGTTGATATTCCTTTCTTAAAAATGCACCCCCTTATCGAGGGTGCTCTGAAACTAATATGACGGAACCGTATCAGGGTATCCAACCGTAAAAATATTCGGTTCTAAAGCATAGTCTCTAAAATCCAGTCCCAATTCTTCCAAACGGATTTTAGCAGATGTGCGGGACACATGGAATGTATCCGAAACTATTTCTGCCAATATTTCATTTTCCCAGCCACCGGCTTCTGATTTAAGATTTTCTCTAAAATCTTTATCACCACACAACACCTGCATGGCAGCTTTATTCATCAGAAGAGCCGCACTGAAATAATTAGCATGATGCTCTGTCCAATCATGCATAGTTACGAGGGAACGTTTCCCTTTTGTATTGCCAATAATATCCACTTTCCTACATACTGTTGCTACCATTTCATCTTCTGGAAACAAGCAAAGTTGATTATCATCTCTTTTAAATATCTGCTTATGGTATATACCATGTCCACACTCATGTCCCATAGTGGAGCGAAGCAGGTATTCATTATCCAGCAGTGAATTATCAATAGCCACAGTATCTTCATCTACGGGGCAATATGTAATATCATCGTGTTCTGCATCATAGGCCAAGATTTTTCTTTTATTGAAGACCATCCGTCCAAGGATTGAACCATTGTTAGTCAGATCCAGGAAATGAATATTATAACCCATAAAACGTTCAATAAAATCTTCAATATCTATAGGCTTAGGTGTAACCAGTAATGATTTATCATACTGCTCTATCAGTCCGAGGACATCCTCGTCGATTTTTTTGTGGCTTAAAATAGGGACTCCGTCCCTTTTTGTATTATACTTCGGCAAAATCATGTTGCTGCAGTTGACTCCTTTCTTCTTGCACGCATCTCAGCAACAAACTGCATCCACTCTTCCTCGCTGGCATCTAACTCCTTTGCAGTACGAAGTGCTGCCATAACATAATCGTTTTCCACGATATAATCCGGGAAATCCTGTGGAAGCGTTATATCTTTTGACTTCTTGGTCGCATTAGCCAGATCATACATAATCTCTGATTCTTCTTGCGTAAGTCCCAAAAATGTCTTTAGTGTTGCTAATCTTTCGGCGGATAATGCTCCTCTCCGCCCCTTCTCTACTTCGCTATAAAACTGCGGAGAAACCCCAATTGCTATAGCTGTCTGTCTCATGGAGGGCCGAGATTCGCATTTTTTTCTCATTGTTTCAATATACTTACCAAAACTCATTCCTATGTATTGTTCGTTCATTTTTACCCTCTAATTTTCTAATCACTCTTTTTGAAATATTCTTTGTTTACTCTTTTTTACTCAATTTTAAAATATTCTTTTTTACTCTTTTTTCACTTGTTTTAAAATATAATTTTCTTTACTCTTTTTACTTGTTTTTAAATATGATTTTTTTCACTCGTTTTGATAATTGTACATTTTTGATTTAAAGTTTTGGTTTAAGCAGCTGCTGCATCAACTATCAACCTAACAGTTGATACTTAGAATATATCAAAAGGGAATATTAATGTCAACCCCCTTTTGCAAAAAAAATTGGTGCCAGTAATCATACTGGGAATAGTATTTATTCTTTTGTTTCATTTCCGACTTTGGTATAACGTTCTCTGCTTCTTGTTTACTGGCCCACAATCTGTTTGCTCTTACACGGATACCACTAGAGCCGTTTAAATATCTTACTATGTAAAAATCCCCACTTCTTTTTACAGCGGTATCAAGAAAAAGCTGACAAGCAGAATGCCAACCACCCTTACCGAAACAGAGATAAAGGGGCGAGATAATCGCCCCTTGAATTTATTGACTATTCAAATCTTAAAAAGATAATTATTGCACATTCGCATTATACAAGTCCATAAAATAAGAATCTGTACGTAATAGTTCTTCAAAAGTCCCTTGTCCAACAATCTTCCCTTCTCTAAAGAGAATAATTTTGTCAAAACCGGCAATGGAATTTAATCTATGTGCAATTGCAATGACAGTTTTATCTTTCATTTTTTGCATAACTGATTTCATTACATTTTCTTCTGTTAAATTATCCATTGCAGATGTTGCTTCATCCAAAATGACAAGTTCGGAGTCTTCAAACCACAATCGGGCTAATGCAAGTCTTTGTTTTTCTCCACCTGATAAACAAGTACCTTTCTCACCAATTTCAGTATTTAAACCTTCCGCAAGATTCTCAACTAGATGAGATAGTTGCACTTCACTCAATGCCCCCAGCATTTGTTCTTCTGACACTTTTTTCTCAAATACCAAATTTTCTTTTATTGTTCCGTCAAAAACAGGAGCATCCTGCGATAGATAACTAACTCTATCATACAAATTATTAAGACAAATTCCACTTAACTCCATGTCTCCTAAGCGAACTTTTCCTTGATTGTATTTTAGTAACCCCAATAATATCTTAATCAAGGTCGATTTTCCGGAACCACTTTCTCCTACAAAAGCTATTTTTTCTCCTTTTTTTATGGACAAACTCAAATCATCAATAATTTTTCGTTCCTCATATTGGAAGGATAAGTTTTTTATTGCTATTTCGCCAACATCAGCATTTATTGCGTTACCGTTTCTTAATTGATCATCATCTTTTAAGCCTAAAAATTCTTCAAATCTCTTATAGGACGCCTTGTCTAATTTATATTGGACATAAAGTACATTAAAAATAGCAATTGGCGTATAAGCATTTTCAATCAGTGCAATTAGTGCAACTACGGAACCTACTGTAAGGTTTTGCGTTTTCCATGCATAAAAAAGAATACCAATATCTAACATTGCCACAAGTAGCGCAAATATTGTAAAGAATGCTTCATGAATCATATTCATTTTTACTTTTGCTGAAACAATACTCTCTTTGGCATTATGAGTTTTCTTTATTTCATTCGGAAACTGTTTGCTCATACGAAATACCAACATTTCCATAAAGCCTCTGACCAAATAATGATTTAATAGTTCTTCACTGTTCAAAATTTTTTCTTTTATTTTATATAAAAACTTTAGTAGAATGTTGGTTATTATAAAAATAAGCATATAGCCTACAAACAATACATAAGTAACTTTTTTATCTATTTTCCAAATAAAGTATACACTAAAAACAATGGTAGGAAGTAGGTCTCGAATCAAACGCAACCAGAAATTGAATAATACATTTCTTCCTGCTGATGAACCATTCTCAATCCTTTGAACAAGTTTGCCCGTACCTATTTTCTGGTATTCTGTATAATCAATTGTACTTATTTTTCTAAGGGACAAAAGCTTAAAATCCAGATAAATACCATGTTCCAATTTCTTTTCAGGATAATTATCTAGATAATTCATACAATAATTTACCAGTAAAATAAAACCATATGTTGCAACTCCTGCAAATGCAAGTGTTCTATCAGCCAATCCATCAATGACCTTTTGGAAATAGTCAGCCTTGTAATTAGCCATAAATGCATTAAATATACCTAGCCCAATGTAGACTAATACCCATATTCTGTTTTTCTTTAATATTTCTTTTATATAACGCATAACTGTACTCCTTTATAGATTGTATTTCAAGCATTAGGACAGTACAGTCAACGACTGCTAGCAAGTTTCTTTTAACCTCAGCACAATCTGCCAACAGTTTACATCAACTGTACTGAGTAGTTATCTCGGATAAATTTCATATCATTCTCACCTCTTCCAAATAAGATACTTCTATTATTTTATCACATCAAGTCCCAATATTCTATCGTCATTTCGCCAAAAGAATCAATTCACCATATCTCTAAACTATCAATCGCATCCACCCATGCCTGCATTTCTCCATCTAGAGCAAGCCGAGCATATTCAAGTGGCTCATCTATTGCCAATGCGTTAAGCGAATTCTGTGAGCAAGGAGTGGTTTTCAAACCATCCTCTGCCTTGTTACAATCAATCCGCAATATGTAATTCTCAAATGTGTTTACATCAATACTATTCGTAATAGGGTTATACTCCGCATATATCAATCTCATCTTATCCGTCCTTTCTTGAAAATGTATTATAAGCATTTCATCCAGTCCCAACCGCCATTTTTATAATTTGTTATAAATTGTTACCAGATTTTCTTTCCCTTATTTTTTCCCTTATGAGGGTTCATAAACAAGGGTAGAACGATATAACACGATACAAGATGTAAGGGAAAGGACACCTGTGAAAAGTTTAGTATTTTCAATGGTTTGACGAGATTTCTATAACAAAATATAACAGTTATTAAATCCCATAAAAATCGTCATCTGAGAACTGAAATTTGTCGCTTACTCGTTGACTTCTTGTTTTATACTGTTCCATGTATCATTTAATCGTTTTTCAAATATGTCTGCTTTAATTAGCGCAATCCCCTCTGCCTCATCCCCTAAAACAACCAATGAATCACCGTTATTTATTCCAAAGAGTTCTCTTGCTTTCTTTGGAATAACAACTTGTCCGCGGTCATTTATTTTGGTTGTTCCAAAAATATGTTTTCCTTTTGGTCCTGGAGTCAAAGTAGTTGTACCTATCTTATCAGAATAATTTACAAGAGAATCAATTGTTACCCCATACAGTTCTGCTAGTTTCTGACAACGTTCCACATCTGGAACCGTTTCTCCCTTTTCCCATTTTGCATAAGCCTGTCTGGAAACACCAATTTTCTCCGCCACTTCCTCTTGTGAATATCCATTTACACTTCGAAGCATTGAAATATTTTCTTTAAGCATTTTACTTTATACCTTCTTCTAAAAAACTATTGATTGCATCCACGTAAATTTGTGTATGTGTACCATGAATATCATGATTACTGTCTTCTGTTTCAATCAACTGAGCATTATCTCCTATTAGCGCAACTGCTCTTTCCGCCTGTTCTCTTGATGCTGCACATAAATAAACTCCGTTATCTGCCACATTTTCTTTTGCATGTAAATATATACAAGGAATTGTAATATCTGACAGTAATTGCTCATGAGTAATTCCGTTGTTCCAAGTCAAATCATAAAAGTGTTCGCCATACAACATATCATATTGCTTTACATAATGAAAAGTAATAGTAGCACTAGCCGGCATAAAAAAAATCTTCACTTCTTCTCCCGGATGCTTTTCGCTATAATGCTGTGCATAATTAGCAATCCCCGACATAGAATCCTTCATAAACAACTCTCCCCAATAGCAATGTCTAAAATAATATGCCTCCCAGCATTCTGTTTGCTTTGAAGAAATGTAGTCATGCAAAGGTTTATATGTATCAAGATATGCAAAGCTGTTCTCCCAATTTTCTCCTTGCGTTGAAAATACGGGTGGGTCTTCTAACACAACACCTTTAACCAGTTCACTACCATAAGCAGCAACATATGCTGCTGTCAATGCTCCATTTGAATGTCCACTTACAACCGTTTCCTGCTTTATAACATTCTCAATAAACCAAATAATATCATTTCCATTTACATCTAAGTAGTACAGTTCTTCTTTATGGGTAGATTCTCCATGTCCATATACATCAATCGCATATATATGCCAATTTTCATGTAACTCAGGCATAACAGATGCATAATCCTCCCACGAAGCCATTTGACCATGAATCAATAAAAGAGCCGGTCCATCCCCTTCTAACTCCCCATAGTTAATAACATTTCCATTTGGAAGTGTAACATGCCTCTCCATAACACCCAATTTCTCAATCTGCTTCATGTCTTTTTCCCACCAATGCAGATTTTGATAACACAAATATACTAAGATACCGATGCCAACTATGAGCAACACTAAAAATACAATCCCTACAATTTTCATCATTTTCTTCACCATAGTTTTAATTCCTTTCATAGCTTATATCTCTATGATAAAGGAAATATCTTAAATATCTACCAACTCATCTTTACATATTTATATGAATTATGTTAATTTTAGTTGCCTGATGATATTGTGTTTATAGAACGTAAAATTCAAATTTCATTCTCCCCACCATATGATAGATTCTTTACCCGTTGCCCTCTTCCAATATGCATCCTATTTTCTTTAAAATGTATATCCGGGATTTTTCGGCTGTCATAGTTACTGTATCCATTTTGAGCGGATACACAAATATCCCGAAACACAATCGGTATGCCTGCAGACGTAAAGAAATCCGGACTATCTTGCACGTGAAAATGAACATGCGGTTCTGAACTATTCCCTGTATTTCCACACTTGGCTATGATTTGTCCTACCTGTACTTTTTCTCCTACTTTTACACATATACTTTGCGGTTGCAAATGACCAATAAATCCATACTCGCTTTCCGCATGCTTTATCAGAACATAATTTCCACGAATGTCCTTTGCTGTTACTTCCATATTTCCCGGCAACATTATCTTTCCTTCCTCACAGTTCGTTCCGATTTCCACAACCGTTCCATCTGCAGGTGCAAGTACTGTTTCACCATAACACTCGTATGCATTGACATCCTCTGGCATTTCTCCCCGATATGTTTGCCCGAATTCATTCATTTTCAAAAAATCATATGCATATCTTTGTGTCACAACTCCCCAAGAATGCGAATATTCTTTTTCTAAACCACCGTTTACAACAGTCCATTCTCCCACAAACGGCAATCTATATTCTATCTTACTGCATTGACTGCTCTTCGGCAATCGAAATCCATGTTTTAAATAAATAATAGGAATACAAAAGATCTGTTTTAACCCTTGCATTATCACCTGTCTAGATACTTTCATATTGTTCCTCCTTGTTTAACTCAAGACCTGCCTGCAGCATAAATCCGTTTGCACCTTGTTCTACCATAGCATACAATTCCTCTTTGGTCGATTTGATTAAGCCGGACACCACAAAGCATGCAAGACCGTGTGTATAAATAATCGTGTTCCGAAAAAACTCGCTCACCTTATCGGCAGATGTCCCCAATTGATTTGCAATTTGTTCTATCATAACGGAGTTCGTATCAGCCGTCGTAAGAATTTCAAAACCACCGGCATAATATCCACTTTCACCGCTCATATACAGATAGCGAAAAAGATTCGGCTCATCAAATGCAAGATCAATATACCCTATTCCCACATTCAAAAAAGCCGATACACCTTCCGACGAAGAGAGCATTTTCTCGTTTGCATAATTAAGAGCATACTCCGTCAACACATTACGAAAGTTTTCCATATTCCCAAAATGCCAGGAAATAGGCTGTGTCGAACATCCTATTCTTTTTGCCAACGTCTTAATGTTAATGGCTGAATATCCTTCCTGTATCAACATGTCTAATGCATGTTGCAGTATCGTTTCTTTCGGAATTTTCGGGCTAGTAGGCATCATAATACCTCCAATTCTATAATACTATAAACTCATTTATAGTATTGCGTACATCTTCCATATTGTCAAGAAGAAAATTAAAAGTGGAACATGTACCATTTTTACACACATTCCACTTAATAAACAATGTTGAAACAACAGAGAATATTCTTTTTAACTTAGCCGTAAACTTCAAATTTTCCAATTTCTACAGATTGGAATTTGTCTCTCCGTCAAACTGAAATTTTCGAGTGCTCAACAAATTGGAATTTATCCTTACAGTAACCCTATGGTTCCGTAATCTTTCTCTTTCGACTGTGCACGAGCATCTGAAAATCCTGCTGGCTCGTTGGAATCTGTGTATATCCCGCAAATGCCTCTACTACCTCCATATTTCGTTTCTCCATAATTTCTTTTATCTCAGCAAGTGTATAAACACGGGTTGGGTCACCCTCTGTTATTTCTGGTTTTGTCATGGTTTCGCCATATGCAAAATCTTGATTGCCAAACATCATAATATGTGTATCAGGATTCCAGTCAAATTCCGAAAGAGAAACCGCTTGCGCTCCTGCGTCCCATAATTTTACTGGGAAATGAGCAGAGGCATAATCCCCACATACCAAATCACACACATGCTGGCCGCCATCCTTTAGTGCCTTGCAAACAATATCGAAAATCTTCAAATTCTCTTCTTCATTTTCCAAATACCCAATTGCACCATCTGCTAGATTAAACACCACATCAAACTCATCATGAAATGCGACTTCACGTATATCGTTGCAATAAAAAGATACATTAGTAAGTCCCATTTCCTTCGCACTCTTTTTTGCATCTTCAATGTAGATTTCTGTAATGTCTACCCCTACAACCTCATAGCCTCGTTTTGCAAATTCCAGTGCATGTCTGCCATAGCCGCATGCCAAATCCAAAATACGCTCTGTTCCCTTTAATTTACACAAATCAATCAGATAATCCACCTCATTGGAAGTGTTCTCTACCCAAGACATATTCTTGATATCCAATGTCCAATTCTTCTTATACCAATCCGAAGCCTTTGCCTTCATCTCATACCATCCTCTCTCCATTAAATTCAAAGTTTCCTCTGTATTCAATTTCTTCATGAAACTGAAATTTTGCTCTTAGATAAGTTTATTTTCAGTACCCAAATTATACGGGCAAACATCTCGACATTTATGACATGAAATAACCCAGGTTTGTGTAACCTCATCATCGCCAAATGCATTATCCCAACATGCTGACTGATTCATTTCCTCGTTTTGCAATGCATTCACAGGACACATTTGTACACATTTGTTGCAGTGAACACAGATATCTTCTATCATCTCATCTGGTTCAATTTCCTCATTGCATAAGACGCATCCCAACCAAACCATACTACCAAATTGTTTAGTAATCAATAATGAATGCCTGCCAATTGTTCCAATTCCAGCTGCTTGTGCTGCATGCTTTTGAGAGACAATAGAACGCCATCTATTTGTTTTTTCATCCCATAAACTTTCGTTTGTTGGTATAGGTACAGAAACAATCCCTTTCTTTTCAAGTTCAATGCATAAATCCAACGCTATTGCATCCATCTTCGGTGTTAGCGAGTTTCTTATACGGGTATACGGAACTGGAGTTTCACACTTCAATGCCCCTACAGGAAAACGCACAGCGAATGATATTACAGATTTACAATTCGGAAGCACATCTAATGGATGAAAACCTGTTGGTGCATCCTTAAATCTCTCTACGGAAGAAATACCACACAAATCAGCCCCCAAAGAATAGGCAATCTCTTTCACTTCTTTATTAGTTATCATCATTTGTTATATCCCTTTCTCTGCGTAAACTTCAAATTTTCACACTCTCTATTGTAGCACACATATCTCTTATGGGGTAGATATTTAGTTGAATGCCCTCTTCCTAAAATACGCTTTCTTCAACTCAAATTCATTCTTCTGTTCCGGTGTGAGCCTTGCGTACAGTTCGTCATATTCCAACTCTGCCATCG
This sequence comes from Acetatifactor sp., assembly GCA_045615205.1. Lineage (GTDB taxonomy): Bacteria > Bacillota > Clostridia > Lachnospirales > Lachnospiraceae > Acetatifactor. The sequence continues at coordinate 24,318 of JAZLEI010000006.1, forward strand.
GTGTTCCCAATACCGGAGTCAGCAAGTGATGTTCTTTCCACGCTTCCCACAATGCCTCAAACAAGTCCTCACTCTGTGAAAAGAAATCCTGTCCATCAAATTCTTCATTGTTAAACCAACGCAACCACAGATACCCAAATTTCCCGGCATCGACTACGACCGTATCTTCCATCTCGTCAAAATATTCCTCAAATGCCTCGGTCACTTTTTTACACTTTCTTCTTTCCTCTTCTGTAATTCTTACTTCAAGATGTTTCATAATGTACCTCCTAAATTTTTATGGTACTTACCTTATCGGCTTTATCCGCTGATTACTTCATCCGCTCTGGTGATAGTTAATCGGCCACCTTCGCATTTAACCTCAATGGGCGCATTGATATCGAACCCCAACTCTTCCAACCATTTTCCCTTGAGTGTGATGGTCGGTGTTGGCTCGTGACGATAACCCCCTTGCTCGTAAACTTTTAAATTTCTGTATTCTTTATATGCCATGCGCATACTCCTTTCTTTTGCCGATTTATATAGTTACGCTAAAAAGTATTACTTTTGCCAAATAATACCTATACTTTTGCAAAAAGGTATTCCTTTTTGCCATTTTGTTAATTTGGAAAAACACCCTCTGAACAAGTGCAAAACGACAAGTGGGCAAAATCCACTCAAAATTTGCTGATAAAATAATGTATATTTCCGCAAAAGAACTTGCGGAAAAGCCCGTAAATTGGGCATTTGTGACTTTAAAAGGGACACCAAGTTTAGAGTGTTGACACCCGAAATACTCAAAATATGTACAATACCATTCCTTTGATATAAGTCCCGCACTTCCTTATCCAATCCGCTACCATCTCCCAAAAGCATCTTGGCCAGTATAGAAGCCTCTTTCGGTTCAAAGGCTTCGTACAGGTTGCTTAGTAAAACCTGTTTCACCTGATACAGATTTTCACGTAGTGGCCAATATCCCTCGTTCAAAGCTTCTAACTTCCCATCCTCAATCCGGGCACCAATTTCCATAATCGCATAGTAATCAGCTGCATCAAACTCTCCCGGATTGGTGGCATGCACAAAGCTTTGCCAGGTTCCCCGAAGTGCCACCTTATTTCCTAACTTGGGTATGAAGCCCCCCTCCGGCAATTCACTAATATTTAGTTCACAAATAATCTTTTCCCGTGGATTTATCTCAGATAATTTTTTTGAAAATTTTGAATTCGTTTCTTCGGATAACAATGTTTCTTCAGAATAAAACACTGTATCAAGATATAAGATTAATAATTCTTCCCCGTAATACATACGGTATTCCTTTTGATACACCTGCCCCATGAGCAGCACCTCTTTCCCCTCCCAACCGGTACAGTCACCGGCAAAGGGAGGCGAAGCAGTTTTCTGCATCCATAGTGCTACACAAATAAACAGGCAGATACACACATTTAACAATGGTCTACGCATTCCTACCTCTCTTATTCAATTGTCGTCATAATATCTAAGTTTCTATCAAAGTAATTAGATAAATTATACTTCTCACGATATACACCGGACGAATCCCCATTGATAGAAATCTGCACTTTATTCACATTGCTTAATTCCACCAAAGAGTTCGTAATGGAGAAAATCGTCACCTCCGGTGTTACATTATAAATCTGATTCAGGAAGGTTTCATCTAGATTTACATAACAAACCCCATCCTTCACCGTAACATTTGCCACCTTGGTAGACGGATTGATAGTAGGGTACACGCCATCTGCGTTAGGCCCCTTAATCAATTCTTCTACAATAAGTTTTGCCAAGGAAATATTGGTATTATATTCTTTGGTTCGAGTGGTAGCAATCAGTCCGTCTCCCTCCTCATTTGCAAAGTACAATTTAATCTGAACTTCCTCATAATTATTGATTTCGCTGCCTTCATTTTCGATAAAATGATCCGCTGACATCCATCCCACCAGCTGTCCCAGATTATCATACAACTGTTCATTGTTTACACGAATCGCCACGAAACTCACATCCGGATGTCCTGTCATGGTTCGTACAATAGCAGCTCTTACCAAAACTTCCTGAAACACATTCAAATTCTTATAGCCCTCATCTACATTAATGAGCAGCTTTTCATTCTCCAGGCTGAAATTCAGAATCTGAAAACCCATGGCAAGAGGTGCCTGATATTCATTTTTAGCAGGCACAATAGCCAAGGCTCTCAATAATTCTTCTACCTGAGCTCTTGGCTTTGTAGCCTCCATGGCATATTGATGCATTTCAATCTTCGTTTCTGATTTGCTGACATAGTACACCGGAAATAAATTTTCTTCTTTTTCTTCTTTTCCACACCCTGTCAGCCCCAACAGAAGCAAACACATACAAATATATAGTAATATTCTCTTCATTTTGCTACATCCTTCTTACTGTGCAATATAGGTAAGTGGTATCTTCACCAAGAAGCTGGTTCCTTCCCCTTCGGTACTGGTAACCGTAATGAAACCTCTGTGTGCCAATACTGCATTCTTCGTAATCGCCAGACCTAATCCGGTACCACCGATTTCCCTAGAGTGGGACTTGTCCACTCGATAAAATCGCTCATAGATTTGTGTCAGGGAATCCTCCGGTATACCCATTCCGGAATCACTCACCTCAAAGGTAAAATACTTGTGATCCGCATCTACCACTACCTTGACCCACCCATGCTCCTTGTTGTATTTGATAGCATTATCTACCAAATTGGTCATAATCAGTGTCATTTTCACCTCATCCACTTCCGCAAAAACCGGACGCACACTTTCAAATACCAGTTCGATATCCATCTTTCTGGCAATGGGACGCAGACGTTTCAAAATCAACTCAGCCAGGTCGTTGATATTCACCTCTGCAATATTTAAGTCTGATGAAGTCTTGTCCATTTTCACCAAGGCCAATAAATCTGTAATAATTTGGTTCTCACGGTCTATTTCTGAAACGATATCCTGCATGAATTCCTTATAAAGCTCTACCGGTGCATTATCCTGCATCAAAAGTGAATCTGCCAATACCTTCATAGAAGTTAAGGGTGTCTTCAATTCATGAGACACATTGGAAACAAACTCCTGCCGAGAGTCATCCAGCACCTTCATCCTCTGCAACAATTGGTTAAAGGCTTCTACAATATGCTGTGTCTCTGCCAAATCCGGTACTGAAATAGGCTCATTACTGTAGCCGGCCTTTACCTCATTGATAGCCTTTGTTACCCGCTCAAAGGGTCTGGTAAGAACCGCCGACAAAATAAATGCGATACCTACTATAATAATAATCATAATGGTTTCCAAAATAGATGCCTGACGGTGCAAAGCCTCCATGGTTCCCGAAATATATTCTGTAGATATACTGGTTAACATAACTCCCTTTACATTAGTTGGTTCCTTCTTGTTCGACACAAGGTTTCCGGCCACATTTACTTTTTCTTCCATCTCAGCTCTGAAATTGTCTATAATCGGCGCCGTCATTTCTATATATCCGTTTTCTGAATCATATTTTGCCACACTCTGTCCTTGGAAACACTTCAGTACCTCATCGGAAATACTGGTCTTTCCTTCACTGATTCCATATGTATCTTTGATGATTTTGAAATTCCCATTGATAATAAGCACTCGGCCATCATACAGATTCGACAACATTTCCAACTCCGCATTAATCACGCTGGAGTAGGGTTTGTTCAGATAATCTTCGTTGTTCAAATGGTCAGCCAGAATCTTCAGCTGATTTTGTACCACCTGGGTTCTTTGCTCCACTGCACGCTCTTCATAGTTGCGAACGATTCCCTGGCGCATAAGCACACTGGGAATAATACCCACTAACAAAATCATTACAAAAATCCTGGCTCTCAAACTGCGAAGATTAATATATTGACCTAAAAACAGAAAAAATCTTTTTAACATAAATAATCCTTACTCATTCAAAAAATAATAGCCAACGCCCCATTTGGTATGAACATACTTAGGTTCACTGGGATTGCTTTCAATCTTCTCACGCAGTCTCCGAATGTGAACATCTACGGTTCTCACATCTCCCGGATAATCCGCTCCCCACACCAACTTCAGCAATTCATCACGACTATATACTTTATCTGGATTGAGCATTAAAAGCTCTAATACTTCAAATTCCTTGGCGGTCAAGCCGATTTCTTTCCCCGCAATATAACAACGTCTGCCATCACAATCCAGACGCATATCCCCACTCTTTACCTCATGAGTGCTTTCTACCGTTGCCTTCTTCGGCTCTATCCGACGCATAATTGCCTTGATTCTGGCCTTTACCTCCAGAATGTTAAAGGGTTTGGTGATATAATCATCTGCACCGTATTCCAGACCTAATATCTTGTCCATATCATCATCCTTGGCAGTCAGCATAATAATCGGAACATTGGAAAACTCACGAATTTGCTGACACACTTCAAAACCGGTAAATTTCGGCAGCATCACATCCAGCAGAATAATATCATACTTGTTATTTCTGGCATATTCCAATGCTTCTTCTCCATCGTATGCACAGTCTACTTCCATATTATCCTGCTCCAAACTGAAACGAATACCCTTTACAATTAACTTCTCATCATCTACAATCAATGCTCTTTTTGCAGCCATTCTTACTTCACCTTTCTCATCATTCAACAGTGATTTTCTCTACAATCTTTTGGAACAAATTTTCCTTTATCCCGGGGACCTTCATCAGCTCCTCCTTCGTTCGAAAATCTCCGTTTTCTTCTCGATACCGAACAATATCCTCTGCCTTGCTCTCTCCGATGCCGGACAGGGTACAAAGCTCCGCGATATCTGCCTCATTAATATTTACCAAAGAACTCTTTTCTTCTTCTGCTTTCCAGATGGCAGTCTCTGTAACAGTCGGTACATATATTTTCTCTCCGTCTGTCAATCTGGCAGCCAAATTCACATAGGTTTCGTCTGCCTGAGGGGTCATCCCTCCCGCCAATGCAATGGCGTCTACCACCCTTTCCTCCTGTCCTAATGACACTACTCCCGGATTTTCCACAGCACCGCAAACGTAAACCATTATATTGGCTTTTTGACTTATTGACGTAGATGCAACCTCTTCATATGTAGCGTCAGTGGTTTTCGAAGGAAAGAAAATCAGCTCCTCCTCTGCTCCACAGCCGCTTAGCCAGCTCAAACTCCACAACAACACCAGAATACCTAAGCTTTTTCTTCTCATCATAGTTCCCTTCCTATACAGAACGGAATGCCTCTCTATGCTGATAAACAATATTGTAAAATAGTTGGAAACAATCTGCAAGTATGTTTTTTCAAATTTTATATTTCTATTTCCATTTGAATATAACGATACCTACAATAGCAATTGCCATACCGATAGCCTTTCTCCATTCCCAAGGCTGCTTCTCTACACCAAACCATCCAAACAGCTCTATCACATAGGCTACAATCAGCTGTGCCACCACGATAAGCATGACCGCTTTAGCAGGTCCCAAGCTCTCCATACTCTTTATTACCGTATAGGTAATAAAAGCACCAATAGCACCTCCCAAAAGCATATATTTGGGCTCCACCTTTAAAGGTGCCAGCAAAGAACTTCTGTCTGTCAAAATCCATGCCCCCAAACAGACAAAAAAAGCTGTAAACTGCACAAAGGTATTGGCAGCCCATATGGTAGATTCCTTGGTTACCTGAGTGTTAAACACACCCTGAATACTCATCAACGCTCCGGAAATCAATGCAATAATAAAACCAATCATAGGATACTCCTTCTCTATTCTATTCCTGATAATAGAATATCCCAATGATTGGTTAAATATGTGTTATTTTGCTGTATTTATCTGACTATCTATCTGTGCTGCCAACTCTGCTACCAAAGAAACCACATCGCCACCATTCCACACCTTGGAGAATAAGATTTCTAACTGTATCCAGTAGTTACTGGTCTCAATCATTTTCGGCAGCGAAACACTGGTTGCATATTCCTCTTTAAATATCTGCAAAGCCCCATGCTCCACATTTGTCGTCAGACTGACCGGTACCTTTCCGCTTCTCACATAAAGTTCCTCTGCATAATCCTGTACTAAAAACGCTGCGAAGCGATTAGCCAGCTCCTGCTTTTCGGAGTAACCGTTGATAGCAACTGCACCGGTAACAGACAGGGAACGCCCCTGTAATTGCTCACTGGGACTGGGCATCAATGCCACACCATAATCATATGCAAAGCTACCGTCCGCCTTCGCTTGCTCAATCTTTGCCACTGCATCTGTAGTAGCAATGGTAAACACAATCTTACCATCCAGGAAATCCTGCATTACAGTCTCATAGGTAACGGAATCAGACTCAATAAAGAAAAACTGGTTCAAAGCCTTATATACTTCTAAGCAGGCAATTACTTCCGGATTATTGATATTGATCTTTGCAGAATCATCTCCGGTATCACCGCCTACCTGCATATAATTACCTACAAAGTAATAATTATAAAAAATATCAGAAACATCCCACTTGAAAATACCATCCACCTGTTCCGGAGGGTCAAAGTTATTCGCCATATTCAACATCTCATCGATAGTCTTTGGTACCACATTCCCCATCAACTCATCCCGTCTGGCATTCAGGGTTGCATCATCATAAGTTATTCCCAGACTTTCTGCCTCTTTGAGAGCCTGCTGCATGGCCCACTCCTGTAAATAGGTTTCATTATACAAAAGAACACTGGTCTCAAAATACAATGGATATGCTGTTCTGTCTTCCTTGTACACAATAGCATTCAATGCTGCTTCCGGAAAGTTTTCGGGTTTTAAAACTCCTGCCACATCCTGCACTTCCACAGCCAGGCCTGCCATATAAGCCTTCTCCAAAGAATCATTACTGATTAAATAGGCATCCGGCACCTGTTCCCCCTGAAGTGATGCTGCATTAATCGCTTCCAGGAATTCACTGTCAGAAACCAATTGGGGAAGTACCCTGACATTTTCCTTTTCACCAAAAGCCACTGCCGCACTACTGATATAATCTGTCATGGCTTCATCCGCATACCAAAAATACAAGGTTTCCTTCGTATCTTCTACCATAGCGGTAGGTGTTGGCTCCACTGTCTGTTGTTGCGGATCTTTTTCACCACAACCGCACATGCCCATGGTTGTCCATCCTAACAACAATAAAATCGTTAAAAGTTTTGTTTTTAAGCCCATGCTTTACCTTTCTATACTACTCGATACAATCCTTCAAAATAGCAATCATATCGTCCACATTTTCCTTGGTAATCGTAAGTGCAGGCACAAAACGGATAATATTCGTTCCTGCATTAATCAAAATCAAGCCCTTCTCCATAGCACGGGCAATCACTTCTCCCACCGGCTTGCTAAATACCAGTCCCTGCATCATACCCTTACCACGACGGGTTTCGATACAATCAAACTGTGCTACCAGTTCATCCAGTTTCTCTGTCAGGTAAGGACCTACGGTATTTACATTTTCCAATACGCCAAGCTCCTCATACAAATCCAATACCTTAGAAGTAGCGGCTGCTGCCAGAGGGTTACCACCATAGGTCGTACCATGATCTCCTGCACAAAGTGACTGCTGTGCTACCTTTTCCGTCATCAGGAAAGCACCTCCGGGTACACCGCAGGTCAAGCCCTTGGCTGAGGTCATAATATCCGGCTTCACTCCATAGCTCTGCCATGCAAACATAGAACCGGTTCTACCCATACCGCACTGGATTTCATCCAAAATCAATAATATATCCTTTTCATCACAAAGAGCACGTACCTTCTCTAAGAATTCCTGCTCTGCCGGGTAAATACCACCCTCCCCCTGCACAGTTTCCATGATAATGGCACAGGTCTTTTCATTTACCAACGCCTCTACACTATCGAAATTATTAAACTCTGCAAACTTCACAATACCAGCCAAAGGTTCGAAAGCTTCCCTATACTTCGGGTTACCTGTTACAGACAAAGCACCCATGGTACGTCCGTGGAAAGAATGCTCCATGGCAATGATTTCATGGTCATGCCCGCCATCCTTTAAATAGGCATACTTTACAGCTGCCTTCAAAGCGCCTTCCACTGCCTCTGCTCCGGAATTGGTAAAGAATACTCTATCCATTCCGGAAGCTTTTGTCAGTTTTTTTGCAGCCTCTATTGCCGGAATATTATAGAAATAATTGGAAGTATGAATCAGCTTGTCAATCTGCTCTTTTAAGGCCTCATTATAACCCTTGTTATTATATCCAAAGGCAAATACTGCAATACCTGCCATAAAGTCCAAATACTTCTTGCCATCCGTATCATACAGATACACACCGTCGCCCTTATCTAAAACGATTTGATAACGATTGTAAGTATGTAAAAGGGCTGCCTCAGCTTCTTCTATGTAGTTCTTCATTGCTTCACTCATAATACGTTTCCTCACATTTTCTTTTACTCTGTGCCCGCACATAGGATTACTCTACTAGTACATACCGATATATCCTTCCTAGTTACACAAGGACAAATCATCATCATCTGCAATAATAGCGGTACCAACACCCTTCTTGGTGAAAACCTCCAAAAGCAGGCAATGGGGTACACGGCCATCCAGAATATGTACACGACTTACACCATTCTTAACTGCAGAGGTACAGTTATTCAGCTTCGGAAGCATACCGCCACCGATAATACCGCTGTCAATTAACTCATCTGCCTCGGTAGCAGTCAGTCTGGAGATAAAGGTAGACTTGTCATTGAAATCACGATACAAACCTTCCACATCTGTTAAAAATACCAGCTTATCTGCTCCTACAGCCTTTGCAATCGCACATGCTGCATCGTCTGCATTAATATTATACGTATCGAAATTATCATCCATACCGATAGGTGCTACGATAGGCAGGAAATCATTCTCTAAAAGATCATACAAAATCTTAGAATCTACTTCTTTTACATCTCCAACGAAACCGATGTCCTGTCCATTGGAATACTTCTTATCTACCTTCAGTAAACCTCCGTCCTTGCCACTGATACCTACCGCTTTTACTCCAAGCTCCTGTACCATGGAAACCAAGCTCTTATTCACTCTGCCCAGAACCATTTCTGCGATTTCCATAGTCTCTTCATCGGTCACACGCAAGCCGTTAACAAACTCTGCTTCCTTGCCCACTTTATTTACCCATTTGCTGATAGCCTTGCCGCCACCATGCACGATAATCGGCTTAAAACCTACCAATTTCAACAAAGTAACATCCTTGATTACGTTTTTCTGCAGTTCTTCATCACTCATAGCACTGCCGCCGTACTTTACCACAATAATCTTACGATTAAATTTCTGAATATAAGGAAGTGCTTCAATGAGCACCTCAGCCTTTTGCAAATACTTTTCCAAATTCTTTTCCATGATGTTTTCCTTTCTTTTTCCAGAGTTGTGGAGCCAACAGTTTCTTTGCCGGAGCAAGAGCATTTTGGATATCTGCATTTAGCAGTGCGTATGGTAGCTTAGCAGAACTTGTATCCGAGGACTTGCAAGAACCCAAGTAATTTTGCATAAGTAACGTTGGTTCAACAGCTCCGGTTACTTATGAGCGGTAGTCCGCATTAATCTTTACATAATCATAGCTTAAATCACAGCCCCATGCAGTAGCTGATTCATTACCCATATGCATATCTGCATAAATAGTTACTTCTTCGTCGGAGAGGATTTTGGTTGCTTCCTCTTCGCTGTAATCCTTGGCAATACCTTCACCGAAAATATGGATGCGTCCGGATTTGCTCTGGAAGTACAAGTCTACCTTTTCCGGATCAAAGCTTACACCGGAATAACCCAGTGCACACAGGAAACGACCGAAGTTTGCATCATGTCCGAAAATAGCTGCCTTGGAAAGAGAAGAACAAATCACAGCTTTTGCGAGAGTTCTTGCATTTTCCTTGGTGTCTACACCTACTACCTGACACTCAAACAGTGCGGTTGCTCCTTCTCCATCTCCTGCCATCTTCTTTGCCAAGTACATAGTTACATAATCCAAGGCTTCACAGAAGGCATCAAATGCTGCACCCTCTGCATTGATTTCGGCATTCTCTGCCAAACCGTTTGCCAATACCAATAAGGTATCATTGGTAGAGGTATCACCGTCTACGGAAATCATATTAAAAGAATCTACTACGCTGGCAGAAACTGCCTTCTGCAGCATTTCCTTGGAAATATTTACGTCTGTTGTTACGAAGCCCAACATGGTACACATGTTAGGGTGAATCATACCGGCACCCTTACACATACCGCCTACGGTTACCGTCTTGCCATCCAGCTCAAAGGTTACTGCAATCTGCTTATGTACAGTATCGGTAGTCATAATCGCCTTTGCTGCATCCAGTCCTGCTTCCGGGGTAGCTGCCTTTGCCGCTACCAGCTTTTCGATACCGGCACAAAGTCTGTCTACCGGCATCTGCATACCAATAACACCGGTGGAAGCCACTAATACAGCATCTGCAGGAATACCAAGAAGCTTTCCTGCATGCTCAGCCTCTGCCTTACAGCAATCCATACCCGGCTTGCCGGTACAGGCATTTGCAATACCAGAGTTTACGACTACTGCCTGAGCAAATGCGCTGCTTTCCACCACCTGCTTATCCCACATAACCGGTGCTGCCTTTACCACATTGGTAGTAAAGGTACCTGCCACCTTACAAGGCACGGTACTGTATACCAATGCCATGTCTTTACGATTCTTATATTTTACGGCAGCTTCTGCACCGGCTGCCTCAAAACCTTTCGCACTTGTTACGCCACCTGCGATTTCCTTCATATCCTTATCCTCCTACTCATTAAATGCTGTAATATTTGCCTCATTCAAGGTAAAATCGTAATAATTCAAATCCTCTCTCTTGGTCCAACCGATGGTTCTCCAAAATGCATTTCCCACATCATTGACTGTAAAAGCAATCAGGCTGACCTTATTAATCTTCTCTGCCTTCAGTGCATTCATACAATGCACTACCATAGCCTTACCAATGCCCAATCTGCGATAATCCTCTCTGACACATACATGATACAAACAGCCGCGTCGTCCGTCATGTCCGCATAGGATACCTCCTACGATTTCTCCATCCTCCGAAACTGCCACTACACTGGTGGTGGGATTTCTTTTGAGGAACATTTCCACACCCTCTCTGGAATCATCCACACTTCGAATACCGAAACCATGAATGGTCATCCACAGTGCATACAGCCCTTCATAATCTTCTATTGTCATGGTTTTAATTGTAAAATTCTTCACGATTTACCTCTTTCGCAATGCTATCGGCTACAGCCTCTGCATCTATTCTATCTCTTCCGACTTATAACTGCAGTCCCTTGTCCTCTTCACAGCCCATTACAATGTTCAGACACTGGATAGCCGCACCGGAAGCACCCTTACCTAAATTATCAAACTGGGAAGAAAGCACGATTCTGTCTGCATTTCCTGTTATGAAAATGCGCAGACCGTCCCAACCGCTACAACCATTTCCTGCCAACATATTGCCTTCTCCGGCTTCTGCATCCAAAGGCATCACCTTTACAAACTTCTGACCTGCATAAAACTCACTGAACATTTTATGTACTTCTTCCGGAGTATGTACCTTCTGCAACATATCTGTATACAAAGGCACGGACATTACCATTCCGCTGTAGTAATCACAAATAATTGGGGAAAACAGCGGTTCCTTTGCCAGACCTGTAATCGCCTTCATCTCCTTTAAATGCTTGTGAGACTGGGTCAAAGCATACTCTCTGGGAGCATCAAAATCTACCGGTCGCTCCTCAGCCTCATAAGCTGCGATTACCTTCTTACCCGCTCCGCTGTAACCGGACAAACCAAACGCACTCACCGGATAATCTGTCGGCAGAATTCCCTGTGCAATCATGGGATATACTAAAGAAATAAAACCTGTTGCATAGCAGCCCGGCACCGCAATTCTCTTACCGTTTTGAATCGCCTCTCTATGAGCATCAGACAGCTCCGGAAATCCGTAAGCCCAGCCGGCTTCTGTTCTGTGTGCTGTAGAAGCATCTATAATAATAGTCGTATCATTCTCCACCAAAGAAACCGATTCCTTCGCAGCTGCATCAGGCAGGCACAGGAAGGTAACATCTGATTCATTGATAAGACGCTTTCTTTCATTGATATCCTTTCGAAGCTCGGAGCTGATTTTTAACAACTCAATATCGTCTCTGCCTTGAAAACGCTCATATATCCTAAGTCCGGTAGTTCCTTCACTGCCATCAATAAAAATCTTTATTTTCTTATTCATAATCTCACTCTCCACTTCTGTTTTCCGGAATAATCCGTCATAACGCATACATAATTACTATACTCTTTCTTGTGAAAAATCTCAACTCTTTTTCTAAGAATATCCATTTTCTGTTGTTTTATGCATAATAATACATCATATTTGCATAAAATGCAAGCATTTTTGCATATTTATAGTCTTTCTTGCATAATTCATCTATATTTACCACATTATTTCGGTAGACAATCTATTTTCTGTCTAAAAAATTTCTTAAGAAAATTGTAAGAATTTTGCTACTTTTTTTGTAAGAATAATCTGTTATATTATAATTATAGTAATTTCCTGTCTTTTCCTGTCAGAAATATCAGTCAGGCAGATATACTATATGAAATTATACAAAAGGACACAGGTATATGGAAAAAAATACAATTCTTGTGGTGGATGATGACCGTGACATTGTCAACACTCTCAAAATACAATTGGAGAAGGAAGGTTATCAGGTCTTTTGTGCCTTTCATGGGCTGGAGGCACTGGACATTCTGGAGACCCAACCCATACAACTTATTTTGCTGGATATTATGATGCCTCAAATGGATGGCTTTTCTGCCATTATGAAAATCCGGGAACATAACAACATCCCTATTATCGTAATGTCAGCCAAATCCGAAGAGACGGATAAGATTTTAGGACTTTCTATCGGAGCAGATGATTATATTACCAAGCCCTTTCAATACAAAGAGGTACTGGCACGTATCAAAAGCCAGCTACGTCGTTACATTCAGTTAGGTGGTATCCATACTGTTTCTGATGAAATCCGTATCGGCAGACTTTGCTTTGACTTTACTGCCCATATTCTGAAGGTGGATGGGGAACCGGTGAAGCTGACTTCTACGGAAACAAAGATTATAGAATTGCTTATGCGTCATCCCGGGCGCATCTTTTCTGCGGAGGAGATTTATTCCAATGTGTGGAAAGAGCCCATTGCCTATAATGGTGAAAAAACAGTAATGGTACATATCAGACGCATTCGTGAAAAAATCGAAATCAACCCGGGAGAACCGGAGTACTTAAAGGTGGTGTGGGGAATTGGATACAAACTTGAAAAAAAGTAAAAAAATACGTGCATTTATTTACAAAACAATAATGTTTGCCTCTCTCTTTACGATGATTGGCACTTCCCTGATTGGCAGAGAAGCTTTCGTGAATTTATACAAGGAAGGTCCCGGAACCCTTACCGGGAATCTCTATTATATGACAGAATTCCGTGAATATGTCAGCAAGCTGTATACCTATAGTCTGCTGGGCTATGCCGGAGCCGGAGATGATAAAGGCTATCCTCTCAGTGGTAATAATAACAAGGCAGTGAGTGATGCTGCCAAAAAAGCCTTTGAAGCAGAGCTTTCGAAAGGTCGGGAGGATATTCTCATTCATATTGATTATCCGTCCAAATATTTCACCATGGACAATTTTGATTATCCTCTCTTTTCAGAATATGACGGACATCTTCTGCTTCCGGAGGATGTGATTTTGTGCTGCTATTGGAATGGTAAGCAGGAGACCTTAATATTCTTACCGGATGACTTATACCCTGTAAATGTCTCTCCAACTACCTATTTCACCCATCCTTACAAGCCCAATGCCAATACTGCCGGAATGATAAAGTTAGTAATTGCGGTACCGGATGCAACCTATTATCAATCCGACTATTTAAATAAACTTGCCCATATCGCCGGAGTATATCGAAAGCTTTTGTTTACTGTATTTATCAGTGCTGCAATCTTCCTGCTCTCCGGTATCTGCAGTCTCCTATGTCATCGGGCAAATAAGGAAATGCAAAGGGATGCCGGTCGCTTTACCCAAAAGCTATGGATGGAGCTGAAGCTTCTGCTTCTGATAGGTATTATTTATTCTTGTTATCGGATGAACCTATGGTACTTTAACGGTAGTATACTGCCTCGATTCTACGGCGTTAACTTCCTGTGGATGTACGGTGTAGTTGCGGTGCTAATCTATCTGCTTCTCAATGATTGGAAGCAAAACAAGATAGCCACCTTCCGCCACTCTATCACCTACGCCACCCTTCACACCTTACACCAATATACGAAGGGCGTATCCTGGTATCGCAAAATCTGCCATACCCACTATGCCTTTGTATTGTCCGGTGTTCTATGCATTGTAGCCGGAATTACCTTTCTGTATTTGGGGCTTGGTAAGCAGCTTTATTACACCAGCTCTATTCCTATCCGCGCACTTTACATCTTTGGATTTGCACTGATACTGTTGGGACTGCTTATGCTCCTTTGCAGTCTGCGGCTGAAACATTTTTTAGAAGACACATATACCGTTGCCAACAAGCTGACAGACATCAGTCATGGAACTTCTGATACAGAGTTGCATCTGAGCAGCCATTCCCTACTTACCACTGTAGCCACGGATTTGGACTCCATTGAGCTGGGAATTGAAGCAGCTGTAGAACAAACTGTCCGTTCCAACAAAATGCGTGTGGAACTGATTACCAATGTCTCCCACGACTTGAAAACACCTTTGACTTCTATTATTAATTATGCAGACCTGCTTTGTGAAGAAAACCTGCCTCAACCGGCTAATGAGTATGCCGCTTCTTTGCGTACCAAAGCTTATCGTTTAAAGGGTATGGTTCAGGATGTTTTCGAGCTTTCCAAAGCTACCAGCGGCAATCTCCCTATAGAAGCCGTACGTTTGGACCTTGCCAAACTGATTCGGCAGACCTTGGCTGATATGGATGAACGCATTACGGAAAGCAGTCTGAGCTTTAAGCTGCACATTGCCTCCGAGCCTTTGATGATTGATGCCGACGGCGAGAAACTATACCGGGTATTCCAGAACCTGATTATCAATGCTTTGCAATATTCGCTGGAAAACTCCCGGGTTTATATTCAGTTAGACAATATCGACAATCGTGCTGTTGCCTGGGTGAAAAACACCTCCAGACAGGAGCTGAACTTTAACCCTGCAGAAATCGTGGAACGCTTTGTTCGGGCAGATTCTTCCCGTACTACGGAAGGACATGGTTTGGGTCTCTCCATCGTGCAGAGCTTCACCGAAGCCTGCGGCGGAGATTTTCACATTGACCTGAATGCAGATTTATTTACTGCCTGCGTAAGCTTTCCCCTCTCTGCAGAACTTATAGAGGATGCGGAAGAGAATGAAACAATATAAACATAATAAAAGAAAAAAATATGAGCTTTCTTTGTTTTCTGAGAAAGCACTGATAATCCTTGTCTCTATTATAACCTTGCTGTTACAGGCCATATCCTTTGCCACTACCTGGAACGGTGCCAAGGTATATTTGGAAAATATCTTTCCTTATGCGGCACTATGCTTTGCCATTGCAATACAGGCAACTGCTTACTTTTTCAGTAATTCTCTTCGCAGAAAAGTAAGCTTTCTGAAGCTGGTGGCACTGTTAACTGCCATGTGCTGCTCTACTTACTATTCCTACATTGGTATCTATCATTCCGTAAATTCTCCTGTGATTTATTTGCAGGAGAATTACCTTCGGATATCCAGCCAACTGAAGCAAATTTATGAACTGGAAATAGAACAAACCATTACTGTTGCAACCGAAGCCGTCAATGATGCCGGTGCAGCCATTATTCATAAATACACTGTACTCACTGCCGAAAAAGAAAACATTCTGGCATGCGAACAGGCTCTGAAAGATTTGGATATTGAGTACACCTCCAATATGAAGGCTCCCAAGCAAGGAGCTTTTGCCACCTACGAGGAATATGCAGCAGCTTATCAGGCCTATATCAACAGTATTTCCCAAAGTAAAAATATGGAAACCGAAGCAATCCGGGCTGCTACTTTGTCCTCCTACGACTTTTCCTCCACGGAGGATTTGAATACTGTCAAACTGGAAAATGCGGCTTCCCTAAGTGCACTGCAAACCGCTCTGGGTGTCACAGCTGACACGGATTTGACCGCAGCCCTTTCCAATATCACCGGGAATCTGAACACTGCCATTCCCAATACTGCCAATGGTCAGGATTTAAACAGTGTCAACCAGTTTCAGTTAAATCGCCTTTTCCAGGCAGCCAGGCTATGTGGCTATGAACCCCAAGACCTTGCCCGGCTTACTGCCGGTCTGAAGCTTTCCGCCCGAGTCAGTGCTACGACTCTTATCAAAGATTATGATACACTTACTCAGTTATTGCCCGAAGGCATAGTAACCGATGCCAATCTCATGACACTGAAGGCCACTATTGATTCTGAAATCATGAATGCTCTGCTACAACTGAATACCTTACTTCCGGAAAGCAAACAGCTTTCTTATACTGACAGAAGCTATCAGATTACGGACTTGTACCAAATACCCATACAAGCCTTGCAAACAGAAGACACACGTAACACCGCATACTTTTCCCTTATCATAGCTGCTTTGATAGATATCCTATCCTTGCTTTTTGCCATTTCTTTAAGAGGACGAAAACCTCTTTGGAAAAGACGCACGCTTCTCTTTAATGAAATGGAAGAATATGAGCCCCTTATTTATGCCTGCTTACCTACTGCCCCGGCTCCGACACAGTCCTTAACTGAATTTTTGAAGCTGTTTCAAGCCAGCCCCCAAACAGAATGTGACGGATATATGCTTCAGACTGCCCTACAGAATCTACAGGCTTATCCGTCTCTCACGGCACTCCTTTGCCAAATAAACCTGGCCAAAGTCATACCGGCAGGTCTCTTTGAGAATGAAACCGAAACCCTGCTTCTAAAGGCACGCTTTGTCTTTTGGGCAAACACCATGATATACGAGGAAAATGCATATGAATAATTTAATGATTTCTTTTTTTGTCCTACTTCTTTTTCTCTTTCACTGTTACATCAGACAGCACATTCGTCTGGGTAAGGTGAAAGAGGGTCTTTGTGCCCTTTGGTGTATGGATGCTGTTTTCGCAGTCAGTGGCACCGTCTTAAGCTTCGCTATCTACCACTACAGTCTGCGTCCGGTACTTACCCGACAAAATATTTTGTTTGTACTGCTTTACCTGCTGCTGACCTTTTTCTTCCTGCTGTTATCCCCTTCCGGCTTAGGACTGTTGGCTCCGGTCAAACCGGACACCCATGAAAAACTTTTGTTGGCAGAGTATCGTTTTCATGATACCCTTTGCTATGTATACAGCTTCTTTCTGGCACTGCTGTTTTTTCTTCCCATATTGCTGCAACTGCCCATAAAGGAGCAAAAACTTCTGTCACTGTTATCTACCTGGGAAGCAAAAGATATTTTCAGTAGCTTCTACTTTGTGATTTTTCTGATCCTATTGCCGATTTCCTTACGTCAAACCTTCTACTGGCTGAAAAGTCTAACGCACACCCCTGACGCACTGGAAACGCAATTGTTACAGCAATATCGTTCACGCTTACACTATCAAAAGCATAACCACTTTTTATAATTATGCATAAATATTCGCATATTTATTTATTTTATACATTTATGTGCATATTTTAATAAAATTGATGTATTTAACATTTTAATTTATGCATATTTTGTACTTGCAATCCTTCCTAAAATGTTGTATAGTGATTTCAGATTAAAAATTATGCAAAATTTTAAGTGAAAGGCAAGGTTTCTATTATGAAAGAAAAAGTTATTTTAGCTTATTCCGGCGGATTGGATACCACCGCCATCATTCCTTGGTTAAAGGAAAACTTTGATTATGAAGTAGTTTGTGTATGTATCGACTGTGGACAGGCAGAGGAATTGGACGGTTTGGACGAAAGAGCAAAATTCTGTGGTGCAGAAAAATTATACATCCTGGATGTAATTGATGAATTCTGTGACGAATATGTAGTTCCTTGTGTACAGGCCAATGCGATTTATGAGAACAAGTACTTATTAGGTACCTCTATGGCTCGTCCTCTTATCGCAAAGAAGCTGGTAGAAATCGCTCGTAAGGAAGGCGCTGTTGCTATCTGCCACGGTGCTACCGGTAAGGGTAATGACCAGATTCGTTTCGAACTTGGTATCAAGGCATTGGCTCCTGACATCAAGATTATCGCTGCTTGGAGAAATGACAAGTGGACCATGGATTCCCGTGAATCTGAAATCGAGTACTGCAAGGCACATGGCATCGACCTTCCTTTCTCAGCAGATACCTCTTACAGCCGTGACCGTAACTTATGGCACATCAGCCACGAAGGTCTGGAACTGGAAGATCCTGCTAACGAGCCTAACTTTGACCATTTATTAGTACTTGGTGTTACTCCTGAGAAGGCTCCTGATGAAGGCGAATATGTAACCATGACCTTCGAGAAGGGTGTTCCTACTTCTGTAAACGGCAAGGAAATGAAGGTTTCCGATATCGTACGCGTATTAAATGAATTAGGTGGCAAGCATGGTGTAGGTATCATTGATATCGTAGAGAACCGTGTAGTTGGTATGAAGTCCCGTGGTGTTTATGAAACTCCCGGCGGAACCATCCTGATGGAAGCTCATCAGCAGTTGGAAGAATTGATTTTGGATCGTGATACATATACCTTGAAGAAGGAAATGGGCAACAAGTTTGCTGATTTAGTATACGAAGGCAAGTGGTTTACTCCTAAACGTGAAGCAATTCAGGCATTCATCGAGAAGACTCAGGAATATGTTACCGGTGAAGTGAAGTTCAAGCTTTACAAGGGCAACATCATCAAGGCCGGTACTACTTCTCCTTACTCTCTGTATAACGAAAGCATCGCTTCCTTTACTACAGGTGATTTATACGACCATCACGATGCAGAAGGCTTTATCAACCTGTTTGGTCTTTCCTGCAAGGTTCGTGCGATGAAGATGCAGGAATTGGAGAACAATAAATAATGTTCACTCTTCCTATTTTGATTGTAATTTCTTATTTGATTGTTATTAATATTGCCGGCTTCGCTTCCATGGGCATAGACAAATCCAAAGCAAAGCGCCATGCATGGCGCATTCCGGAGGCAACTCTCTTTTCCATAGCTCTTTTGGGTGGAAGTATTGGTTCCATCTTGGGAATGCAGCTATTCCGCCACAAAACCAAGCACTGGTACTTTGTGGTAGGCATGCCGGTTATCTTCTTTGTACAGCTGGCATTGGCAATCTTCCTAATCATGAAATTTTAAACTAACAAGGCATATCCTTTCCGGATATGCCTTGTTTTTTTCTAGGAATTAGGCTATGATGGAATTATAACATTGAAATAACAAGGTTTGGGCTTGTTTATCTAGTGTACAAGCCAGACCTATACAAAGGAGTACCACCATGCATGTAGCCGTATGTGATGATAACGTAGCGGACCGTAAACAAATGGAGCGTTTGCTGGGCAGAGAATCCGACCGCCGTGCCAAGCTCACGGAGGGACTATATATCGATTCCTATGGGAATGAAAAGGCTCTTCTGGCCAATCCTATGCAATATGATATTTTCTATATAGATATGTGCAAAACAGAAGGAATAGATGGTGCTATCATAGCTGCCAAGCTACGTGCTTTAGGGGTTCGCGTACCCATTTATATGTGTTGCTCTGACATAGATTATCGCAAAATGGAGCTTCCGGAGAATATCTTTTTTCTGGAAAAACCCATTAAACCGGACATGCTTATTATCTCCTTAGACCATGCTTATGAGGTAAAACAAAACGCTGTCCCCCTCATAGAACTGCGAGAAGAAAAAGAAACCCTCTATGTAACGGAAGCCGATATTATGTATGGCATTGCTGAAGGGAAGCATGTAAAGGTTTACCTTACCGATGGCCGTATTGCCAAAGTAGCCTCCAGTGTTGAAAACTTATTCGACCAATGGGAACATATGGAAATCTTTCTCATGCCCTCCTTTAAGTTCTTACTCAATGGCAGATATATTGAAAATGTGGGGCTATTCCAGTTAACTATGAAGGACGGACACAAATTCTCCATTCACGGCATCTGGCGAAGCTACGCAAAAAAGTTAATGCAAAAATAGTTGTTGGATCACCAACAACTATTTTCATGTGTATTCCTTATCCCCTTTCTACTAAATCAAATCCTTGTAATGATTACAAATCCGGTCATATTGTTCAAACAACTTCTTTTGGAGAATAAGTACTTCTTCCGTCAATTGTTCTCTTGTAATACATTCCATATTGTATGCCAAGTTTCCAAGTTCTTTGGCTCCCAAAGAATAGGCACTATTCTTAAAGCCATGGATACGGATACAATAATTCTTATAATCACTATTTGCAGCAAATTTTGTTAACTCTTCCTTTATGGTAAGTTCTACAAAATCCTGTAATAATTCCAAATAAAACTCTTCATCACCACTACATGTAGCCAATCCCGCTTCCACATTTAACTCCGGAAACTTTTCATACAATTCATTTAAAATTCTTGATTGATATAACTCATTCCGGGGCTTTTCCATTTGCATCCTACCTTCACTTGAAAGCGCCTCACCCTTCATCACCAATTCTTGTGGCAAATATTTTAATATAATCTTATCCAATGCTCCAGGCATTATAGGTTTAGAAAGGAACTCATCAAATCCCTCGCCAATATACTTCTCTCTATCTCCCACAATAGCATTTGCAGTAAGCATTACAATTGGAACTCCATCACATAAATTTAACTCTTTTATCCTATGTAAAGTTTCTATTCCATCCATCTCCGGCATCATATGATCCATAAAAATCATGTGAAAGGCTTGTTTTTTTAGCAACTCCAGACATTCTATACCACTCTCAGCTATAGTAACCTGTATCTGTGTCTGCTTTAACAAATTCTTAAACACCTTCAAGTTCATGGAATAATCATCTACCACCAATACCTTTGCCAGCGGTGCTAGATATTCACTACGTTCACTCTCTTGTTTTTTGGTATATTGCATATATTCTCTAAACTCGCCTAATGCCTCATGTCTGACTATTTTTTGTTTCACTGCAAAGGAAAACTCACTACCTCTTTCATATTCGCTTTGTATATGCAATTCACTTCCCATAAGTTTCAATATCTGTTGGGTGATTTTCATCCCCAGTCCGGAACCCTCAATTCCCCTGTTTCTAACGCTGTCTAATCGTTGAAACTCATCATATATCTTATCGATATCTTCCTTTTTAATACCTATCCCCGTATCCTTTATTGCAAAATGTAAGATTGCCTCATCCTTCTCCACTTCATATCCTAACCGTAATAGAACCATCCCCTGTTTGGTATATTTTACAGCATTTGTCAGCAGATTAATCAGGACCTGCTTCATCCGCAAGTCATCACCCAAATACTCACAAGGCATCTTCGTATCTACATCAAATATTAACTCCAATCCCTTTTCTCTTGCCTTTATTGCAATTATATTGTAAACATCATTTAAAAGGTATCCCAGCTTGTAGTTTCCTTCCATAAGCTCTAACATACCAAATTCAATTTTAGAAGTATCCAAAATCTCATTTACTATACTAAGCAAATGCGCCGATGAGGATTTGACATCATTTGCATATTTCCTAATGTTCTCCTCGTGACTTTCTCGTATAATCATTTCATTCATTCCGATTACAGCATTAATAGGGGTACGGATTTCATGAGACATTCTGGCCAAAAACTCCGTTTTGGTACGATTTGCATTCTCTGCATTCTCCTTTGCTTTTTCCAGCTCTATGGTTTGCTTTACCCGCTCAAATTCCTTCCTAACTATTTGCGTTACTGTAGCAATCAATAAAATAATAAGGCCAATGCACAAATATACACCTAATATATAAAAATCTTTAAAATAAAAACCCAATATTTCAAGTATACAGAATAGTACAAAAAGCAACATTCCCATTGCAGTAATGGAGTATTCCTTTATTTTCCTTGAACGAATATCCATAATCACCGTTACAATAAACATTGCCACACCTACCAACATCCACAAATGTGCAAAAGGTAATGTAATATAAAACTCAACTATTCCAAATAAAGCCAAAATAGTATTAAGCGCAGCTTGTCCAAAAATCATTATTTCCATTAACAGGTATGCCTTGTGATATTTGTAACCCTGAATTTCATCAAAATACAAAGCGACGAAGCCACCTATCAATTCTATGAACATATATGCAAATATAGCGCTATAAGATGGTGTTCTGAAAATCAACTGACGCATGTTGGACTCACTAATAATCCAGAACCCTATTACCATCATTGCCTGCCCCAAAAAGAGTACCGCCTTACTTGAAACAATTACCTTTCGCATAACCACATGCAGAATAACAGCAAAGAATCCTACAGCCACTAATATTGTAGCAGCCACCACTACAGCTATATTATTAGATAAAATAGCAAACCACACATTGTTTCCATACCCAATCCTTACCTCATTGATTTTTGCCTGTTCCTTTATTGTAATATGTATTTGTATCTTTTTTCCGGCATCCTGTTTTGTCAAATCAACCATCACATATGCACTGGGCAAGTATTCTCCTACATGCGCTATATTCTCACTACAATAACTACTACGTAACTCATCGCCTACATAAATATAAATATCCTGTAATGCCGTTCGAATACTCAGACGCATTCCGTCAGATACATAATATGGTAATGTATTCTCTAACACAATCACCGTATCCTGATACTGTTTTAAAACCGTTGGCAATTGTATTATATTCTGTCCCTGCTCATCATAAAAAATCCAGTCCTGACTAAAATCAAAGGTATCAAAGGCTCCTATGTAAGCTTCACCTGTGGTCTGTTTGCCAACTATAGCTATTATAAAAAAAGTAATTGCCAGAAAAAACAAAACATTAGCAGGAAGTAATATTATTTTAGCCTTTTTCGTCATTCTCTCATTCCCCTATGATATCTTTATAGATATTCTACTCATCAATGTGCATTCGTTCCAACATATTATGAACTACTTCCTTAATCAACATCGGCAAAAAAGGTTTTGTAATATAATCATCACAACCCAATGCCGCAAATTCTGTAGAAGTATCTAATGTCTTGTCACCTGTCATCAATACCACCGGTGTCTGATACTTTTCTCTAATTTGCTGTAATGTTTCCAAACCATCCATATCCGGCATCTTTACATCCAACAATATCAAATCAAACTCCTGTTGCTCCATAATTGTCAAAGCTTCTCTTCCACCACCGGCAGAAATCACCTGATACATAGGTTCATCCTTCATAATATGAGCAATGAGCTTATTATTCATTGTCTCATCATCCACCACCAGTATTTTCTTAATTACCGCTTCCTCCTGCTTCATAGTATACTGGTTGTCCTCATCTATCATTTGCAACATAATATCAGCTATCTGAGGGTCAAACTGGGCGCCTCTTCCCTTTTCTATCTCGCTGCGAACTACCTCCTGCGGAAGTGCATTACGATAACTACGATTACTGGTCATGGCATCATAGGAATCTGCCACTCCCAATATTCTGGCAATCTCCGGTATCTTCTCTCCTGCAAGACCATTTGGATAACCCTTGCCATCATATCTTTCATGATGATACTTTGCAGCAATAGCAATCAAATTACTGCCATCGATTCCTCTCAGGATATGGTAACCTGTTACAGAATGAATTTTAATAATATTATATTCCTCATCTGTTAATCTGCCCGGCTTATTGATAATTTCTACGGGGATACGGATTTTTCCTACATCATGCAACAATCCTGCACGGTAAATCTCTTCCTGTTCCTCCTTGCTCTTTCCCAAACGTGCCGCAATCATCCTTGCATATTCCGCCACACGCTTGGAATGACCACTGGTGTATCTGTCCTTGGCATCCACAGCTTCACTAAGTGCAGTAATAGTCTGAATAAACAGCTCTCTCATCTTCATTTGCTGGATCCTTAGTTCAGCAGTCTGTTCAGCCACCTTTTTCTCCAGTTCTTTCTGGTGCTTTTCCAATTCGTTCTTTCGAACTACAAAAAGTATCATACTGACAATACTGATTATTGCAAACAAAAGAATTTCTGTACTAACCAATATCAGATAAGTTTTATATACTGGATTTTCCCATGCCTGTCCTTCCTTTGTTATACTATATATTTTTTCCTGCAATACAATTCCGTCTGCACCATTTAAAATTTGCAAACAGATGTTATACTCTGAACTCTCCGGCTTAAACAGCTTAATCGGCTCTATTTCATTCCAGTGATACACCTTTGGATTCGTATCTAATTCTTTGATAAACAAACGTGCCTTTGCATCCGTAAATCCATAATTTCGAATAGATGCATAAATAGATAAGTTCTTTGTATCAGAAGGAATTACGATTCGATTATCTTCTCCCACGAATAGCTTTTCTCCATCACACTCTACAGATACTATGCCATACTTCAAATCAGTATGTTGTTGTTCTGTACCCGCACGACATAAAATAACACCACTATTACTACACAAATACAAACTTCCATCTTCCGCCAAATAATTCCAGGAGTTTGCTGTCAAACCATAAATCAAACCTTCATTTGCACCATAGAGCTGATATTGATCACACTCATTTGAACACAGTTTATCCAACGACATTTCATATAAACCGGAACTACAGGTAATGTATACCGTGTTGCCCTTAACGATAATGTCATAATTATTAAAATACGGGAAATTGGTAAGTTTACTTATCTTTCCATCCACGTCAATATGACACAATGCATTACTGGTTACTACGAAATATCCTTTTTCATAGGGCACTATCCTTAAAATAACGTCGGAAGAAAGCCCCTCCTCTACAGTATAATTCTCTATCAGCTTACCATTCGAAATCACATAGATACCACTTCCGTCGCTTCCGGCCCATACCGTACCATCATTTCCCGGTACAACAGTTAGTATCTGGGTATTTTCCAAACCATCTGCAGCAGTTAAGGTACCTGTAACTATTCCATTCTTTATGAAATTAATACCATCTGCCGTTCCTGCCACCAGCATGCCATCCGCTAATTCTGTGATACAACGAAAACGACTACTGGTAATCTCCTCCTGATTATCCAGCCAAACCACTATATCCTGTCCGTCATAACATACTAAACCACTATAGGTACATAACCAAAGTCTATCCTTAACATCCACATACAGGGAACGGATACGATAATCCTTTACCTGTTGGGTCAGTGCATTATTTATCACAGAACTTTCACTATCCAAAATAATCAACCCATTATCTGTTCCGCAATAATAATTTCCTTTGTAATAAGTAACTGCATTTACAATTTCATTGGTAAGACTTGCTTTTTCAAATAAGTTTTCAAAAGGAGTTTCTGACAACTTCATAACACCATAATGAGAGGATGCCAACCAGATATTCCCCTGATAGTCCTCTAAAAAGCATACGATAGATGAAGCAAACTCATCATAATGCATTTTATGATAATCACCATCTACATCAAAATGTCCGAACCCCAATTCCGTTGCGACCCATATTCTCTCTTTACTGTCCTCAAATATAGCAGATATCTCTGTAGCTGCAATTTCAATCTTTTCTTTTACATATAAACCTTTTTCTGAAACTTCAAACAATAATAACTCTCCACTTTCCGTACCTGCTAAAAGTCCTTTGGTTGAAGCACTCAGGCAGTAATAGAAATAATTCTCTGATAAGTTCCCTGAAGTAGTCAGTGTTTTATCTCCATCAATGGCATAGATGCCACCCTTGTTATCCATAACTATAAGCATATCCACATATACTGCCATATCCTTTACAAAGGTAATATCCTGCTTTAATACTTCTATGGTATCATCTGCATTAAATTTACAAATTTTATCACTGGTTCCCACATAAACCGTACCATCCGCAGCTTCCGCAAAGCAACGAATGGAATTAGAAGGCAAACCATCTTCGATACTGAAATAGGTATATATTCCATTTTCATATCTTGCAATTCCGGCATCATTAGTTCCTATCCATAATCTGCCTTTGGAATCCTTCATCATGCCTACCACATTTACCAGACCACCTTCTCTTACAAAAGTAAACTGGCTTCCGTCATATCGTGTCAATCCTGCGTAGCTACCTATCCATATGCAACCATCATCCGTCTCACAAATAACATTCGCTTCTGAGGATACCATACCACTGGTATTATTATATATCTTCTCCAAAAATACATCATCACAGGTATTTTGCTCCTCTGCATATCCTTTCATAGGCAAAAGCAATAAGGACACCATCGTCCCCACCAATATCAATACCAGACCAGAAGCCTGCAAAGAAGTACTCTTCTGCTTCTTGTTCCATGCCTTATTCCATTTAATTATCAAATATACTAACAGCACACAAGCCTGCTTATCTATAATCTCAATAATTATCTCACCTGCCATTGCCGATATTATCGGAGAAACCTCATACCACCTCAGCATATCTACAAGCGTATCTCCCCAAACATTACCGGAATAGCCATCATAAAAGAATAGGTTAAGTGGTGTAGATACAATTGTACAAAAGACACCCAACCAAAAGCTAAAAACCATAGCCTTTAATAAACTACTTATATATCCTTTTTTGATAAACACATTCATCAATACAGCAGATGCAACGCTTATAATGGCATACACCAACGCTGTCATATCATAAAAGCAGGAAATCACGTTATTAAACAACCCTGCCACCATTCCTCCCCAAATGCCAACATAATATGTAACCAAAAAGGTTCCTGACATATCCAACCAAAATGGTAACCGGAATGTATTTGCAATATACCTTCCCACCACATTTATTAAAATTCCAATAAGAACTATAATTATTTTTTTCCGTACTTCCTTCATGCCAATCTCCTCATTCAAAAACTATAACTACTTGTATCCTTCCCTTATACAGGCACAGATTTTGTCATACTGCTCAAAAAGACTTGCCTGCAAGGCATTTACTTCCGCAGGTAAACATTCACGTGTCATACACTCCATCTCATAGGCCAAATCTCCAAGTGCTTTTGCCCCTATGGAATAAGCACTGTTTTTAAACCCATGAATACGAATACAATAATTTTTACTATCTCTCTTTTCTGCGAATCTCACTAATTCTTCCTTTATGGAAAGCTCTGTAAAATCCTGCAATAGTTCCAGATAAAAATCTTCATCCCCACTACAAGTAGCCAATCCGGTCTCTACATTCACCCCCGGTAATTTCTTTCTAATTTGTTGCAATATCGGTATATCCGGACGTACATTTTCCTGTCTATCTTCAACAAAAAGTACAAGTTCCTTCGGTAAATACTTTAATAGCATCTTGTCCAATTTATCCGGTATAATCGGCTTGGTTAGAAAATCATCAAAACCTTCCTCCAAATATTTCTCTCTATCTCCTACAATTGCATTAGCTGTAAGCATAATAATCGGAGTTCCCTCCGCTAATTTTTGTTTTTTTATCTCATGAAAGGTTTCAATGCCATCCATTTCCGGCATCATATGATCCAAAAAAATCAAGTCAAATTCTTGATTTTTCAATAATCCCAGGCACCCTGTACCGCTTTCCGTTTCCCACACCTGTATTTGTGTATGCTTCAACAGATTACTAAACACCTTCAAATTCATTTTATAATCATCTACTACCAATACTCTGGCTTTCGAAGCAATATAATTGATGCGACTATGCTCCTCCTCATCAGCCTGTTGCAACCTACTGTAAAAATCTCCCAAATACTTATCATCTACTATATCCTGAACAATGGAGAAAGAAAATTCACTTCCCTTTTCGTATTCGCTCCGTATCTGAAGCTCACTACCCATTAATTTCAAAAACTGCTGTGCAATAGTCATGCCCAGACCAGACCCCTCCACATCCTTATTCCTGGAAACATCCAGACGCTGAAAAGCATCATATATCCTACCAATATCCTCTTCTCTGATGCCGATGCCGGTATCTATTACCGAATAATGCAACACAATCCCTTCTGCTACTCTTTGGCTATGTAACCTCAATGTAATCGTTCCTTGATTAGTGTACTTCACTGCATTACTCAAAATATTCAAAAGTACCTGCCGAATACGCTTTGCATCACCATTACACTCGCTGGAGACTGTTGCATCAATATCAAAAATCAACTCCAGTCCCTTCTCCTTTGCTTTGACATTAATCATATTATACAAATCGTTCAGAAAGCTACCTAAGTTATAATTAACATTCACGATTTCCATCATGCCAGATTCAATTTTCGAGGAATCTAATATTTCGTTAATAATATTTAAAAGAAAAACAGAGGAATCCTTCACATCACTGGCATACTTTCGAGTATTTACCTCATCACTCTCCCGAAGAATCATTTCGTTCATTCCCAGAATAGCATTAATAGGGGTACGGATTTCATGGGATACTCTGGCCAGAAATTGTGTTTTCGCCTGATTCGCGCTCTCTGCCTCTTCCTTTGCCTTTTCTAACTCCTCTGTCAGCTTCGCCTTTTCCAGACTACCACTTACAATAGTAAAGATACTATTCCCAATACTGACGGCAGCAATATAAATCAGACATCGAGGGAGCACAAAAAATACCAATAATGTTACCAATGGATTTTCATTAATTACATTTAATTGAAAGTGACCATTACTGATGTAAGCATTGGCACTTCGACTGGTTAACAATACCATATTCGCATCGCATAAGCCAAAATAATAGCCGCCATATACCACAATTATGGTGCTGATTACCATCAACACATAAACATAATTCATCACCTTTTTAGAAGAATACAGAGTTGCATACAAAATAGGCAAAATAGATACTAAAACTACATGATAAGTAATAAAGACCCCCGCCACTGTAAAAATGGCTATCAAGCTAAACAGAATAAAGTATTTCAACTTCTTATTAGAGGGCGATATATTCCTAACAACCAGTAAAACAATTGCATATATTAACACGGACGGGATATAGCCCTGCAGCATCAGCTTCTGCTCAATCACAAAAATACCCAATAAATTCAACACAAAAGCAGCCGTATACACCAACATAATAATCGTAAAACATCTCATCATATAGATATTGGCTATACATTCCTGGTCCTTAATATAAGTTTCTATCTCGTCCTTGTTTCTTTTAAAATAATCCATAAGCCCTTTGCATAATCATAAAATTATGCATCCCCCTAAAATACAGATAATATCCGTTCCCTCACCTTGCTACAAACGGTTTTCTTTGCTATAATTTACTGCATAACTATTATCATTATATAATTATTTATACTTATTTGTCATCAATATTCTCACAGAATACAGAGAAAATACAGTATTTCAGAAAGGACTCCACCATGCTGGCACTAAAAATCATTTCTAACAAGATTTTTATGAATCAACTTTTAGTTGCAGATACTTTTGATAACTTTCTATTGGCAGAGGCAACTATCTGTGCTGCCAATACCTATCAGATAGACGGACACATCAACAAGGAGTTTTTCACAGAGGAAGATATCACAAATACCCCGACCATTGCTTATGATTTCTCTGAATGGAAGGATATGAAGCCTCTCTGCTTTCACATTATCAAGGGAAAACGTACCCCTTTGTTCTTTAAGTTTGTGCTTCATTTAAAGCCGGAGGCTGTCAGCAAGCTCATGGCCGCCGGTAACAGTGATGTTTGTTCAGAACAGGTAAAGGCTCTTGTACTCACCATAAAATACGATGGCACCCAGACAATCCTGACTACTGCGAGTGCCTATCATACCTTTCTCATGAGCAAAGAGCCTGATAATATTTGGGACAAGGCACTGCAACAGTTCCTTGTCCGCAAAGGTATTGATTATGAACTTCTCTAAGGATTGATTCTGCAATCCTCAATCAACTGATAATAATTTTCCTGGAGAATATAAGCGCTGAAGGAATATCGGCGCTTTACTTCTGCCTTCATATATTCCATATATGCATCCTGCTCCTCCTGTGTCAATTCCTTCTTCCAGGTGGTAGTCTTTAGCTTCTTATCATAATAAACCGTATCCGTCACGAAGCTACGGTCATTGAAAATAACCACACCCTCTTCCTCTGAGAAAATATCTCTTCCGGCATACATTCTGGAGTCATACTCAAAGCCAAACAAATTCAACAGCGTAGGTAACACATCAATGGAACAACATGCCTTATCCACTACGATAGGCTCCTCTATTCCTGCATTCCACAAAATCAAACTATTACGGAACATATCTCTGTTCTCCGACAAATCCTTTCCGGCTAACTCCTCATATTCCTCTTCGGTCATGGCGTAAGGATAATGGTCAGCACTGAGGCAGATCACCGTATTCTCCAGTTTTCCTGCTGCCTCCAGCTGCTCCAAGAGATACTGCAAAGCCTTGTCCAATTCAATATGACAGGCATAATAAGCTCTGGCATTTTCAGACATCTCCAAATGCTGTACTGCTGCTTTATTTCTGGAAGACATACTGTTACCGGAGAAGCTGTAATACATATGTCCGGAAATGGTCATATAATATACATGAAAACGATCCATGTTCACATATTCCGGCACCGTCCCCAACATCATTTCATAGTCAGAAGCAGGCCATTTCCCCGGATTCTCCATAGGGAATATGTACTGACCATACTCTGCTTCAGAACACTCTCCTAATTTAGAAGTTTTGAAAATATAACCTAAATTCGGATGGGTAATATATCTGTCGTAATAGGACATGGTATTGTTATGATATGCATAGCTGGTAACACCCTCTGTTGCAAAAAACTTCGGCAGGCTGTATGCCATATTATTGGCTCCGCTTTTCCTCATACTAAACTGTCCATCCGGTATCAGTCCGGTACAGTTTACGTACTCTCCGTCACTGGTACTGGTCTGCCACAGCGGCACATAATAATTGTTAAATACGAAACCCGAATTAACCAGCTTATACAGAGTAGGGGTCAGTTCCGGATGAATGGCATAGGTGGAAAATCCCTCTGCAGTCAGGAAAATCAAATTATAACCTTCAAACATTCCTGTGTATTCATTCTCTCTGGTAGGTGTCAATGTTGCTATATAATCTGCCAACCACTTTTTCTGCTTATCATCCTGAGACGCTGCTGTCAATGCTCCCAAATCCAACTCAAAGCTATGGGGAGCCGGAGTAGGCGTCGGGGTAGGTGTCGGTGTCGCCTCCGGCGGAAGTGTCACCACCGGTGTAGGCTCCGGAGACGGACTGGGGGTAGGCATACTGATTTCCGGCAATTCCTCATCCTCGTCCTGCTTTACCAGAGACGCATCCTCTCCGAACAAAAGGGTTTCTATCTCAAAGAAGCAATCTCTTTGTACCATAGTCACTACGCCCATCTTCTCCACTACAGAAAGTGGGGCATAATACTCCGTATATTCATCATAAAAATCAGCTTCTGTATAACGTCCGATATTAATGACCACATAAAACAGCAGTGCTGCAACGCCCACCGCAAAAAGACCTCGAATTTTCTGGATGCTTCCAAATGCTTTAAGGCGTAATATCTTCTTTTTTGTCAATATCACCATTACTACCAAGGGTATGGCAGAGACTAAAATAATGGGCAATGACTTCATAATCGCTACCAATATTTCTCTCCAATAACTGGTCAGTGCATCCTGTCCGCCAACTACTGCTGCCTGAAATTGCAAGGGCTGACGAAATACAGTATAATAAACCGTCTGAACACCAAACAAAATAAATTCCGCAATAGGGAAGCCCCAAAATAATATCTTCTGTGCTTTTCCCTTGGTCAAACTCACGATAATATTTTCAACAGAAGCCACAATGGCAATCAGTGCCAGCGGCAGAAAAGGAGCTATCCCTGCAAACCCAAAACATCCTATATGATATGCCAGCTCCATAAATAGGAGTGTTAAAAAATAAATCAACCAAATCATCATTTGTTATCCCTAGTTTCTTTCAAATATATACTATTTTTTCATCTTTGGTTTAAAGAATATACTGGCTAAATAGCCAAATATCAATGCTGCAGAAGTTCCCACGGCACCGGCTTTAAAGCCTCCGGCAAAAAGCCCAAGCATCCCCTGCTCACTTACAGCTTCCTTTACACCCTTCATTAATACATGGCCAAAGCCCAACAAAGGCACACTGGCTCCGGCTCCGGCGAACTCTACAAATGGCTCGTACAAGCCTAAAAAACTCAAAACCGCTCCGCTTACTACCAAAAGTACCATGATTCTGCCCGGCATGAGCTTGGTCTTTTCCATTAAAATTTGCACAGCAGCACAAATAGCACCACCTACTAAAAAAGCAATCAGGTAATCCATTTTCCATAACTCCCTTTCCTATTTTCTCTTACTTTCTCTTAGTGTCTGTCGGTTATGGAAAATCTATGTATACTTATGCCTTCTTTTTTTCAAACCATTCTCCGGGCAGCTGCACCAAAATCACTGCTGCAAAAACAATGACACAACCTGCAATCTGTCTGCCTGTCATGGTCTGATCTACCTTTAAAAAGCCTATCTTATAAGCAATCACTCCTGCTATGGTCGCCACTACGGATTCCAAGCTCATCAAAAGTGCTGCCACTGTAGGGTTCACACCGTTTTGACCGACAATCTGTAGTGTGTAAGCCACACCGCAGGACATCACACCTGCGTACAGCAGAGTACTCACACCACTGGTAATCTGGCTCCATGCCGGATTGCCCCAAAGAAAGGCACCTATCATACACAGCACACCACACACGGTAAACTGTATTAGAGAAATCACCACGCCATCTGTCTTTGGAGAAAAGTAATCAATCACCATGATATGCACCGTAAAGGCCAGTGCACATAAAAAAACCAAAATATCTCCGGTATTAATACTCAAACTCTCTGTCATGCATAACAGATACATTCCCACTGCCGCCATAGCAGCTGCCAACCACACTACCTTTGACACCTTCCTACGAAACAAAAGCCCCACTATAGGTACAAAAATAATATACAGGGTAGTGATAAAGCCTGCTTTACCTACCGTGGTCTGTGCGATACCAAACTGCTGCAAACTACTGGCTACCGTCAATGCCAAACCACAGCAAAGTCCCGCCGTCAAGGTCAATTTCCAATCCAGCTCTTTCAGAGACTTTCCGGTGATACGCCACCGTATCAGAACAAATACCACCAGGGAAGCAGCCCCGATTAAAGAACGTACCCCATTAAAGGTAAAGGGATCCATATACTCCATCCCTTTGCTTTGAAACACAAAAGCAAGTCCCCAGATACTGGCAGTCAAAAACAACAAAAAACTATTTCTTTTCGTATTCACTTTCATGAAGATTTCGCTCCTCTAGCCCAGATAAGCAATTACTTCTACTTCGCAAAGCACATTCTTAGGAAGGGTTTTTACTGCCACACAGCTTCTGGCAGGTTTCTCTGTAAAATACTTTGCATATATCTCATTAAATGCTGCAAAATCACCCATTTCCGCTAAAAAACAGGTGGTCTTTACCACTTTATCATAACCCACTCCTGCTGCCTCCAGGATAGCGCCCAAGTTCTTCATTACCTGCTCTGCCTGTTCTGTAATGGTACTTCCCACTAC
>JAZLEI010000007.1:0-45260 GCA_045615205.1 Acetatifactor sp.
TCTTTTAATGTGATTTTCATCGTTTTCCTCCTGCTTTACAAAATTTTCTGCACTTAATCGTGCGATCATTGCTGGGCCTTTTACTCTGCAACACAAAATAAAAAGCCCCTTGCAACATAACATTGCAAGGGACGTAAAATACGCGGTTCCACCCTTGTTGCTCCTTCGCACTGCAAAAGAGCCACTCATTTTCCTGTAACGTAGGGATACGGGCTGTATTAGAGCCACTCAGAGATGGTCTTCCGAAATTTTTGAATGAAACTGCTCACAGCACCCTTACGGGGCAGTTCTCTCTGGCATTCTCTGAAATCGTACTCTTCTCGTCAACGTTTTCTTTATCATAATTAATATTATAACCAGTTTTAAAAAATGTAAAGACTTAATTTGAATTTTCCTGCTTTTTATAATATGCAAACATATTCTTGCCACTCTTCTTTACTTCATACATAGCATCATCTGCACAGGTAATCAGCATCTCAATATCCTTTGCATCCTTTGGATAAGTAGCAATACCGATACTTCCGGTCACCTTATAATTTACCTTATCAAATTTAATTTCTTTTGCAAATACATTTCTGCAATCGTATGCTGCTTTTTCAATCAACATAGGCTGAGAACTGCGCAGAATCATAATAAATTCATCACCTGCATAACGATAAGGGGTTAAAATCTGTGACTGCATCTCCTTCATACGGTTTGCGATGGATTGCAGTGTAATATCACCTGCAGCATGACCATAAGTATCATTAATCATCTTGAAATCATCAATATCCAACATCAAAACCGTACATGGTTGCTTCTCATCTATCAAAGCATTCAAATCATGCATAAACTTGTTACGATTGGACAAACCGGTTAAGAAGTCATGCTGGGATGCATTTTCCAAAATCAGCTTTGCCTCATTCAATTCCTTCATAATACGATATTTCTTAATATTATCCAGAACCACCCATACAATGATTAAAATAATGGCCAGTATCAATAAAGTAACGATTTTAATCGCTTCCTGATTTCGTTCCCAATAGCTCTCCTCATGATTAATGATGGTGGTATTCTTAGGAATATTTTTTACATTCAGCTTATATCGTCTGACAATATCTTCATCCACCATATTTTCTCTGGGGCTCTCCAGCTCCGGTTCTATTTCAGAAACAGGAGTACCGCTGATAATTTCCTTAGCCATCCCGGCTGCTATCTCACCGGATTTGTACATAGAAACTACATTACCACCTACAAAGCCGCTACCCATACCTGCTTCTACCATACGGAAAGCCGGAACAGAAGAATATATCATCATAAAGTTTCCGATATGCTGGCTATCATACTGAGTACCATTGGCATCCTCTGTCATTACGATAAACAAAAGAATGGTGTCATTACCCAGCTTCCGCAGCGCTCTCTGCAAATCACCGGAGGTATACTCTGAAGCATTGATTTCACTGAATTCCAACTCCGGATAATTCTTCTCTACCGCAAAGAAACGTTTCCGTTCTGCCTCACCGGTAATGGTATCATCCAAAATCGCCACTACCTTCTTCGCATCCGGCATCAGCTCCAAAGCAAACTCCAGATTATCCTCCAAAGAAAGTTTCTCTACCACACCCGTTATCAAAGGGTCCTTCAATGCAGTCTCTATCAACTCCTCATCATTGATTCCTTCGAATACAATGGGAATATTTTGAAACAAACCATCCCTATGATATAATACAAACTGCAAAGCGGCATCATCTCCTACGATAATCACATCATAAGGTTCTACCTGAGACAATCGATAAGCCAACCCGTCATAGAACAATTGAAGGGAGGTCTCATCATTTACCCGCTTGGTATCCATGTACTCATAATCCAAATCGTAATCATTCCCCAAGGCATCCTTAATACCATCAATCTGCATCTGCACCGTATCCCAACTATAAGAATAGGAACTGATAAACAACACTCTTCCCTTCACACCGAGAACTGCAGCTGAAACGTTTATACTATATATAATTGTAAGACATATACATATAAATAATGTATGTATTAATTTCTTCACGCAACATTCTCCCATGATTCCAACATTGTAAAACATTATAATACAATATATTCTTTTTTGCAACTAAAGTACCATAAAAATTTTACTTTTTACACAAAAAAATCCCCCTGCCGCATACGGACAGAGGGACGAAAAAATCATTCCTATTTTCTTTATTTACCGGGAACATAATTAAAGGTAACTTCGATTGTTTTCACATTACCTAAGGTTGCTGCATCCATAACACAAGGAGAAACATACATTGCATTACCAACTGCAGTACGAGCATCATCTGGTGCTGCAGATACCCATTCATTGTACAGGTTTACTCTGGTACACTTCTTGTCATCGCTGGCAGTATAAGGTCTGCCGGTCAGCTTATAAGGCTCGCCGTTCACCTTAATCTCCTTGATTTCAATGCAATAGCCGGGATACAGCTGCTCACCATTTGCAATACCTACTGCAGAGAATACCATACTGTTGGCATAACCACCTGCAGTACCGGTAAAGTCAAGACCTACGGTATAAGTTCCTTCTCCGGTGATTTCCACATCTGTTGCCACAATACCGGCAGTTGCAGAACCCGGATCATATACATCACCTACACTATAAGAAACACCCCAGTCACTACTACTGTACATAATCCACGCCATAGCAGTATTCTCGCTTACGCCTGCTGCTTCCGGTGCTGCTGCAGTAGCTGCATCGATATCTGCCTTTGCAGCTGCCTGGATTTCTTCCAAACTCTTGGAAGACTGTGTTGCATAGCTGTGGTCTAAATACATCTGAGCCACCTCTTCATAACGAATTTTTCCTTCGTTACGCACAAACATATCGTTGCAATCCCACAATACAGGACAATATCCAAAATAATCGCAAACATCCAGGAAAGTCTCTGTATAAGGCATGGTTCCTTCTCTCATGCCATTCTGCTGGTTCAATACACCATACTCACCAATTACAATACCATATCCCTGATCAGTAAACATGGTCATCTTAGAAAGCATATCATACATGGAATTGTAATCCTTCTTGCTGCCCCAGTCAGCAATACTTTCCCAAATACAGTAGCCGGAAGGGTCATAATAGTGAACAGAAAGTAAAAGCTTATCCTTTACGGTATCCTTTGGCATCTGGAAAGCGTCCTTACAGGTATTGGTAATATCCGTACCAAAGCCTGCAATCAACAGGAATCTGTCTGCATTGTTTCCGCCGGTACTACGAATAGTATCTACAAATGCCTGATTGATCTGATTGGTTACGGTATAACAATCTGCGTCAGACAAAGCTCCGGAGTCTGCTGCAACATCCTTGTCATTCAGACGGAAGCCCAGCTCTTCGTTTCCGGATTCAAAAATCAAACGGTCATCATACTTTTCATACTTGGTAGCAATCTGTGTCCACATAGAAGTATATAACTCCATGGCAGCATCTCTGGTCTCCTGAGTAGCAGAACCAAACATACCCCACCAGCCACCGTCCCAGTGGTCATTCACGATAACATACATATCTGCATCCAGGGCATAATTGATGATTTCCTCCACACGGTTCAGATAATCGGTGCCGATGGTATAATCACCACTTTCATAATTCATAGCATTGGTCCATGCGACCGGAACACGCAAGGTATCAAAACCGGCATCCTTCATGGCCTGAATCATTTCCGGTGTAGTTATGGGCTGTCCCCAAAAAGTTTCATATACAGAAGTAGCAGCACCTACACCTACACTGGCACGACCATAAGCTTCCATGGTATTTCCCAAATTGATACCATTGCCCATACGATGAGCCATTTCAAGTGATGTAATACTGTCTTCTACTGTCGGTGCCTCTGTTACCTGAGGTGCCTCTGTTACCTCCGGTGTTGCCGGTGCTTCTGTAGCCTCCGGTGTCTGCTGAGTACTCTCGGTAGTAGCTTCTACCTGCGAGCTGCCCTGTGCAGGATTATTGTTGTTTTCTGTCTGTGCAGCACCACAACCTGTCAACATACTGAGTGTTAACGCCAATGTAGCAACTACATTTACGATTTTCTTACGCATATCCTTCCTCCCTTTCTTTGCACAATGTGCCTAAGATTAATCCTATAATACAAAAAAACAACAACTTTGAAAACCATACTAATTAGTGAGGTATGTTGTAATTTTTAATACTTTTTTACATGCATTATTTGAAATCACTAATTTTTACATGCAATTTTTACTGTAGTTTACATTGAAAAGCACTATAGAAAATGGTAAAATAATACATATTAAGAAAACGATTTTCGTTCAAAAGAGGTAGGGATAAAATATTATGAGCGATATATTATGTAGTAAGGTATATCAGGACTTTTTTAATAAGCTTCCGGACGAAAGTGCGTCTATGGCTGTGCTTATGCAACATATCAGCCGCACCATTCCCCCTGTTGCCAAAGCCCTCTCCATTGCCCGTTTAGAAATTTTCCTGCAGGCTCCCCGTACTCCTTACGAGACCAATGGCAGAAACGAGCATATGGTTTTTTATACCGAAAATGATTATTGTAACACTCCTTTTTCCGTAGAATATATCACCGGTGAAAAGGGTGTAGTAAAGCTATTGGCCTATCCGCAGCAGGCAGACAGCTGGTCCGTAGCAGATGAAGAACAGATTTCCTTCTTATTAAAAAATCTTTACTTCATCAGTGGCAGAACCCGTATTATGGAGCTCATGTCCCGCATGGCAGTTACAGACACACTCACCGGACTTCCCAATACTCCGGGACTTGCCCGTTATTGTAATACCCTTCAGGAGCATGGTCAATTGAACAATTATCATGGGTTCTTTTTAAACCTAAAGAATTTCAAGTACATCAATCGCCGTGTCGGGTCCGAAGTAGGCAACGAAGTATTATGCAAATATGCACATACCATACGTGGTAGACTTCAACCTCAGGAAATGTTTGCTCGCATGGGTGGCGATACCTTTTTTGCTTTGGTATTAAACGAAAATGTACAAAGCTTTATTCACTTTATTGAAATGGTTCCTATTGAAGTAACGCACAACGACAGCTTGATTACCCTTGACTTAAGTGCCAAGGTGGGGATCTATCCGGTAAAACCTTCTGATACCGTAAGTAATATGATGGATGGTTCTTCCTTAGCCATGGCTGCAGCAAAAGCCTCTGTTACCCATGACTTCATGTGGTTCCAGCCATCTATTTTGGAAAAGGCCGTACATAGAAAAGAGATTACCAATCTCTTCCCCCTTGCGGTTCGTGACAGGGAGTTTGTTGTATACTACCAGCCCAAGGTATCCTTAGATAATAATACCTTACACGGCTGTGAAGCATTGGTTCGCTGGGTCCGTGGCGGCAAACTGGTTCCTCCTTTGGATTTCATACCGGTGTTGGAACAGGAAGGACTGATTTGTCCCTTGGATTTTTATGTGTTAGATAGCGTATGTCAGGATATTCGCAGCTGGTTAGATGCCGGTATTGAACCGGTTTGTACCTCCGTGAATTTTTCAAAAATCCATTTGCACAACAAAAATCTGTCACAGGATATTATCAATGTTTTAAAGAAATACGATCTGAATAGCAAATACATCGAAATCGAGCTTACTGAAACTACCGGTTATGAAGATTTGGATAATCTGAACCAGTTCGTAAAGGATATGAAAGCGCATGGCATTCAGACCTCCTTGGATGATTTCGGTACCGGCTACTCTTCCTTGAATTTACTGAAGGATTTGAATGTAGATATTATCAAGCTGGATCGCTCTTTCTTAAAAAATATTGAGAATACTGAGTCTTCCGACGATGTCATTGTAAAGACTATCGTAAAAATGATTACGGATTTAAATATGCAGGTAGTGGCAGAAGGCGTGGAAACCTCTGCACAGGCAGATTACTTGAGAAGTATCCAATGTCCTTTCGCACAGGGCTATCTCTTTGACAAGCCCCTGCCCCATGATGACTTTGAAAAATGTCTCACCGGCGAAAAAACTTACTAAAGCAGGGAATGCGGCTCGAAGCTGCATTCCCCATTATTTTACTATGGTATGCTGTTGCAACCAGCCACACCACTCATCATAATACTCTCCGGAAACATGGGTATCGTCACTGGCATATTCCTTCCCCAAATTCCCATATGGATCATCAAACAATTCATTAATATTCAAATAGAAAATATTCTTCTTATCTTCTAATGCTGCTACTTCTGCATTGAATTTGTCAATATTAGTATTATTATGGGTTTTATCATGCTCATCCCGCAGTGCGGTCACATGAAGATTGGCACACACATACAGTACGGCCTCCGGCTCCTGCTGTTGCAGCTGTGCCACC
The DNA here is from genome assembly GCA_045615205.1 of Acetatifactor sp. Taxonomy (GTDB): domain Bacteria; phylum Bacillota; class Clostridia; order Lachnospirales; family Lachnospiraceae; genus Acetatifactor. The sequence continues at coordinate 6,318 of JAZLEI010000007.1, forward strand.
AGCTCTTTATACTTGGACACGGTCTTTTCGAAATTATAACCCAGCTCATTAATTCCCAGCATCAGATAAATCTTCTGGTAATCCTTTTGTTCCAACAGCTCCGTTAGCTTAACATCCTTAAACGCTCCTACCGTCAGCTTGGTTCTTGGCAAAGAATACACACTCAGCCCGGGAGTAGCGAAATAATCTGCACTACTCAAATAGCCGTACATCTGTAATCCTACCGTACGGGAGTCCCCGATAAATAATGCATCTGCAAAATAGCTTTCGTCACTTTGGGTAAATTCATATTGCTCCGGCGGCAAAGTTTCTCCTACTACCCGGTCCGGTATGAGGGCTGTCTCATGTCCGGTTATCCCCGGTACCGTCTCGGATGTCACTATTCCAGGTACAGGTGCAGTCTCTGGCGCGGTTGTTCCTCCCACAACCGGTGCCGGTGCCAATACCGGAATACTTTCCGGTACCTCTATCACTTCTGTTTCCATCAAGTCTTTTTGTGCCTGCATAGCCTGCTTAATATTCGTCACTGCATCATTTGCACCGGCGATAGCCTCATCCACCAGTTGAAGTACTTTGTCAGAAGCCTTTTCGGAAGCATCCTCCTCTCCCCCACCGGCAACAGTGTTCTGCTCCACATTGCCACATCCGGTAAATATGCAAAGAAACAGCAGTATTATTCCTATATATTTTAACCTTCGTCTCATTCTCGTCATCATCTGCCTATTGCTTATCTTTAAATCTTATGTCTCTTTTTCTTTTTTATGAATCTTATGATTTTATATGCCTTTATACAGATTCGTCCTTACTGCTCTGTGCCCTACCGGTGCATCCCCCTTCCGCTACTCGTAACCGGAAACTGTACAAAGCACACAAGGGCAAATGCAGCATCCTTTATCATACTACATTTGCCCACAATTCCTGTCAATTGCTTTCTTTTTCCTATTCTTTTCTTATTCTTTTCCTATTCCTTTTCCGCTTCCAGTTCCTTCTTCCAACGGATAATCGCCTTAAACAAATCTCCGTCAATCTCTATGCGGAAGCTTCCGCCTTGCAATTCCACAAAGCTCTTTACGATAGCCAGGCCCAAGCCACTGCCCTCGGAATTTCGGGAAGCATCTCCTCGCACAAAACGCTCCGTCAATTGTTCTGCGTCTGACTGTATTTCCGCAGCCGAAGTGTTCTTAAACACAATTTCTACTTCCTGTTCTCCATTCACCACATCTACATACACCCGAGAACCCGGCATAGCATATTTCAATGCATTGCTAAGCAGATTATCAAACACCCGATAAGTTTTTTGTCCATCCAGATGTAAAATCACCTTTTCCTCCGGCAGACTCCAACGGAAGGTCAAATCACTGTCTGCCAGTCTGTCCTCCATTTCCAGGCGCAGCTGCTTCATCAGATTCACCACATCCACATCCATATAGTTCAACTGGATATTGCCGGACTGTGCCTTGCTCACTTCGAACAAATCCTCGATTAAGACCTTCAACCGTTGAGATTTCACATCCAGAGTTTGAATATAACTTTTGCGGTCCTCTTCCGAAATATTCTCCTGTTTCAGCAAATTCACATAAGTAATAATAGCTGTCAAAGGGGTCTTCAAATCATGGGAAACATTACTAATCAGCTCTGTCTTCATGTTCTGGCTCTTAGCCTCCTGCGCCACAGCCTTGGAAAATCCCTCCTGCACCTTGGACAATTCCTCCCCTAAGGGGGTGAACATTCCCAAATCCTCCTGCAGCGAAATCTTCAGCACTCCCTCTGCCATCTGCTCTGTGGCATGCAATATACTGTTATATTGGGTCTGTATCTTATTCCCCTGCTTTCGCAGTATCACGTATAAAACGATGGAGTAGATTGCCACCGCACCGATACCTGCAAACCAGAAGCAACACAATCCTGCCACTATAATGAAATTCACCACTACAATCTTTATCACAGTACTATGCAGCCCCTTGGAAATATCTACCTCCACTATATAATGGTAGAAACGCTTGCACTGACTGCCTATCCATCGCAAAAACCGAACGATTAAAATGCGATGCTTGAAATAATAAATAGGTCCGCACAAAAACTGTCTGCAATGTGCTACACAAGTATATTCCAGGAAGAAAAGAGCTGTCCAACCCACCAGATTAACTGTCACAGCCAGACCATATAAGGTATTGGGTTCCAGGATATAGCCCAGTATCTCTACACTACCCACAGACTGTTCGAAATACACCACCGTAGTATAACACATAGTCTCGAACATCAGATAAGCCAATGCCACCATTCCCACTGCCAGACAAACGATTATCTCCAAGGGGATGCTAAACAGCTTCTCCCAACCGGTATTCAGTTTGCGTAAAAAGGGCAATATCAAAGCTACCAAGGCTACAAAAATCATGCATACCAATATCAGTACAGGAGCACCGATTTCTACATACAGATGCTCCGGGTTTGAAAAGGACTGCACATAGTACTCTAAATCCAGAGTGAACTGATTTACGAACATGCTATCCGAAGGTATCAGGAATATCACTTCAAAATCCTTAGGAAGTACCTCAAACACATCCACACTGGCATTCTGTGAATGATAATACCGGGCATTGTTCTGATACTGTACAACAGAATCTCTTGCCTTGGAATACAAGTTGTGATGGTACTCCACATCCCCTGCACCTACGAATTCAATACGGCTTATCATACCATACTCATCAAAGGCCAGATACAGACCGCCTACAATTCCATAGCTTTTTGCCAACGTATCGATTTGAGTCTGCATGTCTTCCTTTGCTATAGGAAGTAGCATATCCTGCATATCATTATATTCCAGCTTTCCCAGATTGTATTCTGAAAAGGAAGCATCCCCCGGATTGTAACTGGCCCAGTAATAGGTTTCCTTGTCCATGGTATAAAAATCATTAATCCAACCATGCTGATCCAGCACATCAAAAGCCACTGCAGTCCCTTTTTCCTCCTGTAACATCCTGCCATACAGGTAATAGGAAGCCTCCACGGCATAATTCACCACATCCTGACGAATGCCCACGTCTGCCACAACAGTTCCATCGGTTACCGTCTCTGTTTCCGTAACATCCACTACCGTTTCCGGATGCGAGGTTGCAGATGCATTGTTATAATACACTTCCTCCTTCTGCAACATCAGCTGCTCCATTCTGGGGTACATGCTGACCAATAATACTGCCGGTAATAACACTGCCAGAAAGATAATCCACTTTGCCAATTTACTAGATTTTTTCAATTTTGTATCCAACGCCCCACACCACCTTTAAGTATTTTGGTTCCTTCGGGTTATACTCAATCTTTTCCCGAATGTTTCGTACATGAACCAGCACTGTATCAGTGTTTATGGCTATTTCATTCCATACACGTTCGTAAATTTCATCGGTAGAAAATACCCGTCCCGGACTTTTAATCAACAGCTGCAAAATCTTAAACTCGATAGGTGTCAGCTTCACCGGTTCCCCGTCTACCTTCACTTCCACGGTATTTTCATTCAGCTCCAAACCGCCCACCGTATATATACCGGTCTCGTCCCTGCCTGCATTTTCCTGACTCATTTTCAAATACCGTTCATACCGGCGCAGATGGGAATTCACTCTGGCAAGCAGCTCCAGCGGTTGGAAGGGCTTAGTCACATAATCATCCGCCCCCATATTCAGTCCCATGATTTTATCCACCTCTTCCGACTTAGCCGAAAGCATTAATACCGGAAAATCATACTCCTTGCGCAACTGTATCACCATATGTATGCCGTCCATACGTGGCATCATTACATCCACAATGGCCAGATGAATTTCTTCTCTGCGGATAATCTCCAGACCTTCGATACCGTCTCCTGCCTTGAATACCTTGTATCCCTGACTTTTTAAATAAATCTCGATACCATCCCGGATTTGTTCATCATCCTCCACCACCAATATATGGTATACATCCTTCATGTCTTTTCCCCTCCTGCTACAGTTCTTTCATGTACCACTATATCATAAAACACAAAATAAAAGAGCAACTTTATAAAAATTTAAAGATTTTCTAAAGAAAAAGCACTACCTAATGAAAGATAGTGCCTGTCATTCTTCTTTATTGACTTCATAAATCCAATTCCTTCAGTTCAACATAACTGTCCTGACTGGTGAGAATATCTGTCTTAACCTCCTCCAGAGAATCATATGCCATAATATAACATGCTCCCTGCACCTGTGTCAAATGTCCCAGATATACACCATAAGACATGTCGATGGACACCTGCTCCCTGTTTCGAACAATCACATCCGAAAAGCACGCCAGCACATAATAAGTCGATTCGCTGTCACCGGTCTGAAAATCTACCTGAAAAACATCATACAATTCATTGCTCTGCTTTCCGTCCGTGGTCAGAAACAGCTTTACCGGCTTCATCTCCTTCAGATAGCCTAATGCCTTGGGACCATCCAAATTTAATTCCAGGGCATTCTCCGCCTTTGCATGAATTAACACGAAAGCTTCCTGGGGAATATTCTGCAAATCCTTCAAATACTCATCCAGGCCCTCTACCACATAGGTTCGGGTATTTTCCTCCAAACGATAGGTATTACTTCTGGCTTGAATGGTAATGGTCTCTCCCTGATACAAATGGCTATCCTTGGAAATATCATAATCTATGTAATTCACATCAATTCCGGAAGGAGCCACCACCGTAAGCTCCAGCTCTCCTCTGCCGTCCTTTCCCTGAAAGGATACCTCTATACATTCAAAGGGATTTACCCTCGGCTTTGCCAACTGTGTACTGCCTGCGGAAAACAAACCCAGAAACAGGATAACTGCCACTATAATGACCGGAACCTTCCACTTTTTCTGTTTTCTTCTTCGTTGTTCCGCAGCCTCCGCCTCAGCCTTCAGTCTACCCTTATGATAACCATAAGACCTGGACTGTGCCTTTTGTCGGATTTCCTCCAGAGTATCTTCTTTCTCTATCAGCATTAAATGACCACAGTATTCACAGCTTGCCCTGCCCTGTTTGGTATCCACCTTCAAGGCAGCACCACACTTGGGACAAGTCATATCGATTAACTTCATACTTCTTCCTCTTTTCCTGAGTTATAATAGCAAGTACTCCCGGGTAATCTTTCCTTCCAAATCTTTCCAGAAGAACCCATTCCACTCCAAAGTCATGTAGCCATGACCACTGTTCTCCTTTGGCATGGAAATAGAGCCGGGGTTCATGTAGGTAAATCGCTCCTTTTCTACACAGGCAGGGATATGGGTATGTCCGCACAACAACACATCCCCCTTCTGCAAGGGTGGCGGTGTCTGCTCACCATAAAGATGTCCATGGGTTGCATAAATCATCCGTCCCCCTACCGCAAGGATAGCATAATCCGCCATAATGGGAAACTCCAGCACCAGCTGATCCACCTCCGCATCACAGTTTCCCCTCACACAGAGTATCCGCTCTTTGTACGCATTCAAAAGCTCCGTAACCTTTTTCGGGTCATATCCCTGCGGCATCCCATTCCGGGGACCATGATAAAGAATATCTCCTAACAGCAATAAACGGTCTGCCTTTTCCCTCTCAAAAGCCTCTAACATCTTTCTACAATAATACTCCGAACCATGCAGGTCGGAGGCAATCATCCATTTCATGTGTTTATCCTCTTCTTTCAAAACAAACTCAGCTGTTCATATCCCTTCTCCTGTGGAAATTCGTGCAAATATCCAAATACATCCTCTGCCTTATACATTATTCCATGCTTCTTACAGGTAGTATACAGTATCTGCATTAATTCCTTTTGGTTATCGCTGGGGATTTCATAAGCATACCCATATTTTCGGTGATATTTCTCCCGCAGTCCCGGAAAATGTCTGTCCAATGCTGCGTAAAAATATTCTCTGTCCCCTTCCCGCAGGGTCAGTCCCATACCAAAATGTATAATGCCCTTTACCTGTGCCTGTAGACAATAGTCCAAGATGCCTTCTACATTCTCTCTGGTATCATTAATAAAGGGCAAAATGGGTGTCAACCAAACCACCGTAGGAATACCATTCTCCCTTAATATTTGCAATACCTCAAACCGCCGCTTTGTGGTACATACTCCCGGTTCCAGAATTTTGCAAAGCTCCTCATCATAGGTGGTAAGCGTCATTTGCACCACACACTTACTTTTTTCCTGAATACTTTTCAGCAAGTCCAAATCCCGCAGTATCCGGTCTGATTTGGTCTGAATGGCCAAACCGAAGCCATACTTGTCTATTAACTCCAGACACTTGCGTGTCAGTCCCAGCTCCTCCTCACAGTGCATATAGGGGTCACACATAGCCCCGGTACCAATCATGCATTTCTTCCGCTTGGAACGCAGTGCCTGCTCCAGTAACTGTGGTGCATTCTTCTTTACCTCAATATCCTCAAAGTCATGCTTCATTTGATAGCATTTACTCCTGCTGTCACAATAAATACAGCCATGTGTGCAGCCTCTATATAAATTCATGCCGTTCTGTGCCGATAAAATTCCTTTTGCCTCTACAAAATGCATTTTACTTTCCTTATATTAAACATATCAAACGGTCAATAAAGAAATCCTTAAAAACTTCGAAAGAATTATCTGTATTGATTATATACTGCTTCCAACTGTGGTCGGCAGGCTAAAAACAATCTGCCCAAATCCGGGTCAAACTGCTGTCCTAGCTCTTCCTCTATAATACGAAATGCCTCATCATAGGAAAATGCTTCCTTATAGCAACGCTTACTTACCAATGCATCAAATACATCCGCCAATGCCATAATTCTGGCCTCCAGAGGAATTTCCGTTCCGAACAGTCCTGCCGGATATCCCCTTCCATTCCAACGTTCGTGGTGATACCAGGCAACATTCTTGGCAATTCGTACGAACTCCTCATCCTCTACACCCAGCAGAATGCTCTCCACGATTCTTGCACCTTCTGTGGTATGGGTCTTCATCACCGCAAATTCTTCTTCTGTGTATTTGCCCGGCTTTCGTAAAACCTTATCTTCTATGGAAATCTTTCCCAAATCATGCATGGGCGCCGCTTTCTCCACCATCTTTAAGAAATGCTCGTCCCACATAGCCTGTCCGTTTCCTGCTTTCAGACTTGTTGCAAAAATACGCACCACTTCACTGGTTCGCTTGATATGACCACCGGTGTTGTTATCACGGCTTTCTACCATATCCGCCATGCCAAGCACCATCATATCCTTTATATGTACAATATGTTCTGTCTTTTCTGCGACTTCTTTTTCCAGAGTAGCATTATAGCTCTCTATGGTGTTATAGTACTTTCGCTCCACCGTTCTGTCTATGAATTCCACCAGCGTGCCTACTACTTTGCTTCCATAACGAAGCTCTTGGACATTCATTTCCAAATAAACATCCGCTACATTTATATTTTTTACCTCTGTTTCACTTCCCTGGTTCTCTGCGACGTACCTCACTACTTCCTGATACAAATAACTTTCCGAAGCAGGTACCGCTTCGTCAACGGACCATTCTCTGACTTCCGGAAATATTTCTTTCACATAATCATTGGCATTGATATATCGCAGCTTCCGATCAAATACCAGATAACCATATTCCTTTCTATCCTCCATAGCACTGATTACATTACTGGACATATCATACATATTCAAACGGTCGAAGTAACCAATAAAGAATACCATTGCCAGTAAATACCCTACCGGCAGATAACTGATATCCATGTCTATAGCACGTTCCAATATATAAGTCAGCGCAATAGCAACACTAATAACGCTAATAACCACCAATGTTTTTCGTGACAGAGTGTTTCTTTTATTCTTTAATACATAGAACATGAAACTTACCAGCACCATACAATACAGCATCAGCATAACTGGGTACAAACCATGCAAAGGGGCATAGGTTTTATCCAAAAAATGATACCCCTCCGTCATCACCAATTCCACATGAGTATAATAGATATCGCTCTTTCCTACAGTCAGTGCCAATCCCATGACCACAGTGGAATAGGTTGCCAAAAACGCAGTCAATGCCTTCGGCATATTTGCGTTCGAAAGCTTAAATACCACAAGTAATATCAGCAAGGGGGTATAGCAACCACCCACATAAACAAAACTGTTTCCCAAAATAGCCGTATCCAAGCTTTCGGTACCGGCAATCAAATATCGTCCCATACAGCTAATCACTATCGTGAGACCCAGCATCAAAAAGGGAGTATCTATCTTTTTGTACCGAATAAGCATGCTCCCCAGCATAATCAGCGAAACTATAAAGACAATGAAATAAAATACAGTTACCATAAAACTCCTCCCCTTTATGTTCCTTATATTATAGGCGGTAATCTGTAAATTATCAATCGAAATATTTTCATTATCCTCTCTCTTTTTATAATGTCTCTTTTCCAATAATATCCGTCACGCTCCTGGTAAACTTTCTCTTACACAGATCTTCCCGAAACCTACCCGCTCATTGGGGTACACCGTTTCTCCTCGTAGCGGTCCGGCTCCCTTTCTCAAATAAGCCTTCACCTTCTCCCCATACAAATAGGGGTCATTTCCGCGTACAATGCCCCATTCCATGAGAAGTGCAGCACTACCGGACACAATAGGGGTTGCAAAGGAGGTTCCTGTCACAACCCGGTATCCCCCCAATACGTCCGGTGCCAGAATATTTACTCCCGGTGCTACGATATCCGGCTTAATCAGTCCTGCAATAGTAATACTGTTCTCCCGACTGACCTGTGCCAATCCCCGTCCGGAAAAAGCTGCATATTGCTCATATGACGTATCATATGCACCTACTGTCACTATTTTGGAACTGGTTGACGGTAACGTCAGTGTCAACTCCGGCGTAGAACGTAAGAATGCAGTACGGCTGCTTCGTGCTTCAGAAGATGGCAGATACAAGTCATATTTCCCCGTAATCACTTCAATCGGGGCAATTTCCAGCTGCCATATTCCTGAGTCGATGTAATTCCTCTCCCCCAAAGGGATCAAATCAAAATAAATTTCCTGCAACACTGAGTAGGGCTTGGGCTCTCCCTGATAAACCAGCACTCTGGTCTGTTCTATAGTCAATTCCTGACTTCGAGCATTGACCGGATTAGTTAATGTTGCCTGCACATTGTTCGGTGCCCGCAGTGTCACTTGAAATTCATCGCTGTATTGCTTCCATAGCTGAATGCTCAGGCTCCGTTCATACTCCCCCACGCTGAATTCAACGATCTGTGTGGTATCTGCATAACCGGCATAATGTCCTGCCGTATCTCCTTCATTGCCGGCTCCTACACAAACTACAGTCCTTCCTATCTCAGCGGCATTGTCCAGAAAACGCTCTATCAGGGAGCTTCCGTCATGGGAACCATAGGAATTGCCAAAGCTTAAATTAATCACCAACGGCTTTCGTAACTCTAATCCTTTTCTGACCGCATAAGTCACCGCCCTCATAATCTCAGTCGTTTTCGGAAAACCTCCTTCTCTGGGAGTACCAAGCTTCACGATGAGCAGGTCACTTTCCGGGGCAATTCCACGATAAACACCTCCCTCCGTTGTCCGTACCTGGCTGGCAGCAGCAATTCCCGCTACCGCCGTTCCGTGACCACTCACATCCCGACTGGGTACCAGGAGAAATCCTTCCTCCCCACCTATTGTCAATGCTTGATTTATCTGCTCTGCGGAAAATTCCGTCCCAATACCAAAGCCTACCGGTGGTGTTTGGTTCTCGCTTGGTGCTATGGTCTGATCCCACAAATACAAAATTCTTGTGGTTCCGTCTGCCCTACGAAACTCTTTCCGCTCATAATCTACGCCGGAATCGATGATACAAATAATATTGTCCAGTCCGGTCAATCCTTCTTCTCCCAAGGTCACAGGATACACGCAGGCATTTTCTGCCGGATATTCCTCTTGAAAATAATACCGCTTCGGTTTTTCTACATATTCAATTTCTTCCATCAGAGCCAGTTGTTCCACCGTTTCCTCCGGAACAGTCAATATGGCATAGTTGGCAATCAAATACTCCACACCAATCCTGTTTTTCTCTAAAACCTCCAAACTTCCATGATACTTCACTATGACTTCCCAGGTTCTTTGCTGTTCATCAAAGCCCACGTTCAGGTTATCTGTCTTTTCTCTGGTAGCCAGCGGTGTTTCCAACGCCAAATTCAACAGGTTTTCATACTTCTGACTCATAAATCCTCCAAACTATGACTTTTTTCCTATTTTTTTACTTCTTTTTTCCATTGAATTACTCCTTTATTCTTGGTATATTTTAATTAGGAAATCGTATTCCAAATGATTTGAGAAAGGAGAGTCCAATATGCTATATTTAAGTGATAATCAGCGCTATGAATTGAAGACAACAAATAATCAGCAGACAATTCGACCATTTCCGGACCCTTCCTTCCCCTTTATTATTCATCATTTGACTGTGGGAAGCGAACTAATCCCATATATTCCCTGGCATTGGCATGACGATTTGGAATTTGTCTGGGTTCATTCCGGTGCCCTTATTGTTTCTATCCCGGAAAAAACCATAACCCTTCAATCAGGCGAAGGTATTTTTTTCAATCATGGTTTATTGCATACTATGTGTACGCCCCCCGGACAGGAATGTGACATTTTTTCCATGCGCTTTTACAGCAAGCTGCTCTTTCCGGAAAAAAGTGCCACCCTTGCTATGTTGTATCTGCATCCACTGCTTATGACCTCTTCCTTAAAATATATCCATTTGACTCCAAATGGAAACATAAAAGAACAAATGCTACAAAGACTGAAACAGATTGCAGAAATCTACTACACTCGGGAAGCAGGTTTTGAATTAAAGATACTTAGTCATTTATATGCACTCTGGGCAGACATCAATACTTATGTGCAACAACACATTGAGACGCCCGCTTTGACCAATGCGGTCATCACGGATTTTAACAGGGTCATCGAAGCGATACATTATATAGCCAATCACTATGCGGAGCCCCTTACCTTAGAGAATATTGCCAACTCCATCCACTTGAGTAAGAGTGAATGCTGTCGTTGTTTCAAACGTACCATTGATTTGAGCCCCGTGGAATTCTTAATACAGTATCGAATCATGGAAGCCATCCGCAAGATACAAACCAAAGAAGAAGTAGCCAATTCCATCTCTGCCTTATCGGTTTCCGTAGGCTTCAACAGTGCCAGCTACTTTAACAAACAATTCAAGCGGTATTTAAATTGTACTCCTTTGGAATACCGCAAAAAACTCCTTTCCGGAACCGGGGAAACGGTCTTTGAAAAGGAGTTACGTGATATATTAATTCATTCTACAGAGCAAGAATAGTTCGATGTGTTTCCCCTGATCTTCAGGAGAAACACCTCTCTTTATTCCTCATATAACATACACAACACACGTATCGCATAATCCATATCCTGTGTTCCTGCTGTTTCCACAGCAGAATGCATAGCCAGTTGTGGTAAACCGATATCTACAGAATTCAAAGATACATGTGCTGTAGATATATTTCCTAAGGTTCCTCCACCGACAATGTCGGAACGATTGGTATAGGTCTGGTAAGGCACCTTTGCCTTTTCACACAGAAGCTTCATTCTCGCAGCCGATACTGCGTCAGTTGTATATCTTTGACTTCCATGATACTTAATCACAATACCGCCACCCAAATAGGGACGATTGGTAGGATCTGCCTTTTGCGGATGATTGGGATGCACTGCATGTGCATTATCTGCAGATACCAAATAGCTTTTTGCTATCCTTCTGCAATACTCTCCATGATTCCACTCCAACGCCTCTCCAATTCGAAGTAATACATCCTGCAAAAAGGTAGAATCCGCTCCCTGCGCAGTACTGCTTCCCACCTCTTCATTATCAAATACAGCCAGTACATTCGTATATTGCTTCGGCTTGGCATTTACAAAAGCCTCCAAAGAAGCGTACACACATTGCAAATCATCCAGTCTGGGACTATGAACAAACTCCCCATGTGCCCCCAGTACTCGGCCCTTTTCTCTTACATACAAAAACAAATCATGCCCCAGTATCTCCTCCGGCTTTACTCCGGCAGCTGCTGCTACCTCCTCCAGCAGTAAATCAGAGTGTTCCTCCGATCCGGTCAGAGCCATCAAAGGAAGCATGTCTGTCTGCGGATTGTATTCATAGCCCTTATTCACATCCCGGTTCATGTGAATCGCCAGATTGGGAATCACCAGCAAATCCTTATCCACCTTTACCAGTCGCTGCTCTATTTCGCCATCTGCTGTCTTTACCACGATTCTTCCTGCTACAGACAGGGGGCGATCCAGCCAGGTAGACAGAATCATACCGCCATATTTTTCCGTATTTACCTTAATATAATGCTCCTCTACCGTCATCTGAGCGTTTTCCTTCACCTTAAAGGTAGGCGAATCACTATGACTGGCTACGATATGAAAGCCCTTGGGTTGCTTTCTTGGCATACGAAAGGCTATAATAGAGGAACCGTTTCGCACCACGAAGTACCCCTTAGCAGACTTTATACTCCAACATTCCGATTCCTTCAGCTCTATAAAGCCCTGTTCCAAAAGCCTGTCTCGAATATTCTCTACTACATGGTAAGCACTGGGACTTTGGTCGATGAAGGCAAGCAGTCCCTCCGTGTAATTCACTTCCTTACTCATTTCCTTACTCCTCGCCATTCCTTCTATTCATAAAGGATGCTCTTGGACTTCTGGGTTGCCACCTCATCTCCACAGAACAGTGCCACAATAGTCAATGCAAAGTCCATAGCCGTTCCCATACCTCTGGAGGTAATAATATGCTCATCACATGTCACTCTGTTGGTAGTCACGTTTGCCCCCTCCAAATCCTTTTCAAAACCCGGGAAACAGCAAGCATTTCTGCCCTTCAGGATGCCTCTGTGTCCGAAAATACTGGGTGCCGCACAAATGGCTGCCAAATACTTCCCAGCTGCATAAAAAGCATCTACCTGCTCCATCAAACCTACATGTGCTTCCAGATTACGGGTACCCGGCATACCGCCCGGCAATACCAACATCTCCAAAGAAGAAAAATCCACCTCTTCAAACTGTACATCCATGACTACCGGAATAGCATGAGCACCGGTTACCACATCCTTGCCGGTAATAGATACCATCTGCACCTCTATCCCTGCTCTGCGGCACATATCCACTATAGTCAATGCTTCAATTTCTTCAAAACCTTCTCCCAAAAAAACTGCTATTTTGCTCATCAAAAATACCTCCTAAAGCTTATTAGTTACAGTATAAACAAATTCTCTTCAGATGTCACTGATTTTCACTGATTTCTACTAATTTTTACTGGTTTTTCACTAATTTTTACACTATTTTACTTCATTTTTTCTCTGTTTTGTTGTATACTAAGGATGTAATCCCTGACGGATTAACGATTTACACCAAGGAGTTTCTTACATATGGAAATAGAACGCAAATATACTTTAAGTGAAGCACCTGCAGACCTTGATTCCTATCCTTTTTTACACATTGAGCAGGCCTATCTGTCCACCAATCCGGTGGTACGGGTGCGAAAGCAGAACGAAGAGTACTTTTTGACCTACAAGGGAAGCGGTATGATGTCCCGTACAGAACATAATCTCCCCCTTACCAAGGAAGCCTATTATCACCTTCGGGAAAAGGCAGATGGCAATATTATCTCCAAGAAGCGCTATCTGATTCCCCTGAAAAATCCGGGCTTTAAGGAAGGCTACCCGGTTCCCCCATCTGATTATTCCCTGCTCATTGAATTGGATGTGTTTGACCCGCCCTTTGCCCCTTTACTGTTAGCAGAGGTAGAGTTCGGTAGCGAAGAAGCAGCCAATTCCTTCGTTCCTCCTGAGTGGTTCGGAGAAGAGGTTACTTATGACGAAAAGTATCACAACTCTTATATGTCCAGTCAGAAGTTTGACTAAAGCTTTCGATGGAAATATTCACAGACATAAAAACGGAAGGCCTAAAGCCTTCCGTAAATTTTTGTTAAATGATAAATTTTCTTTGCCAGTTCCTTGGTACAGGCATCGGAACGCATACGCCACTCCCAATTCTTTCCCAGCGAGGAAGGCATATTAATACGAGCCTCATTGCCCAACCCTAGGTAATCCTGCATGGGAATTACCACCGTATCTGCCACGCTGGAAAGTGCAGTACGGATAAATGCCCAGTTCACTTCACTCTCCTCATTCAATCCCAGATAGGTATCTACATGCTCTTTGACCTCTTCCTCCAGATTCTCATACCAGCCCAAGGTGGTCTCGTTGTCATGTGTTCCCGTATAAACGATACAGTTCTTCACATGATTGTGCGGCAAATAGGCATTCTCAGCATCTCCTCCGAAGGCAAACTGTAGTACCTTCATGCCTGGATAACCGGTAGCTGCTAAAAGCTCTAACACACTATCTGTCAACAGTCCCAAATCCTCTGCAATCACCCTTACCTCGCCCAGCTTACGCTTCAGGGTCTGGAACAGCTCAATACCCGGTCCCGGACACCACTCACCATTCTCAGCAGTCTCATCCCCATAAGGCACAAACCAATATTCGTCAAAACCTCGAAAATGGTCGATACGCACAATATCATACATCTCATAGCAATGAGCAATACGCTTCATCCACCATGCATACTTTGTTTCTTTATGATACTCCCAGTCATACAAAGGATTGCCCCACAGCTGACCGGTTTCACTAAAAGCATCCGGCGGACAACCCGCCACACCGATAGGCATATTCTCCTCATCCAACTGGAACAGTTGGGGATTGGCCCAGGTATCCGCACTGTCAAACGCTACATAAATCGGAATATCCCCTACGATTTCAATGCCCTTGTCATTGGCATATTTCTTTAACCGCTTCCATTGTTTTGCAAAATAATACTGCTGGAAATAATAAAAACCGATTTCATAAGAATATTCTTCGGTATACGCCTTCACAGCCTCCGGCTTACGCATACGAATATCCTCTTCCCAGTCTACCCAACAAGCATTGTAAAAAGCCCCCTTCACCGCCATATACAAGGCATAATCCTTCAGCCAATGCTTATTTTCCTGCATAAACTGCTGATACTCTTCTCTTTCCTCCAGTCCGTCTGCAATGGCACTGTCATAAGCCTTCTCCAGCACCAAATAACGACTGGTGTACATCTGACCATAGTCCACATATTCCGGATGAGTACCGAAATTCAGCTTCTCACAGTCTCTTCTATTAATATAGCCTGCCTGAATGAATTCCTCCAAATCAATGAAATAGGGATTTCCTGCAAAGGTAGAAAAGGACTGGTAGGGAGAATCTCCATAACCGGTAGGTCCCAAGGGCAATATCTGCCACAGCTTCTGTCCGGATACCACCAAAAAATCCACAAACTCATAGGCCTGCTTTGAAAAAGTTCCTATCCCAAAATCCGAAGGAATACTGGATATAGGAAGCAAAATACCACTTTTTCTCATAATACTTCCTCAATCATTCTTTTTAATTCGAATACGTTTTCTATTTTATACCATTCTAACTCTTTTGTCTATTCTTATCCTCACATATCTTTCTTTTTCGGTTTACGTATTTTATTTAATTGAGCATTTACCTTTAACAATTCTTCTTTGGTAAAGCTGATATTCAGCATAGATACCATACCGGTCAGCCTCAGTACCGTAAATCCACCAACCATCTGCATCATATCCTTGCTAATAGTAAAGCCCGGATTACCCTTTTTCTGCTCCCCATCTCCGGCAGGCTTCTTTGTCTCGGACATTTTCTTTTTCAGAATCAGCCCCAGCCTCAAAAACCACAACTTACCGCCCAAGGTCTGCAGAATATCTCCCATCTTGTCATTTAAGGAGAATCTGCCCTCTATCACATCTACATCAAACCAGTTTAAGACAGCACCCTTTTCCTTGAGGATATAGTCCTCATTCCTGTGCTCTACCTTGCGCAAGGTGCTCTCATCCCTACACTCTCCGGCCACCGCCACCAAGGTGCTTTCACCTACATTGGGCACCTGAAAATAAAAGAAATGTTCTTTATTCTCCTGTACCCCCAGACTTTCCCCGTTTACAAAAAGCTCCACACAGGGCTGATTGGAATAAACCGTCACCTTGGCGATTTCTTCCACTCTGTCTATATAACGCTTGCCGCACAAATGTACAAAGGGTTCGTCCGAAAGCCATGCTTTATAAGCATAGAAAGCATCCTTCTTATACTTTCTGTCCATGGTTACCAGACCCTTATGGTTCTGTCCGTTCTCGCCGCCCTCGGCACGGGCATCTGCACCGAAATCAAACATATTCCACACATGAGTTGCCCAAAGGTAAGGACGAGTAAAGAGCTGCTTGATTAACTCCTCATGATAATAGGCCTGATATTCCTCTGTATAATCTCCCTGGGTAGGATTGGAGCTGTGCCAGTTCAAGCCTTCACAACCATATTCGCTGACTCCGATAGGCTTGTCCGGATATTTGGCATGGAAGCGGTCAAACCAGGGACCATTCATGGAGGTATCTCCTCCATACCAACCGAAATAGTGATTGTAGGACACTACGTCAGAAATATGTACATATTCCTCATCCATACCGCACATGGAAACACAAGCCACCGTGGTCAGGCGGGTACTGTCCATTTCATGCACCATGGCATTCAAATCCTTGTGAGTTTGTATCAAATCAGCATCCTTGGCACCATTCATGGTGATTTCATTGGAAAGTCCCCACACCACGATGGACGGATGATTATAGTTTTGTACGATGAGCTCCTTCATCTGGCTGAATACATTTTCCTTAGCAGTAGACATATGCTTGGAAATATATGGAATTTCCGCCCAGACTACCATACCTATCTCATCACACAAATCATAAAAGTACTGATCATGCTGGTAATGTGCCAAACGTATGGTATTGGCACCCACCTCACATATCAGTTCCATATCCTCTTCATGATGCTCCGGTAATAACGCATTTCCAATACCCAGTCTGTCCTGATGTCGGGATACACCACGCAAGGGATACTCCTGTCCATTTAGCAAAAAGCCCTTCTGTGGGTGGATTTCAAATCTTCGACAACCGAAACGGGTACTTACTGTATCCAACCCCTCTTCTCCACGGTGCAAACTCACCTTTGCAATATATAAATAGGGGTCTTTTCGACCATGCCACAAATGCACCCTAGGAATGGTCAACTGTTCCGAAAACTGTACTGCCTGTTCTATTAAGTTCCCCTGCCCCGAAACACCTTTCTTCATTTCCGCTTTAGAGACACCGCAGTCTTCCTGTAACCCTTTCACGGTCACTTCCTTCTCTATCACCACCTGCCCTTTGGCATCCTCTATGGTGTACAAAAACTTGTCGCCTTCCTGCAGAGATTTCACCCAAATCTTTATTTCTACCTGTGCATCCTCGCCCTGCACTACAGAGTTCACCTGCAAACCACTACCGCCATAGTATTCCAGATCAAAATGTGTCTCCGGTACTGCGATAATACTTACTCCACGATACAAACCTCCATAAAAGGTGAAATCCGCCATCTGTGGATAAACCTGTTCATTGGCAGAATTGTCCACCATTATCGCCAACAGATTCTCCTCCTGCAGATCCTCTGTAATATCTACTCGCCAGGTAGAATATCCACCATCATGCTGTGCCAGTTTCTGACCATTTACATACACCTCTGCTGAAGAATTGGCTCCCTGCAGTTCCAAATAATACTTTTCCCCTACCGGTAGCTCACTTTTCCTAATATATCTGCCATAACAACAACTTCCCCGAAAGTAATCATTGCCACCATCCTGACCATCTACCGCATTCCATGTATGAGGCAGCTGCACTCCTTCTCCGATACTCATATTCTCTGGTATCCCTGCCACATCCTTATGAAAAAACCAGTTATCCTTTAATACATATATCATTCTCATCTTATCCTCCAAAAATGTCTCATCCTGCACCACAAATCCAACAGGTTGTCCATCTGTACCCTTGTTCTCATTTGCCATTTATATCGGTTGTTTCTTATAGAATAGGAAATGTAATCCCTCCTTTTACAAAAAAACATCTGACAAGGTTCGCTTATCAGATGTTTTCCTATCCTTCAAGTTTACTGTATCAAGTAAATAAAATATCCTACATAACATAACAACATAACTGCACCTGCAGGTCTGGCAAGCTTTTTCTTCGGAATAACACAAACCAATAAAAGCACCATTGCCACAACTGCTACAATAGAATCTACCATAAAGCTTGCACTATATGTTACCGGCGTAATCAAAGCAGTAGTTCCTACAACGAAGAGAATGTTGAAAATATTACTTCCTACGATATTACCTACTGCAATATCAGCTTTGCCCTTGATAGCAGCAGTTACACTGGTCACCAACTCCGGCAGAGAGGTTCCCAACGCTACGATGGTCAAACCAATCAATCTCTCACTCATACCGAAAATCTTTGCCAGAGATGTAGCTGCATTTACGGTAATATCACTACCCCATACAATTGCCACAACACCTATCGCAACCAAAACTAATAGCTTCCACATAGGCTCATTAGCATCCGCTTTTTCCACTTCTTCAGTGACACTCTGACCATTTTTTGCCATTCGCAATAAATATAGCAGGTATACTATCATAAACACCCACAAAATAATACCTTCCACCCGACTTACCGTATGATCTGCCAAACCTAAAACTGCCAACAATGCCGTAATCAATATCGTAAAGGGTATCTCATATTTCACTGTTGATTCCTGTACCGCAATGGCACGTACTACTGCAGTCAAACCCAGAATAATCAACACATTTAAAATATTACTTCCCACTACATTACCAATGGTAATCTCTGCACTGCCCTTTAACGCAGAGGTAATACTGACTGCAGCCTCCGGAGCACTGGTTCCCATTGCCACGATAGTCAAACCAATCACCAGCTGCGGAATACCGAATTTATCCGCTATCTTACTGGCACCTTCTACGAACCAGTCTGCACCCTTAATCAGCATCACAAAACCTACTACCAACAAAAATCCTTGCCACAAAATCTCTACCATAATATCCTCCATTCTTTGAAACAACAGAAAACACGTACTTTACACTTCCTATTGTCATGAATAAAAAAGACTTTCAGCACATTTCTGTGCTAAAAGTCTTGTTCTTTCACCTGGGTAAAAGTGTGTAACCACGATGAGTATACACCGGGGTATGTTGATTACACCTTATAACTACTCCCTTTTAACTAGTAAAACTTTACCATATCTTTACTGTTTCTGTCAACCAAAAAGCAAAGATTTCTTTATTACTTCATAAAGACGAATTGCTTGCATTCAAAGAGCTGACGCTCCTTGAACCATTCGCCCTGCCATCCGTTGTACTCTGTAGTCACCTTCAAAAATACGCTATGGCGTCCGGTTACTGCCTTTACAATGGTCTGTACCACACCGCTGTCCATGCCAACATGCACGCAACCGATTTCTTCTCCATCTTCTCCGTCCAGCAGAATATGTACATCACAATCACAACCGAAACCATTCACCTGCATAGCAAATTCCATGGTCTTGCTGGAGTAATCTTCGCCGAAATCATAATATTTGTATCCCAGAACTGCACCATCCTGAATATTGGTCACCACTCTGTCGAATACATTCTTCTCGGTTACCAGCGCACCACCCTTCAATACACAGGCAATCTCTGCCGGTGTGATTTCATAGGGATTTAAGCTCTCCTGAAAGCCCAAAGAAGTCATTTCTACCGGTGGTATCGTGCCATCCGGCAATATCTCAATACGCTCTACACAGGCTCTTCTGGACATAATGGTTCCATTGGTCATACGATGATAGAATATATACCACTGTCCATTGATACAAGCAATGGAGCCATGATCATTTCCGGCAGGATAATCCACACCATTATCTACGATATAACCACGATATTGATAGGGTCCCGTAGGCTTATCTGAGGTGGCATAAGCCAGTCTGCTTCCTCTCTTTGGAGAATAAATCATATAGTAGGTATCTCCTACCTTACGAGGGGAGCAGGCTTCAAAGAACCAAGTCTCCTTTCCTATGAAACCAGCTTCCGGTCTGTCCTCTATAGGAATAAAATGCTCTATGCAGGTATCATCCAGTATTTCATACATGTTCTCCGGATTCACCTCTGCCAAAAAGGAACGTTCGAAGCCGCAATAAATATACACACGACCATCGTCATCTACCAATACACCCGGGTCAATAAACCAGCCATTGCAAGTAATATCCTCGGAAATATTATATTTGTATTTGGACAGTAGCTTGAAGGGTCCCTCCGGCTTGTCACTGACAGCCACGCAGCCTCGACCATTCATAATGTAGGCATACAAATAATACTTGCCATCCTTCTCCACTACATCCGGTGCATACAAATCATTGGCTTCGGTAGTCCAATCCGTATCTGACTTATGGTCTCTGTCATCCTGTACATGGAAAATATCTCCGTGACAGGTCCAATTATTTAAGTCATTCACCGGAGCACTCCAGCATTTCAACACCTTATCACAAAAGGTATCCGAACCGGCCTTGTCATGGGAACCATAAACATAAACCCGATCCCCAAACACTCTGGGTTCCCCATCCGGAATGTACTCCCAATTTGGTAAATAGGGATTTGCCATAATCCTTCTCCTTAATTATTCTGGGTAGTCTGCTGCTCACCGGTACTCAGGGACAACAGCTTATTCTTTAACTGATCTTCCATATTACGCAAATCAAGCTCTGCTTGACGACGCTTCTCACGACCCTCGGTCTGAATACGCATTACTTCATCCAAAGTAGAAATCAAGCTTTCGTTGGTATTCTTCAAAGTTTCCATATCCACGATACCACGCTCTGCTTCCTTAGCGGTTTCAATGGTTGCCATCTTAAGCGTAGCAGCATTCTTCTTTAGCAGTTCATTGGTCATATCCGATACCTGACGCTGTGCCTCTGCGGCCTCGGTAGAATGCTGAATACCGATTGCAATAGCCATCTGGTTCTTCCAAAGAGGAATAGTATTTACCAAAGTAGACTGAATCTTATCTACCATTACAGTGTCTGAATTCTGAATCAAGCGGATTTGAGGTGCAGTCTGCAATGCTACCATTCGGCTCAGCTCCAAGTCATTAATCTTCTTTTCGAAGCGTTCGCACATGTTCTCATAATCCTTTGCCAGCTGTGCATCCTCCGGCAATCCGGAAGCCATAGCCTTCTGACGAAGAGCTACCAATTCAGTACTTCTGGCCTGTGCCAGCTTCTCCTTACCTGCCAAAATATACATAGAAATTTCCTTGAAATAGGTCAGGTTCAAATCATACATCTTGTCCAAGAACTGAACATCCTTTAACAACTGAATCTGATGACCTTCCAAAGCATCGGAAATCTTTGCTACATTTACTTCTGCCTTGTCATATTTCGCCTTCAGATTGGTCAGGCTGTTGGATTTCTTCTTAAAGAAGGACAGGAAACCACCTTCCTCTTCTTCCAAATCAAAGCTCTTTAATTCGGTTACCAAGCTGGTTACCATATCACCGATTTCACCCAAATCCTTGGTCTTAATATTGGACAATGCCTTGCTGGAGAAATCAGCCATCTTCTTCTGAGTAGCCGCACCATACTGCAACACTGCATTGGTATTGTTCAAATCAATCTTCTGTACAAATTCCTTTACCATCTGCTTTTCCTGAGGGGAAAGCTGACTTTCTGCTATAGCAGATACCTCCTGCTGTGTCACAGGCTTCACTACCTCCAGAGGAGATGCCTCCTTCGGCTCCACTACTTCTACTATCTCCTCTTCTACCACATCAAAAGACAGTGTAGGTACCTCTGCATCCGTAAATTCACTAAAATTGTTTTCCATCATTCCTTCTCCTTTACTTTATTAATCTAGTTTAAAATCTTCCCCACCAGTCAGACCTTCCTTTGCCAATAAGGTCTTCATGGTAGATATTTCCGTGGAAATATCCCAGGCTGCATCCTCAAACATATCATCGAACAGCTTACCAAAAGCTCCATTAATAATGTCCAGCGTATCCTCTATCTCCTTCTTCGTCTTGGCGATATTGTTCTCCCCATAGGAGGGCTGTCCATCCATTTCCCGATAAGCATCAATAAGCTTGGAGGTAGTAGGCAGATAATACTTCATCATTTTCTGCAGATCTTCTGCACTTTCCGGGTGCTTTTTGAGCTGTTCAAAAATACGGCTCATAATATCTTCCAGGGTATAGAGCTTCTGGCTCATGACCTCACCCGGTATGGCATCATTACTCTCCCGAATGTGCTGGATATACTTGTTTCCTTCCCGCAAAATGCTACGCACATTCTCCGGATACTCACCATCCGTCACCTCAGTAATCGTAATCTGATCAACTTCCTTTTCCTTCTGCTTCATTTCGATTTCTCTGATTCTACGGGACTGCTCTGCATTCAAATAGTTTTTATACATAGCATCACTGGTAATCAGGGTGGTACCCCGGTCATCAATATGTCCCTGCAGGAAAAATCCCTTATCAATCATTTTGCGGATTTCTCTCTCCACAAAGCTTTTCTTCTTGCCTACGATATTTGCCAGCTGCTGAATATCACAATACTGGTCCTCACCGATACGTGCCACATATTTCTTGAAACGGGCAATCATCCCCTCGGTCTTCACACCATAATTGGTCATGGCAACGCTGCCTCCCAGGAAGCCTCCTACCAAGGTATCTGCAAACCATATCCAGCCATTGCCGGTTATCAAAGCCAATAAAGTAAGCACAAAGGTACTGATGCCAAACACACTGCTTCCCACGATACCCAGCACCTTACAAACCGGAGCCATATAGGTTCCCGGCGGGGTCTTGGGATACAGTTGCGGTAACCGGGCCTGTTGCTGCATGGCAACCGCCTGCCTCTGTTGTCTCGCCTGAGCTGCCCTAGCCTCCTGTGCTGCCTTTTGTCTCGCCGCCTGCTGTTTCGTTTTTGCCTGTGCATACTTATAGGAATCCTCATAAGTTGAGGATTTCATCTGATTAAAGGTAAACTTCCGGTTCAGCTGACTGACCATTCCGTTTACGGAACTCTCTATGGTTTTGCTTAAGCCCTCGAAATCTTGGCTGTCAATTGCATTCTGTACACATTGCTTGATATTCTCTCCAACCTGTACCCAATCATTGTTCTGCATTTCCAACAACTCCATTACTATCTACTGTCTATTATCTTATCAAATTTGAAAATCTACATAATTATCTTGATTTTACCATATTCTTCACATAATTACCATAGAAAATCATTAAGAAACCATTAAAAAGAATTAAAAAGTGGTCCGACAGCACGCTGCCATCAAACCACTTCTTTTTTATTTTATGGAAAAGGCTTGCAAACTAATTTCTTTATTTGCCTCTAATCTTATCGTTGCATATACATCCTGCTGCTCCAATTCAAACATTCCAAGCTTTGCTCCCTCATCCAAGCTTAGCTCCAGCACTTGGGCATCCACCAGTATGGAGATACGGGTTCTGTCAACACCTACCAAATACTGTTCCTCTCTCACCTGTAGCAGCCCTGCCCTTTGGTCATAGGACAAGTTCTGGTTTCCGCACGTTATCTCCAAATGTACACCGCCCGGTGGCAGTTCCAGCTCCAACAGATATGCTGCCCCCGGCTTCTGCTCCACGCATACCACTTTTTCAGTCCGCTCCAGCTGCTTTTCCCTTATCGGTAACAGTTCTTTAACAGGCTTCTGTACCAATACGCATTCTCCACCCTCATAGCGAAAGGTAAATTCTCTGGGCAGTCCCATCACACCGGTATAATTGCGTCCTCGGTTGGGCAATCGCAGCCATGGCACAGAAACAATACGTCCCTCTACACCGGAGTAGGTCTGAGCCGCATACGCATTTTTATTCATATATGCACAATGCCTCCGTCCATCCGTAAGGAAGCGGTATCCATCAAATTCTCCCCAGAAATAAAACCCGTCTGCACTCCAGTAAAGCCACTTTTCTTCTCCGTTCTCTCCGGTAAGTTTTAATAAATCCGGACACTCCCAAGCTCCTTCCAAGGAAAATCGGTCGGTCAATGTCCATTTCTTCAAATCCTCGGAACGCAATACAGCAAAATCATTCCCCTCCAGCCAAAGAGCACAAATATAAGCTTGTGTTGCTGCATGCCAAAACACCTTGGGATCCCTGTTTTCCTTACAATTACCAATCGTAGGGATGTACGGACTATCCAGCTTCTGTAGCGTCTGTCCATCGTCTACACTATATGCCATCCGTTGGGTGAATTCCTTTCCTTTGCTCCACTCATTGGTACCACCTGCTGCAGTATAGAAAAACAACAGTGCATCCTTCGGTAACTCCAAGGCTCCCTGTACATTCACCATTCCACAGCCGGAAAACACAGTTCCGTTTTCATCCGGAAACAACACTGTATCCAATTGTTTCCAGTGCAGCAAATCCTCACTCACTGCATGTCCCCAGCTCATATTATTCCAGATGATATCATAGGGATTGTACTGAAAATACATGTGATACAGACCATCCTTATACACCAGTCCATTAGGGTCGTTCATCCAACCATACTTAGGAGTAAAATGGATCACCGGGCGAGCTTCTTTGAAACTCAGCGTTTCTACCGTCTCCCCATGGATACAGCTCACCTTTTCCCAAAAGCCCTGAGAAAACTCTCCCTGCAGAACCAGCTTCTGTCCCATATGTTCCTCTACCAAAAGCTCTGCCAAATAATCGTAGGAATACTCGTCCTCATCCGCTCCGACAGGCAACAAAAATTCAAAGCATTTTTCTCCCCGGTCATCCCGGATTTCTAAGCACTTCAATGATGCTCCTTTTTGAATAGGGAAAAGCAAATATTTATTTTCTACCCAAATCT
This sequence comes from Acetatifactor sp., assembly GCA_045615205.1. Taxonomy (GTDB): domain Bacteria; phylum Bacillota; class Clostridia; order Lachnospirales; family Lachnospiraceae; genus Acetatifactor. The sequence continues at coordinate 31,140 of JAZLEI010000007.1, forward strand.
CTCGCTTCGACATTATATAAACCTCTTCACTCCCGGTATGAATTTCAACACTGCTGTTATCAAGGCTGACATCATCAGTACAAATAGAAACCGCAATACTACCTTCAATACGAAAACACCAAACACTTCATTCCACGGTATCAAGGTCATCAACTGGCTCATCACCAAAGGATGCAACAAATAAATACCAAAGGTCAGACCTGCCACATAACGCAGCACCTTTGCCTTTTTCTCGGGAAGCTCCATAGGCATCCAACTCTTCACCAATAGAAAGACGCACAACACAAACAGGAAACCATTCAAAGTCAAAGGCGAATTGGCCTTTGTGGAAAAACCATTCTTCGCCACCGCATCCATATGATTCACCACCATGGTAAATACCACTGCACCGATTGCCGTAACTACAGCCAAAGCCGACTTCTTCCGATCCAGCTTCCCTACAAATTCATGCAAATAATGTCCCAGCACAAAATAACCCAAATGTCCCAAGAACCAATTCTGTCCGAAGCGTGACTGAACACTTTGCAAAATATCCTTATAAGGAATATCCAGGCGTAACAGCAGGGGAATTGTTATCCCAAACACCGCAAACAACGCCAAAAAGTATTCACAGGACTTCTTCTCTGCAAAGGCATCCTTCAAAATAGGAGACAATGCATACAACATAATCAAACTGGGGGGAAACCACAGATGATAAATACCGATGCCCTTTAACACATTTCCCACCAAATCAATACTCAGATAGTACCATTCCCAAGGCTCCCAGCCTCTTACAAAGGGAATAATATTATAAATAATCAGACTGACCACATATACCGTAAACAGTACTGCCACCTTTTTCCACAGATACTTCCCTGTCAAATTGCTGTCCTTGCGCAGAAACAGCGCACCACTTATCATATAGAAAAAGGCAATACCGGTCATACCGATACTATCCATGAAATTCATAACCTTCCATTCCACTCCTGTGATGGAAAAGAATCTATCATCCAAGGTAGCCATATGTAACCACATAACCAGAATGCAACCGACGATTCTCAACACATCCATATAGGCAAATCTGGCAGAAACGGTCTTCTCTCTACTCATTGCACACTCTCCTCTTACCGCTTTCATCAAACCACTTTCCTCAAAACAATTTTTTCAGAACCGGTATTTTCTTCACTACTGCAGCAAACAAACCGGACACCGCTAACACCACCAATATACGTGCAAGGGTAAGCAACACATAATTCGGCATCAGCTGCTCCAACTTCAAACGCCACAAGACACTGTCAATCACAAAAGGATGTATGAAATAGATGCCCAAAGAAAGAGATGCCACATACTTTAATACCCGACTGCATCTCTCCGAAGAATATCTTCCCACAGTAGATTTCACAAATAAAAACACACAGCTGACAAAAATCAGGCAGGTCAGTGACATGGGAGTACTGGCATTGGAAGACCGAAAACCTCTGGTTACTGAATCCCAGTTGTTGCAAAGTATGATAAACAGCATGGTCAAAATACCCAAGCCCCCTACCAGAATAGTCTTTTTGCGACTTAATCCTCCTACGAAGCTATGCAAATAATGTCCCAATACAAAATACCCAATCTGCCCTGTATACCAATGCAATGCAAAGCGATTATAAAAGCTCTCCAGATATACATGACATTCCCACTCATACCGAAGTAATAATGGAAAAGTCACTCCAAAAATCAGGAAAAAGATTAAAAAACTCTCACAATTTTTCTTGGTAACAAAGGCATTCTTTAAAATAGGTGCCATGGCATACAAGCTCATCAGTACCGGCAAAAACCACAGATGATAAATACCATTCCCCAACAAAATATTTTTCAGGAAATCCTTATTCCATCCGGAGAGGTTTCGCTCTCGAAGAATGGGGAGCAAATTATAAAACACCAGACATAGCAAATAAAACAAAAAAAGGATGCCTATTTTTTTCCAAACATAGGGAATGGTCACCTTAGAATCCTTATGCAGAAACAATGCACCACTTATCATAAAAAATAACGGCACACCACTCATGCCCAGACAATTCACTACATTCAAAACCTTCCACTGTGCTCCCCCTATGGGATAAACGATCCAATCTATATTTGAGATGTGTACCAATACCACTAAAATGCATCCAATAATCCGAATAACATCCATATAGGTATGTCTGGTAGTCCCTAGATTCTCTCCTGCCATAACTGTTGCTCCTTGCTGATGTAATTTTGAAATCGTAACTATTCAGAGTTCCCTATCAGCGTGGCTCTAAACAGTTATATAAATTATAATAAAAAAAACTCCAATGCACAAGTACATTGAAGCTTTTTCTCTCCTGCGGGTGACAGGACTTGAACCAGACTAGAAACGAAAAATAAGGATTGCTGTAATCGTATTCTTGTCTCCATCGGGTCGCCAAGTGACTTGTGCTAATTTTTCACATCACTATTGCAAGCGACGAAGAAGCGACACAATACTCATCTGGTAGCCAGCATCTATATTTTTCTAACCATTATCTAAGCATAATACTTGACATTTGCAACAATCATTAGCCATAAAAAATGAGCTTGCCACCTAAACACAGTAACAAGCTCATTTCCCTATGCATCAGCCGAAGCATACAGTGCCTTATTAAGCGTCTGCACGTATCCCTGCTTCGTTTCCAAATATGAATGTGAATATGTGTTCAATGATATAATTGGATTTGCATGCCCCATCAAGTCAGCCAAAGCACGTGGGTCAATACCGTAGGACAACATCAAGGAACAGTAAGTATGTCTAAGTGCATGAAAGTTCAGATTACGCACTTCAGGATGCTTCTTTAACCATTTACACCAGCGGTTGGTTATCGTTGACACATGTAATAACTTTCCTTCTTCATCTACATACAGGTAATCAGAATCAACATACGCTCCGTTGGATCTGTTCTTACATTTCAGTTTATATCGTGTAACTTTCTGTACAACATCTGCTATGCCTGACGGCAATACTATAGAACGCTTACCGGACTTTGTCTTGGTTTCCTTCTCAGAGTCTCCGCCCTTACCATACACTCTAGCACGTGATATCTGAAGTAGATTTCTCTTAAAATCAAAATCTTGTATCTTAAGAGCACTTATTTCTGAACGTCTGCAACCACAACCAAGTGCAAGGCTTACAGCAAAATAAAGCATGATATCATCGCCCTCAGACAAAAGATGTAGTACCTGCTTTGCTTCTTCTGCTGTGTACACATCAACTTCCTTCTGTACTCTACGTGGAGTCTCAACATACTGGCAAGGGTTGACCTTTCTCTCAATGTAACCGATACGCATAGCATACTCGAACATTGCTGAAATAACGTAAGTCTGATTAATAATTGTCTTAGCACTAAGCGGTTCACCGTTTTTCTTTTTCTGCTTCTCAAGGAAACGAATGTAACGCTGGATATCAGCAGTAGAAATGTTTCTGAGTTTCTGTTCTCCGAAGTACATTGCTATACCGATATTCTTAGAGTTAATTGACTGCAAGTAAGTCCGCACCGTAGAAGGTGACATCTGCGCCTCACAATGCTCCATAAAGAGCGGAATAAATGCATTCATAGTTATATCCAGATACGCCAAGTCAACGCCCATAGACATTGCATATTCTGTTTCAACCTTACGCTGAAATGCCTTTACTTCTTTCATCGGAGTCCCGACAGGGAATGTTTTACTTCGTCTTTTTCTGCTACCCTTGTCGTTAAGTTTCTGTTCATAGGTGACCTGATATCTTTGTTTTTTAGTACCTTCATCAATAATACGAATAGATGCCATGTTAGATTTACCTCCTTTTTTATAATTATATACGTTTATTTGGAGTGGCTTTTCGAATGCCACTCCATCGAAATAGCACTAACGTTTTCCATCCATTTTAATCTTCTTCATCATCGTCTAATAACATAGCCATTCTCGAAGTTTGTACCTTTGGTGCCGGAGTATTGTTCTTTGGCAATATATGTACCTGCTTAGGGTCAATACGTCCTAAAAATCTGTCTACCGCCAAGTTCTCAAAGTGAAAAACCTGCTTATCGTAAATAGTTTTTGTTTTTGTAATATGACCAATGAAGAAGTTTCCAATCAAATCTCTCTCCCAAATTGCAGAAGAACCGGAAACCTGCTCACAGAAATCTTCCCATTTTTTGATTCCATTTTCCGTTCTCTTAAAAATAAAACTTCTTACAACATAAAAATCAGCATCATTGGAATTCGTCCATATAGCCACATCAACATGGCTTTCCGGTCCCTCGGTTTCACTGCATGCATTAATAATTAACATTGGGTATTGTGTCCCGTACACAAACTGTCTAGCTACACATATTCCTACATCTGTTCTCTTCATCTTTTTAACAACCTGTTCCAAAAGATTCGCATTAAGATTTCTAACTGCAACATTACCCTTATTATCAAATACTTTCTTTTCAGCATTATTCTTACTTTCCATAGTTCTTCCTTTCCAGTAAAAGCTACACTAGCATCAAATACCAGTGTAGCTTTCACTTAAAAAATCATTATTCTTCGTCACCTGTTTCTGGCTGATTTTCATAAACCAGCTTATTAGCCTGTATATTGCTTGTGCCTGCCGGAATTACAGAGCCATCATTAGTAATTGTGAACTGCTTGTTAGGACCCACGTTTATTTTGCTGACTGTAATACCGTACGTTTTAAGATTCGGCTCTAAACCAGCAATAGCTCTACTGAAAGCAGCCGCTCCTCCCGGAAACATCTTAACTTCGTGCGGTGTTGCTTTCTCACGAAGTATATCTAAGCACTTGCTATAAAAAGACTCTACTCCTTCTTCATGGAACGCTTTACCGCACATGAACTCAACGATTGCAAATACTGTCGGATTGCCAAAAGAAACAGCATCAATAACCTTCTGAGCGTTATCACTAAGAATTTTCTGAAACTCTTCTACCGTACAGCAATCCATTGCTTTCGCAAATTTGCAAGACCAGATTTCAAAATCCGCCATACGACTTAACGTCTTCAGGTCGAAATCATCCATAGCTAATACCTTCTGTATAGCATCAAAGATTGCTCCCAGAATTTTTGGCAACAAGCTACGGAATATTGCTTCTACTTCCTTGGAAGTTTTTCTCTTTTCCGGTGTAATTGAATCCAATTCTAATAAAACACATCTCTGCATAAAGTCCGTACGTCTACTAACCACGTCTAAACCGTTAATAACAATGATAGATTTATACGGAATAATACGCTCTTGTGCTGTTGTATACAGTTCACGTTTATGATATGCACCGCCTGTAATGGCTGAGCAAAGAAGGTCAGCGATTTCGGATTTAACTCCGGAAATATTATCGAAGCAAGTTAAAAGTCTAGAACTCAGTGCAATTGCCAAATCATCTTCTTTAGCGTTAAGAGTAAATAAATTAGTAGTCTGAGGATGTACAATATCCTGGATTTGACCCGTTAATGTTGACTTACTACTCCCTTGATTTCCAACTACACTTAAGAATGGAAAAGGAAAAAAACGTCCCATGCAGCAACAACAAAGGTATACTGCCAGAATAATCGTATTTTCCTTTCTCAGCGTTGTAATCTGCTCCAACAAACTAGGAAGTTCTGACGCCGGCGTAGGTTCATACATAACCTGTTCCTTGTCGCTTAACTGCTGTGCAAACATACCTAATGGTTTCGGAATTATCTCAATACCGCTTTCACTAATTACGATTACATCCTTCTGATTGCACAGGTCATAGTAAACCTTATTCTCAATGGTGTCGTAATAAGCTCTTGATGCCATTACTGCAGGGTCACATAAGTATGCCTGGTCACTCAGATACATAGCAATTGTTCCCAAACCTCTAAAGTCAATGAGTTTCTCTCCGGAAACATCTCTGATGTAATTACGAAGTTCTCTTTCGAAGTCCTCCGATGCAATCAGAATGTCTTTAAAAAGATTATCATGCGGTATTCTGATGTAGTAATCATGATTACCGCCAAAGTACACCGGAAAGAGGTTTTCGAACTCTTCAATGCACTCTTTTACATTCAGATACGGAATAGGAGACACTGAAGAATATGAAAGTAACTTACAGGTTGCATACTTGCTTATATATGCCTTTATAGCTTCTAAACAAGATTGACTGCTATCCCAGTCCACCAGTACTTCTGCATGACGATACGGATTATCCTCCGTTTCAACACCCTTTGTTGACAGTGTTCCGGGAACCTTAAACACATGCTCCGGTGAAATAGTTTTAACATCGAACTCTGAGCATGTTAATTTCAGACGTTTTTTAAGTAAGTTGACAAAGCCTTTTAACTCGGCAATCTTCTCACTCTTAAAATTCTTAAAAGGCAATAATACGTAGCATCCGTTGCCGGAATCAATAATACCGATGTTAGTGAAACCATTGCTTTCCAACTCAGTCTTAACTAACATAGCATCTGCAATTACCGCCTGATGTTCTTCTACGGATAAATTCTTGTCTACGGATTTACCATCAACCTTTTCCTTCTTGGCAATAGGGTCTATATCAATCAGGAGATATTTCAGTCTGACAACATTTTCTTTCTTGATACCGCCACCTTTAGGAATATTCTTAAAGCAGTTCTGAGGTAAAGCAGAAGTGTCCTCTAACTTATTGCCCAAGAAGAAAAGGGTTGTATTGGTTCCTCCCAGTTTATCCTCTTCTTCCAGTTTAGCCAAAGCCTCGGCTAAACGTTCTCTGTCATTAAAGAAGCCATGTATTAACGGTTTCTTAATGGTTTTAAGATACAAACCACCTGGGAAATGGTCAAAGAAATTAAGTACGTTTTCAATAATCATAATTATTTCGAGCGTCAGAGAGGAAGCCTCTGACGCTCTCCCTCCTTTTCTCTTATTCTGCACTGCCTGTTTCATCAGCAATATTATTTTCTGTTGCACCTTCTTTTGATGCCTTTGCTACTTCTCCGGTATTATCCTTTGAAATAACAATTGCAGGCATGCCATTTACGGTACACTTTTTATAAGTACCACCTGTATAACAACAGTTCGAGTCGAACTGTAACTGCCAATCTGCCGTTACACGTTTTACTGTCTCTGTTGCGTAAAGAACAATCTTACCGTTATAGTCCTTGACTGCATCCTTAAGTTCCATAGTACGGTCAAACTTAACTGCAATACCAGTGTCTGAGTCTGCCATAATAATCATCTTCTCCGGCTTTAAGAAAACCTTCAAAAATGGTGGACAACCAAGGTCACGCCAGATAGAGTTTGCCAAATGAACACGGCGACCACAACGCTCATGGTTAATAATAGTTAAGCAACCTGTTCCTTTAATAGATGAACCAACATTCTTGTGACGGACGTCAACCTGCTCTAAATCATCAAGGCTAAAGTCTTCCAAAATAGCTTCTTGTGTATTAACATCACTTACCGGAGTCTGCTTTATAGCTTCCTCTCTTTTTACTGCTTCTGCAGCTTCGCGCTGCTTCTTAATCATTTCTTTATTTACGGACATGTTGTCCTCACTTTCTGCAGAGACAGAGTGGCCAACCCTTCTCTGCTGAGACTGTTATGCGCATAAAGTGGTTTACAAGTTACCAAAGCAATCACTTCATGCAGCCATAATATTACTTAAAAAACATTTAGTCAACAACTTGGAGCCTCTCTTATAATCAGTTTTAAACGTGCCAAAATTCCTTTATTTAAAGGCTTTTTCCGGCTTTCGTCGACTCTTTCCTTGCCAAGTGGCTTGACAAGCACTGACTGATTTGATATATTTTTATATGCAATATTACTTTTATTATTACTTTCTTTTTTGGTCATAAGGAGGGAAATTTTTATGCCAAGAGTAGCAAACGACCCTGAAATGTCACAAATTACAGATGAACTGAAAAAATTACTTTTAGAAATCAATGATAAAATGCTTTATGCCCCTAAGGGAGAACGACTGCCCACACAAAAGGAACTGGGCGTACAATTAGCACAGCGCCTTCAAAGAAGAACTCCTTTTTCCGATCACGCAATCAATAACTATATGAAACTCATTAAGTACAAGTCTAACCATAAGACCAAACAATACGAACAATCAAAATGTTTCAAAATCGAAGGCTATGTAGGAGAACCATCTCTTGTCTACCTTCCTAACAAAGCCAAAGCAGATAGAAAAAAAATCTATGAATGGTCTAAAGAAAACTTTCCAAACACTTTTGTAGACACTATTACCTGCGACAATGGTATTATTGTTATTGGTGCCACAGACCAATTCGCACACAGATACATGAAACGCTATAATGAATATGCGAAAAAAAATAAAGTCAAGCTAGAAGTTCCCGACATGGAAGAAAAAGAACCATTACCATAAACCCGGTAATGGTTCTTTCCTTGCTCAATTCATTTTACTTCTTCGAATTCAAAGTTACTTTCGCACCGCCACGTATCACAGTATAACAAACCAAACTCGCCATAAATCCTTCAGCAAAGGCACCTACTGCCGTTGTAGCTGTCACCGCTACAATACCACTAACCAATGAAAACATTTCGTCGTCTCCTTCCAAACTATATTTCCGCAAAGTAACTTAGCAAAAGCACACCTGCTGCCAAGCCTAAAACATAGTGAACATACATCGCAATCCCTCCCTTACTATATTGTCATGTTTTTATCCCAAAAGGCTAATAACTGCTTTATTTGCCTTTTTCGATATCTTACTAATCTTTTTTCAGCAATTGCTACACGTATTTTTTCAACCATCGCCAGTTTCTCCTACTTTTGGGGATACACAAAGAATAAAGCTTCTTCTGTAAATAAATACAATTCTTCACACCAAAGTCCGTCCTTTCCTATGTAATCCAGATATTCCTTTTGTTCCGATACAATATTATGTAAATCCATCAAGGCTTCTGACATTTCTTCATAAGAGGCTCTGGTAGGAAAAAGGATAATGTATCCTCCGTCTGCATGTACTGACCGTGCGGCACCATAGGATGAATCAAATATTTCCGCAATCTCTTGTATTCTGTCGCTTACATCACTATCCATTTTTTCCTGCTCCATCCACCTTGCCACAGCTTTAGCATCAAGACCATTCTTAATTCTGTAATACATTCTACTTCTTGCCTTTCTTTTTTGTTTTTTCTTCGTTTTTCTCTACCTCCGGCGTTTCTGTCTTGCCCAAAACATTTTTCAAAAAACGTTCCCGATTTTCTTCCTTTGCTTTCAAGTAAGCCTCAAAGCCTTCCGGAGTATAATTATACGGAACTGAATACTTACACATATACCATTCATAGTTCATTGACCCATATCGTGAATTTAAGAATAGGATGTGCGGTGCATCACCAATCTCATCCTCTGCACCTTCTACTGACAACTGCCACAAGCACTCCTTCGGTCTTAATTCACGAATTATCTGAAACAACTCAACTTTTGCACTCAACAATGTAGCATTCTTCATATAGCTGACTCCAAATGCCAGCACAATCCTCGCAGAAGGATTTTCTGAAATTACGGTGCGGAGATGTTCCATGTTGGTCCGGTCAACTTCCTTCAAGTCCTTCGCAGATAATTTAGAACCTGACATTTTGGAAAACAGAAAACAGAATCTGATGGTACTTATATTTAATCCATTGTCCGATGCATGATTTAACAGCGCCTGGCTGGATCTGTCGAAGCTATTGGGAGAATTGAGCACCGGGAACAACGAAATTAATATTATTTCTTCACCGTCAGTATCAAACCGCCTAATTATTTCGTAAATATGTTCTTTCTTAGTATCAGAAACTATCGTAGTGGTCAATGTTCCTACCGTTTCCATCATTCTTCTATTTCCTCGCTTTCTTCTGCTTTCTCCAACAATCCGGTACTCGTATCATAATGAAAAACAGATGCTGCAAGCACATCATCCTGATTTAGCGATTCATTCACTTCAACAACTATATTTCTCAGCTGTTTGATGTCTTCCTTTTTACAGGTAGGAAGCAATAAAAGTTCATGCACTGATGACGGAAGAACGGTAACTGTTCTTCCCGCAAAATGTTTTTCCAAAATTTTTCTAACTTCCTCAAGTAAAATAAGTGTTGCGCCGTAATTTCTGCTCTCATTTGTTAAAACGTACAAATACTCTATATCCGGTAGCAACGGCGCATCGAATTCTCTCTCTTTAATGATTTTATTGGCTAACTTCGAAACTGTATCAAAGCACACATTGTTTGCATACATCCTACTTACCACTTCATGATATAAAGCTTCTGCATCTTCCACCATTGGCAAATAGACTTCCATTAAACGTTCGGTTAATGCGAGTTCACCAATTTCAGTTCCATCCTTGTCCTCTACCTCAACATAAAACAAGCACATAAGTCCTGTTGCGCCGATTGGATAGTATACCAGCCCTCTGGATTCAATCAGCTTCCTGTTAGCTTCCAAATTTAGCAATCTAAGACTTATTCTGTCTATCAGATTCGGGTTGGATAACCAACTATCCATATCCGGCAGTTCGAGGTCAGGTAACGTTTCATACGACCTAATAACTTTCTCTAGAATCATATCTGTGGATAATTTGTACTCACGGAACATTCTGTACCAAAAATCCATATAAAGCGTTGGCGCAATCATTTCACCCCGCCGTCGAAACATGATTCCATGTAGAATCGCGCCATTGTTCTTGAGGTTTTCTACAGTTGTTATTTCCACTCCCTCAAGTCTTGCCTTAATACCTTCGGCAATTGTTTCTGTAAATTCTTTGATTTTCATAATTCGCTCCTTTCGCAAACACAAGAAAAAGGCTTCAACTTTACATCTTCTAAAAGACGCAAGATTGAAGCCTTCTTCGCTGCAGTGATGGTTAGTATCATTATCTGATACTAATTTTATTATATATCAATAAAAATTGATTATCTGCGATTTACCTTTTTCCGTCAAATAGCGACAATGCCGACAATAGCGAAAAGATATCCTACTGTTCTTGTCGGTATTTTCGCTATTGTCGCTATTAGCCACAATTGGAACCATCAAGCCAATTTTACCCTCTACAATTTAAACCAAAAAGAACTTACCGTTTTCAAACAAATATATAGCGGTAGTCATAAACACAAAACGGCACATAAATGCACTTTTGGTTCCAACAATTAAATAATAGATTCGAAAGGAGACGTTTTAACATGAAATATTTTCGTTTAGCCGGAACGGGCTATCGCACTCAGATTGATTTAAGAACATTTGAACCAGACATCAAAAAGGCTGTAAAGAAAGTAAAACCTTCCGCAACAGTTGATGTACACAAAAGCTACTTCACAACTACTCCGGAACTTTCCAAAAGAGAGTCCATTACAGTTAGCGCCATTTTACGTCAAGACGCCATGGCAGAGCTTACCACCTACAGACCTTGTCTATTCAACAGCACCAAAACAAAAACTAAAGCCGAGAAGGAGGAAGACAATGGAAACAAATAATAAACAATGGATGACTATCTCCGAAATTCAGGCAACTCTGTTGCCTATCAGTAAAAAAGCTATAAGAAAACTCGTAAAAGAAAATCTTGATGTTGTACGCTACGGTCGCAAGATGCTAATAGAGCGGAAACAATTGATGGATTACTTACGAAATGAATATTAGCAAAAAATATCCCCTATCACAGAACCGTGTGATAGGGGATATTAATCAGCAAGATACCATAATCTCTTCGACAAATTGGAAGTTGACGCTTTGATTATACTCTATAGATTTTTGCTATTTTCCTATATTCATTTGTTTCGATGACAAAATCACCATATTCAATTTGCTGATTGTTGTCGGAACCAAACATAACAAAATATCTGCTTATGATGTGGTTTTCATAGAAGACGGCATCGTATACATTTACACCCAAAAGGTTGCATGGTGTGTCTGTAACAAGGCTGTTTTTATCTATTGCTTTACAAATGATTTCCTTTGCATTTGCATGGTATCTGTCCAGTAAAGGCTTCATGCTGTATTCGGCAACATATTTTGTCCCCACAACATCATTTAGGATTACTTCCGCAAAAGTAACGGATGAAAAACCATCTTCAAAAGCAATCGCATTCTCAGCCATAACATATAACAGCAATGCACCGGTATCATAGCAAATCACTCTTATGGGGAGCAGGCTGTTTGGGTTGATGATTCGTTCCCTCATTGTTGAAAGTTTCTTATTAAACAACTCGGCAGACAGTTGTTTTAGACATTGAAGTTCTACAAAGTTGGCATTTCCCTCGATTTGTTCTATGCAAGATTCATAATGGTAGGCATATTGGAAAGTATCAAAACGATATTTCCTTATTTGCAGAAACTCCCTAAACTTTTCTTTGTCAAATTGTGCTGACAAAGAATAGAGCAATTGGTTTTCCTTTAGTTTGAGGTCCAAATTGCCTTCTTCGTATTTGTAGTTATACAATGCGTCCAATTCATTCGCAAAACGGCTATCCTTATGCATCGACTGAAAGCCATGAAACATTTCATGGATCATTTTTGAAGTCAGGACAATTGAATTTATTTCTTCTTGCACATACCAAATAGCGGTCCATTCTCCGTTATACAAAATGGATGTGTTGCCTAGAAAATCGTCTGTTTTTTCAATGTATGTTCCATCGAAAAAACACTCGTTATCTGTATATAATGCGAATTTTAACGGTTTAAAGCCTCGCCAGAGTTTTGAAAAATCTACTATGTCTATATAGCTTTTTACTTCATAATATAATCTCTGTAAGTCCATGCAACATATCTCCTCAGAATTTTTAGTTATAATATGCATTCAATATTTCCATAACGGTATCCTCATATCCTCTTAAAATAACTCTTACATAGGAACCATTTTTTTCAAAAGAAAAGCTTATATTACTTTCTTTTCTTTTATTTATTTCCTCACAAAAGAAAGTTGATATTTCCTCTGCTTCCTGAGAATCTACGCATACATCAATTACAGTGCATATTTCATTTGTCCGTTTTTCATTCTGCGCCAAAAAATCAAAAACTATAGATTTGTTTTTTGCCTGCAAACTTGGCTTTACATAAGGATTCTGAATGAACTCTGCGAATTCATCTTCATTAAAGGTCCAATAACCATCTAACTTCTCACCCTTTAATATATTCATTTTTATATAATTTCTAAGTGTTCGTGTCGTTAATCCGGTCATCATTGCTATTTCATTAAGTGTATAATGCTTTTCCATTATATGTTCTCCAATCCGTATTATTTGCTAAGTTTAACTTAGTTACAGTATATCGGATACACTTATGCTCTTTCAATTTGAAATAGATTAACTTTTTCATAGTTCTTTTTGAACGGAAACGTCTTTTTTTATCCATTCGATCTATTCAAGTTTGTCGAACTGTTCTACAAATTGGAATTTGACCAACTTATAACATCAATTTCATTACAGCTTCACCTTCATCAATGATGCCCGTGTCGATAAAGCCTGCTTTCTGATAAATATGCATACCGCATTCGTTTTCAGGCTCTGTGCTAAGAAAAATTCTATCCGCTCCATTATCTTTAAAGTACCGAATGACCTCTGCCAAAACCGCCTGTCCATAACCCTTTCCTTGTTCTTTTTTATCGATCATAAAACGCCAGATCCAATATCTATCCTCGGGGTCTTCTTCCTCCGGCTCAAATGCAAACATACAAAATCCGACTAATTTATCCTCTGCATAAATTGCAAAGGGGCGTGCGACACCCGGGCACTCTGCATTACATTCTTCAGCTTGCTCCAAGGAATAGTCATTGGGAGCACAGAATGGCTGGTCTTCACGTGTGGCAAGATTCAAAACTGCATCTCTGTTATCATCGTTAATTGGGATAAGCTTAACATTCATTTGTGTTTCCTCCAAATTTATTATTCTACTGTTCGTCAAATTCTTATCAGTTAATTTATTATACCACAAAATCTAACAAGAATCAAGTCGTTTATTTAGTAAATCATAAATTGAACGATATCCCATAAATTAAACGAAAAGGGCATAAAGTGAACGATTTGTATTTTACGGTTGAAAACAAAAAAAGCTTGCAAGGACGAAAACCATCCCAGCAAGCCTGCATTTTTGCTATAAATTCTATGAAAAAGGGCAAAATACCACTATTTTGGCAATAAAAAAGCCATAATACCGATATTTTTCGTATCAATATTATGGTTTCTTTATGGT
>JAZLEI010000008.1:0-46333 GCA_045615205.1 Acetatifactor sp.
GCAATACGCTGTTGCTGACCACCACTTAAGGAGTCAGGCATACGCTTTTCATAACCGTCCAAATTCACCAGTTTAAGAGCGTATTTAATCTTGTCATCAATGTAAGCCTTGCTCTTATTCTTTATTTTTAATCCAAAAGCGATATTTTCTGCAATATTCATATGAGTGAACAGAGCATACTTTTGGAAAACAGTATTCAATTGTCTTTTGTTGGGCTGCAGGTTCGTAATATCCTGACCATTAAAATAAACCTTTCCGGCATCCGGCGTTTCAAACCCACCAAGAATACGCAGAGTTGTAGTTTTACCACATCCACTGGGTCCCAGTAATGTTAAAAATTCGTTTTCGCGGATATAGAGATTCAAATCATCCAGAATCAACTGTCCATCATAAGATTTGGAAATATGCTCCAAATTAACCAATGCTTTTTTCATGTATTAATAGCCCTTTCTCTTAAGGTAAAAATATATTCAAGCTATTGATTTATGCCGAATATGATAATTTTATATGTAATTAGTTAGAAAGTCAATCAAATTCTGTGACAATTTGCAGGATATTGTATAATAGAAAAAACATCAAAAGGGTATTTCATTAATTTGCCTTTTGTGATATAGTAATGGAAAGAATTTCTGGGAGGCTGGATAGAGCATGGACAAGTATGTAGCTTATGTTTCTACTTATACTAGTGGAGATAGTCATGGCATTCGTATATATGATGTAGACATGAAAAACGGAAGGTTTATGGAAAAAGATAAGGTGGAGATTACGAACTCTTCATATATTTCTACTTCTCATAACGGGAAATATTTATATTCCATTACGGATTTTGGCGTAGAAGCTTATAAAATTTTGGCGGGCGGTGAATTGGAGTTAATTAATTTCGCACCTATTAATGGTATGCGTGGTTGTTATGTATTTACGGATTATACCGACAGTTATTTGTTTGTTGCCGGTTATCATGATGGCAAGCTGACCGTGCTCAAGGTTAATGAAGACGGTTCCGTGGGGGGCATAACGGATGAGATTTTCCACAAGGGGTTGGGAAGCGTGGCAGAGAGAAACTTCCGTCCGCATATTAACTGTGCACGTATGACCCATGATAATAAGTATTTGTTGGTGGCAGATCAGGGCATGGATCACGTGAATGTATATGCTTTAGATTATGAAAAAGGAAAACTGAAGCTGGCAGATGTTATCCGTAGCGAGTTGGAATCGGCTCCAAGACATATTAAGATTTCCAAGGATGGCAGATTTATTTATATTGTGCATGAGTGGAAGTGCTATATCGATGTGTACCAGTATATTGACAAGAATGGTATCCCTTATTTTGACAAGGTACAGACCATTCCTACTATTGATTTGAAGAATTCTTATGGCTCTGCTGCCAGTGCGTTGAGCTTTTCCAAGGATTACAAGTATTTGCTGAGCTCCAATGCCGGTAACAATTCCGTGGTGGTTTATAATGTAAATCAGGAGAATGGTATCCTGACCAAAAACTTCTGCTTACCCATCAGTGGAGAGTATCCGAAGGATGTAGAATTATTCCCCAACAATAAGTTTCTGGTATCCTTAAATCACGAGTCCAATACTATGACGTTCTTCTGTGTAGATTTGGACAAGGGCATTATGACCATGAATGGTAAGCCCATGAAAATCAGTGAACCGAACTGTATTGTGTTTCATAAGATTAATTCATAAATAAGATAGGAACCTCTAATCGTCAGACAAGGATGATTAGAGGTTTTTTATGATATGTAGAAGAACACCGACAATGTTTAAGAGAAGCAACAGGTCGGTGTCTTTTGGTTAAAAAATTATGAAATAACAAAATAGGAAATGTTTTAGTTCTTCCAATGATTTATAATCAGAACATCAAATAGGTCTGCAGAACTTTGTTTGAAGAAAGGATGTGTTTTCGTATGCAACATATTGATAAGATACAAGAGAGCCTGAATTATATAGAAGAGAATTTACAGGCGGAATTCGGAGTTGAAGAACTGGCAGATATGGTAGGATACTCTTTGTTTCACTATTATAGAGTATTTCAAAAGTTGGTGGGACTTCCGGTGATGCAGTATATTACCCGCAGGAAGCTGTTACATGCAGTTTATGAAATAGCAAATGGTCGGAAGGTTATTGAGGTGGCTCTGGACTATGGGTTTGAGACTAATGCCGGTTTCTATAAGGCGTTTCAGCGTGAATTTCAATGTTCTCCTTCTGAATATGTAACGATGCATACGGTAAAGCATCCCTACAAGATTAAGTTGATTCAGGAGGAACATATTATGTTGAATTATAAGAAACTAAAAGAAGTATTGGCTCAATGGAATATGCAGGAAGAGCCGGTTACTGATTTTTACTATGCCGGAAGCGGAGAACGTTCTGATTGTGAGTGGAATGTGGGTGCTTCTCATGTGATAAAGGTAAGTGCTAATATAGTACGGTTGGAGCAACATATTAAAATTACCAAAGCTTTGGAGAAGGCGGACTTTGGAGTAGCGCTTCCGGTAAAGACATTACAGGGACAGGATTACTATAAGGAAGGTGAGCTTTGTTATTGTTTAGAGAAAAAGCTGGAAGGAAATCCCATAGAAAGTAGTGGCTTTTATGCAGACAATCCGGAATTTTCTGCAAGGTATCTGGGGGAAGTACTGGGACAGTTGGACAATCTGCTGGTTACCTTTGAGGAGGAGATGGTCTGCAATGAACCCAATTGGTTGGAAAGTATTAGGAATTGGGCACTTCCAAAGGTGAAAGAAATCGCAGGATTGTCAGAAGACTTTTGTAAGTCCTATGTAGAAGTGTTTACTGACTTGTATCCATACTTACCCAGACAGATTATCCATCGAAATCCCTGCCCGAACAACTTTGTAGGAGGAAGGGATAGTGTGTTGGGGATTACAGACTTTGAGTTATCAGAGAAAAATATTCGTATATTTGATGCCTGCTATATGACAACCTCTATTCTTTCCGAAAATTTTCAAAAATCTGTGGAAGAACCGGAGAAGTGGTTTGGTATTTTCAGAGATATTTTAACAGGTTATAATAGTGTGGTGAAGCTTACGGAGGAAGAGAAAAGAGCAGTACCCTATGTAGTCTTAGGAATACAGTTTAATTGTATTGCATACTTTAGTGATTATGAGAAGTTTAGGGAACTGGCAGAGACCAATTTGGCTATGCTGAAATGGTTGTTGGAGAATAGGGAACAACTGGTTGTTTTTTAAAGGTCTGCATATTAGTTGAAGCGTGGCTGTGCAGAGGGGAATTCTCTCAATATGTCAAATATGTCAACAAAAATTTTACCCATAGAACACGATGATAGGTTCTATGGGTAGAATTATGTATATCTTTCAATCGAGAATTATTCTGAAAGAAACTTATTTATAAAATTTTTCCAGAGAATCCATTTTGGCAGACATGTTTACCATCATGGCATCCAGTATGGTGATGGCGGTCATGCACTCCATAACCACTACCGCGCGAGGCACGATGATAGGGTCGTGGCGTCCCTTAATGTTGATATCAATTTCTTCCCGGTCGCGGTTGACTGTTTGCTGAGTGGAGAAGATAGAAGGGGTCGGTTTCACATGAGCACGGATGATGATAGGACTGCCATCGCTCATGCCACCCAAAATACCGCCTGCATGATTGGTTTTCTTGGTGATTTCTCCATCCATCATGCAAAAGGCATCGTTATTGGTGCTGCCGTTTGATTGAGCTACCTGAATACCGGCACCGATTTCTACCGCTTTTACGGCACCGATGGACATCATGGCTTTTGCCAGGTTTGCGTCCAGTTTCTCGAAAACCGTATCGCCGATTCCGGCAGGTGCTCCCACTACTACACATTCCATGACACCACCTACGGAGTCTAAATTCTTCATGGCAGCTTCTAAATGTGCCACAGCTTTGGCATCAGCGTCGCGGTCGGGCATGGCAGTTTTGGTTTCTCGAATCGCAGCAGAATCGAAATTATCATAATCGATTTCTACCGGACCGATGGAACGGGTATAAGCCATAATCTGTACCCCTAATTGCTTTAAGATTTTGGCTGCAATGGCACCTGCAGCCACACGACCAATGGTCTCACGACCGGAGGAACGTCCGCCGCCTCGATAATCACGGAAACCATATTTGGCGTCGAAGGTGTAATCCGCATGTCCGGGACGATAGTAGGATGCAATGTCGCTATAATCCTTGGAAATTTGTGAAGTATTACGAACCATCAGGGAGATAGGGGTACCGGTGGTTTTGCCTTCGAAAACCCCGGAGAGGATTTCCACTTCGTCTGCTTCCTTGCGAGGGGTAGTGATATTACTCTGACCGGGCTTACGTCTATTTAAATATGCCTGAATGTCGGTTTCGTCCAGCTCCAGTCCGGCAGGACAGCCGTCAATAACAACACCCAAAGCCTTTCCGTGGGACTCGCCCCATGTGGTTATTTTAAAAATTGTTCCATAAGTTGAACCTGCCATAAATGCCTCCGTAATATATTCAATATGTAGTGGGAAATTGTATCAATTTTCCAAAAATCTAAGTAGATTATAATTCATGATTTTCAAATTGGCAATTCTTTCTTTTGCGATAGGCGGAAGGGGTCATACGCATAATCTTGAAAAATGCTCGGTTGTAATAGCTGATATTATTAAAACCGTGGTTGAAAGCTATCTCTGTAATGCTTTTGTCAGAATGGTATAATTCATGGCAACTCTGCAAAATTCGATATCGATTTAAATATTGAATAGGTGGCATTCCGGTGAAAAGCTTAAAAGTACGGCAAAATTGCCCTTCACTTAAATGTACGTACTCTGCCAGAATACCTAAGGTAATGGTTTCCATGTAATGGGTTTGTATATATTGCAGTGCAGGCATTAGATGAACTGCCAAGGGTGATATGAGGGGCAAGTCTGTTTTTTTCGCAATATGGTTTGTATATAGCAGATTCCATAACAACAAACAATGACCCCTTACAAACAGTTCTGAGGGGGCATGGGAAGTAAAAATTGCAGTCAAGTGTTCCAAAATCGAGAACTTCCAGTGTTCGTTTTTTCGTAGAGGGAGAGTAAAGTGTAAGTTGTTGTGCAGTATGGGCAATAGATATTGTTGATAGGCATGCGTTTCCATATCCCCTACTAAAAAAGAGGGGGATAGTACCAAGGCATAGAAAGAAAAAGCTGTGCCATCATCATTTTCTGCATAATGTAATAAGCCGGGTGGTATGAAGATTCCTTCTCCAGCTTGTAACAGATATTCTTTGTCCTCTACACGAAAACGTAAGGAGCCTTGTTCCAGTACTAAAAACTCCATTTCCTTGTGCCAATGAAGATACAAAGCATCCTGACAATCAGCAGGCAGTTTGGTATAGTGTATGGAATAAGGGGCATCATCCGTGATGTGAATAATATCTTCATACAATTTTGTGTCTGTTTCTTTGTTCATAAAATTCATAAATATCTCCAAAAACAAAGCTATATGTATTTGTTTTCAATATAACATAGTATAGATGAAACATCAATATTGTGTTAGTTTCCGGCAAGAATAGAAAAGTAAAGATACATAAAATATCATATAATATTGTTAGCAAAAACAGGAATGCGAAGAACATTGCTTCAAATACAGAGGAGGTACTCATGGGAAAGATAGTTTTGGAAGAAAAAAGACTGATATTTCAAAGGCGTGATGAGTTGATTGTTATGGAACCGTATGGAATGAATTGTATACGATGCAGAGCAACGAGAAATGCTAAGGTTTCTGAGGAAAAATGGACGCTTTTGAATCCGGTAACAGAGGATAGGTGCAAGATTACTGGGGATTCTGCATTTGCAACTATAGAGAACGGTGATATTAAGGTAACCATCGATGCCGGTTTTCCGTGGTATGGTGGAATTATTTGCTTTTATCGAAAGGATAAGCTGATATTAAAAAGGAAATACGAAGGAGACTATGTCAACAATTATGTACATACAGAAGGTGATCATTATGCCACGAAGGTGATTTTCGAGGCAAATGAAGGAGAGCACTTTTATGGACTTGGACAAGAAACAGAGGATGCATTTGACAGAAAAGGAAGTAGCTGTAACATAGTACATTACAACACTAAGTCTACCTTGCCGTTTCTTTATTCTTCCCTTGGATATGGTTTCTTTTGGAACAATCCGTCACCAGGCAGATGCGAAACAACCAGAAACCATACCATATGGTGCAGTGACAGCACTTATCAGGCGGATTTTCTGGTGTTTGTTGGAGATAAGCCTGCGGATGTGATGAAGTTATATGCAGACCTGACTGGTTATGCTTCGGACTTCCCGGAGTGGGCGGCAGGATTTTGGCAGTGTAAGCTACGCTATGAAAGTCAGGAAGAATTATTGAGTGTTGCCAGAGAGTATAAGAGAAGAGGCATTCCGATACATGCCATTGTAATAGATTATTTCCACTGGACGGAACAGGGAGAGTGGAAGTTTGACCCTAAATACTGGCCGGACCCGGCAGCTATGTGCAGGGAATTAGAAGAGTTGGGGATTAAGCCGATTGTATCTATTTGGCCTACCATCAATCCAAATAGTGAAAACTATATGGAAATGAATGAAGAGAATATGCTGGTACGTACAGAGAATGGACAGTACGGTACCTTTGCCTTTTATGGACAGCAAACCTTTATTGACCCAATGAATCCTCATACCAGAAGGTTCGTTTGGGATAAAATAAAAAAGAACTATTATGATTATGGTATTCACAGTTTTTGGCTGGATGAGGCAGAGCCGGAGGTTCATCCACAGCAGTTTGGACATTTGCATTTTTATTTGGGCAATGGTGCGCAAACGGCTCTCTTGTACCCTTATTATTATGTAAAGATGCTTTATGAAGGGTTACAGGAAGTAGGAGAAACAGAAATAATCTCCCTGACAAGAGCTGCTTATCCGGGTAGCCAGAAATATGGTGCGGCTGTATGGAATGGTGATATTTGTTCGGATTGGCGTTCTTTGCGTCAAAGTGTTACCAGTGGCTTGTCCATGGGAATGTGCGGTATTCCCTGGTGGAATAGTGATATTGGGGGCTTTTTCGGTGGAGACACGGAAAGTGAAGAGTTTCGTGAGCTATTGGTGAGATGGTTCCAGTTTGGATTGTTTTCGCCGATTATGCGATTGCATGGCTCTCGACTGCGTACTCCTAATCAGCCGGAGCCGAATCCGGGGATTATCGAAAGAAGTGGTGGACCTAATGAAATTTGGTGTTTCGGGGACGAAAACTACGAAATCATAAAGAAGCTCATCGAGACCAGAGAAAAGCTGATGCCCTATATTGTAAAATATATGAATATTGCGAGCGAAAACGGTTCTCCCCTTATGCGTCCTATGTTTTATGATTATTATGAGGATGCCGTCTGCTACACATTGGAAGACCAGTATATGTTCGGAGAGGATATTCTCTTCGCTCCGATTATGGAGAAGTCCCAAGTGGAACGTAACGTTTATCTTCCGGCAGGAGACTGGGTGTCTGTGATAGATAAGCAATGCTATCAGGGACAACAGTGGGTTACTATGCATGCGAAGCTAGACCAATATATAGCCTTTGTAAAAAAGGATAGTGATGTTTTAAATATCTTTTTATAGTGAAATGTAGATAAAAGTGTAGTAAAAGTAAATATTTGTTGTCAAAACAAGAGAAAAAGTGCCCCTTTCTAAAAAGTTGTAAAGAAAATGCAACCGGAAAGAGGCACTTTGTGAGTTTATAGATAGAACCGCATGAGAGAAGCGGTATATCAAGGAGGGAAAATGTTATGAAGAAGAGAAAAGTTTTGACAATGTTATGTGTGATGTTATTGACCGGTTCGCTGGTGGCTTGTGGTAGTAGCAGTGATATGGCTACTTCCGGACCGACAGTTATCAATGGTGGGAGCAATTCCATGAATGCAGGTGGTTCTTCCGCGAACTATTCTGTACAGATGGAGGCAGAGAGCTATGCAGACGGTTATTACGCAGGAGGTACTACTGCAGCGGAAATGCCTGCGGAAGCTCCCTATGAGGAGTTTAACACGGAGGAATACGATTACATAAAAGAAAACAGCTTTATGCGTGTTGCATTGAGCCCACTGTCTACCTTTGCAGCAGATGTGGATACCGGCTCTTATACCAATTTCCGCAGAATGGTAAATGATAATTATGCGATAGAGGATATTCCTCAGGGTTCCATTCGATTGGAGGAAATGATTAATTATTTTGACTACGATATTACAGAGACAAAGGACAACAACCGATTCACCGTATCATATGAGATGAATACCTGTCCATGGAATGAAGACAATCAGCTGTTGATGTTGACAGTAAAGGCAAAAGAGGTGGATTTGGAAAGCACCGGTAACAATTTCATCTTCCTTATTGATTCCTCCGGTTCTATGCGGACACAGGACAAAGGAACCATGGTCATTAAATCCTTTAAGCTTCTGGCAGAAACCTTAAATGCAAATGACCGTGTTTCCATTGTGACGTATTCCGGAGATTCCAAGGTGGTTTTGGACAGCTGTGCAGGAGATAAATATAAACAGATTTGTAGAGCACTGGATACGATTGAGTTCGGTGGTGGAACCAATGGTAGTGGCGGTATTACGGCAGCTTATAAGCTGGCAGAAGAAAACTTTATGGAAAATGGAAACAATAGAGTAATCATTGCTTCCGATGGAGATATGAATCTGGGAGTTACCAGCAATGCCGGATTGACGGATTTGATTACAGAGAAGAAGGAAAGCGGTGTATTCTTAACGGTTTTGGGTTATGGAAGCGGTAATTATTCGGATGCCAATATGGAAAGCATTGCCGATGCAGGGAATGGCAATTATTACTATATTGACTGTATGGATGAGGCAAACCGAGTGCTGGTGGAAAAGTTAAAGCAAACCACGATCACGGTAGCCAAGGATGTAAAGCTTCAGGTAGAGTTTAATCCTTTAGAGGTTGCAGAGTATCGATTGTTAGGTTATGAGAACCGTATGATGGCGGCGGAGGATTTTGAGGATGACACAAAAGATGGTGGAGAAACCGGTGCCGGACAAACAGTAACCGTTCTCTATGAGTTGGTAAGTGCGGATGCAGATAATGCTGGCAGCGATTTAAAATACCAGTCTGACAGAGAAGTGACCAAAGAAGCGTTATCCGGTGAAGTTTTAACCCTTTCCATACGCTACAAAGAACCTGATGGTGAGAAAAGCGTGGAGGAGAATTTTGCGGTTATGAGAAATGAAGGAAACGAGACTATGTCTGAGGATTTCCAATTCGTGGCCGGTGTGGCAGAGTTAGGTATGCTTCTCAATGACAGTGATTATGCAGGTAACTCCAGTCTGGATGCGGCCTACGAGCTGGTAACAAAGGGCAGCAAGGATAATAAGTATCGTGAACAGTTGGCGGAGATGATAAAAGCATTGAAATATTAATAATGGCAATGGCGGTCGAAAGACCGCCATTGTTGTATGTATTGGAGGGTGATGCATCAATAATGTGACTATTTACAATCCATATTTTAGCAAAATATGGATGAAACTTGAGCAGAATAGTGTTACAATAGCGAAGAAGATGTAGGTTAATAAGAAATAAACAGATATAGAAATGGGAGGGACAATATCATGGCGAATAGAGCGTATTTATATGCACAAAAGGGAGAGGAATTGTTGGGGATTGCAGAATATAATTATGACATTCCCATTGCTTTTAGACTTTTATTGAGTGCAAAAACCAAGAGAGTTCGCTCAAGGATTCTAAAATCTCCCTTTAAAATTGCATTGCAGGGAGATTTTGAAAAGGGTGTAGAAAGATTGTATGCTTTTCTGGATGAGTTGAAAAATAAAAAGTATTTTGAGGAAGATGAGCTGGAGAAGGAAATTAATGCCACAAAAGCTTTTCTGGAAAAGAAAGAAGGTTGCAAATATTTTCAACTGGAGGCAACAGAAATCTATGAGATGGATTCTATATTTTGGCAATGGAATAATTGGAAAATGAAGAAACGTATTTCAAAAATTAATAAGGAGATAGCAGACTTTTATGAGCAGCTGGATGAGTTAAAGAGAGAATATGATAAGCTTTGTAATAAGGGTGAGGACAGTGAACAGCTTAACAAAATAAAAGAGGATATGATCAGAAGAATTGGTATTCGGGAATGGTCGGAAAATCTGTTTTATTAGATATATAGGTTTGTAATAGAAGGAGACGTGCTTTATGGAAGATTATCGTTTTAAAGTCAATTTAGGTGGAATGATAGAGATATTGTCAGATCATCTTTATAGTAGCCCGGATGTGTATATCAGAGAACTTTTGCAGAATGCAGTGGATGCGATTACCGGACGGAAGCAGTGGGAAAAACAAAATGCGAAAGAAACAAATCATGAAGGGAATATCACCTTGGAAATCGAAGAAAACAAGTCTTTGATTTTTACAGATAATGGACAGGGGTTGACAGAGGATGAAATCCATCAGTTTCTGGCTATTATTGGTGAGTCCTCTAAGCGTGGTTTGACACAGAGGGCTGTGGAGACAGATTATATTGGACGTTTTGGTATCGGTCTGCTTTCCTGTTTTATGGTAGCGGATGAAATAACCATGATTACCAAATCCTGCAAGCAACCGGATGCACCTGTACTACGATGGCGCGGCAAGCCGGATGGCACTTATACCATAGAGAGTGTTGAAGCGGAGCTCTTTGCGGAAAACTCGGGAACCAAGGTGATTCTGCAGGCAAAGACAGGAATGGAGGAATATTTTACAAAAGCGTGTATTGAGGAGCTGGTCATTCACTATGGCATGTTGCTACATATTCCGATTACCATTCGACAGGCAGATGAATGCAGGCAAATCAATCCGACTTATTTGCCATGGGAAGGACATGAAACCAATAGGCAGGAATTGATAATATTCGGTCAGATGATGTTTGGAGAGCAGTTTTTTGATTGTATTCCTTTTCAACTGGAGGAGGGGTGCGTATCCGGTGTGATATATATTGTGAATTATAGCATATTACCGTCTGCAAATACCTATCATAAGATATATTTGAAAAATATGTTGCTTACGGAGAAAGGGGACAATCTGATACCCGACTGGGCTGTATTTGCAAAGTGTATTGTAAATGTTATGAATCTGCGTCCGACAGCATCCAGAGAAGGATTTTATGTGGATGATGCTTTGACGAAGGCCAGAGAAAGGATAGAAGATGTAATCTGTAATTATATTATTGGTCTTGCACAAAAGGAACCGGTAAGATTCGAACAGTTTTTTGCGATACATAATCTGACACTGCGTTCCATCGCCCTTAGTTCCGAGAAGTTGTTTGAAACCTTGATTGACTATTTTGAATTTGAGACTACCAGAGGCACGTTGACTGGTTATGATTTAAAAATGAGCAGGGAGGCTTTGGTTTATGCACCTACCAGAGAGAAGTATAAGCAGTTGTCGCAGTTATTCTTTGCTCAAGATAAACTCTTGATTAATGTGTCATATGTTCATGCATTGGAATTGTTGGGCTGTTTGGGTGAGCTTTATGATTTGGAGGTTTGTGCAGTAGAGGATTGGGCAATTGAAGATTTGATGCGGGATTTGTCGCCAGAGGATGCGGATGAGGGATTTGAGTTTTTGCGGGAAGCAAATCAAATTTTGAGAAATTATGATTGTCAGGCAGAATTGAAATACTTTTCCCCCTATAATCAGCCTACCTTTTATCTGTTGGATGAGAATACACTATTACAGCGTCAGATAGCAGTATCCCGAGAACAGGCTAATTCGATGTTTTTTGGTATGCTGGATGCTTTTGCTATGGATTATTCCAATAACATGGCAGCTACCTTATATTTTAACTATAATAGTCCTGTTGTGAAAAAAATCGTCCAACTGAAAGAAACAGAACTGTTAAAGGTGATTGTGGAGATACTTTATGTTCAGGCTTTGCAGGTAGGAGGCTTTACATTACATAATAATGAAATGAGCTTGTTGAATCGGAATATTTTGTCATTGATAGAAAGGGGAATTCGTGATGTATAATCCACAACAGTTAAAAGAAGAATTTGAAATGGTGGAGCATGGGAAAAGTAGGATATCAGCCATTCGTTCTGCAATCCGTATGGCAGACGAAAATCATGATTTAATGTATCAGCTGGGGTTTCGTTTGGATCTTTGCCATGAATCCACCTTTTATGAAGACAGTATGGATATGATGATTGTGTTTCCGGAAGCATTGGCATTGGTGGATAAATATCCGAATATTCCGACCACACCGGATAAAAGACGCTTCAAAAATGGACTGGATCGTGTTTTACAGGTTTATAAATGGGTAATTGTTACTTGTGAAGACTACTATCAAATATCCTATGAGGATTATTTAAGGTTTTTGGAGGATTTCAAGCAGCGTAGTATTGCCTTTGGATATAATTTAAAACCCTATTATAAGTGTATGCGTGGTTTTTATAAATGTATTGATGGTGAATTGGCAGAACAGTATTTTCAAGAATTCAGAAAGCTTCCAGCCGATGGAAACGGAGATTGCAAGGCCTGTGACAGAAATTATGAAATTGAATATTATTTATCCATAGATAAAAAAGATATTGCGGATGATTTGGCTAAGGACATTGAGAATTTTAAGTTGAGCTGTGGTAAAAACAATAACCATGCATGGCTTCGACTGAAGACGCAATATTTGGAATATTATATGAAACGGAAGGATTATGAAAATGCGATGAAATATGTCCGCGTGTTGGAACAACATGGCAGGAAGACAGAACTCACGGAATTTGAGGAGTGGGATATTTTTCTCCAATGTTATGCACATACGGATATAGGGAAAGCTTTGCAGATATATAAGAGTAATTGGAGAGATTGGTATGAAGAGAGATGTCCGAATGCCAAGCTATATCAGGATGTTCGTATTTCCATATTTTTTAGGGAACTGGGGAAAGCAAGAAAGGGCAATACCATAAAACTGGATTTGACACCTGCTTTTCCGTTGTATTCTGAGAGTGGAATATATAATATTCAGGAGTTGGAGAAATATTATTATAATAGTGCTATGGATATTGCACTTAAATTTGATAAAAGAAATGGTACAGATTTTTACCAGAAGGAACTGGAAGAGATGAGAAGCTGAGGGAGAAGCCATGAACGTTGATATCGCATTGTTGACCGGTGAGTTTGTCATATATCAGGGGATGAAGTATCGTGTAGTATCCTATTGGAAAGAATATGAGTTGTATGAAGTTGAAGATATCTGTCGGGAGCATCCACGGGGAAGGATCGGCAAGGATAAGGTGACTGATGCATATACGGCTCATGCATGCTGTGAAAAAGACGGAATACGCTATACAGTCATAAGAGTGGAACAGGGCATTTGCTATTATAAGAATTTCGTAGTAAAAGAACCAAAAGAACAGTCACTTCCGGTAGAATGCTTTGAGGAAATATGGATTGCACATAACAGAAGCGGTCAAGCTATGGAGACACATACGATTTACCTAAATGAAAAATGTAATGGAATAAAGCCAAGTAGCAGGCTCTATTATCTGGATGAAATGGCAAACGGAAATATTATGGAGGCACACTTAGATACCATTAAAAGTCTGAAGGAGACTATATCGTGTTTACGAGAACTTTATGGTGATAGGATTCGTATAGAACCGCCGGATGAAAAGATGTTATTGTGGGATTATTATATCAGTCGTGTAAAAATAGAGGAAGAATGGTTTTGTATGGATATTGACTTTGGAATTATTACAATAAGCCCGGAAGGAAGCGGAGGGAATAAGTATATTCGTGAAATTGTGGCTCATTTCAATGGAGTGAGATGATAGGCAGTATGAAGAAAGAGATGTGTGATAAGGAAGAAATTCAATAAAAGATGGATGCAAGAATTTCAATAATGTGCTATGATACAAAGCAGTAATGAAAAACCAAGAAGTGAGGAAGATTATGTATAAGATATTAAAGCAGGAAGGTCGTGCCAAGAGAGCGGAATTTCAGACAGTGCATGGTACTATTCAGACACCGGTATTTATGAATGTGGGAACGGTGGCAGCCATAAAAGGAGCGGTTTCCACGGAGGATTTGGAAGGAATTAAAACTCAAGTGGAGCTTTCCAATACCTATCATTTGCATGTGAGACCGGGGGATAAAATCATCAAGCAGCTGGGAGGCTTGCATAAGTTTATGTCATGGGACAAGCCTATTCTGACGGATTCTGGCGGATTTCAGGTGTTTTCTCTGGCAGGACTTCGTAAAATCAAAGAGGAAGGTGTATATTTTAGTTCGCATATTGATGGTCACAAGATTTTCATGGGACCGGAGGAGAGTATGCAGATTCAGTCCAATCTGGCATCTACCATAGCCATGGCATTTGACGAATGCCCGCCTAGCAAAGCAGAACGTAAATATGTGCAGGATTCTGTGGAGCGTACCACCAGATGGCTGGAACGTTGTAAAGCAGAAATGAAGCGATTAAACGGTTTAGAGGATACGATTAATAAGAACCAGTTGTTATTTGGTATTAATCAAGGCGCGATTTTCGCAGATATTCGTATTGAGCATGCCAAGCGTATCAGTGAAATGGATTTGGACGGATATGCAGTGGGTGGTCTGGCAGTTGGAGAAAGTCATGAAGAAATGTATCATGTTTTAGACGAAGTAGTGCCTTATCTGCCAACCAATAAACCTACCTATTTGATGGGTGTGGGAACACCGGCGAACATTTTGGAAGCAGTGGAGCGAGGTGTGGATTTCTTTGACTGCGTATATCCCAGCAGAAATGGTCGTCATGGACATGTTTACACCAATCATGGAAAAATCAATCTGTTCAATGCCAAGTATGAATTGGACAGCCGTCCCATAGAGGAAGGCTGTGGATGTCCGGCATGTCGCAGATACAGTCGAGCATATATCCGTCATCTGTTGAAGGCAAAAGAAATGTTAGGCATGCGCCTTTGCGTACTCCACAACCTGTATTTCTACAACACCATGATGGAAGAAATTCGGGATGCATTGGATGCAGGCAATTTCGCTGCATATAAGAAGCAGAAGCTGGAGAATATGGCTACACCGTTGGAGTAGAGTGAAATTCACAAATATTTTATGATTTTTGCAAGGAAATGTCTTGTCTAACTCAAAATTTTTGTGTATGATAGTATTCAGTGTTTTATTTTAGTTCAGGAGGAAAGAAAATGGGCGTTTTATTAACAACTCCGCAGGATGCAGCCGGTGCAGGTGCGGCAATGAGTTCAATTATTATGATTTTGTTTTATGCTGTTATTATCGGTGCTATGTGGTTCTTTTTGATGAGACCGCAGAAGAAGGAGCAGAAGAGAGTGGCAGCAATGTTGTCAACCTTGGAAATTGGTGACTGTGTATTGACTACTGCCGGTTTCTATGGTGTGGTTATCGACATCAATGATGATACAGTTATTGTTGAGTTCGGTAGCAACAAGAACTGTCGTATTCCTATGCAGCGTAGTGCCATTACCAATGTAGAGAAGCCGGAGGCTTAGTTGAAACTGGAAAGAAAAGATAAGAATGAGCGATGCTTTTGAAGTATCGCTTATTTTTGTGTCAAGAAAGGAAGTTTCCCTGTATTTACAAATATTCGTTTTACAGTTAAAATAGAGAAAGATATGGAGGGTTTTGAATGAAAAAGAGTAAATCAAGTGTTTTGTTAATTTTTATGATGTTCTGTGTTCTGTTTTGCGTGGCATGCGGGAAAAGTGATGTAGGAACGGAACCGTTGCCGGGAAGCAGTAATGTGACTGATACCGGAAACGGTGCCGAGGGTTCGGATGCAGTGCCCGAGACTACAGAAGCACCTCAGGCGACTATGGAACCGGAGGAAGGATTGACCGGAAAAACTTATGATCCCGGTGTATTTTTGATGACCGGAGAGAATGTGAAACTGTTGGGAAGAACTTGGTTAAACAATGATATTCGTTGGCTTTCCTTTTCTGCATCCGGTGTGGAGTTTCAGTTTACCGGTAAGAGTTGTAGCTTTAGTCTGAGAGCAGACAGTATGTATTCAAATAAGAATCATCAGGCTCGTTATGCGATTTATGTGGATGGTGAGATGGTGATTGATGAAATGATGGATAAAGGTATCAAGGAGGTACCGGTTCTTCAGGCAGATGCAGTGGAGGAACATGTGATTCGTTTTGTGAAGCTTTCGGAAACCTCAGATTCTTCCTTGGGATTGCAGTATATTACCTGTGATGCAGATGCGAAAATACAGCCTACCGAGGAGAAAGATTTATTGATAGAGTTTGTAGGAGATTCCATTACTTGCGGATATGGTGTAGATGGTGAATTGGGCGATGTTTATTTGACCAGTAATGAAGATGCCACAAAGGCCTATGCATTCTTAACCGCACAGAAGCTGGATGCAGATTGGAGCTTAGTGTCTCAAAGCGGTTATGGTATTATCAGTGGTTATACCAATAATGGAAAAAAGCAGGAAAAGCAGGCACTTCCCTTGTATTATGACAAGGTGGGAAATTCCTACGGAACAGCAGGTGGTGTGAAACCATCCGAAAAGGAGTGGAAATTTCAGCGTTTGCCGGATGTAGTGGTAATCAATCTGGGTACCAACGACAACTCATATACCAAGAACGATGCTACAAAGAAGGAAGAGTATGTGCAGGGTTATGTGGCCTTTTTGGAGAAGGTACGCGAGAAGAATCCGGATGCGGAAATTGTGTGTACGCTGGGTGTAATGGGACAAGAGCTTTGTCCGCAGATTGAAAAGGCAGTAGAACAATTTAGTACAGAGAAAAATGATACAAAGGTACATTATGTGAAGTTGGATGTACAGGCTTATGAAAATGGATGGGCAGTGGATTATCATCCTACCGTAGCCAGTCATGAGCATGCAGCAGAACAGATGTCTAAGGCAATTAGTGAGATTTTGAAATAGGACCGGATGGTATGAAAGATAGAAAAGCAACAAAGAAGTTTCCGCTGATACCGATTTTGTTGATAGTAGTGGGAAGTGTGGCCTTTATGACCTTTGTGGTACCATTATCTCTGACAGTTGGACTGAACATAGGGAATCTGACAGGACTTGTGGTTTCGGTAGCATTGGTGACTTACGGGTTGTTTTATAAGAATATCAACAATCTCCGTAAACGGTGGAAGAAGCGCCGGTTTCTGAAATTTATTGTATATTTCGCGGAAACCATGGTATGTCTGGTGGGTGCATTAGCGATAGTTCTTAGTATTTTGATGATTAGAGGTGCTACTAATGCTCCGGAGGGAAAAGAAACTCTGATTGTACTGGGATGCCGTGTGTATGGAGAGGTACCCAGTTTATCCCTGCGGGAACGTTTGGATGCAGCTTATGATTATTTGCAGACTTACCCGGATACTTATTGTGTGGTGTCCGGGGGACAGGGAAGCGGAGAGAATATTTCGGAAGCGGAATGTATGTATCGATATCTGACTAACATGGGTATCGATGGAGCACGTATTTTCAAGGAAGATGCATCTACCTCTACCAGAGAGAATATTGAGTTTAGTCTGCAGGTAATTGAGGAGCATCGGTTACCGGAGGAGATAGCCATTGCCACCAGTGAATATCACCAGTATCGTGTGAGCCTGATTGCAAAGGGATTGGGCGTAAAAAACACGGCAGTGTGCGGCAGAACTGCTTCCTGGCTGTTCCCCACCTTTTATGTGAGGGAATTGTATGGGATATTGTATGAGTGGGTGTTTTGATGTGAAGTGGTTAGAGATATGTTATGTCCGAAATTGTTATTATGATGGAAGAACACTCTGGGGATTTGACTGGTTTATGTAGGTATTATGATGTATATGGTAATAAATAGGTATATAAGATGGAGAAAAAAGATAACGATTCTGACTGGGAAAAAAACTGAAGATACATACCGGCGGGCGAGAGGATGCTCATGCGGACATTTTTCATCATCCCTATGAACCTACTCCCTATTCGGTGCTGCAGCGGCTGGCAGAAAGTGGCTATATAACCAAGGAGAATACAGTGGTAGACTATGGTTGTGGGAAGGGGCGTGTGAGCCTCTTTCTAAGTCATTATGTAGGTTGTCATACTGTTGGAATAGAATATGACGAAGGAATTTATAGACAGGCTGTGCAAAATTTGGAAGAGAGCCATTTATGCAACAAAGTGACCTTTTTATGTCAGAAGGCAGAAGAGTATGAGGTGACGGATGGGGATTGCTTTTACTTTTTCAATCCTTTTCGGGTAGAATTGTTGTGTTCGGTTTTAAGCAAGATACTGAACTCTTATTATGCAAATCCTCGGAAGATGCGGTTGTTCTTTTATTATCCTGATGATGAATATTTGAGTTATTTGTTGGTTCGTACAGCGGACAGGGTAGATTTTGTGGATGAAATAGACTGCAGTGATTTGTTTGAAGGGGAGAATGCAAGGGAACGGATTCTGATTTTTGAAGTTGGGTAGTTGATTTTTGCTACTTGATAGTGAGGTTCTACCTATATTAAGAAAAATAGGTTTTATAGGAAGATAAATTTGTTGAGGTTGAATTGGATTTCTGCCCAGTGTTATGAAAAATGAGACTATGGGTAGAGAAAATATTACATTTCTCTGCCCAAGATATAGAAATGTGTGTCTATGGGTAGATAAATGAATTGTAGCAAGAAAATATTTCTTACCATAACCGCCTCAATGCACTATATGGGTAGAAATACTACTCCTATATTGCAGGATTGAGGGGCGTACTATGATTTGCAATTTTTTATATGTCATCAGCCGAGCAATTGGGAAAAAGTAAATTGATATAGGGAAGTGCATAACTCAAAGTTATAACAACTATAAATAATATGTATTTGAAGAATACCTAACAACATGGTACACTTAAATTAAATAGAAAGTAACAGGTGAAAGCCCTGAAAAAGTGAGGTAAAAAATATGGAATTGAAGATTACATGTATTCCCGGTGACGGAATTGGACCGGAAATCGTAAACGAGGCAAAGAAGGTACTGAATAAGGTGGCTGAGAAATATGGTCACACTATGAATTATACGGATATTCTCATGGGTGGAGCCTCCATCGATGTGCATGGTGTACCGTTGACGGATGAGGCCATTGAAACAGCAAAGGCTGCGGATGCAGTACTTATGGGTTCTATTGGCGGCGATACCAATACTTCTCCCTGGTACAAGCTGGCACCGAACTTGAGACCTGAGGCAGGTCTTTTAAAAATTCGTAAGGCACTGAATTTGTTTGCAAATTTACGACCTGCTTATTTGTATCCGGAGTTGGCCGCTGCTTGTCCCTTGAAGGAGGAAATCAGCGAAGCGGGCTTTGACATGATGATTATGCGTGAATTAACCGGTGGTTTATACTTTGGTGAACGTAAGACAGTGGAAGAGAATGGTGTGAGAAAAGCTATTGATACCCTTACATATGACGAAAATGAAATCCGCAGAATTGCTATCCGTGGCTTTGATATTGCTATGAAGCGTCGCAAAAAAGTGACCAGCGTAGATAAAGCAAATGTACTGGATTCTTCCAGACTTTGGAGAGCGGTGGTAAATGAGGTGGCTAAGGATTATCCTGAGGTTACTTTAGAGCATATGCTGGTAGATAACTGTGCAATGCAGTTGGTAAAGGATCCTGCACAGTTTGATGTTATCTTAACCGAGAATATGTTTGGCGATATTCTTTCTGATGAAGCAAGTATGGTGACCGGTTCTATCGGTATGTTGTCCAGTGCCAGCTTAAATGATACCAAGTTCGGTCTCTATGAGCCCAGCCATGGTTCTGCACCTGATATCGCAGGCAAGGACATTGCGAACCCGATAGCAACCATCCTCAGTGCAGCCATGATGCTTCGTTACAGCTTCGATCTTGATAAAGAAGCAGATGCAATTGAAGCCGCAGTAAAGAAAGTTCTTGAAGACGGCTACAGAACCGGTGACATCTATTCTGAAGGCTGTGAAAAAGTAGGCTGTGCAAAGATGGGCGATTTGATTGCAGAGAGAGTTTAATGCTTAATAAGAAACTGAAGTAAAGAATTCCTGATGGATGAGGATAGGAAAAGGGGGATTTAATGACAGGGGCTATATTGGGATTTGTGATATGGAGTTTATTGGCAGTTTTTTTCATCGGTATGGGTGTATATGCCTGCTTTTCTAAAAAAACGGTTGGTTTTTGGGCAAATGCACAGGTGATGGAAGTGACTGACATAAAACGCTACAATTTTGCTATGGCAAAGCTGTTTGGTATATATGGCATAGTATTGCTGCTATTAGGGCTTCCCTTATTGGCAGGTCAGAATTCCCCATGGATTATAATTTCTATTTTGGGAGTTATGTTTGCCACCATCACCGCCATGATTATTTACACCACAGTTATCGAAAAGAAATACAAAAAGAAGTAACATACTGTAAGTTTACAAACACCATTAAAGTATGATATGATGTAAGATGATTTATTAAGATGAATACAATGCATCTTTTCGGTTGGAGATAGGTCGTACATAACATGAAAATGTAAGATTTCGGCAGTATATATATATTACAAAATACACCGTACAAACAAACAGACGACGAAAATGTGTATGCTATAGGCGGACAGGAATGTCCGACAGATAGCATACACATGGAGGAGAATGTTTTTTGTCCGATGTGTGCGTGATATATATACTGCAGAAATCGTAAGTTGCCGATAACCTTCCCGGAGAGCAAAAGAAAAGAGGTATATTATGAGAAGTGATGCAGTAAAGACAGGTACTCAGCAGGCGCCTCACAGAAGTTTATTCAATGCGCTTGGTTACACTGAGGAAGAGAGAAGACGTCCCATGATTGGTATCGTTAGCTCCTATAACGAAATCGTTCCCGGACATATGAATTTGGATAAAATCGTAGAAGCAGTGAAGATGGGCGTGGCTATGGCAGGCGGTATGCCTGTTGTATTCCCCGCAATTGCAGTTTGTGACGGTATTGCAATGGGACACACCGGTATGAAGTATTCTTTGGTTACCAGAGATTTGATTGCAGATTCAACCGAGTGTATGGCAAGAGCACATGGCTTTGACGGATTGGTTTGTGTACCCAACTGTGATAAGAATGTTCCCGGACTTTTAATGGCTGCTGCAAGATTAAATATTCCTACCGTATTTGTTTCCGGTGGCCCGATGTTGGCAGGTCGTATTGACGGTCACAAGACTAGTCTTTCCAGTATGTTCGAGGCAGTAGGTAGTGTGGCTGCCGGTACCATGACTATGGAGAAACTTTGTGAATTTGAAGAGAAGGCTTGTCCTACCTGCGGTTCCTGCTCCGGTATGTATACCGCCAACTCCATGAACTGCTTAACAGAAGCAATCGGTATGGGCTTAAAGGGCAATGGTACAGTTCCCGCTGTATATTCTGAAAGAATTCGTCTGGCGAAGCATGCCGGTATGAAGATTATGGAACTGGTGGAGAAGGATATTAAGCCTCGTGATATTATGACTGAAAAAGCGTTTATGAATGCTTTGGTTGTGGATATGGCTCTGGGCTGTTCTACCAACTCTATGCTGCATCTTCCTGCCATTGCAAAGGAAGCCGGCGTAGAATTGGACTTAGACATAGCGAATGATTTGTCTGCTAAGACTCCTAATCTGTGTCATCTGGCACCTGCTGGTCCTACCTATATGGAAGATTTGAACGAGGCAGGCGGCGTTTATGCAGTGATGAATGAATTGACCAAGAAGAATTTGCTGAACTTAGATTGTATGACGGTCAATGGTACCCCCATTGGTGAAAATATTAAGAATTGTGTGAATAGAAATCCTGAGGTAATCAGACCTGTGGAAAATCCTTATTCTGAGACCGGCGGTATTGCTGTATTGAAGGGTAATCTGGCTCCTGACGGTGGTGTGGTTAAGCGTTCCGCAGTCGTAGCAGAGATGATGGTTCATGAAGGTCCTGCCAGAGTATTTGAGTGTGAAGAGGACGCTATTGCAGCAATCAAGGGTGGTAAGATTGTTGCCGGTGATGTAGTAGTTATCCGCAACGAAGGTCCTAAGGGTGGTCCGGGTATGCGAGAAATGCTGAATCCTACTTCTGCCATCGCAGGTATGGGTCTGGGCTCCAGTGTCGCACTGATTACAGATGGTCGTTTCTCAGGTGCTTCCCGTGGTGCATCCATCGGACATGTTTCTCCGGAAGCAGCAGTAGGCGGACCTATTGCATTGGTACAGGAAGGTGATATTATCCGTATCAATATTCCTGAGAACAAGTTGGATATGCTGGTTTCAGAGGAAGAACTGGCAGACAGAAGAGCAAAGTGGCAGCCGAACCTGAAGGAAGTAACCGGTTATTTGGCTCGTTATCGTGAGCTGGTTACCAGTGGTAACAAGGGTGCTGTTTTGGAAGTGCCGAAAAACTAAGGAAATAGGAGATTTGATATATGCAGTTAACAGGTTCTGAAATTGTAGTGGAATGTCTCAAAGAGCAGGGCGTAGATACCGTGTTTGGTTATCCGGGCGGATGTATTCTGAATATTTATGATGCTCTTTATAAGCATAGTGATGAAATCAATCATATTTTAACTTCCCATGAGCAGGGGGCTTCCCATGCGGCAGATGGATATGCACGTGCTACCGGTAAGGTAGGCGTGTGTATGGCAACCAGTGGCCCCGGAGCTACCAATTTGGTAACCGGTATTGCTACAGCCTACATGGATTCTGTGCCTATGGTAGCCATTACTGCGAATGTAACTTTACCCTTATTAGGTAAGGATTCTTTCCAGGAGGTGGATATCGCAGGAGTAACTATGCCGATTACAAAGCATAGCTTTATTGTAAAGAATGTAGAAGAATTGGCAGATACTATCCGTAAAGCGTTTGACATTGCAAGAAGTGGCAGACCCGGTCCTGTATTGGTGGATATTACCAAGGATGTGACAGCTGCAACCTGTGAATATACCCCGGTAGAACCTAAGGCAGTGGTAAAACCGGTGAAGTATACTGAGGCAGATATGGAAAAGGTTGTTGCATTAATCAAAGTAGCGAAGAAGCCTTATATTTATTTGGGGGGTGGTGCTGTGATTTCCGGAGCTGCTGAGGAAGTGGCTGAGCTGGCAGAATTAATTGATGCACCGGTTTGTGATACCCTGATGGGTAAGGGCGCTTTCAATGGTAAGAGCGAGAGATATACAGGAATGATTGGTATGCATGGCACCAAAACCTCTAACTTGGGCGTTAGCCAGTGTGATTTGCTGATTGCTTTGGGCGCACGTTTCTCAGACCGCGTAACCGGTAATCCTAAGAAGTTTGCAGAAGGTGCTAAGATTGTACATATTGATATTGATGCAGCAGAAATCAACAAGAATATTCGTGTAGATGCTTCTTTAATCGGAGATTTGAAGCAGGTACTTGCAGAATTAAACGGTAAACTGGAGAAGCAGGAGCATGCTGACTGGATGGCTACCATTCAGGAGTTAAAGACGAAATTCCCTATGAAGTATGAGAATGCCGTTCTTTCCGGTCCTTATGTAATCGAGGAAATCGACAGAGTGACCGAGGGTAAGGCGATTATTACCACTGACGTTGGTCAGCATCAGATGTGGGCTGCACAGTATTATAAGTATACCGAGCCTCGTACCTTCCTTTCTTCCGGTGGTCTTGGTACCATGGGTTATGGTTTGGGTGCTTGCATCGGTGCACAGGTTGGTCAACCGGACAAGATTTGTATTAATATTGCCGGAGATGGTTGTTTCCGTATGAACATGAATGAATTGGCAACTGCCAGTCGTTATAATATTCCTATCATTCAGGTGGTTATCAACAATCATGTATTGGGTATGGTACGTCAGTGGCAGACCCTGTTCTATGGACAGAGATATTCACAGACCGTATTGAATGATAAGGTAGATTTCTGTAAAGTGGCAGAAGGTTTGGGTTGCGAAGCAATCCGTGTAACAACAAAAGAAGAAATTGGTCCTGCAGTGGAAAAAGCGATTGCTTTGAAGTGTCCGGTTCTCATTGAATGTGTGATTCCTGAGGATGACAAGGTATTTCCTATGGTACCCGCAGGTGCGCCTATCAGCGAAGTGTTTGATGGAGACGATTTAAAGAATAAATAGTGATGTTAGAAAAAATTGGTAAGTTTTTTATGCGTCTGTTTCTATCCCTGGTACTGGTGTGTGTTGCGATTTACCTGTGCATTGCTTACTTCTACAAGGATGTATTCATGTTAAATACTTGGATAAATGGTGTATATTGCACCGGAAAAACAGTGGAAGAGGTAAATTCGGAGCTTTTGTTTCAGGCAGAAGCTCCGTTTCTTACAATTATCGGTACTGATGGAGAAACGGCACAATTGAATATGGCATATGCTTCTTATCATGAGGACTATACAAATGCATTGCAGAGTTGTATGGGAACGCGAAACAGTCTTTTGTGGCCATTGGCTTGGGCGAAGGAGCAGCATATACAAATCGAGCCTGAAAAGAGCTGGAATGATACCATATTAAAACAGTTGATAACAGAGTTGGAGCTGGTGAAGCAGGAACTGCCGAAAACCACAGAGGTATCTATTGTGAAAGAGGAAGGCGGTTATGAACTGATGGATTGTACGAAGCAGATTTTTCAGCCGGAGCATTTTGCAGAATATGTATTGCAGAACGTACATATGGGTGTATATGAGGCTTCTATAGCGGAAAGTGGTGCGTATCAGGATTTGGACTATACTCCCCAACAGTTAGCTACTTTGGATTTATGGCATCATTTGCAGGATTTTCTCAGTTGTGATATTATTTATGATATGGGAGCGGAGCAGATTGCTTTGGATGGAGCCATTACCAGTCAGTTTATTTTGCTGGATGAACAGGGTGAGTTTGTGCTGGATGATGCCGGAAGACTTTTGCTTCGGGAAGAGGGAATTATAGAATTCGTGGAGCAATTGGCCGCAGAATATAATACCAGTGATGCAGAGCTTGCATTCGAAGCTACCAGAGGCGAAATTGTGCAGATCCCTTACAAAAATTATGGTACTAAACTGGACAGTGAGGCAGAAATTGCTTATTTGAAGGAAGCCTTTCTGAAGGAGGTATCTGAGGTGCACATTCCGAAATATCTGGAGCAAGGCTATGTCAGGGGAAAAAACGATATCGGAGATACTTATATCGAAATTGATATGACGAATCAAAAGCTGTATGGTTACAAAGCCGGTGAGCTGATAGTGGAGACTGATATTGTGACAGGTAATATGCGAAAAGGCTGGGATACCCCTGTTGGAGTAAACCGTGTTTATTCCAAGCAGAAGAATAGGATTTTGCGTGGAGCCACCTATGCTTCCCATGTAGATTACTGGATGCCTGTGAATGGAAATATCGGCATTCACGATGCAGACTGGCGTAAGAAGTTCGGTGGGGAAGTTTATTTGAAGAATGGGTCCCATGGATGCATTAATATACCACCAAAGGTTATGCCTACCATTTATGAAGAGTATGAGGTGGGGACACCGGTGATTATGTTTTATTAGAACGGCAAGTGCTTACCTTCTGTTTTCTGCATTGCTGAATTATTTTTATAAAATTTTAACAATGCAGTTGACTAAAGCAGAAAATAGTTATAAAATGAATTTTAAGTTATTTTTTTAACGAGTAAGATATCAAAAGAAAACAAAACGAGGAGGAAAGAATTGTGTCTAGAGTGTACAATTTTTCAGCAGGTCCCGCAGTTTTACCTGAAGAAGTGTTAAAAGAAGCTGCAGAAGAAATGATGGATTACAGGGGAACCGGCATGTCGGTTATGGAGATGAGCCATCGTTCGAAAGCTTATGAGACAATTATCAAGGAAGCTGAAGCAGATTTAAGGGATTTGATGAATATTCCTGATAATTATAAGGTATTGTTCCTTCAGGGGGGGGCACATTTGCAGTTTGCTATGATTCCCATGAACCTGATGAAGAACAAGGTGGCAGATTACATTGTGACCGGTATGTGGGCAAAGAAGGCTCATAAGGAAGCTCAGAAGTTCGGTACCGCAAACAAGATTGCTACTTCAGAGGATGACAATTTCTCATACATACCGGATTGCTCCGATCTTCCGATTTCTGAAGATGCAGATTATGTTTATATTTGTGAAAATAATACGATTTATGGTACAAAGTTTAAAACTTTACCAAACACTAAGGGTAAGACACTGGTTTCTGACGTATCCAGCTGTTTCCTGTCTGAGCCTATGGACGTTACCAAGTATGGTATCATTTATGGTGGTGCTCAGAAGAACATCGGACCTGCAGGTGTTGTTATTGTAATAATTCGTGAAGATTTAATTACAGAGGATGTTTTAGAAGGAACTCCTACCATGTTACAGTACAAGACACATTCTGATGCTGATTCTATGTACAACACACCTCCTGCATATGGTATTTACATTTGCGGTAAGGTATTCAAGTGGTTGAAGAAACAGGGTGGTCTGGCTGCAATGAAGGAATACAATGAGAAGAAAGCAGCTATCCTTTATGATTTCCTCGACCAGAGCAATCTGTTCAAGGGTACCGTTCGTAAGGAAGACCGTTCTCTTATGAATGTTCCTTTTGTAACCGGTGATGCTGACATGGATGCAAAGTTTGTAAAGGAAGCAACTGCAGCAGGATTCACCAACTTAAAGGGACACAGAAGTGTAGGCGGTATGAGAGCAAGTATCTACAATGCTATGCCTATCGAAGGTGTTGAGAAGCTGGTTGAGTTTATGAAGAAGTTTGAAGAGGAGAACGCATAATTATGTTTCAGATTAATTGTTTAAATCCTATTTCTAAGATTGGTTTGGAAAATCTTACAACTGATTATAGAATCAATGATAATGTAAATGAGGCAGACGGTATTTTGGTAAGAAGTGCTTCCATGCATGAGATGGAGCTGCCGGAAAGTCTTCTTGCAGTAGCAAGAGCCGGTGCCGGTACCAACAATATTCCTTTGGATAAGTGTGCAGAAAAGGGTATCGTAGTATTCAATACTCCCGGCGCTAATGCAAATGCTGTAAAGGAACTGGTTATCGCAGGTATGTTACTGGCTTCCCGTGATGTAGTAGGCGGTATCAACTGGGTAAAGGATAATAAGGATGATGCAAATATTGCAAAGACTGCAGAGAAAGAAAAGAAGAACTTTGCAGGTACTGAATTAATGGGCAAGAAGCTGGGTATCATCGGTCTTGGTGCTATCGGTGTTAAGGTGGCTAACGTAGCAAGACATTTCGGTATGGAAGTATATGGTTACGACCCTTATGTTTCCGTAAATGCTGCGTGGAGCCTGAGCCGTGATGTAAAGCATGTATTTAACTTGGATGAAATCTATGAGAACTGTGATTTCATTACCGTTCATGTACCTTTGATGGACGCAACCAAGCATATGATTAACAAAGAAGCTATCAATAAGATGAAGGATGATGTGGTTATTCTGAACTTTGCAAGAGACCTTCTCGTAGATGAAGCAGAAGTGTTAAAGGGTCTTGCTGCAAAGAAAATTCGTAAGTATGTAACAGACTTCCCGAATCCTACTACAGCAGGTCAGGAGGGCTGTATTGTAATCCCTCACTTGGGAGCAAGTACCGAAGAAGCAGAAGATAACTGTGCAAAGATGGCTGTTGACCAGATGATGAACTATCTGGAGAATGGTAACATCGTAAACAGTGTTAACTATCCTGCATGCGATATGGGTATTTGTAACAAGGCTGGTCGTGTAGCAATTTTCCACAAGAATATTGCAAACATGATTACCAAGTTTACT
The DNA here is from genome assembly GCA_045615205.1 of Acetatifactor sp. GTDB lineage: Bacteria > Bacillota > Clostridia > Lachnospirales > Lachnospiraceae > Acetatifactor. The sequence goes on from JAZLEI010000008.1 coordinate 27,713, forward strand.
GCATGCTTTGGTGATGTTGGTATTAATATTACAGATATGACCAACAAGTCCAGAGGTGAGGTCGCTTACACCATGATGGATTTGGAAGAGCCTGCAACAACAGAAATTATCGATAAGTTAAATGCTATCGAAGGCGTATTCCGTGTACGTGTTGTAAAATAAATATAGTACAGATGCTGATGGGTTCAGGAGTTTTCCTGGACCCATTTTTGATTCAGAATACTATGCAATAGGGGATAGACAATGAATTGTTGAGACTCTAGAAGATGGGGGATAACTCAAGTGCTGGTTGAGTTGAAGGGATTTATACTCTCTTTCCAAATTCGGGTATCATCAGGATAGAAAGGTAATTTCAGACTTTTTCATGCAGGTGGAAGAAGGAAAATGCGTGGCTATTGTAGGTGAGTCAGGCTGTGGGAAAAAGCACTATTGAAAACTTCTGCTGGGGTTTTATCCATTAGAGGACGGAATATAACTATATTGGGCAAAAATGGTACCAACAGTAACCAACAGGAACTAAGGGAACGGATTGCTTATGTTCCACAGGAACCTTATTTGTACAGAGTTAGCATTGTGGAGAATACTGCGTACGGAAGAGGTGAGGAAGGTTTGGAAGCTGTATCCATGGAGGAGATTGTTGAGGCGGTTAAGGTTGCTAATGCTCATGACTTTATTATGCATTTACCTAACGGATATGAGACAATACCGGGAGAACGTGGAAATACTCTGTCCGGAGGAGAAACACAGAGAATAGCCAGAGCGGTGCTTCGTAATGCACCTATATTATTGATGGATGAAGAAACTCTGCACTGGACTATGAATCAGAACGGTTGGTCAATGAAGCATTAAGCAGAGTGTGCAAAAATCGTACCACTATTATGATTGCACATCGTCAGTCTACCATTGATTTGGCGGATGAAGCGGTAATGATGTTATAGAACAGTCCGTCAGAACTTTATGTGAGGTTTCTACCCATATGCTATATAAAAGTATGTTATGGTAGGAAAATTGATTAGAATTGTTTTGTTTTTTCTAACCATGGAGAACTAAAAACCTTCTAGGGGTAGAAGAATAAAAGAGGAACAAAGAGATTTTTTGTCCATAGAAGGAAAAATAAGCTTTGTGGGTAGAGATGTTCATGGAGAAATTATACCCATAGATGTCAAAAATATGGTTTATGGGAAGAAATCTTGATGAAGTGATATATTTTTGTTCTACCCATAGATGAAGTAACTGCATTTATGGGTAGAAAACGAATAGAACCTTAGATGAATTTTCGGCCCATAGGTTACAAATGTATCCTTATGGGTAGAACCATGAGACATGCCAACAACTTCACAATAAGGTGCTTGGTGTTATGATGTTTATCGGTTTCAAAAAACTTTTTGAAACTGAGTGGTTTTATCGAAACAGTAACGGCATGCCGCCATCCGTATTGATGTCGGATAAGGAGTCGCTTAATTTCTGCTGGGAGCGTAAGCTGGCTTCACTCTGTAAATCCATGTATAAGATGAAGACATCTGCCAAATCCATTCCCTTTTCATCTGCGATTTCCTGCATGATGGGCTTTAATTTTTCTAATTGGGCAGAAACCTGCACCTTCTGTGGGTCAATATCACCTAAAACCTGCTCTGAGTAGGCATTGATTCGTTCTAATAGCTTGCGATTTTCTTCTGTCATCCTAAAAACCTCCTGAAAAAAATATTTCTTATATATTTTAGCACTGAAGACTTGTGATGTATAGTAAAATTTGATAAAATATGAAATCGAGGGTGCGAGGAAGGTACATAACGTTCCCAATACAAAACAAAGGAGGAACAGACATGTCTGTTATTAAACCATTTCAAGCATATCGTCCGGCTGTGGGCAGAGAGGAAGAAATCGCTGCATTGCCTTATGACGTATACAATAGAGAAGAGGCCTGTGAGGTAGTGAAGAACAATCCCGGTTCTTTCTTAGCTATCGACAGAGCAGAAACCTCTTTTTCCAAAGAAGTAGATACTTATGACCCGAAGGTTTATGCCAAGGCTCACGAGCTTTTGTGGGGCTGGATTCAGGAAGGTCGTTTCGTACAGGACGAAAAGCCCTGCTATTATTTGTATGAGCAGGTGATGGATGGCAGAAGCCAGAAGGGTATCGTGGCATGCGCGTCCATTGATGACTACCAGAATAATATTATCAAGAAGCATGAGAATACTCGTGCAGACAAGGAGCAGGACAGAATTAACCATGTGGATATCTGCAGTGCTCAGACGGGACCTATTTTCTTGGCATATCGTACCAATGAAAAGATTCAGGAAATCGTAGCAAAGACTGTTTCCACTGTACCGGTTTATGATTTTGTATCAGAGGATGGTATTACTCATAGAGTTTGGGTTATCGCAGAGGCTGCAGATGTGGCAGTGATTCGGGAGAGCTTTGCCGGTATTCAGGAGATTTATATTGCAGACGGACATCATCGTTGTGCTTCGGCAGTAAAGGTTGGACTGAAGCGCAGAGCTGAGAAGCCGGACTATACAGGTGAGGAAGAGTTTAATTATTTCCTGTCTGTATTGTTCCCGGCAGATGAATTGAGCATTATGGATTATAACCGTGTGGTAAAGGATTTGAACGGTTATAGTGAAGAAGAATTTATGCAAAAGATTGCAGAGCATTTTACCATAGAGGAAAAGGGTACAGTCTGTTACAAGCCGGTGAAAAAAGGTGAGTTCGGTATGTTCCTTGGTGATGTGTGGTATTGTCTGACAGCACATGAGGATATCCTGAGTGAGGATGCTGTGAAAGGACTGGATGTGTCTATTTTACAGGATTATCTGTTGGAGCCGATATTAGGTATTCAGGATCCGAAGACCGACAAGCGTATTGATTTCGTAGGTGGTATCCGTGGTTTGGAGGAGCTGGAAAGAAGAGTACATAAGGATATGCAGGTGGCTTTCTCCATGTATCCTACCTCTATTTATGAATTATTCGGTGTGGCAGATGCAGGTCTTTTGATGCCTCCTAAGTCCACCTGGTTTGAACCGAAATTGAGAAGCGGTTTGTTTATTCATGCAATTTAATGCTTGAATGGAATCGTACTTTCGAAGAATAATCGGTTTTATGATGAAGCGAAAAGGAGATAAATGATATGGCAGGTATGGATACTGTTATTTTAGAAAATATTTTGACACAGCTTTCCGGTGCATTGTTAAGTCTGGGGGGCAGGATTTTAGTGGCATTATTAATCCTATTTATCGGCTCTAAGCTGATTAAATTTGCCTTGAAGGTGTTTAATAAGGCTATGGATAAAACCAGTGCAGATAAGAGCGTGTCTAAGTTTCTTCATTCTTTAATAAAAGCAGCTTTGTATGTAGTGTTGGCATTTTTAGTGGCATCCTATTGTGGTGTAGAGGCAGCCAGTATCGTAGCTTTGTTGGGGTCTGCAGGTGTAGCAATCGGTCTTGCTTTGCAGGGTAGCCTTTCCAATCTGGCAGGCGGTGTGTTGATTTTATTGTTGAGACCGTTCAGCGTGGGAGATTTTATTATTGACAGTCTGGGGAACGAAGGTGTGGTAGATGATATTCAGATTTTTTATACCAAGCTTCGTACCGGTGACAATAAAGTGATTATTCTGCCCAACGGAACACTGGCTAATAACTGTATTACCAATGTAACTACTTCAAAATTCAGACGTTGTGATTTGGTAATTGGTATTTCCTATGATGCAGATATTAAGAAGGCGAAAGAGGTCATTGATAAAGTGGTGGAAAGTGACCCAAAGACATTGAAAAACATGGAGATGATAGTTTTTGTTTCTGAACTGGGAGCATCCAGCGTGAATTTGGGTGTACGTTGCTGGTTTGAGAATGAGGACTATTTCTCCGGCATGTGGAGATTGAACGAAAATATTAAATATGCTTTGGATGAAGCCAATATTTCCATTCCGTATCCACAGATGGATGTACATGTGAAAAATTCCTAAGTTTTTCGGGGAAATTGGCTGGAATTGTCGATAATTGTCTTATTTGGCGTTATATTATGTTGAATTTTGAAAATTTTGGACTTGAAAAAATGGCAGTCAGATTATATAATAAATTCAGTTACATGTACATGTAATGAAATTCCCCTTTTACACATACTTAATATGCTTCCGTGGCTCAGTTGGTAGAGCAATTGATTCGTAATCAATAGATCGAGGGTTCGAGTCCCTTCGGGAGCTTATAAGTATAACCCGAAGCTTCGTACAGCAAGTGAAGCTTCGGGATTTTTTTATGGAAACTTTATTACTTAACCGGTTGCAGTAAATATTTATTTGTAGTAAAATGGCACTAATTATAATGTATTTATGTGGGAGCAAATAACATGTATAACATTGGACTTGTAGTTGGAAATGTAGAAGATACATTTCACAACCAGATCTGTAAGGGTGCTATGCGTGCAGCCAAGATGGAAGGGGATAATCTGTTTATCATACCGGTGAAATATTTTAACCGTGAGTGGATTGCCGATATCGACCCAAATCAAAAATTTGAATATCAGTATAATTACCTGATTGCATATGCTAAGAGTAAAGCATTTGATATGGTGATTTTATGTTTAAGTTCTATTGCTTATTGTATGACTAAGGAAGAACAAAGACGATTGCTGGAAGGGTTTGAGGGTGTTCCGGTGCTCTTGCTGGCATCTCAAGAAGAAGGCTATTCTTCCATTAACTATGACAATGCTTCCGGTTTTGGCGCAGCTATTCAGTATTTAATCCGGGAAAGAGGATGTAAGCATTTGGGTATGCTTTCCGGGAATCTGAGCAATTCCGATATGGCACAGCGACTACAGGTATACAAGGAAACTTTGACACAAAATGGATTAAAGGTAGAGGACAAAAGGATTGTTTATGGCGATTTGGGTGACACTGAACAACCGGAAGTAGAGAAGATTCTTATGAACAATCCGGAGTTGGATGCAATTGTTTGTTCTAATGATGTGATGGCAAAAGCTGTATATAAAATATTGGAACGATATCATTTTAAAATAGGCAAGGACATTTGTGTCGTTGGTTTTGATGATATCCCGGAAGCAGAATTACTGTCTCCGCCGCTTGCGACAGTCAGAGCAGATGCTGCTGTTTTAGGACACGGTGCTCTCATAGAGGCCCATAAGCTGTTAGAAGAATACGAAACCACCGGACAGATGCCTATCCGTCAGGTGTGGTTGGATACGAATTTTGTGAATCGAGAATCAGCCAGTGGTCAAAAGCATAAGCGGGAAATGTTCTCTGAAGAAATTAAGCTGGAATACCAGGAACGTATTAATTATATGCTGGATACCAATCATCGTTTAAATATTCTTACCCGTGATATGCTGATGTTGGGAGAAGGAAATAAGAGAAAATTTTCGGACTTCCTGAATGCATTTAATGTTTCAGAGAATACCAGTTGTTATTTGTTCATGCTGGATAAGCCGGTTTCCATTCAACCGTGTAAGGATTACTCCATTGACAGGAAGTTGTATTTACAGGCATGTAAAGTGAATGGAGTGATAACGGAGCAGGGCTGGGACGCAGAACGTGTATCTTTGGATGATTTGTTCCGTATGGATTGCTTTGAGAAGATATCTAAAAGCTATATTGTGATTGATATTTATTCCCGAGAAAATCAGTATGGTATCATGGTTTGTGATATGCCCCATAAGCATTTTATTTATGCTGAAAACTTATGCTACCAAATCAGTATGGCAACGAAGATTATTGAACTGTTACAGGTACAGGAACAGCTGTTAGTAGAAAAGGAAGTCATGGTTCAGAGACTGGCGCAGGAGAACCTGATATTGGACAATATTTCCAACAAGGATGAATTGACCGGTATCAATAATCGTCGTGGTTTTGTCACCCAGACTATGGAGCATTTGAAGGATAAGACGCATTTTGGTCGAAAAGCAGCGATTATTTATGTAGATTTGAACTACCTGAAGCTGATAAATGATAGGTTTTCTCATGCAGAAGGAAATTATGCATTGCAGGCTTGTGCACGGGCTTTGGAAAGCATTAAAGTACAAGATTGCGTACCCGGTCGTATCGGTGGAGATGAATTCTCTTTGTTTGTAATGTTGGAGTATGATGGAGAGGCAGAAGAGATAAAGCTGAAAATGCGAAAGTATATAGAACTTCTGAATTCCGAGAATCAAAAGCCTTATGAAATTACCATGTCTATTGGTATTTATGAATTTGTAATTGAGAAGGGATGCGACTTGAAGGAGTTGCTTACTCGTGCAGATGAAATACTGTATGAGGATAAGGCGAATAAAAAGCCTTTTGTAGAAAGAAACATATAGTAGCAGATAAGCAGTTAGGAAACCTAACTGCTTATTCTTTTCTTAATGCAATGTTCCATATATTGAATAACCTTGTAAAAGCTCATGGCAATAAGGCAAAGAATAATGATGCTGGTAATTACCATATTGAGCTGGAACACCTGTGAACCATAGATAATTAGGTATCCTAATCCCCGGCGTGCGGCCAGAAATTCTCCGATAATAACACCCACCAGAGATAAACCGATATTGACTTTGGCGGTACTGATAAGGATGGGGATGGAACCGGGCAGTACTACCTTGCGGAAGGCATCCTTTTTTTTGCCACCTAATGTGTAAATCAAGGTGATTTTCTCACGGCTGATTTGCTGGAAGCCGGTGTAAAAGCTGATAATGGAGCCAAATACCGCTACGGAAATACCGGCTACGATAATGGTGGTCATCCCGGTGCCTAACCATACGATGAAGAGTGGTGCCAGAGCGGACTTGGGCAGGCTGTTCAGGATGACCAGATAAGGCTCCAGCACTTCGGAAAACTTCTCGGAATACCATAACAGGGTTGCAAACAGCAGACTGATTAAAAATACCAATAGGAAGCTTAACAGGGTCTCCAGCAGGGTAATGCCAATGTGCAGGAATAAGGTTTTGTGAAGAACCAAATCCACAAAGCAGAGAATTACCCGGCTGGGGCTGGCAAAGAAAAAGGAATCTATCCAGCCGAAATTCACACTGATTTCCCAAAGAATCAGAAAGAATACAAAAAGGAAAACCCGCCAGGCTGCTACCTGATGGTGATGGCGTCGGTGTTCTCTGACGAAACGTTCCTGATTGGACATATTATGTTTCGGATTTGTTTTCATCGTTTAACTCCTTCCATAATAAATTAAAATAGTCATTGAATTCCGGAGCATTCATAGCGGCTAATGGAGAGTGCTCGGTAATGGTTAAATGAATGGGAAGTTCTTTTTTTATCACAGCAGGACGGGAGCTGAGTACCAAAATTCTATCGGACAGGCGTACTGCTTCAGATAAATCGTGGGTAATCATAATCACAGTCTTGCCTGTCTGACGAATCAGCTCGCAAATATCCGAGGAAACAATTAATCTGGTTTGATAGTCCAATGCACTGAAGGCTTCGTCCAAAAGTAAAAGCTCCGGTCTGAGTGCGAGAGTACGTATCAGGGCAGCTCTTTGTTTCATACCGCCGGAAAGTTCGCTGGGGCGTTTGTTTTTAAAATCACCAAGACCATATTCTTCCAGAAGCTGATTTACATAGGCGATATTTTCCGGGGTCAATTGGTGTCGGATTTCCAAGCCTAAGATCACGTTCTGAAAAACGTTGCGCCATTCTAACAAATGATCATGCTGGAGCATATAACCAACCCGAGGGTAGTGAAGTGTTCCCCGTGGGTTGTTGACAACAATGGTGCCCGCTTCCGGCTTTAACAGTCCGGCGATAATGGAAAGCAAGGTGGATTTTCCGCATCCGCTGGGACCCACGATAGCCAGAAATTCTCCTTCTTTTACACCGAAGGAGATATGATCCAGTGCTTTGGTTTCACCATGCAGGCTATGATAGGAAAAACTGATGTTTTTCAGCTCAATTAGGTAATTATTCATAAGCATTACACCTTTAAGATGTTTATTTTATTATATTCGCTCTATTGCAATAAAGTGTCTTTTGTGGTATCATCATCAGAAGATTGGAATTTTGTAAATATTTACATAGTATGAATGGAGAAAGATTATGGCAGATTTGTGGGGCGGACGCTTTACGAAGGATACCGATCAGATGGTGTATGAGTTCAATGCGTCCATAGGTTTCGATAAGAAGCTGTACAAGCAGGACATTCAAGGTAGTATGGCTCATGTGAAGATGCTGGCAAAGCAGGGAATACTCACAGAGGAAGATAGAGATGTAATTTTAGCCGGATTGCAGGGTATTCTGGAAGATGTGGAGAATGGTACCTTGGTAATCGATATGAAGTATGAGGACATCCACAGTTTTGTGGAGGCAAACTTAATTGACCGTGTAGGAGATGCGGGAAAGAGACTGCATACCGGACGCAGTCGAAACGATCAGGTGGCTCTGGATATGAGACTGTATACCCGTGAGCGGGTGCTGGAAACGGACAATTTATTAAAGATACTCATGGAAGCTATTTTAAAGACCATGGAAGAGAATGTGGACACCTACATGCCCGGTTTTACCCATTTGCAGAAGGCACAGCCCACTACATTGTCACATCATTATGGCGCATATTTCGAGATGTTTAAGCGTGACAGACAGCGTTTGTGCGATATTTATAAGAGAATGAACTATTGTCCTTTGGGAGCGGGGGCTTTGGCAGGAACCACTTATCCTTTGGATAGAGAATATACCGCAGAGCTTCTGGGTTTCTATGGTCCGACTTTGAACAGTATGGATTCTGTTGCAGACCGTGATTATCTGATAGAGTTTTTGGCAGCCTTGTCCACGATAATGATGCATTTAAGCCGTTTCTCGGAGGAAATCATTATCTGGAACAGCAATGAATATCAGTTCGTTGAGATTGATGATGCTTATTCTACCGGAAGCAGTATCATGCCTCAGAAGAAGAACCCGGATATTGCAGAACTGGTAAGAGGTAAGACCGGACGCGTTTATGGTGCACTTGTGTCCCTGCTGACTACCATGAAGGGGATTCCGCTTGCATATAATAAAGATATGCAGGAAGATAAGGAAATGGCCTTTGATGCCATGGAAAACGTACATAATTGTTTGGTATTGTTTACCGGTATGATTGAGACCATGAAGTTCCGTAAGGATAAGATGGCCAAGAGTGCATTGGGTGGCTTTACCAATGCTACGGATGCTGCGGATTATCTGGTAAATAAGGGAGTGCCTTTCCGTGATGCACATGGTATCATCGGAAGATTAGTGCTTTTTTGTATCGAAAAAAATTGTTCCATTGACGATTTGAGCTTGGAAGAGTTAAAATCTATCAGTGAGGTATTTGAGGAAGATATCTATGAAGCGATTTCCTTGGAGACCTGTGTGGAGAAACGCTTGACTATCGGAGCTCCGGGTATGGAGGTTATGAAGCAGGTAATTGCTTTACATAAGGGATATATGGCAGTGGACTGGAAGGAAGAAATTTAGTAAATTATTTACTATAAATAACATATATGAGGAGAAAAATTATGAGCGAAAAGTTAAAAGTTGGTATCCTGGGTGGTACCGGTATGGTAGGACAGAGATTTATTTCTTTATTGGAGAATCATCCTTGGTTTGAGGTAACTACAATTGCAGCAAGCCCTCGTTCTGCAGGTAAGACCTATGCAGAAGCAGTAGGTGACCGTTGGAAAATGACTACTCCTATGCCGGAAGCAGTAAAGAATATCGTGGTTATGAATGTTAACGAAGTAGAGAAGGTTGCTGCTGAGGTTGACTTCGTATTCAGTGCTGTGGACATGACTAAGGAAGAAATCAAGAAGATTGAAGAGGATTATGCAAAGACAGAAACTCCTGTTGTTTCTAACAACAGTGCACATCGTTGGACACCTGACGTTCCTATGGTAGTGCCGGAGATTAATCCGGAGCATATGAAGGTTATCGAGTTCCAGAAGAAGCGTCTGGGAACCACCAGAGGTTTCGTGGCTGTAAAACCGAACTGTTCTATCCAGAGTTATGCACCTGTTTTAACTGCTTGGAAGGAGTTTGAGCCTTATGAGGTAGTAGCTACTACTTATCAGGCGATTTCCGGTGCCGGTAAGACCTTTAAGGATTGGCCTGAGATGGTCGAGAATATTATTCCTTACATCGGTGGTGAAGAAGAGAAGTCCGAGAAAGAGCCTCTGCGCATCTGGGGTGAAATCAAGGACGGCGTGATTGAGCCTGCAACCAGCCCTGTAATTACCTGTCAGTGTATCCGTGTACCTGTATTGAACGGACATACTGCAGCTGTATTTGTTAAGTTTAAGAAGAATCCTACTAAGGAGCAGTTGATTGAGAAGTTATTGGCATTCAAGGGTGTTCCTCAGGAATTAGAGCTTCCCAGTGCACCGAAGCAGTTTATCCAGTATCTGGAAGAGGACAACAGACCTCAGGTTCAGTTGGATGTAGACTATGAGCGTGGTATGGGTGTCAGTGTTGGACGTATACGTGAAGACAGCGTATATGATTGGAAGTTTGTAGGTCTTTCTCACAATACTGTCAGAGGTGCTGCAGGCGGTGCAGTTCTTTGTGCAGAATTGTTAAAGGCTCAGGGATATATTACAAAGAAGTAAAATAATATTTACAGAAGGTGATGTGGTATACATTGCTTTTGGTGAATGTGGAATAATCAGAAAGAATAAGGGAGGCAGAAAGGATGGAGAAATTGCGTTATCAAAATGATTATTTGAAAGCAATGAATCAAACACTGAAGGACAGAGAAGATATGTACCGTCTGGTTTGTGAAACATCGGATAATGCCTTCCTTTATTATTCTTTTGAAACAAAGGAAGTCAAAACACTGGGCAGGTGGAAGGATTTCTTTGATTTTGAAATGCAAGAGGTACAGGATGTTCATAAGATATATGAGTGTGTATTAATTGAACATGTGGATGCTGTTCGCGGACTTTTGTTTTTGGAGAATCAGGAGTTGGCGGAAGGCTCCTGTGAGTGCAGGCTGCGAGGAAGCAGAACCTGGTTGAATTTCCGTGCTGTAGTGGAATATGACGAAGCAGGTGTACCTTTGCAAAAAATCATTTCTATCAGCGATATTACCAAGTTTAAGAAGCAGAATGAAGAATTGACCTATTTGGCATATTATGATACCTTGACCGGCTTGTACAATCGTAATTATTTCGTGCGGTTATTAGGTGATTTTATACGGACAGCCAAGGAGAATGGAGAAGTGGTCAGTGTCATGGTCATTGATATTGATGATTTCCGAAAGGTCAATGATGGTTTAGGAATGGTAGCCGGTGATGAATTGGTACAGCAATTTGGTGCTGTATTAAAGGAGTTTTCCGGTCAGAATGTCATCGTCAGTCATATTAACAGTGATATTTATTGTCTGGCTATTTATAAGCCGGAGGGTGATAAGACTGCAGATGCTATATATAAGAAGATTATGGAACGGATTAAGATGCCCTTTCATCTGAGTGATGGTTCCGAAATCAGTATTACTATTTGTGTAGGAGTAGCAGAGTATCCGGAGGCAGCGAATGCTGCACTGGAATTGATTAATTGTGCGGAAATCGTAATGTTCCGTGGCAAGGCTATGGGTAAAAACTCCATACAGTATTTTGATACGCCTATTTTAAATGATTTTTTGCAAAATGTACAGCTGGACAGCAAGCTAAAGGAAGCGGCTACCAATCAGTGCTTTATGCTACAATATCAGCCGCAGTATTATACCGGTAACAAAAAGCTGCGTGGAGTGGAAGCCTTGATTCGTTGGTGCGATGCCGAATCCTGTAAGATGATTAGCCCCGGTGTATTTATTCCTCTGGCAGAAAAGAACGGTACTATTATCCCTATTGGTAACTGGGTGTTGGAGGAGAGTATTCGCCAGTATGCTGAGTGGAAGCAGAAGTTCCATCAGCCCATGATTATGTCCATTAATGTATCTGCCATTCAGTATATGAAGGAGGATTTCGTAGAACATCTGATTTCCATTGTGGAAAAGTATGGTGTGGAGCCGGATTGTATTGAATTAGAGGTAACGGAGAGCGTATTGATTGAAGGCTTTGAGAGTGTGGTTGAGAAACTGAAAGAACTGCGAAATTATGGTATCAGAGTATCTTTGGATGATTTCGGTACCGGTTTTTCTTCTCTTTCCTATTTGAAGAAGTTACCCATTGATACGCTAAAGATTGATAAGAGCTTCATTGATACGGTATTGACAGATTCCCCTACCAGAGTGATTACGGAATCCATTGTAAAGATGGTAAAAACTCTTGGTTTTGAAGCGGTAGCAGAAGGGGTAGAAGAGGAACAACAATACGAATATCTGCATGCTATTGGCTGCGATATTATTCAGGGGTATTATCTCGGTAAGCCCCAGTCTGTGGAAGAAATAGAAAGGCTGCTAGGTTAGCAGCCTTTTCCTTTCAGTGGAAAAGGAGAAAAATTTTTAATGAGCAAAAAGTTATTTATTGCAGAGAAGCCCAGCGTGGCCAGAGAATTTGCAAAAGCTTTAAAATATAACATGAGTCAGAAGGACGGCTATTTAGAGTCCCCGGAAGCTATTGTGACCTGGTGTGTAGGACATTTGGTAACCATGAGCTATCCGGAAGTATATGATGAAAAGTATCGTCGATGGAGTTTGGAGACTATTCCATTTATACCTCAGGAGTTTAAATACGAAGTCATTGATGCAGTGAAAAAGCAGTTTGGTATCGTCAGCGGATTACTCACCAGAGCGGATGTGGATACCATTTATGTATGTACGGACTCGGGACGTGAAGGAGAGTATATTTATCGTCTGGTAGAGCAGATGTCCGGACAGAAGGTGCTGGAGAAGGACCGACGAAGGGTGTGGATTGATTCACAGACCGAAGAAGAAATCCTGCGAGGCATCCGAGAGGCCAAGGATTTGAAGGAATATGATGCCTTGAGTAATGCTGCTTATCTGCGTGCCAAGGAGGATTACCTCATGGGTATTAATTTTTCACGAGTGCTGACTTTGAAATATGGTTATCGGGTGAAGGATTATTTGAATCGTGACAAGGCTGTAATTTCCGTGGGTCGTGTGATGACCTGTGTATTGGGTATTGTAGTCAACCGAGAGCGTGAAATCCGTAATTTTGTGAAGACGCCCTTTTATCGTGTGTTGAGCAATCTGGACTTAAACGGGAAGAAGTTTACCGGAGAGTGGAAGGCAGTAGAAGGCAGCAAATATTTTAATTCTCCTGTGCTTTATAAGGAGAATGGCTTTAAAGAAAAAATATATGCAGAGAAGCTCATAGAGGAGCTGATGGCAGAACCTATACAGCCTCCGGTAGTGGATGCTATTGAAAAGAAGAAGGAGAATAAAAATCCACCTCTTTTGTACAATCTGGCAGAACTTCAAAATGATTGTTCGAAGTTTTTCAAAATCAGTCCGGATCAGACTTTGCAAATCGTACAGGAATTGTATGAAAAGAAGATGGTGACCTATCCCAGAACCGATGCCCGTGTATTGTCCACAGCAGTGGCAAAGGAAATCCATAAGAATATCGGTGGGCTTCGCAATTATCAGTTGTGCAGTAATTTCGCTGGAGAGATTTTGAACAACGGAAGCTACAAGGGAATAGCCAAGACCCGTTATGTAAATGATAAGCAGATTACCGACCACTATGCTATTATTCCTACCGGACAGGGTTTAAATAATCTGCAAAGCTTAAATCCAACAGCTGTAAAGGTTTACGAAGCGATTGTGCGTCGTTTCCTGAGCATTTTTTATCCGGCGGCTGTGTATCAGAAGGTAGCCATTACGACACAAATAAAGGGGGAGAAGTTCTTTTCGAACTTTAAGGTGCCGGCAGACGAAGGATATCTAAAGGTAATGCAGTATTCCTTCTTTAACAAAAAGCAGGAGAATCAGGAGGACAAGCCCAAGGAGGGCGAGGAGAACGAGGAACTGAGGTGTGACGAGCAGTTTATGGAGCTTCTGAAGAACTTAAAGAAGGGTGCAACCATTCAGCTGGATGATTTGGAAATCAAGGAGGGAGAAACCTCACCACCCAAGCGTTATAATTCCGGAAGCATCATCCTGACCATGGAAAATGCCGGACAGTTTATAGAGGATGAGGAGCTTCGTGCACAGATAAAGGGCAGTGGTATCGGTACCAGTGCAACCCGTGCGGAAATTTTAAAGAAGCTGGTGAATATTGAATATCTGTCACTGAACAAAAAGACACAGATTATTACCCCCACCTTGTTGGGAGAAATGATTTATGATGTGGTGAATAATTCCATACGACCACTCTTGAATCCTGCACTGACAGCCAGCTGGGAAAAGGGACTGACCCAAGTAGCGGAGGGGCAGATTACCTCTGAGGAATACATGGAGAAGTTGGATGACTTTATTACCCGAAGAACCAATATCGTGAAACAGCTCAACAATCAGAATGCCTTGATTGGTCAATTCAATCAGGTGGCAGCCAATTATAAAAAATAATAGGTTAACAAAAGCTTCCGATGTTTTCAGACATCGGAAGCTTTTGTTATTGATATATGATTTTACTAATTATTGAGGCTTGTTTCTGGTACCAACCTCGATAATTACTACCTTACCATCCTGAGTGGTAATTGTGTAGGAGTCTAACTTACTTCCGTTGGGGTCATATACTCTGTAGTATTTGAAGCCTGCGGAAGAAGAGTCATCCAAATCATAGTGGAAGTTTGCCAACTTAGCTACTACATCTTCTTCGGAGTCACCGCGCTTAATATCGCAAGGGATAGTAAGCTGGAAGTCAGGGTCAAAAATGCTGCTTTCCATTTCGGTTACAAAGCAGTTTTCTGCTACAGTTGCGTAGGTTGCATAGTTGCGAACCAGAGTTCTGTAGCTTTGATTGTTGTATCGAAGTTCTACCCAACCGGAGGTATCGGAAGCGATTTCCTTCTCAGAGTTCTTCTCATTGATGGTAAAGCCATTTGCTAATAAGGTAGATACCGGGCAAGGTAAGGTGTAGAGGTTACCTTCTAATTCGATGTTAAATTTGTACAGATCATCACCAACCGCTTCCGGACCAACATAATTGGTTACGATTTCCGGAACAGTAGCATCAACGGAATTGTCAGCACCTTCCAATTCCACAAAGTTACGAAGGTCTATCTTGTCTAAAGTACCGGTATCTTTGAATACATAAAGTTCCACTTTTTCGTAAGAATCGAGCTCATACGATAATTTGTAATACAAATCTCCTTCATATTCATCAGAAGGATTACCATATGCTGCAATAATATCATCTCTTGTGGAAACACCATACTGAATACCCTTTGGTAAAAGGATTTCCCAATCACAGCCCTTGTCCTTTACATAGTAGGAGTCGATAGTGATACCTGCTATTTCAGCCTTGTCCAGAGTAACAGTATTCATGCTCAGGTTCAGTGATTTGGTATAAAAGGTATAACCATCTTTTTTCCAAGTGTCAGAAGCAGTGTACGCATTGGGAGATAATGTTTGGGTAATATCCTCCTGATTAATAAAGCCTAAAGCTTCAAAATCAGAGTACCACATAGGGAACTGGAGTACAGTACCGTTGATGGCCATCTGGAAGGAATAAATATCATCAGATAAATCTGCGGGAGGTGCTACAGGTGTAGCTGGCTCCTCAGTGGCAACTGGCTCCTCAGTGGCAACAGGCTCTTCAGTAGCAACAGGCTCCTCAGTAGCAACAGGTTCCTCAGTAGCAGTAGGTTCTTCAGTAGCAACGGGCTCTTCAGTAGCGACAGGCTCCTCGGTAGCAGCAGGTTCTTCCGTAGCTACGGGTTCCGGAGTAGGTGCTTCAGTAGGTTCCGGAGTAGGTGCTTCGGTAGGTTCCGGAGTAGGTGCCTCTGTGGGTTCCGGAGTAGGTGCTTCAGTAGGTTCCGGAGTAGGTGCTTCGGTAGGTTCCGGTGTAGGCTCCTCTGTGGGTTCCGGAGTAGGTGCTTCGGTAGGAGCCTCAGTAGGGTCTGCCGGAGCTTCTGTAGTGGTAGGTTCTTCTTTGGATAAGTTGGTATCTACGTCCGTTGAACAGGCAACAAGACTGAATACACACATTATGGCAAAGAAGGACGCA
This sequence comes from Acetatifactor sp., assembly GCA_045615205.1. GTDB lineage: Bacteria > Bacillota > Clostridia > Lachnospirales > Lachnospiraceae > Acetatifactor. The sequence continues at coordinate 43,733 of JAZLEI010000008.1, forward strand.
AGAAACTTTCTCTTCATAATGATCCTCCTCAATATGCACTTTAGTGCGTTACTATAATACAAGACATAATTATGAAGGTAGTAATTGGATTTGTCAATAAATTTTGAGTAAAAATACTTGTAAAGACCTGATTCTTGGTGTAAACTTTTAACGTAATTTTATTTAAGGAAAGAAATGGGAATATATTTCGGAACGGAGGCTTTTTATGAAGCAAATTACCATTGAAAATTTATATGATTTGAAGGAAACCATCGCAGCGGATTTGTTTGAAGGAGCGACTTATCCCTGGGAGTTGTTACCAAAGATACATGATTTTATTCTGGCTCTTGGTGAGACCTTAGATCCGGAGAAGTTTGAAAAGCGTGGAGAAAACATTTGGATTGCGAAGAGTGCCAAGGTGGCACCCACTGCTTGTCTGAATGGTCCCCTGATCGTGGATGAAGAGGCAGAAATCAGACATTGTGCGTTTGTTCGTGGCAATGCTATCGTAGGAAAGGGAGCCGTGGTTGGTAATTCTACGGAATTGAAGAATGTAGTGCTTTTTAATAAGGTACAGGTGCCTCATTACAACTATGTGGGAGACAGTATTCTGGGCTTTAAGGCACACATGGGTGCAGGCTCCATTACTTCTAATGTAAAGAGTGACAAGACCCTGGTCAGAGTAATGACCTTTGACGGTGTGTTGGAAACCGGTCTGAAGAAGTTCGGTGCCATGCTGGGTGACAATGTAGAAGTGGGTTGCAACAGTGTGTTGAATCCCGGTACCATCGTTTGCAGAAACTCCAATATTTATCCTACGTCCTGTGTACGAGGAGTGATTCCGGAGAATTCCATACATAAGAATAGCGGTGAAGTAGTAACAAAAAGATAGAACTTTGTAAAAAATCGTAAAAATAAGAAAAAACACTGGATTTTTTGTCTCAAATATGAGAGAATGTATGCGGTGATTATGATATTTTTTTATCAAGTGATAAGAAATATCTAAGTATAATCAGAATTGAAAGGAGATTTCACATGATTTATTCAAGAGAAGTTGAAGAAATGTGTCCAGTTGCACAGGGCGTATCTCACGGCTGTGCTCCTATCCCAGAAGAAGCAAAATGGGTAAAAGTAAAAGATGTAGCAGACATTAGCGGTTTAACACATGGTGTTGGCTGGTGTGCTCCTCAGCAGGGTGCTTGTAAGCTGACCCTGAACGTTAAGGAAGGTATTATTCAGGAAGCATTGGTAGAGACCATCGGATGTTCCGGTATGACTCACTCTGCAGCTATGGCTTCTGAAATTTTGCCAGGCAGAACCGTTATGGAAGCTTTGAATACTGACCTTGTATGTGATGCTATTAACACCGCTATGAGAGAGCTGTTCTTACAGATCGTTTATGGTCGTACCCAGTCTGCTTTCTCAGAAGATGGTTTGCCTGTAGGTGCAGGTTTGGAAGACCTTGGTAAGGGCTTAAGAAGCCAGGTTGGTACTATGTACGGTACTTTGGCAAAGGGTCCTCGTTACCTTGAAATGGCTGAAGGTTATGTAACCGGTATCGCTTTGGATGCTGACGATCAGATCATCGGATATCAGTTCGTAAGCCTTGGCAAGATGACTGACTTTATTAAGAAGGGTGATGATCCTAACACCGCATGGGAGAAGGCTAAGGGACAGTATGGTCGTGTAGCTGATGCAGTTAAGATTATCGACCCTAGACATGAATAAGAGATAGGAGGACGTAAAAATGGCATTATTTGAATCATATGAAAGACGTATTGAGAAAATCAATGGCGTATTAAATAGCTATGGCATCGCTTCTATCGAAGAAGCTGAAAAGATTACAAAAGACGCAGGTCTTGATGTTTACAACCAGATCAAGGGCATTCAGCCCATCTGTTTTGAGAACGCTTGCTGGGCTTACATTGTAGGTGCTGCAATCGCTATTAAGAAGGATTGTAGAAGAGCAGCAGATGCTGCAGCTGCAATCGGTGAAGGTCTTCTGGCTTTCTGTATTCCCGGTTCCGTTGCTGATACCCGTAAGGTAGGTCTTGGCCATGGTAACTTAGGTAAGATGTTATTGGAAGAAGAAACTGAGTGTTTCTGCTTCTTAGCTGGACATGAGTCTTTCGCTGCTGCTGAAGGTGCTATCGGTATCGCAGAAAAGGCTAACAAGGTTCGTAACAAGCCTTTACGTGTTATCCTGAATGGTCTTGGTAAGGATGCTGCTCAGATTATCGCTCGTATCAACGGCTTTACTTTCGTAGAGACCGAGTACGATCCTTACACCAATACTGTTAAGGAAGTATTCCGCAAGTCTTACTCTGAAGGACTTCGTGCAAAGGTTAACTGCTACGGTTCTAACGATGTTTGCGAAGGTGTTGCAATCATGCACAAGGAAGGTGTAGACGTTTCCATTACCGGTAACTCTACCAACCCTACCAGATTCCAGCATCCTGTAGCAGGAACTTACAAGAAAGAATGTATCGAACAGGGCAAGAAATACTTCTCAGTAGCTTCAGGTGGTGGTACAGGCCGTACATTACATCCTGATAACATGGCTGCAGGTCCTGCTTCATACGGTATGACAGATACAATGGGACGTATGAAGTCGGATCGTAG
>JAZLEI010000009.1:0-28596 GCA_045615205.1 Acetatifactor sp.
AGTAGGTAAAGATCTTGGTATCGACGTAGACAAACAGCTCAACCCTAACGGTGGTGCTATTGCACTTGGTCACCCGGTTGGTGCTTCCGGATGCCGTATCCTCGTAACACTTCTTCACGAGATGCAGGCTAAGGGCGCTAAGACAGGTCTTGCTACACTTTGTATCGGTGGGGGTATGGGGTGCTCCACTATCGTTAAGATTGAGGACTAATATTCACGTTGGCAATGAGCCATGCGTAAACAGTAGGAAAGGTACTTGTTCCATGCTTGCATGAGAACAAGGGCATTTACTGCTGTTTACATAGGGCGAAGCCTGTGAACGAGAGGCTTTGCCTCGAGTGGAGCATGGCATAGAATATATTATTTAGGAGAATAAACATGGAATACATAGTATACGAACAAAAAGGTCAGTACGCTATCATCACCATCAGCCGTGAGAAAGCACTGAACGCATTGAATTCACAGGTTTTGGAAGAACTGGATGCTACTTTGGACGCTGTAAACTTAGATGAAGTTAGATGCCTTATCTTAACAGGTGCAGGCGCTAAGTCTTTCGTAGCAGGCGCAGACATCGGAGAAATGAGTACTTTAACAAAAGCTGAAGGCGAAGCTTTCGGTAAGAAGGGTAATGACGTTTTCCGTAAGTTAGAAGTTTTCCCTATCCCTGTTATCGCAGCAATCAACGGATTTGCTCTTGGCGGCGGATGTGAAATTGCTATGAGCTGTGACATCAGAATTTGTTCTGATAACGCAGTATTTGGTCAGCCTGAGGTTGGCTTGGGAATTACTCCCGGTTTCGGCGGTACCCAGAGACTTGCTCGTCTGGTAGGTGCCGGCATGGCGAAGCAGATGATTTATACTGCTCGTAATATCAAGGCTGCAGAAGCTTACAGAATCGGTCTTGTGAACGAAGTTTACTCTGCAGAAACTGATGCAGAGGGCAATGTTGTGAAGACTGCTCAGGAAGTTTTGGTAGCAGCAGCTGAGAAGATGGCAGCAACTATTGCAAAGAACGCTCCTATTGCAGTTCGTAACTGCAAGAAGGCAATCAATGATGGTTTGGATGTAGATATGGATGCAGCTATCGTTATCGAAGAGAAGCTGTTCGGTGACTGTTTTGAAACCGAAGACCAGAAGTATGGTATGGCTTTCTTCTTAGATAAGAACAAAGAAAAGGTAAAAGAGCCTTTTAAGAACTGTTAATAAAATTATATTTTAGGAGGAACTACAATGAAAGTAGGTATTATTGGTGCCGGCGCTATGGGACAGGGCATTGCAAAAGCATTTGCTCAGACAGAAGGTTATGAAGTTGCACTCTGTGATGTGAAGCAGGAGTGGGCTGAAGGCGGTAAGGACAAGATTGCAAAAGGTTATGCAAAGCTTGTAGAAAAAGGAAAAATGACACAGGAAACAGCAGACGCTATCGTTGCAAGAATTACTCCCGGTCTTAAGGAGAATCTTTGTGCAGATTGCGATTTAGTCGTAGAAGCTGTATTTGAAAATATGGAAGTGAAGAAGAACACCTTTGCTGAATTGGATAAGATTTGCAAGCCTGAGTGTGTATTTGCATCTAATACTTCTTCTCTTTCTATTACAGAAATCGGTAACGGTTTAACCCGTCCTATGATTGGTATGCACTTCTTCAATCCTGCAGACCGTATGAAGCTTGTTGAAGTTATCGCAGGCGTAAATACTCCTCAGGAAACTGTTGATACCATCGTTAAGATTTCTGAAGAAATCGGCAAGACACCCGTACAGGTTAACGAAGCTGCAGGTTTCGTAGTAAACCGTATCTTAATCCCTATGATTAACGAAGCTGCTTTCATCAAGATGGAAGGTGTTTCTGATATCGCTGGTATCGATGCAGCTATGAAGCTTGGTGCAAATCATCCTATGGGACCTTTGGAGTTAGGTGACTTCGTAGGTTTGGATATCTGCCTTGCTATTATGGACGTTCTTTACAATGAAACCGGTGACAGCAAGTATCGTGCATGTCCTCTTATCCGTAAGATGGTTCGTGGCGGTAACCTTGGTGTTAAGTCCGGCAAGGGCTTCTATGTTTACAACGCAGACAGAACTAAGACCCCTGTAGACGCACAGTAATGCGAATAATTCAGAGCCATAGCAATTTTGCGAATGGCTCTGAAACAGTAATAAATATTAATTTAAATCATTTGGAGGAAATAAAATCATGGATTTTACTTTGAGCAAAAAGCATGAAATGGCACGTGCTCTTTTCAAAGAGTTTGCCGAAAAAGAAGTAAAGCCTCTTGCACAGGAGGTTGATGAAACCGAAATTTTCCCTAGAGGAACCGTAGACAAAATGGCTAAGAATGGTTTCTTGGGTATTCCTGTTCCGAAGCAGTACGGCGGACAGGGCTGTGATCCTTTGACCTACGCTATGTGTGTAGAAGAGTTGTCAAAGGTTTGCGGTACTACAGGTGTTATCGTATCTGCTCATACTTCACTTTGCTGTGATCCTATTCAGACCTATGGTACTGAGGAGCAGAAGCAGAAGTACTTAGTTCCCCTTGCAAAAGGTGAGAAGCTTGGTGCTTTCGGTCTTACCGAGCCCGGTGCAGGTACTGACGCTCAGGGTCAGCAGACCAAGGCTGTTTTAGACGGCGATGAGTGGGTATTGAATGGTTCTAAGATTTTCATTACCAATGGTAAGGAAGCTGATGTTTATGTTATCTTCGCTGTTACCGGTATTATTGAAAAGCGTGGCAAAAAGGTGAAGGAAATCTCTGCATTTATCGTAGAGAAGGGAACTCCCGGATTTAGCTTCGGTACCAAGGAAAAGAAGATGGGTATCCGTGGTTCATCTACATATGAATTGATCTTTACTGATTGTCGTATCCCTAAGGAGAACCTGTTAGGTGCTCAGGGTAAGGGCTTCGGTATCGCAATGCATACTTTGGATGGCGGTCGTATCGGTATCGCTGCTCAGGCTCTTGGTATTGCAGCAGGTGCTTTGGAATCTACCATCGCTTATGTTCAGGAGAGAAAGCAGTTCGGTCGTGCTATCGCTGCATTCCAGAACACCCAGTTCCAGATTGCAGATATGGCTACTAAGGTAGAAGCTGCAAGATTGTTGGTTTACAAGGCTGCTATGGCTAAGGCTACTCAGAAGGTTTATTCTTTAGAGGCTGCTATGGCTAAGTTGTACGCTGCAGAAGTTGCTATGGAAGTTACTACCAAGGCTGTTCAGCTTCATGGTGGTTACGGTTACACCAGAGAGTACGATGTAGAGCGTATGATGCGTGATGCTAAGATTACTGAGATTTACGAAGGAACCAGTGAAGTTCAGCGTATGGTTATCAGTGCGAACATTATTAAGTAATTTAACAATATCAAAATATATATAAGGAGATAAACACAATGAAAATCGTTGTTTGTATTAAGCAGGTACCTGATACAAAGGGTGGCGTAAAGTTCAATCCCGATGGTACTCTGGATAGAGCAGCTATGATGACTATCATGAACCCTGATGATAAAGCAGGTTTGGAAGCAGCACTTAGATTAAAAGACCAGTATGGTGCAGAAGTTACTGTAGTTACCATGGGTCTTCCTAAGGCAGAAGATGTATTACGTGAAGCAATGGCTATGGGCGCTGATAAGGCTGTCCTGGTTACCGATAGAGTTCTTGGTGGTGCTGATACTTGGGCAACATCTCAGACACTGGCAGGTGCTATCCGTAACTTAGAGTATGATTTGATTATTACCGGTCGTCAGGCAATCGATGGAGATACCGCTCAGGTAGGTCCTCAGATTTCCGAGCATTTGAACCTTCCTGTAATTTCTTATGCACAGGATATCAAGATTGAAGGCAACAGTGTTATCGTTCAGCGTCAGTTTGATGACAGATACCATGTATTAAAGGCTCAGATGCCTTGTTTGGTAACTGCTCTTGGCGAAATGAACGAGCCTCGTTACATGACCCCCGGTGGAATTTTCGATGCATATGATGCAGAAATCACTGTTTGGGGCAGAGCAGACCTTGTAGATGTAGAAGATTCTAACTTAGGTTTGAAGGGTTCACCTACTCAGATTGCAAAGGCATCCGATAAGGTAAGAAAGGGTGCCGGTGAAGTTGTTAACTTAGATCCTACCGAAGCTGTTGATTACATCATTGGTAAGATGAAAGAAAAGCACGTTATTTAATGGGAGGAAGAACAATGAATTTAGCAGAATATAAGGGTGTATATGTCTTCGCTCAGCAGGTAGACAATACCATTGATAGCATTGCATTTGAATTGATTGGAAAAGGTAAAGACCTTGCAAAAGATTTGAATACTGAAGTAACTGCTGTATTAGTTGGTAGCGACGTTAAGGGCTTAGCTGATGAATTGGCTGCATATGGCGCAGATAAGGTTATCGTTGTAGATGATCCGGAATGTAAGGAATACAGAACTGAGCCTTACGCTCATGCTCTTGCATCTGTAATCAACGAGTTCAAGCCTGAAATTTTCTTGGTAGGTGCTACTGCAATCGGTCGTGATTTGGGACCTAGAGTATCTGCAAGAGTACATACCGGTTTGACCGCTGACTGTACCGTACTTGAGATTGGTAATTTCCCTATCAATCCTGTTCCCGGTAAAGAGCAGAAGCCTAACCAGTTATTGATGACTCGTCCTGCATTTGGTGGTAACACCATCGCAACTATCGCTTGTCCTGACTTCCGTCCTCAGATGGCTACTGTACGTCCCGGCGTTATGCAAAAGCTTCCTAAGGTAGAAGGCGCTAAGGCAGAAGTAATCGAGTACAATCCCGGATTTACTCCTGATAACAAGTATGTTGAAATCCTTGAAATCGTAAAGGCTGTTAAGGATACTGTAGATATTATGGATGCTAAGATTTTGGTTTCCGGTGGTCGTGGTGTTGGTTCCGCTGAAAACTTCAAGTTGTTAGATGACCTTGCTGCAGTTCTTGGCGGTACCGTAAGCTGCTCTCGTGCAGTTGTAGACGCTGGCTGGAAGTCAAAGGATCTTCAGGTAGGTCAAACCGGTAAGACCGTTCGTCCTAATGTATACTTTGCAGTTGGTATCTCCGGTGCTATCCAGCACTTGGCAGGTATGGAAGAGTCAGACTTGATCATCGCAATCAACAAGGACGAAACAGCTCCTATCTTTGATGTAGCTGATTACGGTATTGTTGGTGACTTGAACAAGATTCTTCCTGCATTGACAGAGAAGTTAAAAGCAGAAGTTGCTGCAAAATAAATGATTTTTCGGATACTCCACAGGAAACCTGTGGAGTATTTTTATGAAAATGAGTGAGATGATATATATTTGACAAATTTTTAACTTTTTTTAATAATTGTCTTGAAAAAAAGCCGAATAAGGAGTAAAATAGTCAAGGCTATTTATAAACCAAAAGAAAAAAGAGAAAAGAGAAAGGGTAGGTATTCATCATGAAAAATATTCAGAACAAATGGATACGTGCAGCAATTCCTGCATTGCTCCTTCACTGTAGTATCGGTACCGTATATTGCTGGTCGATTTTCAGCCAGGAAATCGCAGACTATATCGGTTTCTCCAAGGGTGCTACCGAATGGGCATTCAGTTTTGCTATTTTCTTCCTGGGTATGTCAGCAGCATTCTTGGGAAATATTGTAGAGAAGGATATACATAAGTCTTCTCTGATTGCTACTATCTGCTTCGCTGCAGGTATGGCAGGAACCGGTTTCTTTATTTGGTTCGGTGGTAAGAACCCCGGTAATGTTTTGGCTTTGATTGGTATTTATATCTGCTACGGTTTCATCATGGGTATTGGTCTTGGTACTGGTTATCTTTCCCCTGTTAAGACACTGATGCTTTGGTTCGCTGACCGTAAGGGTCTGGCAACCGGTCTGGCAGTAGCAGGTTTCGGTGCTGCAAAGGCTATCGCTTCTCCTATCATGCAGGCATTGCTTGCAAACCTTGGTGAGGGCGGTATTTACAAGATGTTCCTTATTTTGGCAGTTGTTTACTTCGTAATGATGTTCGTTGGACATTTATTACTGGCTAAGCCTGCTGGTTGGCATGAGCCTTCCGGTGACGAGAAGAAGCCCAGCATTATGGAAGTACTTAAGACCAGACCGATTATCAACTACGTAGGTATCTGGTTGATGTTCTATATCAATATCACCTGTGGTCTGGCACTCATTTCACAGGAGAAGATGATTGTGAAGTGTATCGGATTAGCTGCTTCAGTAGGTATTATTTCTACTGTATCTGCTATCTTTAATGCAGGCGGACGTCTTGGTTTCTCTGCATGGGCAGATACCATGAAGGATCGTAACACTATTTACAAGTTAATCTTTATCCTTTCCATCGTATTTACCGGTCTTGTGATTTTGACCAATGGTATTAAGAATGGTGAAGGAAATGTATTGTTAACTATTTTGGTACTGGCTCTTATTTTCCTGGTAAATGCAGGATATGGCGGTGGTTTTTCCAACGTTCCTACCTTGCTTTCAGACCATTACGGAATGGGAAGTATCAGTGCTATCCACGGTATTACCCTGTCAGCATGGGCATTTGCAGGTCTGACCGGTAACCAGTTGGCATCTTGGATCGTAGCACATGTAGGTACTCCTGAAGCAGCTACCAATCCGGTAGGTTACCAGACAGTGCTGTATGTAACAGGTGTGCTGTATATTGTTGCATTGTTGATTAGCTTGTTCTTTGTGAAGAAGCCGGTTTCCAAGAAGGAAGCATAATTTAGAATAATGTATATGAAAAGCCTGAGGCAATGGCTATATAGCTGATGAACTGTCAGAAATATAACCAAAAGCTTCAGGCTTTTGGTTTTCATAATTTCCAGAAAGTATTTGTATCTATAGCAAAAAAGTGTTACAATATATCTAAGGGGAATAACATTCAGGGGGTGATTGTTATGAAGAGAAGGAAAATTGTGGGGCTATTCACCGCAGTGCCGGAATCGGTTCATGTGCAACGAGTATTTGAGGGTATCTTTGCTCAATGCCAGAAATATGGTTATGATGTTGCGGTATTTTCGCCCATGGCTCATTTGAGTGGCAGCTACACTGTTTATACAGTGGGTGAAGTGAATATTTGGGAATTGGCGAATTTTGACCTGTTGGATGGTGTTATTGTAGATACCATATCGTTGGTGGAGAATAATGATGAAACCATCAAAAATGCTTTTTGTAAAAAGCTGGAGCGGGAATGTAAGAAGCCGGTTGTTTCCCTGAATTTACCATTGGGAAACTATCCTGTGGAAAAGAGTAGTGATGAGCCTGTGTTCCGTAAGATTATGGAACATGTTTTAGATGTGCATAAGGTGAAGAAGGTGTGCTTTCTGACCGGACCACAGGGCTATGAAATTTCAGAAGAGCGTTTGAATATTTGCCTGAGTGTTATGAAGGAACGAGGCTTGGAAGTGCCGGATGAGTGGAAGATATATGGAGATTTCTGGTATACCAGTGGTACTGCATTGGCAGAGAAGATTGTGTCCGGGCAGATAGCGAAGCCGGAAGCGGTTGTATGTGCCAGTGACCATATGGCAATTGCTCTGGTAAATTATTTGGTAGAAAATGGTGTGAGAGTACCGGAGGATATTATTGTAACCGGATTTGAGGCTTTTCAGGAAGCTGCATTGAATATGCCTTCCGTAACAAGTTTTGAATCCAATGAAACAAAGACTGCTGCAGATGGTATGGATTTATTATATACCATGATGGAACCGGGAAAAGAAGTGCAACCCATGGATATAAAGATGAAGAAATTTATTCATCCGGGTATGAGTTGCGGATGCGCACCGGACTTCCTGCATTCTACCAGAATGTTTAAGGATTCCTTCTATTTCTTGAATCGTGATTTTACCAGAAAAGAAAATATCGATGTAGGGCAATTGATGGAGGGGTATGTGGCAGAGGTTTTTGCGGAATCCGAAACGTCACAGGAGTGTTTGCAGCATATTTATCTGAATTCCTATTTTTTACAGCCTTACACCAAATTCTTCCTTTGCTTAAAGGAGGATTGGTTGGATCCTGAGAAGGTCATTACAAGAGGCTATCCGAAACGAATGAAAATCGTAGTACACAATACTCCGGAGCCTGATACCGGCTTCTATGAAGAAGAAAAGGCAGTATCTTTTGAAACTAAGTTGATGTTGCCGCAGATGCTGGAGAATGAGGATGAACCATCTGTTTACTATTTCTCACCGGTGCATTTCAGAGATAAGTTGCTGGGATATTGTGTGTTGCAGCGACCGCTGACAGAGCACAAAATGAGTAATCTGGTGCATCGAAACTGGTTGCGTAATGTAAATATAGCTTTAGAAATGATACAAACCAAGAGTAAGTTAACTCAGTTGTCCATTTCTGACGAGATGACAGGTGCATATAATCGTCGAGGAATGGATATTCACTTGAAGCGTATGTTGTCTGAGGCACAGGAGGGCGATTCTATTTTGGTTGGTGTCATTGATATGGATGGTTTGAAGTATGTGAATGATACCTTTGGACATGGAGAAGGTGACTTTGGAATCAAACAGGTGCATAAGGCATTGTTGATGTCATCACAGGCGGATGAAATTTGCGTGCGCGCAGGCGGTGACGAGTTCTATTTGTTTGGTGTAGGCAAGTATACGGAGGAAGATATATACAAGCATATGGCAGATTTCCAGGCCTATCTGGATAGGGTGAATGCTACCGTAAATAAGCCGTATTTGATTGGTGCCAGCATCGGTATGGAAATAGCCCCTATTGATGAAAAACTGAAAGTAGATAGTGTCATCAACTCTGCAGATGTAAAGATGTATACCAGCAAGGTGCTACGAAAGAAGCAAAGAGTATAAGAAATATAGAAGAATTGGAACTGCCCTGTGAAAAGCTACGGGGCAGTTTTTGGATGGAGGAATATAGCCATGATTTCTTTGGAAAGTGATTATATAGCAGGAGCGCATCAAAAGGTGCTGGAAAGGCTCTTAGAGACGAATTTAGAGGCATTATCAGGCTATGGTAGTGATATATATACCCAGCGAGCGTGTGCGAAAATTAAGGCGGCCTGTGAGTGTGAAGAGGCACAAGTCTTTTTGCTGACAGGAGGTACCCAAACCAATGCATTGGTGATTTCTGCCATGCTACAGGGATATGAAGGGGTATTGGCGGCGGATACCGGCCATGTGAGCAGTCATGAGGCCGGTGCCATAGAGTATACGGGACACAAGGTTCTGACGCTTCCTAATCATGATGGCAAAGTGGATGCAGACGAACTGGAAGCTTATTTGGGAAGGTTTTATGCAGATGCGAACCATGAGCATATGGTATTCCCGGGGATGCTGTATATTTCTCATCCTACGGAGTATGGTACCTTATATAGCAGGAAGGAACTGAAGCAGATTGCTGCTGTTTGCCGGGTATATGATATTCCCTTATACTTGGATGGTGCACGTTTGGGCTATGGTTTAATGAGTAATCATACGGATGTGACCTTGGCGGATATTGCACGACTGTGTGATGTATTTTACATCGGGGGTACCAAGGTGGGAGCATTGTGCGGAGAGGCGGTCGTATTTACAAAGGGAAATGCACCGAAGCATTTCATGACCATCGTAAAGCAGCACGGAGCCCTGCTTGCTAAGGGACGTTTGCTAGGGATTCAGTTTGATGCCTTGTTTACGGATGATTTGTATTTTGAAATCAGCAGACATGCTATAGAGATGGCAGAGAAATTGAAAGATATCTTGAAAGAAAAGGGATATACCTTTTATACAGAGTCTCCTACCAATCAGCAGTTCATCGTGCTAGAGGATATCCGGTTGAAAAAATTGGACGGTAAAGTGGCTTACAGCTTCTGGGAGAAGGTGGATGAGGCACATACGGTAATACGTCTAGCTACCAGCTGGTCTACCAAAGAGGAAGACTTAGAAGTATTGAGGGAATTATTATAGGAGCAATATGATGGCAAAACAAAAAGAAATCAAGACAAATGCAATGCGTATCCTGGAAACCATGAAGATACCTTTCGAAACTCACACCTATGAGTGTGACGAGTTTATAGATGGTATACAGATTGCAGATATGTTGCATTTACCTTATGAGAAAGTATTTAAGACACTGGTAACGGTAGGAAGCAGTAAGAACTATTTTGTTTTTGTGATACCTATTGCGGAGGAGCTGGATATGAAAAAGGCAGCCCGAAGTGTAGGAGAAAAGAATGTGGCGATGTTGCATGTGAAGGATATCAATCAGGTAACAGGGTATATTCGTGGTGGTTGTACCCCTATCGGTATGAAAAAACAGTTTGTGACCAGAGTGGCAGAGTGTGCTAAGGAGCAAGAGCGGATTATTATCAGTGGCGGCAAGCTGGGAATGCAGATAGAACTGACACCGGAAGCACTTTTACAGGCTGCCAAGGCCGAATATGCGGATATTTTGAAGTAGAATATGTAGCTTTGGATGAAGCAGAACCGGAATAAGAATATAAAAGTGACGAAATGCAACAAATCTTGCATTTCGTTGTTTTTTTGAGAAGAATGTAGATGGATTTGCTCTATAACTTGCAGATGTATTCAATTAATGATAAAATAGGAATAATTATGTAGGAAGGAATACTTTTAGTATGAAGCGAAACATAGATTTGTCCGAGATTTCGGATGGCAGATTATATACCATAAATGATATGGCGAAGCTGGGCTGCCAGGATTGTGCAGGTTGTTGTACCTGTTGTAAGGGCATGGGGAGTTCTATTATATTGGATCCTTATGATGTATATCAATTAGAAAAGTGCTTGAATAAGGGATTTGAGGAGCTTTTGCAGGATCATTTGGAGCTAAATGTAGTGGATGGTATAATTCTTCCGAATTTGAGGCTGATAGGAGAGGAAGAAGCCTGTAGCTTTTTGAACGATGAAGGAAGATGCAGTATCCATGACAGCCGCCCCGGTATCTGTAGATTGTTTCCTCTGGGGAGATATTATGAGAACGGAGACTACAAATATTTCCTACAGGTAAATGAGTGCCAGAAGAGTAATCGTACCAAGGTGAAAATAAGTAAATGGTTGGATACACCGGAATATTCCAGGTACAAACAATTTGTCCTAAGATGGCATTATTTTCTGAATGGAGTGGAGGAAATGCTGGCGGAGATCACGGAAGAAGATTTTTCGAAGCAATGTTGTATGTTAATCCTGCAAGCCTTTTATGGAAAGAAATATGATACTACCAGAGGATTTTATGAACAGTTTGAGGAAAGAATGCAACTGGTAGAGGAAGCACTCAGCTGAGATAGAAAGAGTTATAAAATGAGTAAAAAAGTGCCTAAATTGGCACTTTTTTTAATTTGACACATGCGTCATGAAAGAAAAACAATATTACTGTCATATATGAAAAAGTGAGAAAAATCAATGCTTTCGACAAAAAATGACATTAAAATCTGACGAAAAGAGCGGAAAACATTGACCAATCAGGTCGACAAAAAACGTGTTTTTAACAATGAGGAGACTAAATTTAACTAACCGAATATGTGGCAAAAAAATGAAAATATGAACGTTATACTGTGCTAAAGTGCTAAAATTAGGATTGTATTTGCAGAAAAGTTGGAGTATGATAATTTTATTGATGACTTTAAAAATTAATACTTTTCACATATGAAGCCTAAAGCAGTGGCTACATATTATTATCGAAAGTAAGAGGGAGGAAAGGAAGAATATGTTAGTTGCAGAAAATTTTAGAGAAAGAGCCCGTACTGCTTTAAACGGTAGGTGGGGATTGGCAGTAGGAACCGGTTTCTTGGCATCTTTATTGGGGGCGGGGACGATTACTTCCGGCGGCTCCGGTGGCGGCTCCGGCAGTTCCGGTAGTTCGTCTGACATGGAAGGATATGAAGCACTTTCAGAGATGCCGGAAGAGGTAATTGCTGTTTTCGTGGTTGCTATGATGATTATTTTAGGAATTGCCTTGTTATGGGCACTGGTGATTTTCATTATTGGCGGTCCTATTACCTTAGGTTATGTAAAGTTTAACCTGAATTTAGTGGATAACAATAATCCACAATTAAACGATTTGTTCTCACAATTTAGCAGATTTGGCGACGGCTTTGTAATGCAGTTTATGAGGAATTTGTTTATCGCGCTATGGGCGTTGGCGTTTACGGTTCCGGCTGTGATAATAGGTATTATATTGGCTGTTGCAGTCGCGGCATCCGGCGGCTCGGATGTGGCGATATTAATGGTTGTGTTTGTGATAATCCTGGCTTTAATACCGGCAATGGTTGTAACAATAATGAAGCAGTACAGCTATGCCATGACACCGTATATTCTTTATGAAAATCCGGGCATGAATGCTATGAAGGCTATTGAAGAATCCAAGAAATTGATGAATGGTAATAAGTGGCGTCTGTTCTGTCTGGGTATCAGTTTTATCGGATGGGCATTTTTATGTGTCTTTACTTGTGGAATAGGTGCACTTTGGTTGAAGCCTTATCAGGAAGCGGCTTATGCAGCATTCTATAGAGAAATCAAGCGCGAACGTTACGGAGATCCGATACCTACCGCACAGACCTATGATCCATATGGTCAGGACAGTGTTTACAGTAGCTACAATGTTTACAATAGTAATAACTACTAAAGAGGAAGGGGAGCGAAAGCTCCCCTTTGTTTAATGTGGGGGGTTGCTTTTCGAAAAGTAGATTGGTATACTTGATTTTAAGTTTTTATAGAAAAGAGTGAAGTGATGAGTGTAGTGGAAATCAAGAGAGAAAATCCTTTAGGAACGGCACCGGTGTCGAAACTAATGTTAAAATTTGCTATCCCCAGTATTGTGGCCATGCTGGTGGGAGCTTTATATAATATTGTAGATCAGCTGTTTATCGGTCAGAAGGTAGGTACGCTGGGGAATGCGGCAACAAACATTGCTTTTCCGCTTTCCACCTCCTGTATAGCATTAGCGTTGTTGTTTGGAATAGGTGGTGCCTCCTGCTTCAATCTGGCATTGGGCCGAGGGGAGAAGGAAAAGGCGATTCATTATGTGGGAAATGCATTGGTAATGTTGGCGACCTGTGGTACTATATTGTGTCTGATAACACAATTATTCCTGACACCTATGTTGCTGACTTTTGGGGCACCGGCAGATGTATTGCCCTATGCACAGGAATATGTGAGGATTACAGCCCTTGGCTTTCCCTTCTTATTGCTAACTACCGGTGGCGGACATTTGATTCGTGCAGACGGTAGTCCGAAAATGACCATGATTTGCAATCTGTCCGGTGCAGTGATTAATACAGTTTTAGATGCAGTATTTGTGTTGGGCTTTGAATGGGGCATGGAAGGCGCAGCGTTGGCTACCGTGATTGGTCAGGTGTTTTCCGGTGTATTAGTGATACATTACATGCGTCATTTCAAGACAGCGAAGTTGCAGCGTGACCATTTTCGGATACGTTTAGAGTGTATTACCCGTATAATGTCCATAGGTATGGCTTCTTTCTTTAATCAGCTGGCAATCATGCTGGTACAGATTGTACTGAACAATTCCCTGAAGCATTATGGTGCACTGTCCTCTTACGGGGAGGCGATACCGCTGGCTTGTGCGGGAATCGTCATGAAGGTGAGTCAGGTATTTTTTTCTATTGTTATTGGTATTGGTCAGGGTACCCAGCCTATCGAAAGCTTTAACTATGGTGCCAGAAATTATGCCAGAGTGCGGGAGGCATATCGTATGGCATGTATCGCAGGGGGGATGGTTTCCATGGTATCCTTTTTGCTGTTTCAGTGCTTCCCAAGACAGATATTGGCATTGTTCGGAGAAGGAACGGAAGAATATTTTGCTTTCGGAGAGAAGTACTTTCGGGTATTCTTGTTTTTTACCTGTTTGAACTTTTTGCAGCCCATTACGTCTACCTTTTTTACTTCTATAGGTAAGGCGATAAAGGGGGTGTTTTTGTCACTGACCAGGCAGATACTATTTTTGTTGCCTTTGCTTTTGGTGTTGCCTGCGATTATGGGAATTGATGGTATTCTTTATGCAGGACCGATTTCAGACACAGTGGCAGCAGTGATAGCGGTGAGTATGGTGTTGTTTGAATTTAAAGCCATGAAACGTTTGGAAACAGAGGAAGGAGGAGCCATATGCTAAAAACATTATTAAAGCAGGTGAAGGAGTATAAAACAGCATCTATTGTAACACCGCTGTGTATGCTTCTGGAGGTATTAATGGAGACTTTGATACCATTTTTAATGGCCTCCATTATAGATGATGGTGTGAATGCCGGAGATATGACACATATTTATAAGGTGGGAGTCATGATGATAGGTGTTGCATTTATCGGACTTCTGGGAGGTCTACTGGGAGGACGTTTCGGTGCAAAGGCTTCCACAGGCTTTGCCAGAAATTTGCGTGAGGCTATGTTTAATAATATCCAGACCTTCTCTTTTTCGAATATTGATAAATTCAGTACAGCCGGTTTGGTGACGCGACTGACTACAGATGTGACGAATATCCAGAATGCTTATCAGATGATATTGCGTATGGCTATGAGAGCACCTGCCAGCATGCTTTGTGCATTGGTGATGGCGTTCTCCATCAATGCAAAGATTTCCGGTATTTATTTGGTTGCGGTATTGTTTCTGGCAGTTTGTTTGTTCTTTATTATTCGTAGGGGGACCCGGTACTTTAAGGAAGCTTTCCCAAAATATGATGCTTTAAATGCTTCCGTACAGGAAAATGTCTCCGCTATCCGTGTGGTAAAGGCTTATGTACGTGAAGGCGAGGAAACCAAGAAGTTTCATAAGGCAAGTGAAAATATTTATAATATTTTCTTAAAAGCAGAAAAGAGCATTATTTACAATGGACCTTTGATGCAGCTGACGGTATACAGCTGTATTCTTTTGATTAGCTGGATAGGGGCCAAGATGATAGTGAATACAGAGCTTACTACCGGTGAATTAATGAGCTTATTGGCTTATTGCATGAATATATTGATGAGCCTCATGATGCTGTCCTTTATTTTTGTAATGATTTCTATGAGTATTGCCAGCATGGAACGTATCAGTGAGGTATTGAATGAAACCAGTGATTTGCAGAATCCCGAGCATCCGATTACTGAGGTGAAGGATGGTAGCATCGTATTTAAGGATGTGGTATTTGGTTACAATACTACCAGTGAGAAGCCGGTATTAAAGGATATTGATTTGGAAATCAAGTCCGGTGAAACCATTGGTATTATCGGTGGTACCGGTAGTGCTAAGACCAGTTTGGTGAATTTAATCAGTCGTTTATATGATGTAAACAGTGGTAAAGTACTGGTAGGCGGTCGCAATGTCAAGGAATATGATATGGAAGCTCTGCGTAATCAGGTGGCAGTAGTATTGCAGAAAAATGTATTGTTCTCCGGCAGTATTTATGAAAATTTACGTTGGGGTAATCAGAATGCCACGGACGAGGAATGCAGGCATGTTTGTAAATTGGCTTGTGCAGATGAGTTTATTGAGCGTTTTCCGGATAAGTATGATACTCATATTGAACAGGGCGGTACCAATGTTTCCGGCGGTCAGAAGCAGAGATTGTGTATTGCCAGAGCTTTACTTAAAAATCCGAAGATTTTGATTTTAGACGATAGTACCAGTGCGGTGGATACTGCTACGGATGCTAAGATTAGAAAGTCCTTCCGTGAGGAGCTTCCTAATGTAACGAAGCTGATTATTGCACAGCGTATTTCCAGTGTGCAGGATGCAGACCGTATTATCGTTATGGAAGATGGAGAAATCAACGGTTTTGGTACTCATGAGGAATTATTGGAAACCAATGAAATCTATCGTGAGGTATACGAATCTCAGACCGGTGGCAGTGGTGACTTTGATGAGAAGGAGGCGGATTAAGCATGGCAGAGAAGAAACAACGCGAACTAAAAGCAGCACCCATGCCGAAAGGTCCGGGCAGAAGAGGTCCCATGGGACCAAAGCCTAAGATTAAGAATCCGGGTAAGCTGTTCCTTCGAATGATGAAATATGTATTTAAGGATTATGGTGTACATTATGTGTTGGTTATTCTTTTCATCTTGATAAGTGTATTTGCCAACATTCAGGGTACTTTGTTTACCCAGACATTGATTGATGAGTATATCACCCCGTTTCTGTTGACAGACAATCCGGACTTTAGTCCATTGGCAAAAGCAATAGGTAAGGTGGCATGCTTTTATGCAATCGGTATTCTGGCTAATTTTGTACATAACCGGATTATGATTAATGTGACCCAGGGCGTTCTCCGTAACCTGCGTAATGAGTTGTTTGAGCATATGGAGAAGCTGCCCATTAAGTATTTTGATACTCACGCTCATGGTGATATCATGTCAGTCTATACCAACGATATTGATACCATGCGGCAGATGGTAAGTCAGAGTATTCCGCAGATGGTAAATAGTGTGGTTACGGTAGTGGGTGTCTTTGTCAGCATGGTAATACTGAATGTACCGCTGACAGTTCTGACTGTTGCCATGGTGATAGTGATGATGTTCTGTACTGCCAAGGCGGCAGGAAACAGTGGTAAGTATTTTCTGGAGCAACAGCAGAATCTGGGTGCCGTAAACGGATTTATTGAAGAAATGATGGACGGACAAAAGGTAGTAAAAGTATTCTGTCACGAAGAGGAAAATAAAATGAAGTTTAAGGAATTAAACGACAGCTTATTTATCAGTGCGGATAAGGCAAATACTTATGTCAATATTCTGGGTCCCATCAATGCACAGCTGGGGAATGTAAGTTATGTGCTTTGTGCTATCGTGGGCGGTATGCTGGCATTAAATGGTGTCAGTGGATTGACCCTTGGTAAGTTGGCCAGCTTTTTGACCTTTAATAAGAGCTTCAATATGCCGGTGAATCAGGTGACACAGCAGATGAATTCCATCGTTATGGCCCTGGCCGGAGCAGAGCGAATTTTCAATATGATGGATGAACCGACAGAGGTAGATGATGGTTATGTTACATTGGTAAATGTAGTAGAAGAGAATGGACAGTTAAGGGAAACGGAGAAGCGTACCGGACATTGGGCATGGAAGCATACCCATCAGGCTGATGGTTCCGTGGATTATGTGGAATTAAAAGGACATGTAGTGTTTGATGGTGTGGATTTTGGGTATACTGATGAGAAGATGGTACTTCACGATATTCAGTTATTTGCTCAACCGGGACAGAAGATTGCTTTCGTAGGTTCTACCGGTGCCGGTAAGACTACGATTACCAATCTGATTAACCGTTTTTATGATATTCAGGATGGTAAAATCCGCTATGATGGTATCAATATTAATAAAATTAAAAAGGACGATTTGCGTCGTTCTTTGGGAATTGTTTTGCAGGAGACCCATTTGTTTACGGGAACGGTAAAGGAAAACATACGCTTCGGAAAGCTGGATGCCACTGATGAAGAAGTGATGGCTGCAGCAAAGCTGGCGAATGCAGACGGCTTCATTGCCAGATTACCACAGGGTTACGATACCATGCTGGTAGGAGATGGAGAGAATCTAAGTCAAGGACAGCGCCAGTTATTAGCCATTGCCAGAGCGGCCATTGTAGATCCGCCGGTATTGATTTTGGATGAGGCGACCAGTTCCATTGATACCAGAACAGAACGTATCGTACAGGAAGGAATGGATAAGCTGATGCATGGCAGAACTACCTTTGTTATTGCACACAGACTGTCTACTGTTAAGAATTCTGATTGTATTATGGTTTTGGAGCAGGGCAGAATCATTGAAAGAGGTACCCATGACCAATTAATTGAAGAAAAGGGTAAATATTATCAGCTTTATACAGGCAATGCTATCGGACAGTAGTGCCTGTGGGAGAACAGAAGGTAGAAAAGATGTCGGTTTTGTTGATTTTACTTGTAGTTTGTGCTCTATTTTTAGTGGCATTGTATGTGATGTTTTATATTATTTTCCGAAGAAACCGCAGTACCATGACGGATGAGCGGGTAGCCCCGGAAGGAAAACAGTATGAACCTTACAAAGAGAGTATTTTGCGAGGGGTAGACAGGGTTTTAGCAGAACGTTATGAAAGTGTATCTATCCTTTCGCACGATGGCTTGAGGCTGTATGGAAAGTATTACCATACGGCAGACGGGGCACCTCTGGCTATCTTTTTCCACGGTTATCGCTGTGGTGGTATTCGGGATGGCAATGGAGGATTTATTCTGAGTAAGAAGCGAGGCTACAATGTGCTGCTGGTGGATCAGCGTGCACATGGGAAAAGTGAAGGTAAGGTCATGACCTTTGGCATCAAGGAGAGACTGGACTGCCTGCAGTGGGTGGCTTATGCCAATGAACGTTTCGGCAAGGAGATACCCATCATACTCATGGGAATTTCCATGGGAGCTTCTACGGTGCTGATGGCAGCAGGCGAGGAACTGCCGGAAAATGTACGTTGCGTTATTGCAGATTGTCCTTTTTCTTCGCCCAAGGAAATCATTCAGACAGTGATGCGTTCCCGGAAAATGCCGGTCTGGCTTTTGTATCCGCTGGCGAAGCTTAGTGCCAATGTTTACGGAGGCTTTGATTTGGAAGAAATCTCTGCAACAGAGGCAGTGAAAAAGAGCAGGTTCCCTATATTATTTATTCATGGGGATGATGACCGTTTTGTGCCATGCCATATGGGACAGGCCTGTTATGAAGCATGTGCATCGCAGAAACGGATATTTCTGGTGAAAGGCGCAGGACATGGCTTGAGCCATTGTGTGGATGCACAGGGCTATGCAGAGACAGTGAATACATTTTTAGACGAAGTGTTTGGTATATAAATAATTCCCAGAGCTGTATGAGAGACTCTGGGAATTATTTTATGGAGAAACCTTAATCACAACAACATCATTTACTACGGCAATACTGCCCTCAGCAGGATACACAGGCATGCTTTGAACGGATTCGGTTGCTATAAGTTCGTTATACTGAGGTACAGAACAAATCTCCAAATCTGCACCACACAGATAAGAGAATACTCCTTGCCAGGAGCGTCTGGTGCAGGTGGTATCGGTCCACCAGCTGCCGAACCGGGCATAAACATTGGAATGGTTATACAGCTCAGAAGTTTGAAACAGTGGATTGTAAATAGGCAGTCCGATTACACAAAACTCTTTGTCTTCCGCAATATATCCCAGTTTATGCACGTCATGGATGATTTCCGTAGCCAGTGTAGTGGTGGCGATTTTACCTTCTAATAAAGCATTTTGGTCGAGTTGTACCTGATAAATGTTTCCATACAGAACGACCAGCAGCAAGGCAGTCTGAAGGTAGAACAGGCCTACGAGTTTCCTTGGCAGTGTGCGAAGTATTCCGCCTGTTACGCAAAGGAGAACCGGCAGGCACAGTGCCAGTGGTGTGGTCATCTGCATGCTGGTATGGGTGTCTGTAGCAATAAAAGAAACTGCATTGCAGGCAATGGGGATAGCGAAAAGCAGTGCCAGTGCAAGCAAGGCATTTCCCTTGCTTTTGCGAAAAACATAAAGGATACTAAGCAAAAGAAAGAGTGCTATAACTGCCAAAACGATGATAAAAAGCTTGTACTTTTGGAAAATATTACTCAAATAATAGTTACCGGTAAAGTATTGCCAAAAGGTATCATATGCCTTGCCGATATTTTTCGGGAAGTTCAACAAGGTATTGGTAATGGAGTAGGAATTCGCCCCATTGTAGGAGGAAAGGGAGGTGTGGAAAAACCACAAATGAAGTTTCAATATCCCCAGATATAACAGAGCTCCCAATCCACCGGAAAGCAGGAAACAGAATATCCGCTGCAAAGTTTCCTTGAGAGTGGTTTCCGGCTGAAGCAGGGTGTAAATCCAGTAGCCCAATACCACAATACAGGTGCAACCGATGTTGGCCTGATACAAGCCCATGGCAACTGCAATCAGGAAGCCGCTGACAAGAATCGCAGGGAGTAATTTGTGAAACTTACATAATATCCAGGCTGCCAATACATTAATCAGAAAGGCCATACCAAAGGTTGGCGACATGTAGCGGTAGGATAAGGAAATGCATATGGAGGTACTGCTTAAAAACAGTCCGCAAATCAGAAGGCTTAACTTACTTTCCCGCAGGTTGAATAAATCTATAATCAGAAGTATTCCTACAGAAAAACAGGTTAGTGTAATCAGTGAGGTAAGGGGATCAAAGCTAATACCCATGCGCAGCTGGTCTAAATAGAGCCATGCCCATCTGCCCAGGGATAGCTCCCAATAGCCGGCAGTATAGTAAGAATATTCCCACAGACCATCAAAGGGATTGACCAGCTGATTGGCTATGAGGATAAAATAGATAATCGTTGAAAAAACCATGCAGCCCGTGAAAAGGGGGAGGTATGGTTTTAAGTATTGCGGTAATTTCTTAAGTTCAGATACTATTTTCATAAGAAGAAGCTCCTTCTTGATACATCTTGGTTTCACATATTCAATATAGCATGCTGAAAAATTGCTGTCAATGTGAGGCCGTTTCGGTTTTGTCTTTTGGAGACGGAACTATCAGTTGACCATTCAGCAAACAAATGTTATAATACAATTTATTAGTTAAAAGCGTTAAAGTGTTGAAATATCGAAAAGCATACGCTTGGAAGGGAACAGATATGCCTATAACAGAATTTTTAGAGAGAAATGCCAGACAGTATCCAAATGATGTGTGTTTGGTAGAGATTAACCCGGAAATTCAAGAAGACAGACGGGTTACCTGGAAAGAGTACGAATTGATTGAGCCCAGTCCCAAGACCAGTTATCGTCGTGAGATTACCTGGAGTGTATTTAATGAAAAGGCCAATCGTTTTGCCAACCTTTTGTTGCAAAGAGGCATCAAAAAGGGCGACAAGGTAGCGATTTTAATGATGAATGGTTTGGAGTGGCTACCTATTTATTTTGGAATCTTGAAGACAGGTGCACTGGCAGTGCCCTTGAACTTCCGATATTCTTCCGATGAAATTGAATATTGTGTGAATCTTGCAGAAGCAGACGTGCTGGTATTTGGTAATTCCTTTATCGGTCGTGTGGAGGAGATTGCTGACCGTATCAGCAAGGGAAGACTGTTAATATATGTGGGGGAAGGTTGTCCCGGTTTTGCGGATGATTATAATTCCTTGTCTGCCAACTGCTCCAGCCAGTCACCGGCTATCCCGATTTTTGAGGATGATGATGCAGCGATTTATTTTTCTTCCGGAACCACAGGTTTCCCGAAGGCGATTTTACATAAACACAGAAGTCTGACCCATTCTTGTTTAGTAGAGCAGAACCATCACGGACAGCAGAGAGAGGATGTATTCCTTTGTATTCCTCCTTTGTACCATACCGGTGCAAAGATGCACTGGTTCGGAAGTTTGCTTTCCGGCAGTAAGGCAGTATTGTTAAAGGGTACCAAGCCGGAGTTCATTTTGGATGCGGTATCCAAGGAGAAGTGTACTATCGTGTGGCTGTTGGTTCCGTGGGCACAGGATATTTTAGAGGCTATTGAGAGTGGCAAGGTAAACTTAGAGGATTATGAGCTTGACCAGTGGAGACTGATGCACATTGGTGCGCAGCCTGTACCACAGAGCTTGATTAAGAAGTGGAAGACATTGTTCCCCAACCATGCATATGATACCAACTATGGTTTGTCTGAATCTATCGGACCCGGTTGTGTGCATTTGGGTGTGGAGAATATTCATAAGGTCGGTGCTATCGGTAAGGCCGGCTATGGATGGGAAATCAAGATTGTGGATGAGAAGCGTGAGACTGTTGCCAAGGGTGAGGTTGGCGAGCTGGCAGTAAAGGGACCCGGTGTCATGACCTGTTATTATCATGATGAGAAGGCAACCAATGAGGTACTTGGTGACGGCTGGCTCTTTACCGGAGATATGGCACAGGAGGATGAGGATGGCTTTATCTTCTTGGTAGACCGTAAGAAGGACGTTATCATCAGTGGTGGTGAGAACCTGTACCCTGTACAGATTGAGGACTTTATCCGTACTAATGACAAGGTGCATGATGTGGCTGTTATCGGTTTGGCACATGCACGTCTGGGTGAAATCCCTGCAGCCATTATTGAGCTGAAGGAGGGACAGACTATGACCCGCGAGGAAATGGATGAGTTCTGTATGAAGCTTCCCAGATATAAGCGTCCTAAGGAAATTATTTTTGCAGACATTCCCCGCAACCCTACCGGCAAGATTGAGAAGCCGAAGCTGCGTGAGATGTATGGTGCGAATAAGTTGATAGCAGACCAAAACATGGGCTAATTGTTTGTAACAGCAGAACTTCAAAGGAAGGAGCATTTCTGGGAAGTAGCTTAAAAAAGCGTTGTACACAGAAGGTGATGGCAGAGTGTACCGGAAAATATCGTGATAGTGAGAGCCGTCACATGAAATATCCTGTTTATGAATTTGACTATGAAGGAAAACATTACAAAGTAAGCAAGCAACAGAGTGCCCCGGGTTTTACTGCTGAGATTGGGGCGAGTTACGAAATCTATATTAACCCGGATAATCCGGAGGAGTACTATCATCCGAAGGCAGATGCCGCTGAGAAGGGGTTTGCTATGATTTTTGTAATTGCCTTTGGCGGAGCATTTTGATTTTTTGCATATGCATTTTTGCAAGACCTATTTTTTTAGAAAGCAATAAAATATTTTGAAAGGAAAATAAACATGAGCGAAACAAAGATTATGTTAGGTAATGAGGCCATTGCCCGCGGTGCTTATGAAGCAGGTGTAAAGGTATCTGCGGCATATCCGGGAACTCCCAGTACCGAAATCAGTGAAAACATTGTAAATTATCCGGAGATTTATGCAGAATGGTCTCCTAATGAAAAGGTGGCTATGGAGGTTGCCATCGGTGCATCCATCAGTGGTGTACGTGCTATGGCAAGTATGAAACATGTAGGTGTAAACGTAGCTTCTGACCCTCTTTATACCATTTCCTATGCGGGTGTAAATGGTGGTTTGGTGCTTGTGGCAGCAGATGACCCGGGCTTGTATTCTTCGCAGAACGAGCAGGATACCAGATGTGTGGCAAGAGCTGCCATGGTGCCTGTATTGGAGCCTTCTGATTCACAGGAAGCAAAGGACTTCATGAAGTATGCCTTTGATTTGTCTGAGAAGTACGATACACCGATTATTTTGCGTACTACCACACGATTGGCACATTCTCAGGGGGCTGTTACTCTGGAAGAAAGATGTGAGCCGGTGGACATTCCTTATGAGAGAAATGTCAGCAAGTTTGTTATGATGCCCGGAAATGCAAAGGGTCGTCATGTATATGTGGAGAAGCGTCTGAAGGATATGGCAGAGGATGCTTGCACCATGCCTATCAACAAGGTGGAAATGAACGATACCAAGATTGGTTTCATCACCAGTGGTATTGCTTATCAGTATGTGAAGGAGGCTTGCCCGAACGCTTCCGTACTTAAGCTTGGTCTGGTACATCCCCTTCCGAAGAAGTTAATCGAAGAGTTTGCTGCAAAGGTAGAAACTCTTTACATATTTGAAGAATTAGAGCCTGTTTTCGAAGAGCAGATTAAGTCTTGGGGCATCAAATGTATCGGTAAGGAAATCTTCACCGTACAGGGCGAGTATAGTGCGAACATGCTTCGTAAGGCAGTTTTGAAGGAAGAGGTAGCGATTAATGCAGCTGCTCAGGTACCTGCAAGACCTCCTATTCTCTGCCCGGGCTGTCCTCACAGAAGCGTATATTCCGTACTGAACAAGCTGAAAATTCACGCAGCAGGCGATATCGGATGCTATACCCTTGGTGCGGTAGCACCTCTTAGCGTAGTAGATACTACCGTTTGTATGGGTGCAAGTATTTCTACCCTTCATGGTATGGAAAAGGCAAAGGGGAAGGATTACATCAAGAACTGGGTAGCAGTAATCGGTGATTCCACCTTTATGCATACCGGTGTGAACTCTCTGATGAACATGGTTTACAATCAGGGTACCGGAACCGTTATGATTCTGGACAATTCTACTACCGGTATGACCGGTCATCAGGACCATGCAGCAACCGGTAAGACCCTCATGGGCGAAGTGGTTCCTGCCATCAATATTTTCGAGCTGTGCAAGGCTCTTGGTATCAAGAATGTAGTAGAGGTTAACGCATTTGATACCGTGGCACTGGAAAAGGTTATCAAGGAAGAGGTGGCAAAGGATGAAGTATCTGTCATCATTACCAAGTCTCCTTGTGTATTGTTAAAGGGTAACAAATTCACTACCAAATGTGTTCCTGTTCCTGAGAAGTGTAAGAAGTGCGGCATGTGCTTAAAGCCCGGCTGTCCTGCACTGACCAAGAACGCAGACGGCACCATCTCCATCGACCAGACCATGTGTAATGGATGTGGACTCTGCAAGGGAATTTGTAAATTTGATGCGATTGAAACAGTGGAGGTCTAACTATGAATACAAAGAATATTATGATTGTAGGTGTTGGTGGACAGGGTACACTGTTGACCAGCCGTATCTTGGGCGGTATTACCGTGGCAGCAGGCTATGATGTGAAGCTTTCTGAGGTGCATGGTATGGCACAGCGTGGCGGTAGCGTAGTTACCTTTGTACGTTATGGTGAAAAGGTTGCAGAGCCTATCGTGGAAGAAGGACAGGCAGATGTACTCATCGCTTTTGAGAAGTTGGAGGCACTGCGTTATGCACACTTCTTGAAGAAGGATGGTGCTATCGTAGTCAATGACCATCGTATCGACCCTATGCCCGTTGTAACCGGTGCAGCACAGTATCCGGAGGAGATTATTGAAAATCTGTCAAAGGAGCACAGTGTATATAGAGTGAATGCTATGGAGGAGGCTTTGAAGCTGGGTAATTCCAAGGTATTTAATATTATCGTACTTGGTGTTGCTGCAAAGCACATGGACTTCTCTAAGGAAGCATGGTTGGAAGTAATCGAGAAGACCGTTCCGCCAAAGACTGTGGAAATGAATAAGAAGGCATTCTTGCTTGGATATGAAAGCTAAGAAATAGTAAACAGCCCCATTGCCGGCAGTCCTGTCCCGAAATTTCGCGATAGGTTACTGCGGTAATGGGGCTGAAATTGAAATGTGCCTAAAAGTACGGAAATACGTGGTTTTCATCTATGTCAAACATCTTTTACATGTGAAAATAGCCCCATGTAAAAGCCCTTTGATTGATTAAAATCTCCAACTGGCATATGGTGGGGAGGAAAGGAGATGCAAAAAATGAATCTTGGTTCGCAAATTAAAAAATATCGTAGTGAATTATCCTTGTCTCAGGATGAACTGGCAGAAAAAATATTTGTTTCCCGTCAGTCCATATCTAATTGGGAGAATGATAAGAACTATCCGGATATTAAAAGTTTGCTGCTCTTAAGTGAAGTTTTTCAGGTATCCCTTGATCAATTAGTCAAAGGAGATTTAGAAATGATGAAAAGAGAAATTACTACTCAGGAACTTGCAAACTTTCAGAAGGACAGTACGATTATGACCGTGTTCTTCTTACTTATGCTGATTAGCCCTATTCCGCTGGCACACTTTCTGGGCTGGTGGGGTATGGCAGTGTATTTGATAATTTGTGCGGTAGGGTTGTATTTTGCTTTTCGTGTAGAGAAGCATAAAAAGAAATATGATATTCAGACCTACAAGGAAATCAGCGCTTTTATGGAAGGAAAGAGCCTGGACGAGATTGAAAAGGCAAGAGAGTCAGGCAAGCGTCCTTATCAGAAGATATTACTTGCTGTAGGAGCAGGTGCTTTGGCGCTGGTGGTTTGTGCGATTATGGCACTGTTTTTCCGTGGATTATAATATGACGGAGAAAGGGAAGGTGTCTGAATGGAACTTGTTATATTTCTAATTGGTGCGATTGTTTGCTATTGGGGGTCAACACTGATTCATGAATTGGGGCATGTAGTTTGTGGCTTGATTCATCATTGGAAGCTGTTTATGCTGGTGGTAGGTCCCATGAAGCTTTATCGGGAAAGTATGGATTCCAAACTCAAAATAGGAATTGAGAAGAATCCATTACTCTGGTGCGGTGTGGGAGGCACTCTTCCTACAAAAGAATTAGAGGAGAATGTGAAGGTATGAGGTAGGATATTATTGGCAGGACCTTTTACCTCAATTGTGTTTGGAATACTGATGTTACCTGTATTTATTGTTACGAAAAATGTGATTGTACTTTTGCTGTGTCTGATGCCCATTGCTATGGGAGTAATGTGTATTATTCCTATGAAAATGAAGACAGGTTTTAATAGAAGTAACCTTGTTTGGGGGAGAAGAGGTTATTTATCCTACAGAATTGGTGGAACCGTTACTGGTTTCTTCTGATCCGGATTTCAAATATTACGGATATTATTATGCTTATATAAATGCAATTCGTCAGAAACGACATGAAGAAGCAGCGAAACAACTGGCTAATATGGAGAGCATTCGGGAACAGGTTTCCAAAGTCATAGTAGATGATTGTAGAATAGAGAGAAGCTTCATAAAAGAATAAACGAAGAGAATACTCAATATAGATTGAGATACCAGGAGGTAAAAGATGATTATCGATTTTCATACCCACATATTTCCGGACAAAATAGCAGCACGTTCTATCGAGGCATTGTCACAGGTGTCCGGTGTAAAGGCGGCTACCGATGGGACTTTAAACGGATTGCTTGCATCCATGGATAGGTCGGGCGTGGACTTGTCCGTGATTATGCCGGTGGTGACCAAGCCCTCACAGTTTGAGACCGTAAATACCTTTGCAGCAAAGGTAAATGAGCAGTATGTAGGCAGATTGATTTCTTTTGGCGGTATTCATCCGGACAGTGAAGATTACAAGGCTGAGCTTGACCGTATCAAAGAACTGGGGCTACCGGGTGTCAAGTTACATCCGGATTATCAGGGTGTGATGATTGATGATGTGCGTAATATGCGTATCATAGAGTATGCTAACGAGCTGGGACTGATTGTTTTGGTGCATGCCGGAATTGATATTGGTTTGCCGGAGCCGGTGCATTGCCCTCCGGATAAGGCTCGGAAGGTGTTGAATGCTATTAAGCCTGAGAAGCTGGTGCTGGCACATATGGGTGGCTGGAAGCAGTGGGAAGAGGTGTATGAATATCTGGCAGGAGAAAAGGTGTATCTGGATACTGCTTTTAGCTTTGATTATATGAATCAAGATACTTTTCTGAAAATTTGGAACAAACATAACAAAGATAAGGTTTTGTTTGCCACAGATTCTCCTTGGAGCGATGCCCGCAGAGATATCCGGGCAGTGAATGAGTTGCCCATAAGCCAACAGGAAAAAGCAGCAATGTTCTCGAGGAATGCATTGCAGTTGTTGCAATCATAGGAGTGAATGGAATAGAAGGTTTTGAACCACACCATAGTTTTAGTGATAAAAGGGGAAGGGAAAGATGAATTTTGAAAACAAAGTTGTTGTAATTACAGGCGGTGCTCATGGTATAGGGCTCTGTACTGCTGAGGAATTTAAAAAGCGTGGTGCACATGTTTGTGTAATTGATTGCTCGGAGGGAGACCATTATGTGGGGGATATCGGCAACAAGAAGGAATTGGAGAATTTTGCACAAACAGTAATTGAAAAGTATGGTCGTGTGGATGTTCTCATTAACAATGCACCTCCACAGATGCAGGGCATTGATACTTGTACCTGGGAACAGTTACAAAATGCACTGACGGTGGGGGTGACTGCACCTTTTTATCTGAGTAAACTGTTTTCACCCTATTTTACACAAGGGGCAAGTATTATTAATATTTCTTCCTCTCGAGACCGTATGAGTCAGCCTCAAACCGAAAGCTATACAGCAGCCAAGGGAGGAATTGCCGCTCTGACACACGCACTGGCAGTTAGCTTTGCAGGAAGGGTTCGTGTGAACTCGATTTCTCCCGGATGGATAGATACCGAGTATACTGTTTACGAAGGTGCAGATGCCAAACAGCAACCGGCAGGACGAGTTGGCAACCCGCTTGACATTGCAAATATGATTCTATTTCTTGCTTCAGAGAAAGCAGGCTTTATTACCGGTGAAAATATTTGTATTGACGGCGGGCAAACAAAGCTGATGATTTATCATGGTGACCATGGGTGGATGCTGCAGGCGTAAGAAGTTGATAAATTTGAAGTTTATGAAGGAGATACCGTATGATTTATTTTAAAGATACCGAAATATTAATACGTGATATGATACAAAGCGATGCTCAAATAATAACTGATGAAGAAATTGCTCAAGGCTGGCATCAAACGATAGATAAATACGAGATGAGACTTCGACATCAGGCACAAGGAAAATCGGTGGCTCTAATTGCTGAATATAAAGGAAATATCGCAGGATATATCAATGTCTATCCTAATTCAGAGTGGGGAGCTTTTGGTAATCAAGGTTATCCTGAAATCGTTGACTTTGGTGTATTAGAAAAGTATAGAAGAAATGGTATTGGCAATAAATTAATGGATATTGCCGAAGAAATTGCTTCTCAATATTCTGATACTGTTTACCTCGGAGTAGGTGTACATAATGGATATGGAAGTGCTCAACGAATGTACATCAAGCGTGGATATATCCCTGATGGGACTGGTGTATGGTATGGCGAAAAGGTATGTCCTCAATATGCTGATTGTTGCAATGATGATGACTTAGTTTTGTACTTGTCAAAAAAACTGCGATGACAGAGAACAGAAAATACCAG
>JAZLEI010000010.1:0-29474 GCA_045615205.1 Acetatifactor sp.
CCGGCTGCATATTTTTGTGCTATTATATAGGCAAACAACTAGGAGGTATATGGAGATGGATATTGATGGATTTGTAAAATTTCTGGAAAGACAGCAACTTAGTCCGGCAGGTATAGCGACAAGAAAAAGGTGGCTATTTGAGGTTGGTGATTATATTGATAAAAATTTAGATGAAGTAGTAGCCGATGATAATGAAATGTATTATGCACTAACCAGATTACAAGAAATAGATGATCCAGCACATGCACCGAGACAGAATGCGTTGAGAAAATACTACACTTTCAAAAATGGAAAAGATTTTCCACGATTAGCAGAGGTAAAGAGGACTTTTATGGGTAATTATGTAGACATGATGTAAATATGATATAATGCAAATATGGGATTGTGATAACTATACAAAAAGTAGAGGAGGTAAAGACATGACAAAAGATCAAATTGTTGAAGAAACATTAAGGTACCTATTGGATAAATCATACAATTATGCCATTTTGATTGATGGGGAGTGGGGCTGTGGAAAAACTTACTTTGTTCAAAAAATACTGGCACCGGAAATAGAGAAGCGTGAAAATAAGTCGGAGGTACCTAGAAAGGTAAAATATGTGTCCTTATATGGGTGCAAGAATATTCAAGACATACAAGAAAATATTATGTTGGAGTTTTTGGATGAAGCAAAGGAAACAATATCAAATAAAGTAAAATATTCGGAAATAAGTAAAAATAAAAAGGTATCAGAGGTAGGTAATAATCTATACTCATCATCAAAAAAGATAATTGCATTATTCGTAGATAAATTTGTTCCAAAGGAAAAGGCATTTGACATAACATTAGATTGGTTGGAAATAAATTCATACATTTTTATCTTCGATGATATTGAACGATGTAACTGTCCACTAAATGAAGTTTTTGGCTTTATTAATGGGTTGGTAGAGCATGAAGGTGTTAAAGTAATACTTGTAGCGAATGAGAAAGAAATTTCAGTGAAAGAAGATATTTCACAAAAAGAGTTGCAATATATAGTGACCTTGAATGATAGGATAAAATGGCCAGTAAAGGAAGATAAATATGGTAGGTCTATTAAACCCGAAGATAAATTAACTCTTGAGTTTTTAGAAGAAAAAAGAAGGTTATTGTTTTTAGATGCTGAACTGGATGAAACATATCGAAAAATCAGAGAAAAACTTATAGGGGTTAAATTGTTATATATACCGGACACAAAAGAAATTATAACTGAAATTATTGAGAAGAGTGAAGTGGCTGAAGAGTTAAAAGAAGCGTTATTATGTCATTTAAGTGAATTCAATTCTTTCATGGATGTGAACGGACATCATAATTTACGTACATTTCAATTCTTTATATCTAAAGTAAGTTACTTGTATGGTAAGCTTGTTGAAATTGATATACACGAGGAATATCGTAAGAATGTTATATCTTTTTTAATACTTGATTGTTTTAGATGGGCAGTACGTTTTAAGGGAAATGTTTCAATTCCAACTGATGGCTGGGAAAAGGCGATGTATGATGCTCAAAGAAAATCTTTAATAATTAAAGATTATGTAGAGAGTGGGGAATATGAAAAGAATTCTTTTTCAAAAGAAATAGAGGATTATATAGAAAAAGAATTAGTAAATAAGTTGGCAGATAATGACCCATTGAATTTGTTATATTCACAATATTATTTTCACACACAACAATGGTGTGAAGAGAAGCTGGCAGAGATTAAGAATAGGCTTGCAGATAACAAATATCCCTTGTATGCATATCAGAAAATTGCTATTTTGTTGGTTTCATTAGTAGAAATAGGATTCCCTGATTCGCATATAAAGAATTTTAAAGATTTGATGATAAATAATATAGATAATAGTGAAACATCTTCATTAATATCTAGTGACTTGTTTTTTATTGAGAATAGTGAACGTAAGAAAAAAGTGTTAGATATTATTGATGAGCTAAATGTTGAGATTATGGCTAAGGATACGCAGATAAAACAAAAAACAATTGAGGAAATATTGACTGATGAAAATTGGGTTAAGGGGTTGGATGATTATACAAAATCTATTTTTTATAATTTGTCAATGGACCTAGCCATATTTTCAAAAGCGCCTTCTAAACAATGGGTTAAAGCTATAATGAACACTACAGTAGAAGATATGGATTCGTTTCGTCATTGGATACATCGGCATTATTATGAGTCAATAATGAGGGAGGGAATGACCTCAGATTTGCAAGTTATTAAGGAGATTGCAGATAGTATCAATTTAGAAGAGGTGAGTGATTTGATTTTAAAATTAAACTTATCTTGGTTAAAGGAAAAAATGTTAAAGATTGTTGAGCGGTATCAAAACTTAGATAAGTAAGGTGAGGATTAAGCAGAATAATTATACTGTTAAATACGTCGTTGTATTAGCGCCGTTTGGATAATTAATCCAAGCGGTGCTTTGCATATTTATTGAGGATATGTACGATAGGGTTATGCTAAGAAAACAGGAAGTGTATTTGTAGGGTATAAAGTGAAGGTGGGCATTCCCGTCACACCAAGCGCCACCACAACGTCCTCATAACCCATACACCCTCCATAGCCTGCCTAACTGCCCAGAACTTAACCAGAATCATTATTCCTCTCACCTCGCCGTCAAATTTGCCGCCACGAGAGTCGAGTATTCTTTGCAAACATTGCACTTGGCGACTATCGACTTGCCAAGTGCCCCACGTTTTGCCCTAGGGTGACAAGCTGATATAAAATATAAAATTAAAACTATTGCTATAACAAGGCAAATGTGTTACAATGAAAACAAACATACATTCGATTAGGAAACAGGGTTATTTGGGAGGGTAATATAGATGAAAAAATTAAAACTTGATGCAAATGGAACAGAAATTAGGTTGATGGGTGATATCATAAACGAGGATGCATATATTTGCTTGACAGATATAGCTAAATTTAGGAACCCTAACAATGCGTTTATAGTAGTTGCGAACTGGATGCGTAATTATTCTACAATTTCTTTTTTAGGTTTATGGGAACAAATTCACAATCCTAATTTTAAACCTATCGAATTCGATAGGTTTAAAGCCGAAGCGGGAGATAATGCATTTACATTAACGCCTCAACAGTGGATAAAATCAACGGATGCAATTGGTATTATTTCAAAGTCGGGTCGATATGGTGGGACTTATGCACATACCGATATTGCCTTTGAATTTGCGTCTTGGATATCTCCGGAATTTAAATTATATATTATTAAAGATTATCAGCGGTTAAAGAAAGATGAAGCAGACAGACTGGCAATTGGCTGGGATGTTAAGAGAGAACTATCAAAAATTAACTATAGAATTCACACGGACGCAGTAAAAGAATTTTTGATAACTCCCACTTTAACAGCACAAGAAATGGCTTATACATATGCGTCGGAAGCGGATATTCTTAATATGGCTTTGTTCGGAAAGACTGCGGCTCAGTGGAGAAATGAAAATGGAATAACCGCTAAGACACCTAATATCAGAGATTTTGCTTCAGCAGAAGAGTTGGTTGTACTTATAAATCTCGAAGACACTAACGCGGATTTAATAAGACAGGAAGTGCCCAAATTAGAGAGATTGAGTATTTTGCGAGAAAAGGCATATCGACAACTTGAACTTCTTAAAAAGAGACAAGAAACGCTCAAAGCTTTAAAGCAAAATTTCCTTGAAGATACGGATAAGATAGAATAAAACTAGCGAACTCATCCGGAATCATTATTTCTCTCGCCTCGCCGCCAGATTTGCCGCCAAACCGAGCTTTTTGGCTGCCAAACCGAGTTTTATTTCGCCGCCACAGTGTTGGTGAGGGTTACAGCAATGATTGTGTTTTTGTGGGGGTGAAGCTTGGCGGCAAGGTCAGTTACCAAATAAAAAGTACCATCCACATTTATGCAAATATGAATGGTACGTTGGGTCAATTTTCTTCTTTGCTAAAAGAATAACCAAGCAGAACAAGCAAAGCAATCGATTTAATCATATACAATAAAGTATTCCATACAGCAACTTCGCCTTCCAAATCAAAACCAAAACGATTCAAATTTGCAAGAGGATTCAAAATCTCGAGCCCTATCAAAGCAACACGTTTGAAACCACCGATATATTTGGGGTTCGGTACATATTCCGGGTCATAAACATCATCGCCTACTATTACCTGACCTGTTTGAGGATCATAATATTGTATCTCCTCGTAATCCTCGTTTCTAAATCTATCGTCAATCTCATACACATAATCAAAGGATTCTACTGTTTGGGGATAACTGAGATTAATTTCCGAAATAATGCCACCGAAATAAAAGATAATCGATAAAATAATTAGCATACCTACAGCAATTTTCTTGAAACGAATCCGACGTATGATCCAAGCGTAGACTGCTGATGCAGACAACATAACCATAAACTGACAAACAAGTAATAAGATTATATTAGGAGTATGTAGCGTCATCACAAATCCTTTTGAAAGTAGCGTGAAAAATACGATTCCAATATACACGATACAGCAAAGGGCATGGCCAAGTACCACATCGCGATAGTGCTTCTTTGCACAAAATTCATTCTTTTTAAACAGGAAATACTGTAGGAACAAAAAGGCAAGGAAGGTATATATAATGGAGCAGCTTATAAAGCTACCGGTGTATATCTCGCGTAATATAGGAAGGTGCTCGTTAAAATATGCCCGTCCATCTGCTTCATTCAGCCCTTCCAGATCGGTTCTTTGTATATTTTGACATAATATGTCATTATAAAAAAGAAACACATTTGTATCTGCATAGGATGTAAGATTTACGGCTTCATCATAACTTTCACCAAAATTCATAATATTAGATAAATTCATGATAAATACAAATAGATACACACCAATAAAAATCAGCAGCGAAGCCATGGCCAATTTATTCTTTTTTAAAAATTCTGTTTTTTGCATTGAAATAATCTCCTGACTTTAAACATACTTTAATATTCTATTCCAATTTCAACCATATGTCAAGTAGAGCAGAAGAACAAAGAGTAAACTGGGCATATCACATGTGAATCGAATATATGTACGATTTGTATTGAGTGAGCTAAAATTATGTAGTATACTATTATTAGTAAAAGAAGCAACTGTTTCCAAAGTGGAAATAGTTCAACAAGAGGGAAATTGTTTGGGTGGAAAGGAATTACAAATGAGTAATAATTCATAATTAATATTATATACAACTATGGATGGAGTTACAAAGGTAGATGTTACTTTTGAAGATGAAACGGTATGGCTCACACAAGAACAAATGGCAGAATTGTTTCAGAAATCGAAATCGACGATTAATGAACATATAAGGAATATATATACCGAAGGAGAACTTCAAGAGCAGGATACAATGAGAAAATTCGGAAATTCCGAATTTTCTACTAAGCCAACGAATTTTACAATTTAGATGTGATTATTTCGGTAGGATACCGTGTAAAATCTCAACGAGGGGTACAATTTCGTATTTGGGCGACACAGATCTTAAAGGAATATTTGAAAAAAGGTTTTGCAATGGATGACGAACGGCTTAAAAATCTTGGCGGCGATACTAAATTAAAAATACCGCCCACATTATGCAAATGCGAACGGTACTTAGAGTTGTTCTCCTACTGATTTACATTTTCTTCTTAAGCATAATGCACGTGCTGATGCTCGCTCAGCTCATGCTCATGACTATGCTCTTCACTATCTCCGGCATGTGTATGGAGGTGTGTATGAACATGCGTGTGTTCATGGGTGTGCACGATATCACCGTGACGATGTTCGTGAGTATGGGTGTGTTCATGTTCGTGCGTATGCTGTAACTCGATGGTATCTTTTACCATGAAGTAGGTGCTGATTACCATAATGGTAAGCACCACATAAAACTGTACGCTTGGCCGTTCGTTCAAAAGCAACATACTAAATGCAACTCCTAAAAAGGGTGCAATCGAATAGAAAGCACTTGTTTTCGCGACACCCAAGTCCTTTTGTGCCATGATATAAAAGTGAATACTTAAACCATATGCAACAAAACCTAACGCCAATACACAAATCATCCACGGAATGGTCGGGATGCGCTCGCCAAGCAGGAGAGCAACAATCAGGCTTCCTAATCCCGAAAAAGTTCCCTTTATGACCACTATTTCAACGGAGCTTTTGTTACTAATCATTTTGGTACAGTTGTTTTCAAAGCCCCAACACAAGCATGCGCCCAAGACAAATAAGGAACCCTGATTAAAAGTAAAGGAACCTGCACCTTCAAAACTTAAAACAATACTTGCAATGGTAACAAAAGCTATGGCAAACCACAATCTCTTTGAGATAGCTTCTTTAAAAACAACCAACGCAATAATGGATGTTGCCACAATCTCAAAATTATTCAGCAAGGATACATTTGCAGAATTCGTCATTGTAATGCCCAACATCAATAAAATCGGAGCTACGATATCCAATACAACCATTGCCACAGTATAGGGCAATTCCTTTTTGGTTAAAGGTTCTTTTCTTTCTCCCTTACCTATCTTTTTTTCAACCAAACCATATAAAAATAGTCCTAATCCTGCTCCAAGATAAAGAAAGGAAGCCATCATAGTAGGCTCTACATAGTCCAATAGTATCTTTGACAGCGGGACATTGATTGCGTATAATGCGGCAGCCAATATGGCATATATTGTTGCTATATTCTTTGCTTTCAAGTGATATTCCTCCATAGAGTACAAATATGTACATTTTTTATATTCTACTCTAATTCCAGTCATGCGTCAAACAGGATGAAGAGTACTACATATCTGACAATTGTATGGACTTGTGTATTTTCTCACAACATTCTTTAGAATGTTTCATTAGGAATTCTCCATGTCCTAAGCCATCCATAATCTCTTCTTTGTAAATTTTCAGATACTTTTTTAATTCTTTATGAGATTTTATCGCATAGGGTTCTTTGCTTCCGCACCACATATGAACCATTGTTTCATTTTCTGCAATTTCAGGGCGGGGGCGGTAAGTGTAATTTTCCATAAAGTTTCTCTTTACAGTGTTATCACTGGCTTTCATATAAAGAGAATCCATCATTCCTAAATCCTCTGTCTTCAAGCCCATGAGTTTCATCATAACCATAATCAACGCAGGGAATTTCCCGGTATTTTTGAATTTACAAAACATTTGATAGGTAACCCAGCCGGCTATCTTGCCTTGATGTGCAACATAACAACCATCCATTATGACAGTACCAAGATTAATTTTATTTCTGGTAAGCAGTTCTGTCAGCATAAGTCCACCTTGAGAACAACCATAAGCTCCGATTACCTTACCGCCATGATTTGCCTGTATGTACTCTTCAATTTGTCTTGCTTGGTCTGCAAAAGATGTGAAATCATCACTTCCGTCATAAAAACCATCCTGTGCAGGGATGATAAGTAAATAATGTTTTTCCAAATCTTTTAGCATTTCATACTCTGTATGCCAATCCTGCATCATTCCATGTAGTAAGAGTACCGGTGGGTTCTCCTTTGAACCAAATTCGTTAAATAGCATATTACGTCCTCCTTGTACATAACATTTGTTAGATTTCGTTATTTAAAAAGCCCGGTCTATTCGACCGAGCCTTCTAACATACCATTATATTGTTTCATCATCCCTGCAAAACCGCTGTCTCCATAAAACGCCAGAAGTTCTGCGTATTTCATTGCCTGTTCCATTGTATAATCTCCATGCAGCAATTCATAATAACCTTGCAGTCTCATCCGAACTACTATTTTTACAATGTTTCTATCTTTATCCCGACCACCATAGCGGTCGTAAAACACCATAAAAGCAGCTTCCAGAGTTTTACATAATTCCTCTCTGTATCCTTCGTAAATGGTTCCTTCTGCCTTTTCAAATAAGATTCTTACTTCTTCCTTATGGTTGAAAAGAAAGGTGATTAGTTCTTTATCATTTTCTGCACTGGACTTACTACCATTGATTTCGCTCTCAGAGTAATCCAGTAGATGTTTCTTCCAAGCTGTAGCGGTTTCATCCAGTATGGCTCTGAAAAAATCTTCCTTATTGTGAAAGAAAAAATAAATTGCTCCTGTTGTTACATTTGCAGCAGCACTAATAGTTCTCATAGATGCTTTTAGGTATCCATGCTCAAGGAATTCTTTTTTGCCTATTTCTATTAATCTTTGCTTTACATCATTGTTTTCTTCATTCATAATCTTATCTCTCCCAAGATAAGATTATTTTAACATAACACTTGTTATGCTGCAAGATTATTATACTTTTTCATCAAAAAATACAACCCGAAAAACATGAGACTGCTACCGACATTCATTGCACCCATCCCGGCAAATACAATGCCGGACACCATGGTAAAGGGTATGGTATTGACCAGACAGGTCCATTTAGGGAAACAAGTTTTTTGTTTAAAAACTGCTATGAACAGCGTCACACATACCATGAACACACCAATGTTGCACATTGCAGAGGTTACACCGGTTTCAAAAAAATAAGACAGCATGATTTCGTGAGCCTGTTTTGTTGCACCTGCTTTTACAAAATGCCATAGCATACTGGCGCAGGTAAAGTGCATTACAGCGCCGGCTACACAAGTAAGTGCCGTACCAATCTGTACCACACGAGCAGATTTCGGTGATACCGGCTTTAAAAAGTTCGCAATTTGAAAATATCCGGGCATAATGACCATCATGGCAATCACGCCGAATATGCCGGAGAGTGTGAACTGTAAGGGGGATACCTCATGCAACATAGTAACGGTTTTCTCATAATCAAACAGACCCATTACATCTAATCTGCCGGTTGGTATGAAATATAGTAACAAATCGCCGCCGAGCCAACACAGCAAGTGTCCGAAAGCTCCGCACAACAGTAATTTCACATTAACTTTTTCACATTCATAGTTTTTCATATCATAATCCACCTTTCGATTACTAATTACTACATTTCCTCTTTTAGTCTTTTTTGAAATTGATACAAATCTTCATTTAGGTGCTTCGAATCAATGGTTCGTTTGATTTTATAAATCAGGTATGAGCACAAGTAAGCACAGATCATGTATAATCCAAACCCAACGCAAACACCGATATTTCCGTCAAACCATCCTGCAAAGTGACCGACAGTCGCATATACCAAGGAGCTAATGATTACTGACCCCCATACTCTGATTTGCAAAGCATCTACCTCGTCAAAATCATAATGCAGCAGATTTTGTATCCAACCGATCAGGTATGCTACAACAACCATCTCTAACATATGTATAATATCTGCTTGTGTGAATGCAACAGCCCATCTGTAAATACAGTAGAAACAAAGAATTAGGAAAAACATCAGACAGCATTTTATTTCTACTCCGATTTTTTTGGTCAGATAACATTCCAGTAAGTATCTTATTTTATTACTCATCAAAAACATCTCCTTTCAATCTTCTGCGGAAATCAGAAGCGTATGTTCGTGAAATGATGATGTGCTCACCATTGCACATAGTAGCATCAATTCGATTGGATGCCAGACTGTCCAATACCTTCACCTTATCAATGTTGATAATCATGGATTTGCTGCATCGAAAAAAGCGAACGGAGTTCAGTATTCTTTCCAGCTGGGTAAGTGTATATTCCACCCTGACAATATCATCCTCCAAATACACGAAGGTTTTCCTGTCAACACTTTCGATGTAAAGAATTTGCATGATATCGATTACGACTTGTGAACCGTCCCTGAATCCTATCAGTTTCTTTTCCGGAAAATTCATAAAATTCATAATGAACTCTACTTCTTGGTTTGGTTTCTGATATCTCAGGATAAGTTCATCCTCACCCTGTTCAATCTGCTCAATTGTATACTTCATAGGATCATCCTCTTTGTTTTGTTAATTTACAGTTTCATTTTATCAACGAA
This sequence comes from Acetatifactor sp., assembly GCA_045615205.1. Classification (GTDB taxonomy): domain Bacteria; phylum Bacillota; class Clostridia; order Lachnospirales; family Lachnospiraceae; genus Acetatifactor. The sequence goes on from JAZLEI010000010.1 coordinate 9,896, forward strand.
TGATTTGACTTTCAACATTGGATAACATAAGTGGCACTTATGACTGCGTAAGCTTCACTTATGGCAAAAAATGAGAGTGCAATGCACCCTCATTCTCTTAAGAAATTAAGACCGTATCTCTTTTTTGTCATTTATCAAATCTTTGGCTTTGATAAGTGGATGGTGATAGCGCTTGCGCTTCTCAGGAAGCCGCAGCATTTTACAAATAATGGTATTCAGTTCCTTATATGCTTGTGGTGTCTTAAACTGTATTGCCTTTGCCGGACAATATGCGACGCAAGCATTGCATCCGTGACAGTGATGATTCCACTTAGGACGTTTATTTTCCATGGTAATATTGCGTGTAGGACAAACCTTTTCACATATTCCACAACCTTTGCATCTGCCATCCGTATAAAATCCTTTGTCATATTCCTTTTCAATTGCCAAATAAGGTCCCATCACTTTGTCAAAGCGTCTACGGGTTAATGAGGACATTCGTGGATAATCCCGGCATTTTTTCTGGGTTATTTCCTTGCTGACTTTCTGTATCTGCTTCTCCATATAAGGTATCATGATTTTCTCGGGCGGAAATGGCGGATATGCGATACATTGACTTGCAACACATCTCACTGCATGTCCATAATCAAGATGTGCCCCTTTTTCTTCAAGAAGTTTAGCTACCGTTTCAAAACTTTTTCCAAGCACTGCAATATACGTAGTTACCATAAATATATACGCATTGGGATTAATGGTAAGTTGCTTAATAAATTCCTTAAGTGTTCCCGGAACATCCCATTCATATACAGGGCAGACAAAACCGATTATATCAGCATCTTTTGCAGAAACATGTTCCGGATTACAACGAACGGATATGAGTTCGGCACCATCCAGTGCTTCTGCAATTTTACCTGCTGTATATAAACTGTTTCCGGTTCCGCTAAAATAGTAAATAATCTTTTTCATAAAAGCATCCTTCCCATATATTTCTAAAGTGTTACACTTGTTACCTTGGCAAAAATATTATATAATGGATGTGTTACAAAAACAATCACATATGTTAATATGTCACACATTCGTAATATGTGTTACCTCAAAGGAAATGGAGTAGTATGAATACAACTAACGGAAGAATTGCGGAGCAATCAAAAAAGAAAATTGCCGATGCATTGCTGGTTGTTTTACAGCAATATGACTATAAAGAAGTAACTATCACTCAGCTTGCACAGGAAGCGAAGTTGTCTCGAAAGACCTTTTATCGTTTGTTTACGGATAAAGAAGATGTATTATCCTATCTATTTGAAAATTTGTATATAGAGTGTCTGGAACATATTAAATCTCAATGTACTCAGTACTATTGGGACATTGTTCAATGTTATTTTGATTTTTGGGAGGAACATAAATCACTATTACTTATTTTCAAACAAAGTAAACTCTTACCGGTTTTGTTTGATGGAGCATATAAGTATTCCTTTCGAATTTTTGAAAATATCCGGTCTAAAGATGTAGTAGAGCAGTTTTCTGTACAGTTACCGTATCTTCTGGCTTATAGTGTAGGTGGAATGCACAGTATGCTGTTAAAATGGGTGGAAAATGATATGACCGTTCCGTCTAATATTCTAATCGAACAACTCAAAAATGGTTTTAATTCACTGGATCATTTCAACAACAGGAGGATAAACCTATGATGGATAATGTGAACCAACATCTGTTGAATAGGATTGATATGTATCGTCAAAAAATGAATTTGAAGACCTCAGCGGCAGAGTATCAGTTAGCCAGTGTCAAACAGCGACTGACCGGGCTTACACACGACCTCTATGTTTATGCGGGATTTCTCGGGGTACCGGTGGTATTTAATTTTATTTTTAATATCGTTTTCCCCATGCCTTCCAGAACTATTTTATATATGGTTTTTGCCAGTGCCAGAGTTATTATATCCTTTTTTTATGTGATTACATTGCCTTACAATATATATCATTTTGTCAAGACGCTAATATTGCTTTGGCTAAACCGGGAGAGCGATGTACCGGTAAGCCTGCCACCCATGGAAGGCACACGAAAAGGTGGTCCGGCACCAAATGAAGTATCCTATCGTTCAGAACATGACAAATTAATATTGGTGCTGAGCCGTTATTATATCAATCAGGATAAATTGGACCAATTATGCCAAAAAGTAAAAACTCCACACTGCGACATGTCACAGGTGGAGTTAGAATATGAATTGCAGCAATTACCGGTTTATGAAGACATCCAGCCGGCCAATCCCAATATGGGTGCTATGGGAGAGCGGGCCAAGGGGATAGCAAAAATCATAATGCTTGTAATTGTGATTTTGGTGTTAATCAGTCTGGTTTGGTAAAGGTTGCTTGGTTTTCTGTTAGGGAAGACCCACCAATCCACAGCGTAAACTCGCCGGGCTCTGCGGTAAATTCCATATCCTCATTATAGAATTTGAGCAAGTCCTCGGTGATGTCAAAGGAAACCGTAATGGATTCACCGGCACGAATCAGCGGCTTCTGTAGGCCTTTTAATTCCCTGCAAGGACGTATTACACTGCCTTTTACGTCACGGATATAGAGCTGTACCGGTTCTTTTCCATCCAGCTTACCTGTATTGGTGACAGTGACGGTAGCTGTTATCTTGCCGCCTTTCGGAAGTGTATCACAGGAGAGTACAACCGGTGAATAAGTAAATTCACTGTAGGAAAGTCCCCAACCGAATGGATACAACGCCGTATTTGGTACATCCATGTAGTTAGAGGCAAACGGTACAAAGCCCTTCCATTCTCCAATGGGACGTCCGGTGGTGAAGGCATTGTAACTCATGGGAAGCTGACCTGTGGTATGAGGGAAGCTCATGGGTACACGTCCGCAAGGATTCGAATCACCGAAAATCAATTCCCAGATACCGATAGTTCCGAAGGTTCCCGGATACCAAGCATCCAAAATTGCTTTGGACTTTTCAGCAAGCATGGGAATTGCCAACGGTCTTCCGGCGAAGAGCAGGGAAAGGATATTTCTATTTACCTCGTATACTGTATCGAACAATGCCTGATGTTCCTTGCACAGGGAAACATCAGAAAGACTCTTGGATTCTCCGGACTTGAAATCTTCCTCACCCATGCAGAGGATGACCACATCGCTCTTTTGACAAGAGGAAAGCATTTCCTCGTCTGTTTCATCATAAGGATATACTTCTACATCTGCCTCAGGATATCTAAGCTTCACTGCCTCCGCAAAAGGAACTGTTTTCTCAGCTTCTGCAAAAATCGCCCAAGAACCTATGATATTTGTACTGGTTGCCAATTTGCCTACAATGGTAATCTTAGAATTCTTCGGAAGGGGAAGCAATCCGTCATTTTTCAAAAGCGTTGCGGATTCCTTCGCAGCACGAATGGAGAGCGCTTTATGCTCCTCACAATAAAAATACTTTTCTTCCAGTTCTTTAGAGCCACGGTTTGGATTATCAAACAAGCCTAATTTGTTTTTCAGCTCCAGTACTCTCAAACAAGCTTCGTCAATCAGCTGACGGAGTTCTTCACTTTCCAGAGCCTGTTCTTCCAAATAGGAAAGATAGCAGTCGCTCATCATATCAATGTCTACACCGGCACGCAATGCCTTGGCAGCAGCGTCTGCCTTGTCATAAGAGGCGGTATGCGTAATGGTTTCTTCTATGGCACTATAATCGGAAATTACCACACCATCAAAGCCCATCTGTTCCCGCAGTATCTTCCGAAGGAGCCATTTGTTCGTAGAACAGGGAATTCGGTTAATGGTATTGAAGGCACTCATTACGAGGGGAGCACCGGCTTTTATGGCCGCTTCGTAAGAGGGAAGATAGTCCTCCAACAAAGTCCTTTCGCAAAGCTCTACACCGGAATAGTCTCTTCCGGCGGTAGCGGCACCGTATGCCGCAAAATGCTTCACACAGGCTCCGATATTGCCCTGTTTGTGCATGCCGTCGCCCTGATATCCCCGTACCATTGCTTCGGCAAAACGTGCATTTAACCACGGGTCCTCGCCGGTTCCTTCCATGCACCGACCCCAACGGGCATCTCTGGATAAATCACACATGGGTGAAAAAGTAACATGCAGACCTGCCGCAGAAGCTTCCTTGGCAGAAGCACTTGCCAGTTCGCGGGTTAATTCCGGGTCAAAGCTGGCTCCCTGTGCCAAAGGCACAGGATAAATGGTCTTGTAGCCATGTATTACATCAGACATAAAAATAGCCGGGATATGATGAGGCTGTTTCTCCATAAAGCCTTCCTGCAATTCCTTCAAATGCTCATAACCTGTTTCGCCCAAAACGGTTCCTATATGCCATTGCTGGTCCGGTTTTATGGTATAGTCGTGTCCCGGACCGGTAATCATTTTGACATCTCCGTAAAAGCCACCATGAAACTGAATGAGCTGTTCGATTTTCTCCCCAAGGGACATTTCCGCAAGTAGTTCTTTTAACTGTAATTCTGTCATAATGAATCTCCTTTTCCATAATATCATTCTTCAGTTCCGGGTCAGAAGGTTATGCCTGCTTCCGTTGTATGCGGTAGCCCACAAATTTACCTACGGTAGCCCGCAGACAGAAAACAGCTTCGTTCTTGTCATAATAAAGCGGTTCTATTATTTGACCGTTGGTTACATTTTCAATAGCTGTTGCATCGCAAATATGTACATAGATATCGCTGTCTCTGGTATCTGCATCTACATATGGATAAATGACAAAGGTATCGTTGTCATAAGCAAACAGGCTAATCATAGGGTCGCCTGCCAGAGAAATACCGTTTACAGCGAATTCCTTTCGCATACGATCACGGATGACATTGGGATAGTATTTCAAATCGCTGAAGGATTCCGGTATTACCAAAGTATACATTTGTCCGTCCCCATAGGTATCTAAAGCAAACAGTGTGTAGGCATCTTCTTCTGCGATACCCTTGCAAACAGCACCCCAGGTAGCGTTGTTACGAAATTCCATAACAGGGATAGTTACCGGTTTGGCACCAAAGGCACGTTCCCAACGATGGTAGAAGTGGGAAGCTTCTGCCACAAATTCTTTAACGGTGGCCTTTCTGCCTCTGTCACGGATAGAAGTAATTCGTGCAAGTCCCTTGTCCAAAGTAGCCTGTACGAAGCCGCTGGTAACAATCGCTTTGTTGCCGCGTGCGATGTAGGCTTCCAGTTTGTCTACGATTTCGTTATCGTATGCGGAGGATGCTGTCAAAAGCATCACCGGAGCGTTTTCCTCAAACCATGGTGTAGTCACAATAGGGAAGCCGTGCATGCCCAGATAATCCTGTACATTGTCTTCCCCCTGAGAAGCATTGGGGATGTAGCAGGGAATACCAATAGGCTCTCCCAAATGGTCCAGCAGATTATCCAGTTTATCTAACTGAAAGCCCAGAGCAGGAACATTCATAGTGTCAACCAATGCCTGAAAACAGAACATCATCATTTCTCTGGGTTTGGAGAAAGCGGTTAAATAAGCCTGCTCCAAATAATAATCTAATATGCGACAGTCAAAGGGATCAAACCAGCCACCGCCATTTCTGCCCGGTGCCATGCTTTCCAAATAACGCATCAGGGAATAGGACAAGTATCTGGGCAGATGCTGGTCTGTATTTATAGGGTCACGGGTTTCCGTACCGGTATAAATAGCATCGAAAATATCTTTCTGTGAGGCCGGGTCATAACCGGTTTCCTGATAAGCTTCCATCCAGTTAGGATACTTAATAGTAATCTTACAGTTTGGATTTACTTTCTTAGCCGGCTGAATAGTATATTCCAGAGAAGCCTCATACATCCGATGGGTGCGATATGCCTGCCAGCTGCCATCGGTGATTCCGTGTGCAGCGTTGTAATTGTCACGCTCCTTGCGACATGTTTCGCAGGTACAATTGGTAAAATAAAAATCATCAATGATAAAAGCATCAAAGACCTTGGCATTCAGCTCACAAACCTGCTGCAGGGTTTGAAGCATGTGTGCATCATTGTAGCAAAGGGTATTAAACATGCGTTGCTTGGGTGCCTGTCCTGTTATATTCGGCATAGCTGTAGTAATACCGCCCTCTGTGCGGATACCGTTTACTTCAAATACTTCCTTGCACATGCGAAGCTGTTCCTCAGAAGCAAAAACACCGTCACGGAAGGGCTCCAGATAGACTTTGTCCAGACGCATATACTTTTGGAAAAAATCAATGTCCTTTTGTAGCTTTTCCCGCGTAGCTTTTACCACACCGTCTGCAACAAAATAAACGACTAAATCAAAGTTCTTGTAGTTCCCCATAAAATACCTCCTTTGGTCATAAATCCCCCGATTGATATGATAAATTCAGTATAAGGTGTAGTTTCTTGAATGACAATGGAGTATCTTGTTTTCCTGAAGGAGGATATGGTAAATTATTGATTATAATGGCGATTTTTCCGGTACAGTTCATCTACCGTAGCTGACCACTCTTCCTGACTGTAACCAGAGCGACCTTTTATAAATACATGGTAGTTAGTTTCACTAATGTAAATATCCCCATCCAGTAGTTGGAAAAAGTATACTATGAAATCCTGTATAGTAGCACCTATGAAACTGTTAAAGAAGATCCGAACATAATCATCACCATTCAGGGCAGTGACAAGGGACATTCCCTTGTAGGGAGAGCCGTATTTCACACAGGCGGCTACGCGAGCCAGGTCTACGCCGTTATGGTAGGTTGTTTCACCTACGTCCGGGTCAAATTCATATTCATCCAAATCAAAGATGACAATATCTTCTGTGTTGCTGACATTTTTACGAAACTTACATTGGGAATAGTCCACCAGTCCCTCGTCGGACTTCAGCCACTCGCTTAACTTCTTACCATCAACCACGATGTTTGCATATTTAAATTCAGCCATAAGTATCCTCCTTTATAGTTAGTTTATATTAAAAATATATGGTTTCTTGATATCTATAGAGTAGCAGTTTTTCCCTGTAAAATCAATGAACCGGCAGTTCAAAATATAGATGCTTCCGGGAGGAAATTATGCTAAAATAGAAGGAAAGTACATTATCAGGAGGATAACGATGCGAGACAAATTAAACCGTGGTGATAAGATTGTTTTATATCCTGTTGGTAAGGAAGAGGGGACGGAGTTCTCTATCCGGTCCATAGTGGGAGAAGGACACAGCTGTGTTGTATATAATGCTTCTTTTAAGGATGAGGAAGAGAATAAGTTCTTTGTCAGAATAAAGGAGTACTATCCGGAGGAGTATGTGGATTTTCGGGATAGTGACCACTATTTGTGTGTGGAAGAGTATGCAGAAGAATTCGCAGAGTACATGGAGTACTTTGAACGTGGATATCAGGTACAGGCCCAGCTGCGTTTGCAGGAGAATTTGGCCAATTCCATCAGTAATATTCAAGGTATCTATGAAAACTATGGTACGAAATATATTGTGACTACTTATCAGAGTGGTGAGAATTATACCAAACATTTAGATAAGAACATGTATGAGATGTTTCAGGTGATAAAGGCTACAGCTCGAGTTATAGCGGAATATCACAAGCTGGGCTATTTGCATTTGGACATTAAGCCGGATAACATTTTTCGGTTGAAGGAAACTGCGGAATTGGTAATATTGTTTGATTTTGACAGCTTGGTCAGAAAGGAAGAATTGTCTGCCGGAAGTTTGCAAAATTTGTCCTATACGAAGAAGTATGCGGCACCTGAGTTGGCAGAGTTACGGACGGAGGAGATTTCGGAGCAGACGGATTTTTACTCCATAGGTTTGATTGTATACGAGAGACTGACAGGAAGCACGGAATATGATGGTAATGTCCGTTATGACTTGGAGTCTGCTTTATTTAAGAATGTAAATCCCAAGGTGATAGGACTGTTAAATGACTTTTTTGAGAAAACCCTGAGTCCAAAGGTTCAGGACAGATATGGGGATGCACAGGAACTGTTGCAGGAAATAGAAGCGATTTTAAAGATTTGTCAACCCAGTACACCTTATATTATTTCCAATCGGGTGGCGAAGAATTTACAGTTCGTGGGACGAGAAGAAATACTGGCACAAATGCATGATACTTTAAAAACACGGAGTGTTCTGTGTCTGCATGGTATCGGTGGTATCGGTAAGACGGAAATTGCCAATGAATATTTGTGCAGATATCAGAAGGATTATGATGTGACACGCAGGATTGTATATGGCTCAAGTATTAAGGAGGCCATTATCAGTGACAGCAGTCTGCCTATTCATAAGTTTATGCGTCTTATGAAGGAAGGAGAAGAGGAGTACTATCAAAGAAAGCTGAGTAAGCTGCAGGAACTTTGTAATAAGCGGATGCTGTTCATTATTGATAATTTCGATACGCAATCAGATGATTGCCTGATGGACTTGCTGAGCTTAAATTGTGACTTTATATTTACCAGCAGACATCATTTGAGTGATGGTCATTTTTGTAATATGGAGGTACCACCTCTTGAAAAGGATGCTTTGCTGGAGCTGTTCCGTATGTTTTGTCCTTATGGGGAAGAGGAGGAAGAGGTAGTAATCAATTTGTTAGAGCTGGTGGAACAGCACACCATGTCTGTTGAGTTAATTGCGAAGCAGATTGCGGCGAGCAATATTCGTCCCCTAGAGATGTATGAGCGTCTAACGAAGCAGTCAGAGAAGGATTTGCAGGAAAGTGTACCTCTTCAAAAGGATGGAAGAAGCACCTGCAGGAATATGTTTGCTCATATTCATAATCTGTTTTACCAAAACAATTTGGAGGAGCAGGCCAAGAAAATATTATTCAGCATGACCTTTTTCGGCAATAATAGGATGGATTTGTCTACAGTACAGTCTTTATTAGGACTGGAGAATTTAGAGGATGTCAATCATTTGGAGAGATGCGGTTGGGTAAAATTCGGATACGAAGAGAGGCAGAATGCTCGTCAGGTTTATCTGCATCCGGTGATAAAGGAGTTTATTATCCTAGAGTGTCGGGAGGATATATCCTATGGAAAAGAGTTTTTCATAAGTATTTCGGAACAATTGCATGTGCTGTTGGAGAAAAAGGGGAAAAAGAAGCAGGATAATGAGGAACAGAGCATTCCGATTGGGCGAACCTTGATAAAGAATATTATAGTATATTTGTGTCGAAATGAGAAATTACTGGCAGAGGAATATTATGAGGAGGGGATTGCCGGAGTTCTCGGGGATATGGTGGATTACCTATTGTATGCAGGGGAATATTCGTTTTTAGAGAATATCAGCGATGAGCTTCTGACGAGGAAGGAGCAAGTCCATGCAGAGTATATCTTTTTGGCATGGGCATTGAAGGGCATCATATATCACGAATTAAAGGTGTATGAGAAGGAAATAGAATACAAGCTGCAGCTTACCGAATTGATAAAGAAGAAGCTGAAAGAACAAAAGGGATTGGTGGCAGATTTATATTATGAAATAGGCCTATGTTATTCCAGAATGGGTGATGTGGCTCAGGCGAAGAAGTATTATAAGCTGGGAAATCGGGCTTATGCGCGACATCCTTTTCTGACCATGATTTGTAATACGGATATCAGTTTTATGCGACTCTTGATACGGGCGGAGCTTCTTTTTTACAGTGGGAAGGAGGACATGGCGAAAAGAATATGTAGAATGATTGCCATGGATACACCAAACTCGTCGCGCTTTAAGATGCTTTCTCAGGGCATGTATAAGAATTCACAGACAACCTATGTGGCTGATAGATACGATAGTCTTATTATGGCCAGTGAGTTAATGATTATGATGGGGGAAAAGACGGAGGATCCTTTCTATATTGAGCAGGGAAAAATCAGCAGATATATGCTTGCATGCAGAGCGTATGGAACGGATAGTTTGGAAACCGGCAGGTATTTGAAGGACTTGATATTGCATCACTATCAAAAAGATGAGGATGACTTTGCCCGAAGGCTGATGAGGGACTACATAAAGGTTATGAGAAGATTTTATGCCGGCACGGATCATGTGAATTTGGATTTCTGGTATGAAGTGTTTCAGCTTTTACAGGAGAAAGGGAAGGCAAAGGAGCTAATCCATGTGTATGAGTATAATATCATAGGGGATTATTGTACGAAAGAACAGACTGTTCAGGCATTTCGTATTCTTTCTTGGGTAGTGGAGAGTTATATAGAACTGGAAAAATATACCGAGGCACAGATGGCATATTTGCGTTTGCAGCAGCTTTTGAAAAATGTTGCAGCGAATGAGCAGGAGGAGTGCAGTGCGATTTGTAATATACTAGGCAAGAGAATGGAGGAATTGGCGTGAATTACGTGTTGGTAAAGGAAGAAAAAATAGGGATTAGCAATTTTGCCTTTCTTTACGACAAGGCAGGGGAAAAGGTATTTCAGGCTTTTGTTCAGGCAGAGAGCTGTTACAAGATGGATTATTGGGAGTGTGCCCGGAATATCCGTTTTGCCTATGAAGCATTTGTGTTGCACGAAGAAGCAAAACGCAGGTTGCTGATGAATCCAACAGAACCTATAGAGAATATCCGGGAGGCTGTGAAGAAGGATATTGTAGAGAGGAATACGGATTATAAGAAGTTGTTATACTCCTTGTGTGAGGAGAGGATAGAGGACTTCAAACCGGTGATACAGGAGTTTTTTCAACGGAGAACGGAATGGAAAGAGGACTCCTTTTACATCAGTCAGTTTATCAAATTCAACCGATATGTGTATGCTTTCGGAAGTAACAGCGCACACGCCGGCGGTGAGGAGGAAGAAGAACTGGCAGCTACCAGAAGTAATTGCAGCAGGGTGTTGGTGGCATTGCATGGGCTGTTGACCAGATATTATGGGCTAGAGAAAAAGTATGACAGTCTGATGATACCGGTGAGGGATTTTATTCCTATATCCAAAAGGGTGAGTGAGAAGTGGGGGCTGACCTTGAACAAGGGAAAGCAACTGTATTTGCGAGAACAGAATGGTAAGGTGCGTTATTATCTTTTCAGCACCATCACAGGAGAAATGTCTCCGGACAGGCAAAGAGACGTGGAGACACTGAAAAACCTGTGGGAAGAGAACTATGATGATCCCTCCAATATCCTTCGAAAGATAATGAACCTTTCCGGGGAAAACAGTGATTACTGTTATGAAGTCTATGAATTGCCGGGTTTCCCGGAGGCATTGTCGGAGGAATTGTTGAAAACACTGTCCTTGGAGCAGAAGCTACAAATCATCAAGGGACTGTGTCAGGGAATTCACTCTATGCATACTTATGAACCGCCATACTATCACCGGAATATTTCTCCGGATGCCTTTTATTTGTTCCGGATTAAGGGGAGATATAAACCACTTTTGGCAAACTTTGAATGTGTGAAGGACACTGCCGAGGATGTGAAGTATACTGTGCTGGAGAATGTAAAAAAGAATAAGAGCAATGTAAAAAACAGCTATTTTTACTCTCTGTCTGAAATGAATGAGGAAACGGACTGGGAAAAGGAGGATGTATTCTCTCTGGGGAGGTTGTGTGTGTACATATTATTGGGGGAATATGAATACGATGAGGAGGTTATTCTTCATAAATTGGAGCAGTTAGGTGTACGAGATGAAATCACGCTTACCCTAATGAATATGATGGATAAGGAGATAAGAAACAGGCAGTCTGTGACAGAGATGTTAAGGCAGCTGTAGACTTGTCATCTGGGATGAAGTACATATCAGGTTATTTAAGAAGGATATTTCAAGGTGTTTCCGATAGTCGAAGAGAAAGGGAAATGAGTATATGAAAATTACAATTATTGATGGACAGGGTGGAAAAATTGGTAAAAGTGTTATTGAGCAATTGAGGAAGAACCATCCGGATTTAGAATTATATGCAATTGGTACCAATAGTATTGCTACTTCTACTATGATGAAGGCGGGAGCTACCTATGGAGCATCCGGTGAGAACCCTTGTATCGTAAATGCAGCAGATTCAGACATTATCATCGGACCTGTAGGTATTGTTTTCGCGAATGCACTACTTGGAGAAATTACACCGGCCATTGCTACAGCGATAGGTTCCAGTAAGGCCTACAAAATATTGATTCCGACCAATCGTTGCAACCATTTTATTGTAGGATGTGAGGATGTGGGACTGTCGGAATATATACGTCAGGTATGTGAAAAAGTCGACTCCATGCTGTAAGGCAGGAGCCGACCTTTTAATTATTATCCAACAGATTGGTTTTGTGAAGGGCATAAATAAGTGCAGGAATTAAAATCAACTGGACAAGGATACCCGGGATTGCATTTAGGAAAGCACCTGCGGCAAAGATTTCCCATGTGAAGGCATTGCCCAGGATGTTATAGAGTATGTAGCTTGCAATTCCCCAAACGATTCGTCCGGCAAGCATCGCGGTAATAAGGGTGATATAGATGCCGAACCTTTTCTTTTTCCATTTGGAATACACCAAGCCTGTCACGAAACCATAGGTAGCCAGTTCGATAGACATAACAATTGCATCCGGTACTAGACGAGGCATGCCGAAAAGCAGACTTCGCAAGAGGGGAACAATGAGTCCAACGATAAATCCGTATGGACCACCACATACAAATCCGCAGATTAGTACAGGAATGTGCATGGGAAGTAACATATTTCCCAATTGTTTGATTTGACCGGTGAAAAAGGGAAGTACGATGCCTAGTGCAATAAACAATGCGGACAGGGTTAGTTTTTTGGTTTTGGTCATAATAAATCTCCTTCTGTACAAAGAATTGTGACTATTTCCCGCGGTATTTATAGACAAAAAAGCAGGAAGATAGTGCGCACTCTGTGACTGCGTCAGAACCTTCCTGGTTTCATTCTTTGTATATTCCTTTTTAATGTAAATGTTTTTTCTGTTTTGGTATGTCAGCTTCAGCTCACGATTGCTTTTATTATACTGTTAAGTGAAAAGGGTGTCAATTAGTATTTTTATGGAATATATTTCTTTGCGGAATTGAAAGAATAGGGTTTTTGGTATACAATAGGAGAAAGGATTTTGTATACTTACACAGGAGAAAAACCATGCTGTTTAATTCACTGAGTTTCTTAATATTTTTCCCAATTGTTCTATTGATATATTTTGTGATACCCAAGAAGATAAGGTACATATGGCTGTTGGTGACCAGCTATTTCTTCTATATGTGTTGGAATGCGCAATATGCCTTGTTACTACTATTTTCTACAGCAGTAACCTATCTGGCCGGCTTGATTTTGCACCGTTTGAAGGATAGGCAAATCGGCAGGAAGCTGGTAGTAGCAGTCAGTCTGGTTATCAATCTGGGGATATTATTTGTGTTTAAGTATCTGGACTTTGCCATGGATACGTTGCAAAGCATCGGAGCAAAGATAGGGGTTACCATTGCAGAGCCGACGTTTAGTTTGCTGTTGCCGGTAGGTATTTCTTTTTATATTTTTCAGGCAGTGGGTTATATGATAGATATTTATCGGGGGAAGTTGGAGCCGGAGAAAAATTTTCTGCGGTATGCATTGTTTGTGTCTTTTTTCCCGCAGCTGGTGGCAGGACCTATTGAGCGAAGCACCAAGCTATTGCCGCAGATGCAGCAGATGGAGCATATTCGGCTATGGAACAGGGATAGGATTCGTGATGGAGCCTTGGTGATGCTCTATGGATATGTGTTAAAGATGGTGTTGGCAGACCGTGCGGCTCTTTTGGTAGATACGGTATTTGATGTAAATTATTATGCACAATATGTGGGTATTACCGCATGGGTAGGGGCCATATTATTTTCTTTGCAGATTTATTGTGATTTTGCTGGCTATACCTATATTGCCAGAGGAGCAGCAAAAATCATGGGCTTCGACCTGATGGAGAACTTCAATACTCCTTATTTGGCTACCTCTATAAAGGATTTTTGGGACAGATGGCACATTTCCCTGACTTCCTGGTTTCGGGATTATTTGTATTTCCCTCTGGGGGGCAGCAGGAAGGGCGTGGTGCGAAAGTACCTGAATATTATGATTGTTTTCACGGTCAGTGGTCTTTGGCATGGTGCGTCATGGCATTATGTGGTATGGGGCGTGTTGCATGGAGTGATGCGAGTTTGTGGTGAGGTGACCCGGAAGCTACGGGAGAAGCTGGCCTCTCTTTTCGGAGTGAAAACGGATGTGTTGTCCTACAAGCTCTTTCAGATGCTGGTGACCTTTGTACTGGTGACCTTGGCTTGGGTATTTTTCCGGGCAGAAAGTGTGGGACAGGCAGTACACATTATCAAAAATATGTTTACGGCTTGGAACCCGTGGGTGTTGTTTGACGGCATGTTATTGGGAATAGGACTGGATTCGAAGGATTGGAATGTACTGTTAGTGACGATTCTACTGTTGTTTGTGGTGGAATGGTTTAAGTATAATAAGGTTTCCCTGGTGGAGGTATTTGCCAAGCAGAATCTGTTGTTTCAGTGGTTGTTCTTTTACATAAGTATTTTGGCAGTGGTAGTGTTCGGTGTATATGGACCGGCCTACAATGCGGCACAGTTTATTTATTTTCAGTTTTAAGGAGAGGGCAGTATGAAGTGGAGAGAAAAAGTAGCGACAATAGTACTGAGCCTCTTGTTTGTGGTAGCCATGGTGCTATCTTTGTGGCGGATAAGCTATGTGTTGCGGGAAAAAGAATTTACCAATATTCAGGACAATTTCATGGCATTGGAGAAGGATAGTGTGGATATGGTGTTTATCGGAAACAGTCATCAGTTCTGTACCATAGACCCGGATTTGCTGTATGAGGAGTATGGGATTAACAGCTTTATGCTGGCTACATCAGCGCAGACTATCCCCATGTCCTATTATGCGGCCATGGAAGCCATTGAATACCAGCATCCCAAGGCCATTGTGCTGGAGGTGCTGTATTGTTCCAATGATTTCCGAACGGTGACACCGGAGATGTCACATATGTTTTTCGACGGTATGCCTTTGTGTGAAGCAAAGAAGCTGGCCATAGAGGACTTAATCGAGGAAGAGGAACAGATTTATTACTATTTGAATCTGGGACGTTATCATACCCGTTGGAAGGATTTGAGCACGGAGGATTTCATCAGCAATCTGACTACTCCCAGAGGCGGCTATTATTCCGAAGAGACGAAGTATAATAAGAAAATACCGGTTATCGCCCCGGAGGAGAAGGAACCCATGCCACCGGAGATGGAGAAATACATGAATCTGCTGGTGGAGCTCTGTGAAAAGGAGCAGGTGGAGTTGATACTGTATGTGGCACCTTTTAATACTCTGTATGATGACGAGTTTACCTTGGCAGATCTGGCCAGAAGACAGCGTATTTTTAATTATGTAGGAGATTATGCAGAAAAAAAGGGTCTGCGTTATTATAATTTGTTCTATGAAATCGATGAAATCGGTCTGGATGGTATGACAGATTACAAGGATACCCAGCATTTCAACTGCAATGGACAGGAAAAAGTGACCCGCTATATGGCAGAGAGAGGGTATCTGCAAATTCGTGAGAAGTAGGACCGGCAGAAGATATAAAAAGGAAAGCTTTTCTGTAAAATATCTGGGGTGTTCAGGAGTGAGAGAATGGGCTATGCTTATAAAGAAATGATTCGACGGAGGTAGGAACAATGAAATATACAAACCCTATAATTCCCGGTTTTTATCCGGACCCTAGTATTTGTAAGGCAAACGGAAGGTACTATATGGTGTGCAGCTCTTTTCACTATTTTCCGGGTGTGCCCTTGTTTGAAAGTGAGGATTTGGTGAATTGGGAGCAGATAGGTCATGTGCTGACCAGAGACAGCCAGCTCCCCTTGGATAGTCAGGGTATTTCCGGCGGTATCTATGCACCAACCATTCGTTACAATGATGGTCGCTTCTATATGGTGACTACCAATGTAGGCGGTATGGGTAACTTTTATGTATGGACAGAGGATATTCATGGGGAATGGTCTGAGCCTATATTGGTGGAGCAGGGAGGTATCGACCCGTCACTGTATTTCGAGGATGGCAAGACCTATTTCATGAGCAATGGTGAAGACGATGAGGGTGTGTCCGGCATTACCCAGTGTGAGATTGATATTGAAACCGGTAAGAAGCTGACCCCGTCTAAATGTATTTATCATGGCGCAGGCGGTCGTTACATAGAGTCTCCCCATTTATACAAATTTGGAAAAGAGTACTACATTATGGTAGCAGAGGGTGGTACGGAATATGGTCATATGGTAGTATATGGAAAAGGACCTACTCCTTATGGACCCTTTGAAAATTATCCTGAGAACCCGGTACTGACCAATCGTAATCTGGGCGGCTATATGATACAGGGCTGCGGTCATGGTGATTTGGTAGAGGATGACAATGGCAATGTATGGATGGTACATCTGGCATTCCGTCAGATTGATAAATGGATGCCTTATCACATCACAGGAAGAGAAGTGTATCTGGTGCCGGTGACCTTCGGCGAGGATGGTTGGTTTAGAGCCGGTGTGAATGGTATCACGCCTATGGAAATCGAGACTGACAGAATTCCGGACAGTGTGGTACAGAAGAGTAAATTGGTGGAAACCTTTGCAAATACTACTTTGGAGAAGGATTGGGTATATATGCGTAACCCGCAGAAGGAGCGGTATGATTTCATGGAAGAGAGACTGCTCATCAAGCCAAGTCCTCTGACCATCGAAGAACCGGTGAAATCGCCGGCATTTCTGGCGATTCGTCAGAGGGAGATGGAAGGTACCGTACAGGTACGTGTGAAGATGACGGAAGGAGAAGCCGGACTTTCCATGTATATGAATGAGGAGCAGCATTATGACCTGTGCATTCGTAAGAAGGATGACAAGTATCAGGTAGTAAAGCGCAGTGCTATCGGTTGGGTAAGCTGTGAGCAGAATGTGGTGGAAATCGGCGAGAGCGGTGAGGCTCTGTTGGAAATCGGACTGACTAACTGTGACTACTATTTCTCCTGTGTGGCAAAGAATGCAGTCGGAGAGGAAGTAAAGCATGATTTGGGCAAGCTACAGACCAGATACCTGTCCAGTGAAGTGGCTGGTGGTTTCACCGGGGTGATGATTGCACTGTATGCCCAGAGTGATGTGGAAGCAGAGACGGCAGAGTTTAGAGAGTTTAAGGTGGAGTATAAATAGAGGTTTTGGAATATTGCAGTGCGTATCGGGGTACCGTAAGGTACCCCGATAATTTTATAAATATTTTCGGTTATTGTTGTATAAAAATTATTGACAAGAATATTGAAATCCTCTACAATTAAATCAGATAATAATCAAAACCAGTGTGCGTTTCGCACATTCTGGCGTATCAGCCGAGTATTCGCAATGAGTTACAGTATTACAGTAAAGGGTAATGATGAGTGGATGGATTCTATTTTACGTTCTAATATATTCGCCTCGTACCATTTGCTGTAGGTAGCAAGGGAGGAGAGTTACAGTGAAGTATGAGAAGTATGCAGAGAGGACAAAGAAAATGAATCCTATTGATGATGATTTTTTCAAGAAAATGGCAGAGGATATATCATTTTGTGAAGAGACCATACAGACCATATTGGGAGATAAGTCTATTAAGGTGATTGAAGTAAAGCCACAAAATTATGTAAAGAATTTACAAGGAAGATCCGTGGTATTGGATTCCCATTGTGTATCTGAGAAGAAAGGACATATCAATGTAGAAGTTCAGAAAGCAGATGATGATGACCACCAGAAGAGAGTGCGTTATAACAGTGCCTGTGTCACGGCAAATATTACGGATACCGGGGTTCGCTTCGAAAAGGTACCGGATGTATGTAGTATTTATATTACCCAAAAGGACTTCTTTAAGGGGAAGTGCCCTATTTACCATGTAGAAAGAAGAATACGGGAAACAGGAGAGGTAGTAGACAATGGTTATCGGGAAATTTATGTAAATGCACAAATAAAGGATGGTTCTGCTGTGTCTGAATTAATGAGGATATATACAGAGGATGGAACATATGATTATGTAAATTTTCCGGCAACTTCAAAGAGAAAGCACTATTTTAAAGAAGAAGAGAAAGGAGTAAGCGAGATGTGTAAGATTATGCAAGAGATTAAGGAAGAGGGTATACAGGAAGGTATAAAAGAAAGCATTCAGGCTTTTATAGAAGCTGCTAAGGAATGGAATCATACCTATGAGGCCATAAAAGAAAAAATAATGGAGAAGTTTAAGCAAAGCGAGGAGGACGCGGATGGGTGGATGAAGATGTATTGGGAGTAAGGGTACAATTTTTATCGGCGGTCAGGGATTGACCGCCGATTTCATGATATTTTATAGGTTCCAATTTAAAATGGAAGTTCGCATATAGGCATATCACTGTGCCTTTACTTCGTTACGGCTTTCTTTCCCTGCTATATGGTCCATGGCATTCTGCAGGGTGGTGGTGGCAATATTCTCCAGTGCTTCCCTGGTGAAGAAGCCCTGATGGGAGGTAATCATCACATTGGGGAAGGAGAGGAGTCTGGCGGTAGTGGAATGCTCCAAGATTTCATCAGAGCGGTCCTCAAACACGTTGTTTGTTTCTTCTTCGTACACATCCAGACCTACGCCGGCGAATTTATGCATACGAATGCCTTCGATCAGGTCGTTTGTCTTGATTAACGCACCACGGGAGGTGTTTACCAGAATGACACCATCTTTCATCTTTTTAATAGCATCAATATCAATCATGTGATAAGTCGAATCCATCAATGGGCAGTGCAGGGAAATCAAATCACTCTGTGCCAACAGTTCATCTAAAGTGACATATTCCACAAATTCCTTCAAAGCTTCATTAGGGTATACGTCATAGGCGATAACCTTCATGCCGAAACCCTGACAAATGCGGCACATAGCTGCACCGATTTTTCCGGTGGCAATGATGCCTGCAGTCTTTTGATGAAAGTTGAAGCCCATGAGTCCGCTTAAGCTGAAATCATTTTCGCGCACCTTATTATATGCTTTATAGAGGCGGCGGTTACAAGCAAGTGCCAGAGCCATAGCATGTTCGGCAACAGCTTCCGGAGAATATCCGGGTACGCACATAATGCGAATGCCATACTCTTTTGCAACATCCAAATCTACATTATTATAACCGGCACAACGCATGAGTACCAGTTTCACACCTTTTGAATGGAGAATTTTCAATGCCTGTGCATTCACCAAATCGCTGACAAAGGCACAAACTGCATCATAGCCTTCTGCCAGTGAAGCAGTCAGGGGATCCAAATTCGATGTAGTGAAGTCCATAGTAATTTCCGGGAAATTCGGAAGGGTTGCTTCAAAAGATTCTTTGTCATAGCTTTTGGTATCATAAAATAATATTCTCATACTGCCTCCTGTTATATAAGTGATTGATGTTAGTATTTCCAACTTTATTATAAAACACTCTATTTTAATGGTTTTCCAATAGATTCAAAGTAGTCAAATACGCTGATAAATTTTGTTTCTGATAACTCATCAAGAAGACTGTCTAAGGTATATCCATTAGCGACGAAAAATTCTATCTGTTCCCGTACACAACCCTCAAAAACACTACCATCAAAAAAATGTTTTTCATTGAATGTAATGGAAGGATCTTCCATCATCTGCAATATTTCGTCGAAATCCTCTCCCATATATTGCTGACCGGCATTGGCTCTTTCCTCAGCTGTCCAATAGA
>JAZLEI010000011.1:0-88725 GCA_045615205.1 Acetatifactor sp.
TAATGCACCGCCGCCTTCCGGCACGAACAGGAACCCCTTCTCTTCAGCAGTACCTGCACCGAAATAAGGCAGGAGACTTAAATAGTATACCGGATAATCCTTTGCATACTCGATTTCATTGTAAGGAACTTCTACTACAAAATCATCCCCATCCAAGCGATATACAACACTCATGTTGAATACCGGCTTATTGGAAACCTTGCCTCTGGTGTCATTCGCCTTGTCTATCAGATACTCCTCATAGGTATAACCAATTTCTTCAAAATATTCCTGAAGCTTCTTACTAACACTGTCATTTACGGTATCACGAAGAGCATAAATAACATTGTCTTGGAAAAGAGGATATCTCTCTAACAATTCATCCTTGATTTCTTTGTCCTTTTTGCTTAACTTGTTAATGTCGTATTTCTTATAGTAGTTAGTCATCATAACTAACTGTTCTTTATTCATCTTTTCCAGGAAGGAATTCATTCTCTCTTCCGTCATAACCGGAGGAATCATATACTCCTTCTGTACATCACCGATGGAATAATGGATTTTGATATAATCCGCACCCTGCTCGATATCATAAATCTGTTCTTCCATACTGTACTGGAAGTTATTCTGCAATGTATCTACACCACTGATGGTACTATAGGTAAGGAGTACGGTAGAACGGAGCTTATTCTTCTCTGTTTTCAAAGCGATAGGGTCTTCTTCCGCCCCCTCGGGATTGGAGGACCATACCATTCCGCTTTCCTTATCCGTTACCGTAAACTGCGTGGTAGTCGGATCCATTTCAAATAACAATCTGTCATTTTCCATGACTAAGGTGTCTTCACCACCGGCATAGGATTCTACCTTTACGATTTCCTTTTCCTCTTCGGCTTCTTTATAAAATACAATCACCAATATTACTGCCACAATAATCGCCAGAATGATAACCGGTCCGATTAAGCTCTTCAAGCCATTTATGAGAGCAGCTTTCATTTCTGCTTTTCTTACTGCTTTATCCTTTTTCATAACCAATTCTCCTTCCAACGTTACATCCTAAAGAGGATTTCCTTTCCCAAGGAAATAAAGTATGAAATACCCTGACTGATCATACTGAAGAACAAAAGCAGAAGGAATACCATTACCAGCATGGCAAATATGGATGCCACGGTAAAGAGTATTGTTTTGCTCATGGAATACTCATGAATCTGCATCATTGCCGCAATAATCAGTGCTGCCGCCCATACAAGAGATATAACACTCAATACAGCATAGAACGCACCTTCCTCTACTGTTACCACATTACTCAGAATAATGAGCGGGAACTGTATCAATGGATAAGGGAGCATGCAATAACAGGTTGCCATATAAACCTGATCCAGACGACCTTTTCCATCAAACAATGTGGTTAATGCCCAGTTACCCACACACCACAGTGCCAAAGGAAACAGAACACCGGAAAGCTCCATTACGATATTTACCTTCGGCCAGTACACCTCATTAAACATAAAGCTGGTATACTGAAGCTTAAGTATTCTGGAAAGCAGTGTCAGTACCAATATGGTATTTGCTGCTGCAATAGAACCTCGTCTTTCATGAGTCAAATCCCAGAAACCATCCAAGGGATGTGTTAAGCAATAAAATGCAAACTTCAGGGATTTCTTATATTGACTAAACTTTTCTTTCTTAATTAATGAAGCTAACATGCCTGCCTCCGTTCAATACTTATACTTTAAAAATATCTGCCGTATCAATTTCATGCTTGATTTTCTTTATCTTACCGATAATCAACGGCAAACATAAAACAAGGAATACTACAATAAAAATTGGTACAATATGTTCTTCTACCCAAATCTTACGATACTGTTTAAATGCCTTGGAGTAATTATCCGCATCCCACTTCAGCTCGAAATAATCCAATGCTTCTTCGTATTTCTCCTGGCGAAGCAAGGAACGTCCGATACCGATATAAGCCAAATCATAATTACCATTCATGTTCATTACTTTCTGCCAGCTTGCACCGGATTCCTCGTAATAACCATCCTGGAACTGTTCAATTGCATCGAAAATTAAATTACCAAATTCAGTAGGGGTAAATATAGTCACACTACAATCCAAAGAGTCTAACACCAATAAATCTCTTCCCATATGGTCCAGACCAATCGGCTGCTTGAAATAACCATCTACATTACCATTACCGCCAAATGCATACAGCATTCTACCCTGGTCATCATAAGCAAACAATCTGCCACGCACCTTATCCAAACCTACGAAAACATCATTGTCAAAGGCTGTAATATCTGTAATCAAGGAAGGTCCGGAATAACCACCACCATCTCCCCAGTGAATATCACCGATAATGTACCAGTTACCGTTTCTTACCATGATATCGGTACCCATCATATTTAATCTACGCATGGGCTTTGCTGTACCTGCATCCAAGTCCGGTTCGGAAACATTGGTGGTACATGCATAAATAAAGCCTTCATGGTCCATGTACAGATTATCGTATTCTGTCGGCACAAAGTTTTCCATCTGGGCACGCTGTGCACTGGTTGCAATTCTCTTCCACAGATAATCCCAGAACTTGTAGGTAACCTCTGTAGCTCCTACGAAACCGGAAAACTCACCGTCTGCCTCGAATTTAATCAAACCCTTGTTTACATTGGTTGCCACGCAGTACACACGTCCTGCAGTATCAATAGTAATCTTGGAAGGCAGGAAATTCAATGCCTGGTCAAAGGTTGCATCCGTGGGCTTTGTAAACTCAGACACATATTTTAATTCACTGTCTAATTTGAGAATTCGACCATTGTTTTTATCTGCAATATAGAAATTACCCTCAACATCTCTGGCAATATCCGTAGGACCGGAAAAGGTAGTAATTTCTGCCTGTCCGTTTCCGTCGAAACTATCAATCACACGAAGCAGTTCTACCTCCTGAACATCCTTACGCTGAATTTCCAAAATACGGTTATTACCGGTATCGCAAATATAAATCAAATCATTGTACACATACAGCCCCTGCGGGTTCAACATTTGCTGCTCACCGCCCAAATCCGCCATAGTATACACTCCGGATACGGTATAAGCATCAGGAGAATACTGTACATCTCCCCAATAATCAAAATTGTAGGTATACCCCTCTTCGGCACATACTACCAAGGAAGACCCCAGCAATACTACTGCACTGGCAAACACTGCCATAAGTCTTTTCATCTTCTTTTTCATATCTGCATCCCCCGTTCCTTAATCTTTCAAACCGGAGCTTGCCATCGTCTCCAAAATCTGGCTTTCTGAGAAGACGAAGATAAGTATCGGTACTGCCATGGTGATTACAGTAACTGCTGCGGACTGACCGGTTCTGGCAATACCGCCACTCTGTATCTGACTCAATGCATATACCAGCATCTTTTTCTCCTCTGAGTAGATGTAAGTAGTCTGTGGATTATTCCAAAGGTTCTGTACAGAAAAAATGATAACGGTCAACCATGCCGGCTTTACATTCGGCATTACAATACCCATAAAAATTTTCCACTCATTAGCACCATCAATCTTTGCTGCCTCAATCAATGACATAGGCAAACCTTCCATAAACTGCTTCATCAAAAACAGTCCAATAGGTGCTGCGAATGCCGGAATAATAATTGCCCAATAGGTATCAATCCATCCCAATGCATTATGAATCAGGTAGTTCGGAATACCTGTTACATAACCGTTGAACATCAATGCTACCGTTACCAAAGTAAAGAAGGGCTTTCCGCCGGGGAAATCATACTTTGCCAACACAAATGCTGCCATGGAAGCAACAATCAGATGGCCTGCAGTTCCTACTGCAGTAACAAATACTGTATTAAAAACGTATCTGGGAAAGGTAACCCAGCTCTTACCCATGGTAACAAACAAGTCTGAGAAGTTATCTGTTGTAGGGTTCTTTGCAAATACCTTCGGTGGGAACATAAACAATTCATCCAAGGGCTTCAATGCGTTATTAATAGCAAACACAATCGGGAATACCATTACTACTGCTACTGCCGCCAAAAACAGATAAAGGAAAATATCGCCCCAAATCGAACGATTGGCCTGTCTTCTCTTTATTTTGAATCTTCTTCTTTTCATTACATTTTCTTGTTTTTTCTGCTTCTTCATATCAGGTTCCTACTCTTCTTAACATGCTCTGAATTACCTTATTACATAAAATCATAACCAAGAATAACATCGTTGCGATTGCTGCTGCATAACCCATTTCAAATCTTGAGAAACCGTAGTCAAACAAGTGAGTTACAACGGTACGTGCTGCATAATCAGTACTGGGATAACCGCAAAGGGTTTTGGTAACATCACATACATTAAATGCCTGTGTAATCGCCATAACCGCACCAAACATCAGCATAGGCTTCATATTCGGAAGTGTGATGTACCACAACTCCTGCCAACGGTTTTTCACACCGTCCATCATACCGGCCTCGTACTGTGATCGGTCAACACCCTGCAGACCTGCCACGAAGGAAAGGAAGCCCGATCCCAAACTCATCCACAAAATTACCAGCATACAAATCGGTAACATATATTTAGGATCAGTCAACCAGAAAAGGGGAGCATTGATAATACCCCAGCTTTGCAGGAAACCATTTGCATATCCATATGCGTCACCGCGGAAGAATACGGATATAATAATCAACAAGGAGTTACCTGCAATAGAGGGTGCGTAGAAAATAACTACTGCCACTGCTCTGACCCATCGCGGAAGCTCATTAATCAGCCACGCGAACAGGAATGATGCGATATATCCCAAAGGCCCTGTGATAATCGCAATCATAAAGGTATTTTTCACACCGGTAAGGAAAACATCATCCTGCAAAATTAAGTTGATATAATTCTGCAGTCCGATAAATCTGGGTGGCTCCATAATATTGTAGTATGTAAAACTGAAAAATATGGAAGTCACTACCGGCAATATACTGAATACGAAAAACAGTATGGCGTAAGGTGCCAGAAATGCATAACACATTTTGCTTTTCTTTGCCTTCTTCATTGCAATCTGAGCATTGTGTCTGCGCAATATGAAATATTTGCGGATATATTCTTTCATGTATTACTTTCCTCCTATTCCAACGGCAGACCAAACTCTGTACGTTTCTTAATAATTTCTTCGTTAATCAAAATCGTATAATCGATGATGGTTTCTCTCGGATCATCCTTGTCATTAATAACCTTACGGGCCGCATTGGTAATATGACGACCGGTATAATAACCGCCGGGAACTTCACGAATACCTACAGTCTGCTGCCACTGTTCCATCAACACTTCGATATCATCCGCACTCCAAGCCAACTGACTGAATGCATTAATGTTTGCTGTTGCATATCTTGCAGAAGAACCAAGAAGTGCTTCAATTTCTCTACCGAAACGAACCTGAGTATCCGTATCAGCCCACCACTTCATAAATTCCCATGCTTTCTGTTTCTTTTCTTCATTATCGCTTGCAATCATCATGGTTGCAGCACCGGTAATGAAATCAGAACGGTCAATATATGTATTTCCGTCTTCACCCACTCTTTCAGTACCGGGTACCAGTGTAAATTCCCATAAGCCACGGATTTCCGGAGCAGATACCATTAAGGTATTATAGGTTGCATAGTTCGCCACACCAATCGGCATTTCACCGGAACGGAAACGGCTGACAAAGTCAAAGTAAACCGGAATTCCATAATCGGTAAAGTATCTGGTATAATCATCAAAGGCCTCTACTCCCGCCTCTTCATTTACCACTGTCTTGGTTCCCCTTTCATTATACAGGTCACCACCATACTGGAACAGCAAGGTAAAATACATAGACAAGTCTGCCGCATTGGATGCAACAGCGGTACTTGCCGCTGCATTGGAGCTACTTCCCGCTGCGGAAGGAATACCAATAGACATGTTATTACCCTGAATAGTAGGCAACATTTCAATCACATCCTGCCAAGTCTGCGGAACCTCCAGTCCCAATTCTGCCAAAACATCTTTTCTATAGAACATTACATTAAAGGTCTGTGTTTCAGGTACAGCATAAATAGCACCATCCAAGCTGTACTGTTCGTAAGAGCTTGGAGTATAGTTTGCCAACACCTCTTCCCAACCTTCAAACTGTGTAATATCTTCTGCTGCGCCACGAAGTGCGTAGTTGACAGGCTGATCTGCACCAACAGTCAATACCACATCCGGTCCTCTTCCTGCCATAACTGCATTCATCAATGCGTCAGCAGCTACTACTTCTACATTGACCTTTACTCCGGTATCCGGTGTAAAACCATCATCAATCATAGTCTTCAGAATAGTACCCTGGTCACGACCACTTAAAATCCAAACCTTAACAACATCTTCGCCGTCTGCATAAACATCACCGACTGCATCGTAATCTACGAAGAAGCTGGCAACAAATGCCTTCACCTCATGCCATGCCTTAGCAAAGAAGCTTGCTTCGTCCTTATCTGCTGCAGTACCGGTTCCCGTAATTGCAATATAATCTACATCCAACTTGATTTCACTCATGTTCAGAGTAGCCGTACCCAATGCTGTAATATTATCCTTAAATGGTACGAATTCTACAGTAATCTTTTCCGGCTTCTTCACAAAACGTTCCAACTGCTGTGCTAATGTCTGAGCCGTAGCAATCTTATCTGCCTTCTGACCACTGTAAGCAACCATGTCATCTACAATCTTGTACAAACGCTTGGATTCCAAATCCATAGCATCAATAATTTCCGGATACACCTGCTGAATGTTATAATCTCTGTACTTATCAGGGGTTGCACCTGTATAAACTAACAATCTTCTGTAAATCTGGTTCAAACGATAAATGGAATCTTCCAACTCTTCCAGGATGATACCCGCTCCGCCCAGAGTTGCTTCCAAACGAATGGTGTGTTTACCTTCTGTCAAGTAAAACTCATATGCATCACCGCTTGTATCTGCCAAGGTCATGCAATTCCAGTCATTTCTATAATCAAAAGCAATTTCTTTCAATTCGTCAAAAGGAATTTCTCCATCGATATACACACTTCGGCTGGATACACTACCACGGGCATAATTCTGTTTTGCCTTAATCATGATATTGTAGTAACCATCTTCCGGCACTTCGAATTCCCATTCCACCCACTGTCCGGGAGTTCTCCATGCGTCACCGCCCACATAGTTCAAAATCGTATTGGTCACACTGTAAGGTTGCGTATTAGGTGAGGATTTATCATATTTCGCATATAAGGAGGATTCGGATCGTATGGTGGAATCCTCACCCTGCACAACCTGTTTGTGTGTAAGTCCGGCACCTGTTGCAGCCTTACCTGTCTGTGCCGCTATATAATCATTATATGTATATGCATCTTTCACTGCACTGAGTTTTAATGTTCTCAGTACCATAGGCTCATTTACACCTTCCAAGGTGATAGTGTTCTTACCCTTTTCAAAATAGAACTGATAAGGTTCTACGATATAACCCATGTCATCCTTAATGTATGAATTCTGCCAGTCAAAGGTTTCAATCTGTGTGGGACGAATTTCATTGCCCTGATTATCTACTCTTACGTCGCCGCCATTTATCCACATTCTGGAAAATGAAACATTGCCAGCATCATCAAAAGGTAACTCTCCATTTATATAGAAGGAACGTTCCACAGCAACACCTCTGGACGCCACAGTCATGTACTCCAGATATACATTATAGAAACCTTCCTCCGGTATATTCACTTCCCAAGTAGCCACTGAATCTACACCGGTATACAAAGCCTTCTCTTCTCCCTCAAAGTTTTCATATACCTCTACATCCGTACCCTTAATATAATCAAACAGTGCTACTTCCACATCTGTTTTCGGACGTTCTGCTCCCTCATGGGCATTCAGATATCTGGTATAGGTACCTTCTCTTACTGCACCCTCTACATCCTGTTCCAGATCTACTCCTGCATATTTTTCATGAAATGTTTCTGCCGGCTTCAGGTTTAATAATATACAAACCACCACAAACGCCGCTACTACACCAATTGTTATAAGTACTTTCTTTACAGAACTCTTCATAAATGCCTCCATGAATCTAACAATAATAATACATCTTCTGTATCTTATGTTTGTATTATACTTTAGTCTATTCTAAAACGCTTCCTAAATTTTGCTATTTATTCTTCACAAATTGCTTACTTTTTTACTTAATCTTTGAAATTTGCCATAGATTGTTGCCTTTTTTTGTCCAAAATGTTAAAATGCATTCAGAGAAATATAGTAAAAATTGCTTTTTTATCAATTTTTTACTATATTTTGGCACCTTATCCCCTCACCACTTGCTATTTTGAGCTTATGGCAAAATTTGGCAGACAGGTTTTGTTTATTGCAGGAGGAAACATGGCTGATATTCGTACTGATGTAAATTACTTAGATTTATATACCATTAATGCTGATTACATAGGTTCCCGGCAGGTTATGAATGACGAAGAAACCGTTGATTTTCACGATGCCTCCACTATGCGTATCTGGTTCAACGAGCAATCTGACAATTATCGTCAGCACTGGCACACTGCCATAGAAATCATTATGCCTGTTGAGAACTATTATGATGCCAAGATTAATGATACCCTGTATCATGTTATGCCGGGTGAGGTACTTCTCATTCCGCCGGGAGAAATTCACGAACTGAAGGCACCTCCCTCCGGTAAGCGTTTTATCTTTTTATTTGATATCACCCTGATTACGAAGCTGAAGGGTTTCTCCAGTCTGCAATCTTTACTGGTACAGCCGCTTTACATCACACCACAGGCTTACCCTTTGATTTACGATGATGTTTATCAGATTTTAGTACAGATGCGTAATGAATACTTTAACAAGAACGAATTTGCCGAGCTGGTGATTTATTCTTTACTGTTAAACTTCTTTGTGAAGTTTGGTTACAACCGTATTAACTCTGAGAACCTATTCCCCAACGTACGCTTGTACAAACAAAAGGAATACGTACAGAAATTCAACAATTTGATGGATTACATAGATGATCATTATATGGAAGATTTGAATTTAGAAGACATTGCCGAATCGATTGGTTTCAGCAAATTCCACTTCTCCAGACTTTTTAAACAATACACGAATTTCACCTTCTGCGATTATTTGTGCTATAGGCGCATTAAGGTGGCCGAGGAGCTGCTTGCCAAGCCGGACCTCTCCATTACGGAAATCGCCCTCCAATCAGGTTTCCCCAGCATTTCTACCTTCAACCGCCTGTTCAAACTGCACAAAAATTGTACTCCCAGTGAATACCGTGCCAAAAATCGAGTTAGACACAATCTGACATAAAATAGCAACGCCCAATCCCTTGCCGGATTGGGCGTTTATACAATTATCGCTTTCCACTTTTTCTTCTATTTTCCTTTTCCATCATTCTCACAATCCTCGGTCGGTTATACCTTTGCATTATCACAAACATCATCTCCGCACTTGCCGATAAAACAGAGGTAATGAAAAATACCCAAAAGGCTCCCCACATAAAAGTGGCTAATAACGGCACAAAACATAACACTATTATAACCGAGTGTACCACCTCTGCCTGACACATTGCTCCTAAAATCTCTTCCCCTGTATGTATTTTCAGTTCCAACATTTCCGGTGCGAAAGTAGGCATTTTATCTTTCCACTCTTTCACCCTTAATTTTTCATACAGACGTTTTTCAAAAGACTTTTCCTGAAACCATGCCTTCTTATAATCAAAACGATTGTGGTACAATCCATTAATCACATATCCTACAGCCAGACGCATCAGAAAATGATAACTAATCGTTCCAAAAGTAATAGCCATGCTCAATAACACTGCGTTCGAGTTGTAGCGATGGAGTAGTGTAAATACAATTGTTAATATCAACCATACCGGTGCTGAAATCTTAATCGATTTTGCAAACATTCCTGTCTCCTTTTATCAAATGCCCCATATTCTACCTGTCTACTTCTAAAATACATCCTATCCCAATCAACACATCAAACTATCTAACATCTCTCCCAATTCCAAGAAATCATTTACAATGCTTCCACTATATTCTTCCCCATCACGATTGAATAAAATAGTTTGAATTCCCAGTTTTTCTGCAACCGGCAAATTCTTGACACTATTGTCAACAAAAATACAATCCTCCGGTGAACAACCTAATTTATCAATTGCATATAGAAATATGTTGGCATCCGGCTTTCGCATATGAACTTCTCCGCTAACCACTTTTTCTTTCAGAAAACCATTCAGTTGATAATACTCTGTTAAAAATTCGCTCCACTCAAGCACATCATTCGACAGCAGACAAAAGTCCATGACTTTGCTATATTTTTCGGCAAAAGCTTTAAACTGCTCATCCAGCGTTAAATAATTCTTCAAATAATCTTCCTTCGTTTCCTTTGGTGAAGAATATCCTAAATATCCCAAAAACTCCTCATTTGATATAATTCCCATCTGGGCTTTGGTAAAATATTTATCTTCTTTGAATGCTTTCTTTAACCTGTCATACTCTGCCTCATCAAAATGCTGAAATGTATACGGAATAAAATAGCCTTTGCTTTCTTTTATTATAACTCCATACATGTCAATCAATAAAACCTTATTTCTCCCCATGATTCTAATCCTCCATTTTTACATTATAGCAAGTTTTTATAGCTTGTCACTGAACCATGAGAAAACCTCACACGAACATAACTATTATATACTTTTATTTCCTTTTTCGGAAGTGCTTTGTAGGGATGATTTCGTCCTATTTCCTCTCCCAGTTACGCTGACATACTGATTTTAGCAAATATATCCCGTTTTCCCGACTATGTTACTTTTGTTCATGTTTTCATCGGGTGAATTTTATCCATGATACCGACTATATTTGTTTCTATTGGTTTTAGTCGGTATCACTTATCATGTTTTCCCGACTATCAGACATTTTCTCCCAAATAGTCGGGAATGCATGCGCTCTATCCCCCGACTAATACCATACTTTAACATTTTAGTCGGTTTTTAGGTGCAATCATTCCCGACTAATCTTAATATTTTCTTGTTTAATCGGA
Organism: Acetatifactor sp.; assembly: GCA_045615205.1. Classification (GTDB taxonomy): domain Bacteria; phylum Bacillota; class Clostridia; order Lachnospirales; family Lachnospiraceae; genus Acetatifactor. Next base: position 11,023 of record JAZLEI010000011.1, read on the forward strand.
GTTAGTCTATCTCTTACTCAAAAAAGTGCGATACCCCCCAATTTTTCTAGCTTTTTTCCTCATCTAGTTGGTATTTCCAAACAAGCTCATACCAACTTTTTAACCTCTTTTTCTGACCAATTGGTAATTCACACTTTTCCAGAAATAACATCCCTACAACTCCCAATTTATCAAGGTCTCTATGCACTGGACACACTTTCCTAAAAAGAGCTCATTTCTATTTCTCTCTACATTACAACACCCCAGGCAGCACTTCCACTACCCGGGGTATCCCTTACCGGTTCATCCCGGCTAACATCTTATATAAAATAGTAAACTCAACTCATCGCTACTCCTCATAAACATACCGGAAATCCTTAAACTTCACTTCTCCGCCGATTTCCCTGGTAGCATAATTAAAAAGTCCTATACGACAGCCTACAAAATGATCCAGTCTGAAGTAGAGATTGTGCGGTCCGCCTAGCTTCTTCCAGCGGTTCTTACTCTGATAATAAAATTCTGCCGTATCCTGCATATCTTCAAAATTCAGATTCATACGAACACGGGCGACTGCCTCTGTCAGCTTCACTCTTTCCACGATTTTACCCGGCATATAATCCTGCGCTCTATCCCACAAGGAAGCATCCGTCAAGCATCTGCCGATAAGCACCAAATAATAGCAGCCATGTTCCTTCATGATGCCGATGAGACTATAGCATCCCTGCAGTGCACACAAACCCGCCACATCTCCGTCCTTCAGCCCGGAACCGTCTATGGTTACTTCCGCCCCGCATTTGGGATACATACTACGTTGTGTCAGGGTATTTACAGCATGAGCTACATTGGAACAAATTTTACCATTTTTGATGCAATACCCTCCATCCTCTGCAATCCTCCACAGCCTCCTGTCCGGGATATGATTCCATTCCCATTGGTTCTTTAACCGTGGATGCTCTCCACATTCCGGCACATACCGAAAATCATCTGAGGTATACAAGGGTTCATACTGATAATACGGACGACTACTCACTACGGTAATATCCTTTGGCACCTTACCAGTTCTTCCAAATACCGGCATATCATCTTTCCAGGTCACCGGAACCAACACCGGTATACGTCCTACCGCACCATAGTCCTGCAACATGATACTGAACCACTTTCCGTTCGGAGCCTCAATAAGCTCTCCCTGTGCAATTCCCTGATTATGATAATCCATATCATCACACAGCACCTCTCCACCGGTCAACTCCCCATCCAACGTATTCATGCGATAGCAAAGCTGTGTCTTTCTGGAGGGTTCCTTCTTCGGCCAGTAGATGGCAAACAAATAATATTTCCCACCAATTTTCTGCAAACAGGAACCTTCATAACCTACCAAAACTTCTTCTTTCGGCAATTCTTCCAGCAAGGTTCTCTTCAGACCATCCTCCTGATATCCGCTCAAATCCGGCAACATTTCCCGTAATAATATCTGATGAAAGCCGGAAACCATATATACTCTTCCATCCTCGTCAAACAACAAACTGGGATGATGTCTGTACTCCGGCAGTCGAGTAACCCGCCAAGGACCTTCCACACTTTCTGCTGTATAAATATAAGTAGTATCTGTTTCCTGTGCAGAAAAACAAACATAAAATTTACTATTTGCGTAGCGTATACTTCCTGCCCACATACCACGACCATAATTGCAGCGTTCCCCCTGCATTCTTTCTTCCGGGGTGTTGTCCAAGGTTTCAAACATATGACTGACAATCTCCCAATTCTTCAAATCATAAGAACGCAAAATCACTCCTCCCGGCATAAAATGCATGGTGGCACACAACATATAATAAGTATCTCCTACACGTATCACATCCGGATCCGGAAAATCTGCTTTACATATGGGATTTGTTTTTAGCATTTTCTTTCTCCTCCTTACGAACTAGTTCTTTACCTGTTCTCCGCCTTCCAGTTCAATTACCATATCACCTGCGTCCATCAGCCCCACATCATGAGTGGTCATGATGATGGTAACGCCTTCCTTCTGTGTCATTTCCTGAAACAATCGGGTCACTTCAGCCCCCATTGCACTATCCAACTCTGCAGTAGGCTCATCTGCCAACAGTATCTTGGGACGATGAGCAATGGCTCTGGCGATAGCTACTCGCTGTTGTTCACCACCGGACATTTCTGCCGGCATATGTTTTAATCGTCCTCCCAAGCCCACCATTTTCAGACACTCGATAGCCCTTTTTTCCCTATCCTTTCGAATACCGGCTAACCGCAGTGAAAACTCTACATTTTGCTGGGCATTCATGGTTGGAATGAGGGATACGGTCTGAAAAACATAACCCATCTTGGTTCTGCGAAACTTTTCCTTCTTTCTGGAGGAAAGCTTCCCCATATCCTTCCCTTCCAAATATACCTTACCGGAGCTGGGATTATCCAAAGCTCCGATGATATTCAACAGAGTAGTTTTTCCCGAGCCGGAGCGCCCCTTTAAAATTACCAGCTTCCCTTCCGGTATCTCGGCACATATATCCTTCAGTGCCTGAAAGCTTCCGCCGGCAACAGGGAATATTCTGTTTACTCCATCCAAAACAATGATTTTGTTCGCTTCCTGTTCCATTACTCTTCCCCTAGCTTCAATGCTTTTGCTACATTTAATTTAAATACCAATACAATCAGTACCATCAGACAAACCACCATTACTCCGGCGACTACTGCATACAAACGATACAGATCTGCCGGGTTGGTAATCAGCCTCATGGGGAGTACCTGATTTGCCGCTGCATAGGCAGACTGCAACATCGGTACAAACATACAAGAAGTCAGTTTTCCTATTCCTATTCCTGCTAAAATAGCGGACAATCCTGAGAAAATCTGCTCATTTATCAGCATGTGGAACACTTCGTCCTTATGCATACCACAGGCTCTCAATACACCAAAAATCATTTCTCTGGAACGTATAGCCATAATCCAGTAAATCAAATATCCCACAGCACATAATATTAATGTTACGATAAATCCCATGGTCAATACACCATTTGTTCCCTGTAGTAAAGGATCCGTAATGACCTTCTCCATCTCGGAGTATTTATCCACATATTTGGAAATATGTACATCATATTTTTCCAACCAGGGAGCAATATCCTCTCCTGTATACCCATCCTTCAAGGTAATCCAGACTTCATAAGGTGTAGTCCCCCAGTTTTTCTTCAAGGTCTGATAATTGGCAACCAAATAAAAATTATCTCTGGTATTCACACTACCATCATGATTCAAAAAAGTAGTAGTCGGCTCGTAACCCGGCCAATAATCAAAGAACTCAACGATTTTCCCTGTTGCAGACTTCCCTTTTTCATTGTAGTAGGTAATACTGTCTCCAATCTTATATTCCAGTATAGTTTCGAAATTACGGGAAACCAACACCCCATTCGGAATTACCGCCATTTCATTTAAATATTCATAATAATGCTTTTTCAGCAAACTCTCTTCCACATAGGTATTGGTGCCATATTCCTTGGTATGCACTCCCAACAAAGTAATCCCTTGGGTAGCATTCTTCTTTCCTTTCAAATAAGCACCTTCGTCAAAGATTACCCGGGTATAGCTCTTAGCCACATCTAAGTCCGCATATTTGCTGTAATCCGGCTCATAATACTGAAACTCCACGCTTCCCTGCTGTGAAGCAAAGGCTGAATTATCCGTCCATACTTCTTTTAATATTACATCAGCTCCCTTTAAATATGCAACATTATTTTGTGCATTCTGCAGTATGGTTCTGGCTACCGTTGCATGAAACATTCCTAAAGAAACCGTAAGTATCATAAACAACATAATAAAATGCTGTTTGCTGCCATTCTTCAGATTCTCCATAAAGGAAGCATAACTGGCCGGTCCCCAAAAGGGCTTACCTACAAAGTAAATAATCTTCACCAAATAAGGCTGTATTCTAAGGAACAACAAGCCCACACCCACAATAAAGAGAGAAGAGCTGATATACAAAAGAGGATCCAATGCTTCTCCCTTCAGCACATTCACTGCCAGAAGTTCTTCATTCTTATGGAAAGAATAATAACCATACAAAGCAATTCCCAGACAAATGATATCCAAAAAGAGCTTCTCCCAAAGTGGCTTACTCCGTGTAGCCTTTTGCTGCTTCAATTTTACAATAGTCAAACGACTATGTTTTAACGCAGGCAAAGTCATTACCAGAACCGCTACTGCTGCTGCCGCTAAAGCATATTCATAGGTTTCCTTAGTAATAACAACTTCCAGACTACTGGTCAGGTTAAATTCCAAGAAGTTTCTGGAGGAACCCAGTATACGACAAAAAACCATTCCCAGTTGCAAGCCCACCAGACTACCCAATATAGTGACAAAAATACTTTGATACAAATATAATCTGAAAATCTGCACCCCGGAGCTACCTCGACTCTTCAATACAGAGATTTCATTTCTTTCCATATCATACATCTGTGTAGCAATCATAAATAAAAAGGCACATAACAGGATCAATACCGGCACCTGTAAAATAAACAAGGTTGCCTCAATTCTATCCTGTTTCTTTACATAACTTTCCAAAACTTCCAAACAATTGGGAGTTTTCATGACACTTTTATAGGCACTCTCCTCCACCAAATAGGTTACTCCATCATAAAGTTTCTGCATCCCGGAAGCCCTACAACCGGTATAATCAAACATAGGATAATAACTACAGGTAATGGTATACTTTCCGGCCTTTTCCCCTAAAAAGTTTTCCCGAAATACTTTTTCGTTCATCAGACACATATTGTTCATCTGTGCCGGTGTGATCTGCCAGTAAAAATCATCTGTATCCAATCGGTCATAAATACCTACAATCTTCAATCTTATAGGCTTTCCGTTGGCATCCCGCAGAGCATTGTATTCCACCGTTTCTCCCACCAGAAGCTTTGATTTTACCATACACTCTTGACTGATAACCACTTCAAAACTTCCATCCTCTGCCACACCATCTTCTGAATACATCTCACCAGCCAACAATTTCGCATGCTCCGGCAGATTACTCATCATAGTGATACGCAAGGCAATCTCTCCTACATCATCCCGCTTCATCAAAGAAGTAACCTCAGCGGAGGACAAGCTATAATGAAGCACGGTTTCCTTTTCAGGCACTCCCAAGTCCTGATAAATCTGCCCCATCAGTTCTTCCATACGTCCAATGGTTTTACCGCCCTGCTCTTTTTTTGATACAATGACATACTCAAACAGTCCCGGCCATTCCCCTTTGTCCGTCAGGTGATTTTCAAATTCATCCTGCAGCATCCGGTTAAAAGCAGCCTCCTTGTACATCGGAAAACTCACCACCGTAGCGCTCAATAAAATACTACCCAACAGAAGGCAAAAGACCATCCATTTTTTATGCCATATTTTCTGCAACATTATTCTAAGCATATTTCCATTCCTTCTGACAACCCTTCAACGACCCAATAACTGGTAGAATCAAAACCTCCTGCCACAAAGCTCTGCGTCTTCACATTGCCCTGTTCATCCTTCACATATACATAGGTGTTACCGTTTACCTCCCAGACAGCATTTCTGGGAACGGATACTACATTATCCATCTCGCGGATATTGGCAGACACATTATAGCGAAGTCTGTTCCACCACTCATTTCCGTTGGTGTTGCTGACTGCCATATCTGCAATATTTTCCTCCGGCAACAAAATGTATGCATTTTCCGAGCGCAAAGCACTGCCGATACCGGCATGCGACATATTTGCTACGACACCCTGGCTGGTTTTCTGTTGGTTTTCACTATTGGTATAGGTAATCGTTACCTCATCCCCATAGTTTAACTGTTGATTGGTATTTTCCACCACCACATAACAGGTACTCACATCTGCAATCTCTGCCAGATGGGCTTCATAATTAAGAATGGTTTCCTTATCCATCTCTACCATATCCACAATAATTCCGCTTCTGGGTGCTACAATCTTCTTCGTTGCACCATCCGCCTCCATCTGAGCCAGTAATTCCTGCATTTCTGCTATTTCTTCCTGTTTTGCCTGAATAATTTCTTCGTTATTTTCCTGATCTGCCGCAATCAAATCTGCCAAACGTTCCTGCGCTCTCTGCAGCTTGGTACGATTTCTCTGCAGGGCAATATCATCCGTTGCTACACGTACAGTTGCAATCACATCGCCCTTCTTCACGCTTTCATACAAGGCTACCTGATATTCTCCGAAATAAGTAGTTCCGTATTCTACCGGATTATACACGCCCTCGGTAATCGGATAGTACATAGCGCCTCTGTTTTCAAAGGTACTGTGAAAACTTCCCTTTTCCAAAATCACCGTCTTATCACTATAGTTCAAAGGATTTTCCACCAGAACCTTGTCTCCCTGAGATAACCCTGCTGTAATTTCTGTATAAGTTCCGTCCGACAAGCCTGTCTTTACCGGAGTAACTACTCCTTCACCATCCTTCATTACATAAACATAATAGCCACTTTCATCTTTTCGCAGAGCACTCTTCGGAACAGACAGCACTTGTTCTCGCTTTTGCTCAAATACAGTAATCAGTGCGAAATCTCCTACCTGCACCTGCTCGCAGTCTCCCTGAAATACAAAGGTAGAATATACCTTTTCTCCGTCTGAAGCCAGCTTAGCATAAGAATCTCCCTCCAACGGCTGATATTCTATCTCATAGCGAATACCATCAATCAATGCATACACATCTGTAGCTTTGGAAATAACTGCTTTATTGATAAACTCACACTTTATTACCTTTTCGTTTGTATTCCCTACAGCAACAATGGGTTCTTCTGCCGCTGCATTATAGCTGCCATATTGTCTTTCTGCGATGGCCACCACTTCACCCTTGGCTCTGGAGGTCAGAATATTCTGATTCCGCTTTTTCTTCAAATCCTCTAATTGTTCCACATAATAGGCTCTCTCCAGCTCATAGAGTACCTTCTTCTGTCGGAAATTTTCTTCCTGCACATTGATGCTATGCACTAATATCTTATAATTGCCTATGTGTACACGAGCTTCCTTCCACCATTTCGCATATTCCGGATTTCTTACCAGTCTGTCCGGCTTTTTTTCCGTCTCTTCTTTTTCCTCTGCTTCTGCATCTTCACTGTCTCCATCACTGACAGTTCCCGCCTGCAGCACCGATTCATATACAAACTCCAAAGGTTTTATCCGTTCGAAATTTTCTACGATATCTTCTCGCCACCACACCTCAGACTTCGGCACTGCCAGAGCATCACTCAAATCCTGCTGTGCCTTTATCATATTTTCATCCATGGTGGCAATGCGTTCTTCCAAAGCCTCAATCTGCTTATCCAGATTTTCCGTACTGCCATAAACCAGTGCTTCTCCCTTTTTCACACTTTCGCCCAGAAACGCACCGAATTCTTCCACCTTAGTACTACTGTCAAAGGAATACTCCCGCACCGTAGGATATACATTTGCCGAATATAGAACTGCCTGATAAATATTGCGATATTCTACCGCTTCCGTATCCGCCACAGCATTCACCGGTTCCACCAGCTCCACCACCCGATTCTGTGTCTGTACTGCTGGCTCACTCTTACATCCGCAACAGGAAAGCAGCATCACGGCAAACAGAATGATACTGATTATTTTCTTCTGTCTCATTGTATGATTACCTTTTCCCCTTCTGTCAAACCGGACACTACCTCCACCAGATTGTCACCAAACAACCCGGTCTCTATCCAAACTACCTGACGCATATTATTTTCACCCAGCACATATACGAAATGCTTTCCATCTGCCTCATGCACCGCCTGCAAGGGAAGTGTCAACACCTGACTTCTCTGATCCAGCACGAAGCGAATGGTGCCCTGTGTTCCCACTTCGATATTTGTACCGTCCGTCTCATCATTCAGAGTAAAGAGCAGTTCCTCCTCCCACTTTTCTATTTCGTAGGGTAACAGCTTATGATTTCCTGCACCTGCTCCGCTCACAATATTCATATCCACTTCCATACCTTCCTGAAAGCAAGATGCCAAGGAAGTATCTGCTACTGCAAAAAGACATTCCGAGCTGTCAATAATCTTCATGATTTCTTCTCCCTTTGCCGAAGAAGCCCCCTCCAAGCCTACCTTCAGATAGGAGATAACACCATCCAACCCTGCATAAATACAGCTATGTTTCAAATCCTTCTGTAGCTTTTCCAATTGTGCCTGGTCCAAAGCCAACGCATCCTCGCAGTCCTCTCTGGTATAACGATAATTCTGCTGTATCATCTTTACCCGTTCCTCCAGTGCCTTCTTCTCTGCACCGGTTTCTCCGCTACGATAAAGATAATTCAGCCAAAGGGTAGAAATCTCATAATCCTCATTCAATTTTAAATTGCTCAAAATCTCCTGATTTCTGGCAATATTGTACTCCAAAGTACGAATTTGTTCTTCTGCATTCCCGGTATCCAAACGAGCCAGCAACTGCCCCTTCTTTACATGGTCACCCAACTCTACACAAACCTCCACGATTCGTTTTCCGCTCACCGCAAAACTGACACTTTCGTCATTTACCTGTTGGTAAACGCACCGAACCTTTTGGGTTTTTATTACATCAGAAACAGAGGCTACTGTCATCTCATAGGAGATTGCCTCTGCTTCCTTTTCCACTAATATTAACTTCTCCTCTTCTACAACCGCATCCGAACAACCTGTCAACAAACTACACACCAGATAAATCATGGCAAATGTTCCGCTTCGTTTCCCGCTCATTTTCATCCTCTTAATTCATCTAAAATAGCATTCACTTTTCTAATATTTTAACTACTCAAAGTTAAAAATTCTTCTTAATTTATGCTATTTTTCGTTCATTCATTGCTCATTATATTTGAATTCAGAGAATTTCACACTTCCACCGAAGATTTGCGTGGAATAAATAAATAGTCCGGCTCGGCATCCTGTAAAATGGTCCAGTCGAAAATATAATTTGTGCAAGGTTCCAAGCTCTTTAAAACCATCCCCCATGTCATAAGAAAAGCTGACCACATCCCGCATATCCTGAAACTCTGCTTTCATCCGCAAACGTAAGCCGGTTGTATGCAGTGCAACCTGTTCCCTTAAACACTCTTTTGTTTCCTTCGTTTGTCCATCCTCACAACACTCAAGCATCTCTATCCACAACTTCCCCTTCTTTCTGGTAACTGCTACCATGGCATAACAGCCCTGCAAGGCACAAAGACCGGCATAGTCTCCTTCCTGCAGTTCAGATACATCAAGCGCCACCTCCGTTTCACATATTGGAAAAGACATTCTCTGGGTCAATATATTGGATGCCTGTGTCAGGCTTTGACACAGCTTATTCGTCCGTATGGTTACACTTCCATTCTCCCCATCCTTCTCTATCAAACACAGTTCCGGCTCATGATTAAACTGCCAACAACTTTTGAGACCAAAGGTGTCACAGGCAACATTCTTCACCACCCTGCCCGTAGCTTTTGACACCTTCTCCAATTCCACATTGCTTTTGAAATCATCACTCTGCACTAAAGGAGCATATACATATTCCGGCCATGTACTTGTCACCGGGAATTCCCGAGGCACTCTTCCATCCACACCAAACACCGGATAATCCTTCTCCCAATGAATAGGCAATAGTACCGGAATTCTTCCCACAGCACCTCTGTCCTGAAACAGCACGGCATACCAGTTGCCCTCCGGCGTATCCACGATACCACCTTGTGCCACTCCCTGATTCAAGTAGCCCATGTCATCATTTAGTACATCGCCTCCCACAAATTCTCCCTCCAATGAATCTGCCACGAAGCATGCCTCCACTCTTTTCCACTGTTCCCGCAGGGAATGAATAAAGAACAAATAATACTTACCATTTCTCTTATAAAAATGGGTTCCCTCATATCCCAGTCCCGGATGTCCTTCATCCGTTACTACTATCCTGTGCAGACCCTCTTTTTTCGGTCCGCTCAAATCCGGTTCCAACTCCTGCAAATGGATTTCTTTTCCTCCGTAAGCAATATACACCCTGTCATCCTCATCAAACAGCAAGGAACAATCATGGTAGAAGCCCTCTATGGTATTCTTTTCCCATGGTCCTTCTATGGAAGGTGCCTTATACAAATATGTCCTATGGGTATCATTTGCTACGAAACATATATAATACATCCCTTTGTGATAACGCAAACAGGCTGCCCACATACCCTTACCATAAATATTCTTTTCTCCTTCCAGTCTCTGACCTTCCGTACTGTCTAACACATCATATACATATGATGCATGTTCCCAATGAACCAAATCATAGGAACGCAGGATTTCACATCCCGGCATAAAGTACATGGTAGTACTTACCATATAATAAGTATTCCCTACCCGTATTACATCCGGATCCGGATAGTCCAATCCGGTCAGGGGATTGATGGTCTGTTTCATTTCTGCTTTCTCCATTTTCTACACCTCATTCCATTGCATCACTCTCTCGTAGGAATAACCTCTGTCAGGTTTTAACTGAACCGGTAGAATTTCCAAATAAACCACTCCATGCTCCTCCAACTCCACCGAAAGCTTCAAGTTCTCCTCCTCTTTTGGTAATACAATACGTTCCGTTGTTACAAAGGGCTTTGCCACCTCTTTCAAAAGTTCTAATTGTGGTTGGGACAAATTTGCCGGTTCTCCCAAATCATGCCACGCCTTCAATGGATTGCAATGTTTTTCATCCACCAGCTTTTGCACTACACAATATTCCTTATCTTTCGCCTCCAGCTCATAAGACAATTCCAACAGCTTCCCGCTCCTCTGGATAGATGCATTCCATGCCACAATCCGGTAAGCACCATTTTTCATGTGCATTACCACTGTGGTATCATCCCGGTAGACACAAACACCGGGTGCTTCCTTTAAATTCTTAAAAAATACAAAGGTCCAAAAAGTAGGCTTCGGAATTCCACCATTTGCCACTAACCCAAATCCCCCATGAAAAGGAGTAAATGGAACTCCCTGTTCCTCAAACACATCACCGAATGTCCAATAAGAATAGGAAGCATTATCCTCTCCCAGTCGGGATAACTGGTGTGCCAAATAAGCTGCATTCTGGTTGGTATCATGCAGGGGACAATTGGGGATATAAGAGGTATTAAACTCTGTCAAATGAATATCCAGTCCCTTATACTCTTCAAAGCTATCTATGATTTCACGACTGCCATGCAGATTCTCAAATCCCTCCTCCGGCTGCATCAGTTCTGCATAGCCATAATGACCCACATGTTCCGGAAACTCTGTGGTATAATGATGCCTTGTCACAAAATCCACTGCCAGGTTCTGTTCCCTGCAAAACTCCATAAAACCTTGTATCCAGGGCTTATCACTACCGCCACAAACCGCCGGTCCCCCTACTCGAAACCGTTCATCTACTTCCTTCACTGCATAGAAGGTTTCCTGAAACAGTTTGAAATATTCCTGCATATCTGCCTTTTCCCAAAAACCGGGTAAATTTGGTTCATTCCACACTTCAACAGGCCAGGTCACTACTCTGTCCACTCCATAACGCTCCATCAAATGCCTTAAGGTAGCCTGAACCAAATTTTTCCAATCTTCATAATCCTTAGGCGGTGTGGTATTTCCTTTCCAGTAAAAAATCGTCTGCGTTCCCCGGGCCAGTTTCCCGGGCATGAATCCCAGCTCTAAAAAGGGTTCCAATCCCAACTCCAAATAACCGTCCATCACCCGATCCAAATACGTGAAATTATACTCTGCCACCTTCTCACCATCTAACTCGTACTCCTGATAAATGGCCATATCCTCACAGAACAAACCATGTCCCCGAATATGTTGGAAACCAATTGCATCCTGCACCAACTTCAGCTGTTCCATATATTCTTTATGCAGTGCAAGTCCCATACGACCGGTACCGATGCAAAAATCTACCGCATTTCGAAACGCCACTTCTTTTTCACCACTTATTACAATTTTCTTTTCCATACATTCTCCCTCTTTCTCTCACATACTACCATAATACAGATAATAAATATTATAAGTTATAATAATAGCCCGCAGATACTTTGAAACACACACTATTCCGTCAGTCTCATTTCCTGCGGGCTACCCCTCGTTCCTTATTTTATCTTCATACAAGTCACCAAAGCGCCTATCCTGTCACCTATACAAATACGCTGTCTTCCGGCCCCAGATATGCCTGCTTTTTATTCATACCACTCTTATAAATAATCACTCGCTCCAAAACCGTTCCCGCTTCCATAGCACCAATAGCAATGGTCTGTACTCCTGCTTCCAGTTTTACTCCGGTACACACTCTGCGCTCCTGATTCAGCACACCCTGTGCCCAGCGCCAGTCGCCGCTTTCTCCTGCACGGAAATCAGCAGCCACCAAAGTTACCGGTACAACAGTTTCCTCATTTACCTGCAGTGCTACATTCACACTCTGCTTATTCACTACAGAATTGGTAGGTGCCACCACCAGTTCTACCTCATACTCGCCTTCTTCTTCTATCAGGAAGCGATAGGACAGCATAGGTTTCTCCTCTTCCAAAGCAAACACTGCCGTGCTGGGGAATACCTTAGCTCCTACACCATACTTACCATAGCCTTCCATGATTTCAAATACCCCCTTAGGGGTATCCTTCTTTTGGAAATAGTTAGCAGCACTCATGGCAATAACGCCCTTCTTCTGCAAGTGGGTCTTCTCCGGCAACCCATCTGTATTCACAGCTTTCGCACACACATCCACTGCCACACAGGTTTCTGTATCCTTTATGAGCAATCGTACCTGTTCCTTGCTTTCACCCAGCTTACTTCTGTCACAGCTCAGTACCAAATCCAACTGTTCTGCCACATCCCCTTCCATAACACTGACACACAACCACTCCGGAAGCTTCTTCTCTGCATTCTGAACTTCTACTGTAAAGTGTACGCTGTCCACACCATCATTGGCTACTTCCAGCACCACCTCTTCACAACCGGCATACAGAAAATCGTCCACCAGAATACTCATAGGCGGTCCATAGTTTTTCACTGCTGTTTCGAAGCTGTCCTTACGATTCACTTTCAGTCTTGCCTTATAAGCCGGTTCCACACTCATCAGCACCGGATAGCGATAATCATCCTCATTCCACTTGGTAAAACCGATATGCTGTGCCATCTGCATACCATTCCACTTACCATCCTTAAAGGCACCAAACTGCGCATAATACTCTCTGTCTTTCCGGATGCACGCCTTCGCCAATGCTGCATAGTGATTAGCGATAGGTTTGCCCTGCTTTGCATAGAAAGCATTTTTTCCTGCATACAAATGCATTTTCAACAAGTTCATGCTTGCCATAGCAGAGAAGTGAATCATGCTGTAATAAGCATCCTTATCAGTCTCGCTTAAAGCCTCATAAACCTCAGTGGATAAGCCTTCGATTTCTTCAGCCTTTGCAAGCATCCGGTCCGCTTCTCCGTAATGGCAGGGATGATAAATGCTCTCATTCAGAGCCTCCGGACGACGCTTTGCATTCATGTCTATGTACTCGGTCAATACTCTGCCGATTTTCTCCTGCAATTCAGCACTTGCTCCTGCGAAATTCTGCGACGCCCACTGAGCAGTATACTCTCTGTAGCTGTTCTTGTTTCCATAGCCCCACTTGTCATAATCATAAGCCAGTGCCAGAAAATAAGTCAGAGGCACCTCATGGAACTTCAAATCACCTACATTCACTATCCAAGCATCCCGAATCCCATACTCATAGGCCATACACATTTGTTCCCAGGTCTTTGCCATAGGTGTAGAATCCACCCATTCATAGGAAATCGGACCACCATGATAATCAAAATGATAATACATACCGAAGCCGCCCTTACGGTTACGGATATCCTCGGTAGGAAGGGTTCTCAAATGTCCGAAATTATCCTCACAGAGCATGCAGATAACTCCATCCAGCTCTTCCCAGTCCTTTAATCCCTTAATCTTTTCATCTCCGTAAAAATATGCCTCCACTTCCTTGTACAAGGCAAGAAGCTGAGGTACCTTACTCAGATCCTCATTTACATTTTCCTTAATCAGCTGACGCTGCTTACGAATAATATCCTTTAATAAATTTACATTTTCTTCTACGGTTGCATTTTCGCCCAGCATAGAGGTATCACGTTCTCCGCGCATACCGATGGTAATCAGATTGTCATACTTACCGCTGCGCTTTAACGCATCCTCCCAATAGTTCAAAAGACCCTGCTCATTGGTGTAGAAGTTCCATTCATTACCATACTTGGTCTCCGATCCACGCACCTTGTCCCATTCCTCGCTGGCACGTAAGCAAGGCTCATGATGAGAGTAACCCATTACCACACCATAGATATCTGCCAACTCTTCATTTTTGCTGCCCGGTCCATCCAAAGGGAAGGATGCACTCCACATAGCCGGCCACAAATAATTACCCTTCATACGAAGCAAAAACTCAAACACATGCTCATAGGCATCTGCATTAAAATCACCAAAATGAGAGGTCACCCAATTGCCAAAGCAGGGCCATTCATCGTTGATAAAGAAACCTCTGTAGCGTACACTGGGTTCCTTGGAAACTGCTTCAATATCCGCCCCCACTACCAGTTCAGACTGCTTCACAGGCTCTACATCTCCCCAATAGCACAAAGGTGATACACCAATATACTCTGACAAACCAAACATACCATAAATGGTACCGCGCTTATCACTTCCGCAAATCACCAATGTCTCTGCGAAGCCTTCCAACTGCTCCACAAACTGTATCATATATACTTCACGCTTACCTTCTACTTCAGAAGCTGCTATCTGTCCGTTCTCAGCCAACTTCTTTAACAGGCAGCTATTTCCCATGGTAGCACAAAAAATCACTTGGGTATTTGCTTTATCCAATGTCTCCAAGGTATTTACCACCTCCGGCAATACGCCAGTCACCTTTTCCACATCCAAAGCCACCTTGGCAGCAACTCTCTTTACCCCTTCAAAGGCACATTCCTCTACCAAAAGCACTGTCTTCTTTGACTTATCTGTCAAATTCATTTTCTCTTCCTCCAAATTCACAATATCCGTAACATCTACGGATGATGTTCCCTCACCAAAATACTTATTCTACATAACCAAAGCCCAGGATGCTGAAATCCTTCGCCTCATCGCCCGCAGCCATGCGTACCTCCACATGGTAACTCTTGCGTTCTCTGCCACGGAAGCAAATCAAAGGATTGCAATGGGTCCAGCCATTGATATGAGGGTCTGCCAAAAGAACCTTCTCCCCATCTACAAATACCTCCACACGTCCTACGCTGTTAGAGGCAGAGTCCTTTATAATCATTAACAGAGCTGTACAAGTAATATCCATTGCAAAAGGCTTGCCGGATACCTTTCCCTGCGTTCCCTGATACATCCAGTTATAAGGCATCTCCGGAGTGGTAAAAAGATTCAAATCCTGCTCTACACACTGCAGCTCCTGATCCCTTCCGCAGAAATCACCACAATCTACTACTGCCCCTGCATATTCTGCCTTTCTATCCAAAAGCTTTACCTTCTCAAACTCTCCGCCAAGAGGAGGTATTATATTTGTTATGTCAACCTCTTCTTTATCGATTTCCTGTTCCATTACCAATTCCATCAAATGCAACAAACCATCTGCCATAATGGTATGACCGATATTGCTGGGATGATAGGAATCGTAAAAGAACTGATTCTTGCTTACTACCTTACCCTCGCCGGGTTTCTTATAGAACTGCTCCACCACAGTATCTAAAGTGCTCACCATAGGCAAATCATACGCTCTGCCTACCGGGCTCAATCTATCCTGCAAGTTCCAGTCATTGGCAAATACCGCAAATAACAATATCACTGCCGGCTGACCGGGACCGTTCCAAATCTTACGCACCAGGGAATCATAACACTCACCCTTGGTTTCATCGCCTTCATCGTTTACCGCGAATTCTACCACTACAATGTCCGGCTCCACAGTACCCTCACGAAGCACATCCCTCTCATAACGAAGCATACCAAACTCAGAAGGGGTACCGCCTACACCTGCTTTTACGAAATGAATGTTCTCCTGCGTGGTTTTCCCCATCAGCTTGCAGAAGCCCTCAAAGGTCTTATAGGCATAGCACTGGGTATTAATGGGTATCGCACCTGCTCCCTGGGTAATGGAACCGCCGATAAAAGCGATGGTCACGTCCTCGCCCCTTTGAGCCTTTTCCATAGCATTCTTCAAACGCACATTGTTGCCGGTCTGCATCAAGGATTTTTCCAGCATTTCCTGATAATATGGAGAGGTAAAGTCCACTGCATTTTCTTCCTCCACCTCCGGTGCATCAAACCCATCATGAAGATAAAATTTTACTGCAACTGTTGCCAGACACTCTGCCTTTACAAACTCGAATCGAATCTGCCCCGGAATATTATCATCCTCTGACCACTGGCACTCCTCCAGATTCAATATCTGTTCCATACCGTCTGCTTTTAAGGACAGTCGCAGATTGGTACCGGAACCATAGACATCTGTTTTGCCATACATCTGCAAAACAAATTCCACCATTTCTTCCTGATTATCCATCTCAACAGTCACACCGATACTATGTACCAGTTTACGAAAATCCTCCGTGGTTTTCAGCATATCCAGCATGCTCTCGTCTGTAATATTGCCTACTAGGCGGGCACTGCTGATCATTCGGCCATCATTCATATACAAAAACTGAATACCTCTGCCATCCGGCTGTGGCGAACCTGCCACGGCCTTATTTCTCATAATATAAAAGCCTTTACGCTTCTTTGTTGGATCCTTTGGGGCCTTAGGGCCACCTTGTGTTGTTGTGTTCATCATTTATTCCTTTCTATTCGGTCATACTATACTGCATTCGAGCCATGCTTTGCCTCATAGGACTATGCTTTACTACATCGGGCCATGCTCGAAAATCCTTCGGATTTCCTCACTGGATTGGAATTCTACCTTACCATACCCTATAATTTCCACTCAGTGCCAAAAATGCAAAGAAATACAGGCAGTTATCGTAATATCTCCACTTTCCGGTGCGCATGGGCATATTCCAGAAACGTTCTACCCATTCCTTGCTATACTCAGTCTCACCTGCCAAAACTGACTGCGCAATGGTTGCCGGAATTGCTACCGGATGCAAAGCCTCGTTATTTGCTTTACGACCGTCTATTTCATAAATGAAGAAGCTTTCGTTACGGGCATCCTCAATTAAAAACTTTTGAATATTCTTTGCCGCTGCGAAATGTCCCTTGTCAACGCCAAACCACTCACAGTCCAAACCAATATTTGCTACGGTACGATAAGAATCACTAAAGAACCAATCGTGTCTGTCCTTTGTCCACGGCAAAGGTCTGCTCATGGGACTACCATCAAACTCTGCATATTCTGCACTGAAACCGGTCACCGGATGACAAGCCTTTGCCAAATAATCGCGACTAGCATCTGCTGCCTTCTTCCAGAATTCTCTATCCTCTTCATTTGCCCAAAGTGCAAACAACTCATAAAAATGTGGCAAATGGTAGGACGGATCCGTATAATTAACCCCGGGAACAAATAGAATTTGATGATTATCTAAATTCCACATAGGCGTACCAATTCTTCCATTCTGACCCTTATGTAAGCATGCACTTAAGATATCTCTGGCCTGCTTGGAGTACTCAAAAATACCTTCTCCGTCTCCCCAACGATGGGAAGCAAAGAACAATGCCATTGCGAAAAATTCCTCTCCATCCGGAGCCGGACCATTTGCATTCTTCGTACCATCGGTTGCACAGGACCATGCAAAATAGCCCTCATTATAGCCCTCCTCCATCCACATATAAGTCTTTGCCCATTTCCACAAACGGTCAAATTCTTCCTTCATATTCAATTGTACGCAAATCATCATGCCATAAGACATA
Source organism: Acetatifactor sp. (assembly GCA_045615205.1). Taxonomy (GTDB): domain Bacteria; phylum Bacillota; class Clostridia; order Lachnospirales; family Lachnospiraceae; genus Acetatifactor. The sequence goes on from JAZLEI010000011.1 coordinate 28,869, forward strand.
CCTTCGGTTCTGGCATCGTTATTACCGGTATCCATAATGTAAGCCATATCCTCTCCTACCGGAAAATAAACCTGCTTATCCTCCCCGCCATAGAAATAAAACTGCTTGACCTCCTCTAAACGCTTCTCCACCTCAGAAGCACTGATTCCTATCTCTGCAAATACGTTACGGTAGCTTTTTTTCTCTATTGCCATAATATCCTCCATCTGCTTTCGCATACACTTATTGCTATTTTAAGGACATTTTAGAATATTCCATGTCTTTTTTCTCTCTAACTCTTGTCAAATGCTAATCATTTCTTGCTATTTTACTGTTTCAATGTGTATGGTACATGAAACAATAAAAGGAACAGACTGCCTCAGCAATCTGTTCCTTTCCACTTATCTATATTTTCTACAGTCCGTATCTCTCCATAATTTCCTGAAATTCCTTAGACTGTGCGAAACCTTCCAAGGCTGCCTCTCTTCCGGTTCCCTTCTCCAGCTCACTTACCCAGTAAGCCTTACCACCTGCTTCAGAGGCTCTGTCCATAAATACCAGATACAAGGTTTCGATGTATTTATCATTGGATGTACCCTTCTCCATATACTCCCCTGACAGGAAGAAGAACTTTGCTACATCCTGCGGACTATTCTCGCCGTTTTCAATTCTTTTGGTCCAGTCAGCCAGTCCGGCAGGCTCACTTGCTCTTTCCAAGCATATGGTATACAGACGCTCTACAAAGCCCTGCACTCCACTCTCCGGAGTAGGCTGTGGTGTAGGTTCTACCACCATGGTGCCTCTTTCAATACCATACTGTGTACACAGCTCATCAAATTCATTCGAATTTACAAAGCCTGCTAAAATAGTTCTGCGGGACTTGCCACTGTTCATCTCGCTTAACCAGTATGCGATACCACTTTCATCCGCTTCACGGGTAAAGAAGGTTTCATACAATACCTTTAAATAATCTGTATCACTATAATTCTTTTCCACAAACTCTTTACTTAAAATAAAGTCTTCTGACAGACTGGCACCATCCGCCTCATGTGTCAACAGCTGATTTGTCCAGAATGTAACTCCCTCAGGGTCTGCATTTCGTCCCAAAGCAACAGTATACATACGCTCTACGAAAGCCTTTACTTGCTCCTCAGGTGTCAATGCATTTTTTTTCCACTTCGCATAAAGATCCAGCTTGCCAGTAGTGCCCTTGACAATCTGTGTTACTCTTGTAGTAAAGTTGCTGTCACTGTACCAGCCCTCGAAGGTGTAGCCCTCGCGGGTGGGGTCTTTTAAAGTGACTTCAGAGGCTATACTATAAAGCCACGGATTACCAGAAGCGTTTGTTCCACCATCTAAGTGATAGGTAATAAAGTACCAGTATAACAGTCTCAGAGTAGTGTTACAGTTTTTAGAATTAAGTGTACTGTGAGTATTATACGTTTCATCATAAAACGTTCTCGGTAAATCAATTTGTATATTTGACATGTTTTTGGGAGTGCGTATGATTTCTAGCTTATCACTTGCCTTAAGCACATTACTCCTAGAGATACATCGAGACATATCCAAGCCACTTAAATCAAGACTTTCCAAGCTACTACAATATGAAATCATTCCCGTAATAAGATTAGCCCGTGAGGTATCAAAATTACTTAAATCAAGGCTTGTCAATCCACTACAACCATCAAACATATACTCCATAGTAGTAACCTGCGAAGTATCGAAGCTACTTACATCAAGACTTGTCAAACTATCACAGGAGCCAAACATTGCCCGCATATTTGTTACCTGCGAAGTGTCGAAGTTACTTACATTAAGACTTGTCAAGCCACTACAATTGTAAAACATTGCTCGCATATCCGTAACTCTTGAGGTATCAAAATTACTTAAATCAAGACTTGTCAAACCAATACAAGTGTCAAACATCTCGCTCATATCACGAACCGCCGAGGTATCGAAGTTACTTAAATCAAGACTTGTCAAACTCTTACAGAAGTTAAACATCTGGCTCATATCAGTAACCTGTGAGGTATCAACATTTTCAAACTCGATATATTGCACATTCTCTAAACCCATAAATGCTCCGCTACAGTCCCACTTCAAGGTACAATCACGCAATACTATCCTATTTATCTCATCAGAAATTTCATACAAGGGTCCTCCTACAACGTCCCCGTCCAATGAGAATACTTCCTCAAACTCTGCGTGTAACTGACCCTCCCCTGTCAAAACAAGTGTCTGCGTCTCTGAATCATAAGTCCACTGGAGTCCATTTCTAATTGTACCGCTCGTCACATTTTCTGCCGCCACCTCCATTGGTGCCCCCAATACAACTGCCGCCAATGCAGCAGCCACCGTAAGCACCGCTTTGTTCCACCGCATTTTCATGCTTTTTCTTTCTCTTTTCACACTTCTATCTCCTCTCCGAAGTAATATTTATAGTATACATTCTACCCCCCCGATATACTTGTCAACCTTTTCTTAATCCACTAATACTTTCCCATCCGCCACTTTATCTCTACTATTTATCCTTAGATATGAATTTTCATATGCATGTAAAGGCACCGACATATTTCTACACCGACCTCACCAAAAAACTACTATTTGCCCACTTCTTTTTTGACAATTTGCCCGGAATTGAGTATACTTTAATCACATTATGGATAAAGAGGATTTTATTATGAAAGATAATACCTATAAAGTATCGAATATTTATACACAAATACAGAATAAGCAATATGCTTCTCCCTTGACAGTAACCGTTCCCGGCTCCAAGAGCCTGACCAACCGTGCCTTACTTTTGGCTACATTGGCAGACGGTACCTCCACACTGCGAGACGTATTATTCAGCGACGACTCTCGCCACTTTTTGAAATGTGTACAGGATTTGGGCTTTGAAACGGAAGTAGATGAAACAGCCAAGCTGGTAAAGGTCACCGGTCTGGGCGGTGCTGTACCCAAAAAGGAGGCACAACAATATGTAGGAAGTGCCGGAACTGCTGCTCGTTTCTTAGCGGCCTATCTGGGCATTTCTAATGGTATCTATCACATGGATGCTTCCGAACAGATGCGGAAGCGTCCTATGGCACCTCTACTGAAATCCTTACAGGAATTGGGGTGTGAGGTTAGCTTCGAAGGAGCAGAGGGATATTTTCCCTTTACCCTCAAGAGTCATGGCTTCGGTACCAACCACATTTCCGTAGATATCGAGCACAGCAGCCAGTTTTTAAGTGCCCTGCTCATTGCCTCCTGCTTATCCCCTGAGGATATGCACATCCAAGTAGAAGGCAGTCATGGTATGGCTTATATCGAAATCACCCGCAAAATGATGGAGCAATTCGGGGTAAAAGCCAATGTTTCTGAAAACGGAAAGGTTTACATAATTCCAACAAGACAACATTATAATGCACTGGATTATCAAATCGAACCGGATGCCTCCGGTGCCGCATATTTCTATGCACTGGGTATGATATTAGGTGTACCGATAAAGGTACAGCACATTACCTTCGACTCCATGCAGGGGGATGTACAGTTTTTGAAAATTTTAGAACAAATGGGGGCTGTTTTGAAAGAAGAAGCAGACAGTGTGGTACTCTTGCCTCCCTCAGAAGGAAAATATCATGGTGTAGACGCAGATATGTCTGCCTGCTCTGACCAGGCCATCACACTGGCCGCTTTGGCACCCTTTGCAGATACACCTACCACCATTCGTGGCATCGGACATATTCGTTATCAGGAATGCAACCGCATGAATGCCATCGTCACAGAACTGGGCAAAATGGGCATCCGCTGCGAAGAAACAGACACTACCATCACCATTTACCCGGGCACACCACAGCCCAGTCTGGTAGACACTTATGACGACCACCGCATGGCTATGGGTTTCTCACTGATTGGATTAAGAGCGGATGGTATAGAGATTGATAATCCGAGATGCTGTCGGAAAACCTTTGAGAATTATTTTGAGTGTTTGGAGAAGTGTATCCGCACATTGTTGTACTGAGTGAGTTTCTTTGCGAGCGATAACAATTGTATAGGCTTACTTCAAATTTATGTTATAAAAAGATACAGCAGTTACTAAAAATCCCCCTTGAAGTATGTACATGGTATAAAGCTACAAGGGGGAAAGATGATGTAACTCACAACCTAAAATTCTGAAAACTTATTCTCTTTCCACTTGCATTTTTGTTTTGAACATGCTTTAATAAGCATCACAATAAAAACTATATACATCCCTGAAAGGAGGCATCATCACGTTATACGAACGAATTTTAAAAGAATCTCAACGGCTGGATGGTCAGATAAATACTATCCGTCAAGAAATCTCAACCTTACCCGAAGGTAAGCTCATCTGTTGTCACCAAAGCACACGTTGCAAATGGTATCAAAGTGATGGTCACACAAAAGTCTATATTCCCAAGAAAAACGCCCTATTGGCAAAACAACTTGCACGCAAAAAATACTTAACCTACAAACTGGAAGATTTAGAACAGGAAAAACGTGCACTTGAATTTTATTTAAAACATCGTTCTCCAACTGGAAAAGCCGACAAACTTCTTACAGAACCTTCCGAGTATCAGAACCTTTTATCCACACAATTTACACCTGCTTCCACCGAACTATCCAACTGGATGAAATCCCCTTACGAACACAATTCCTCACATCTCGAACACTTAATTTACAAAAGTACTTCCGGTAACATGGTACGCTCCAAATCCGAAATGATGATTGATATGCTATTGCATCAGTATCAAATTCCCTATCGCTATGAATGTGCCTTATCCTTGGGAAACGCACTATTGTATCCGGACTTTACCATTCGCCATCCGGCGACCGGTGCATATTACTACTGGGAACATTTTGGTCTTATGGAGCAACCCAGCTACGCATCCAATGCCTTTTCCAAGCTTAAACTATATGCTGAAAACGGCATACTACCGGGAATTCACCTGATTACTACCTACGAAACACTGGAACATCCTCTCAGCATGGAAATGGTTGAAAAAATCATAGAATACTACTTTACATAATGTACTTCTGAGGTCTATATCAGATTTTTATGTTACCAGAGCCCATTTTTGATTACTTGTTCTGTCATGCACACTTTTGTACATAGCATTTGCGGTCTATGCAAATTAAGTTATCCTCCAGATACCACTATTCTCAAAAAATGGTATCTGGAGGACATTATTTTCTATCAGGATATTTCGCGCTTATTATTTTCAGGAAAATAAAGAAAAATCTGCAAAAAAGGTATCCCCAAACAATATTTTTCTCCATAGACCGCAAACCTCATATTTGCATCTCATTCTCCAGCCTCACAGCATCCCTCTTTGCATAATCCATTCTATTTCACCTCATACACTCGCTCTTTAGGCAACAACTCCAGAATATCCACGCCCTTGCTTTTCTTCTCACGCAAATCCGTCACATAATCTGTAATATCCTCTATATGTACAATCCACTCATTCACATAAGAGTACACTGCCTTCCCTCGTAAGCCCAGTTGTAGAGAACGGTATTCCAATGGATTTCCATGAATATCCCTCTCCGGGTCCCACTGGCATCGAATATCAGAGCTTTTTACCTGCTCCTGCCACTGCTCATGAGTAATACCCAGATCCTCCTTGTAGGAAGATACCACTGCATTTTGAACAATATAATCAAAAGCCTCCCGCTTCATATCAATGGCCAGTATACGCTCCTGTCCTTCTTTCGTTCCCCAGCCGCAGCGGTACATCATCCATAAAAAGGATGGCTTAATCCAGGTCATTCTTTCCATCTTAAAACGACTTCCAAAAGTTCCTTTTTTTACTGCCTCCTCGGCAATTTCTTTGCAGTATGCCTGATAAATCCTTATGGTATCGTCTGTATATACTGCCCTTATTTCTTTCTTCTCTGTTTTCATCACCTATAAAATTCCTCAATATTTCTCTTAAACAGCTTCGCCGGGCGATGTCCGGACCCTTCGATACTTTGCTCTGTCTCAATGACATAATCATTGATTTTTCTACGGAAATTGGCTGTTAAAAGCTTCTGATCCAGTATTAATTCAAACGCATTCTGCAGCTGTGTCAACGTAAACAAATCCGGCATCAGGTCAAATGCTAACTTCCAATCACTTTCCACATTTTTACGTAAAAACAACAGTGTATGCAGAATAATCTTTGCATGGTCAAAAGCAAGCCCTTTGCTATCCAAGATTTCATAACGTACTGTCTCATGATAATGCTCGAACTGCTTGTACTCCTTTATCACTGCTGACAAACACTCACCCGTTTCCTCATGGCAAAGCTTCAACTCATATTCTGTTACTATTTCTACCGATTCTGCCTGCAAATTCTTCCGGCTATCGCAAAGCGCTAAATCTATGGAAAACCACTTGGCCTCCCAAGCATCGCTTCCCCCTCTGGGCTTACAGTCCTCTCCGTTTACCAGCGACAAAAAGGTATTGGAGATAATCCACCCTCTGGGATCTCTGCCGATTTCTCCAAAAGTACCTGCCAGCTGCAAATAAGCAGCATTCACATGGGTTTCTTCATACAACTCCCGCTTGGCAGTTTCGTATACATCCTCATCCGGTCTGCAAAATCCCCCCGGGAGTGCCCACAAATCCCTAAAAGGATAGGTGGCACGCCTGATTAATAACAGCTTCAATGCTTTCTGAGGGAGCTTGCGATAATTCTCATGCTCTCCCTCCTCCATAATAGCGAAAATCGCCATATCAGTCGCTACAGAAGGACGCTCAAATTTAGTAATATCATACTGTGCCAGATAGTTCTGTTCTTCGACACTTATCTTATATAAACTCATACTTACCTCATCTGTTGATTTTTCCGGATTTTATCCTCCGGAGTGTTCAAATCAAGTAACTATTCAAACCCCTTTCAGACGCTACACATTTCATAACAATACCAGGGATTCTAAACAGTTACTCCTTGCCAAACAAGCTTGCCCCCGACATTTACGGCTCAAAGCAGGGCATCAGCTCTAGCTTGAACAAATTCTTTCTGTGCTTATCATCAATCAGTGCCTTCTTTGCCTCATCTTCACAAACACCTTCACGAATATATTTATCCAGCATCTCGTAGGTGAACCCCAAGTTATCCTCATCTGTCTTTCCGGTGAGACCGTCACTGGGCACCTTATCCACCAGATCATCCGGCAGATTCAGTTCTCTACCCATGGCTTTTACTTCTGTTACTGTCAGACGTGACAAAGGGCTGAAATCCCCTACACTGTCACCATATCTGGTAGAATAACCTACCCAGTCTTCGGACAGATTACAGGTATTTGCCACACGACCATTCATGCTCTGCCCCACTGCATAAAGGGTAGCCATGCGGATACGAGGAGGCAGATTGATGCGTGTCTGCTTAGAAATTTCGAAATCCCTTAATTCTCCCAACAATCCGTTCACTGCATTTTCAATATTCACCTCATAGCTTTTGATACCCAAGTGATTTACCAGCTTCTGAGACATATCAATATCTGCCTGCTCGCCACAAGGCATGAGCACACCGATAACCCTGTCCTTGCCCAAAGCTTCTACGCAAAGTGCAGCCACCACAGAACTGTCCTTACCACCGGAAATACCCACGATAGCGTTACAACCCTTTCCGTTTACTTCAAACCAATCTCTAATCCACTGTATACATTTTGCAGTGGTTTCTTTTACATTGAATTCATACATAGTGTTTTCCTCTTTTCTATCTTATTCTACTTATTCTAACCCTAGAATTTCCCTTCATGCAACTGTGCACGAACCTGCTGTAAACTCTGCTCCACCAGCAATTTACCATCCTTAAACACAGGCACTAATTCATTCAGTTCATCTCCGCATGCCTCTTCCCAGGTAAAGCCATCCTGGAAGGTATAGCTTCCGGTAGCGTCCTTTACTACCACACAGCAACCCTTCTGAGACTTCTTGAAACCGCCATCCTTAGGATTTTTGAAGATGGGGTAAGGCTTATCCGCAATTTCACAGTAGGTTGCCTTGATGCAAGAGCTGAAGGTATCTCTAGTGAAAGGCTTCAAGATACCGTCCTCTTCAATACACTGCATAGAGAAGGAACCAACGCCCAGTGCCACATTAGAGCAGGCAAAACCATTCTCTTCCAAAATATGGTAAATTTCCTCGCATCTCTGGATGGTAATAGAATCTCCATAAATAGCCTTTACATGCGGATCAAGCACCTTGTAACCCTTGCTGTTTACGGTGCCGCCGAACTGCTCCCAAAGCTTGAACACTGTCTGTGTCACCACATCAACACATTCACCGGAGTCACCACGCATCAGCATGCAACCATTGTGTGCCATAATTTCTTCTTTAATCTGTGGAAGTACATTGTCAATCACATTCCAGTAATCATAAGAGTCCAGTACCGCACTGAAGCTGGTGTTTGGATAAATTTCTGTCAACAGACGCTTTAACAAGGTTACTTCATCACCGTCCATAGCGTAATTACTACACATAACAGAGTGCTCTGTACTGGGACTTCCAAAAGCTACCGGCTCCTTGGTACAGTCACAGGCATACATCTGCTCTAAATAGGGAATGGTAGGCACTGTTGCTGTATTTAAGAAAGACAAACACCAGCCGGCACCCGCTTTAATAGCAGATTCAGTACATTCCTCACCACGGAAGTCGAAAGCCCCCAAGGCTCTTGCACGGGACACGTTATCGTCACAAGTCTTGGCATAATACTCGTTTACAATCTGACGATAGGTATAACCAACCGTTGCCGCAATCATAGGATGCCAGCTTTCCGCAGAAATTAAACTTTCCAAAGACTGGGGCAACCATGCAAACTCCGGATGGGTATTGGTGATACCAAACATGGGTACATGCATAGGCACCAGTGCTCCCTCCGGCAGAGCTATGATTTCGATGGGCAAATAGCCTAACTTGTGCAGCTTCTCAATCTTTTCAATTTTATAAGCCTCTGCACCCAAAGCCGCGTCCATAATACGCTTATATTCCCCAATCACCTCTTCAAAAGGTTTACCGAAAAATTCCTCATCAAAGTATTCTATTAAATATGTCTTGATAAAGCCCTGCAAACCGAACATAACCACCTTATCCCAACGCTCCACACGGCTCATGCGCGGTGTGAAATAAGACACAGACTTAGTAATGTCTTTAGGCAGCATCTCAGCATGTACTGCCTTATAAAAGTCAATTAACAACATAGGATTTATTCTATTCATAATCAAACACCTCCACCTTTTCATGTTCCTTTGTGAAAATACTATTGGTTGTGAAAATCTTCTCTATCCAGTCAGTCTTTAACAATTCACCATCGAAAATACTGTTCTCACAGTGGGAAATATATAAATAAACTTTTTTTGCTCCCAGTTCCTTCAACGCCTTGGCACTATAGTAGAACGTGCCACCCTTACTACAAATATCATCCACAATCAATACCGTGCTTCCTTTGATATACTCTGCCTGGCCTGCCACATCCAAGCCCTGTATCTGACCGGTGGTCCAGTCACGCTTCTTCATACCAAAGGCATAAGGTAACTCAAACATAGAAGAATAACGCTTCATAGCCCCCTCGTCCGGGAAGAATAGCATCACGTTTTCTGTACCAATTTGGCTAAGTACCTTTTCTACATATTTCTTCGGGGTCTGAATATCGATGTGATGAATTAACGCCTCGCTCACATAGGAGTGTGGGTCTAAGACCGTTACCTTGTTAAAATTCAACTCATTTATCATCTCTGCAAAATACTTTAAGGTAAACACATCCTCCGGTGCCTTCACTCTGTCCTGACGTGCATTGGGAATATAGGGCATCTTTAGTTCTATGTTTGTAATCCCCTTCGTTTGTAAATGTTTCGTCAGAAAATATATGGCTACCATTTCTTCATTGTTTTCAAATAACCAGGTAATGATTACCTTCTCAACTTCCGGTACCGGCTCCTTCATGAGCAAGGTTCCATCCGGAAAATGGTTCAAATTTATGAGCTTATCGTTTCGTTTAATCATGCAAGCTTCCTCCTTATACCATCCATTGTCTCTCCTGCTTAATGGCAGTGCATATATAATCCTATACAATCCCCGCAGTAAAGCAGAAGAGACAACTCATTCCATTCTTAACCTACACTACCTCAACCTGACACATTTTCATCGTAGTCAATGCTGCCTCATGGCTTTCAGGAGTAACCCCTGCACAGCAGCTTGCGTCTACAGTCACCTTAATCTCAGGATAGGTAGCCTTTAAAATCAGCGCATTAGATACTACACAAATATCGGTACACAAACCTACCATTTCTACTTCCTCCAGCTGGTAATCTGCCCAACCGATATAACCGAAATTAGGCTTGTTAATATAAATGGCACCGGGTACTTCCAAACCCTCATAAATCTGCCAACCTTCCGTTCCCTCGATGCAGTGCTCTACCGGCAAATGCTTGCCTTCGTTAGTGCTTAAGTAATCTGCCTGATGAGTATCTCTGGTGAAAATGATTTCATCTCCGGCAGCCTGATACTCTGCAATTTTCTGCTTTACATTTTCCACAATAGCAACTGCTTCCTTGGTTCCCAATGCACCATCAATAAAATCCTTCTGCATATCCACTACGATTAATGTTCTCTTCATATCCGTTCCCTCCGTTTTGTTATTATCATTTTGATATTATCTCTTGTTGAGACTATCATATTATCATTCTGATAATATGTCAAGAGGTTTTTAAAATATTTTTATATTTCTTTCCTTCATCATACATTGTAGAACATATCTGAGCCCAATTTCCAAATATTACTTGTTGAAATCTTAAGAAAATGTATTATGATTGCCTTGTAACATTTTTGTAATATTTATGTATTATTTTCGCAATATTTTTTCAACAAGACTTATTGCGAAATACTTACGAAAGGAGAACATCATGAAAAAACTTACATTATTAGCAGTAACAGCACTCACTATGACCTGCCTTAGCGGACAAGCACTTACCACACAAGCAGCCACCTTAAACAAGAAACACATATTTTCAAATGGTAACCGAATTATTGTTACTTATCGTTCAAGCTGTAATATTCAAGACATTTTCAATAAGCTGGAGGGTTGCTTCCCAAACATCTCTTTGCCGGACTGTGAGTTTCCGGATGCCGATGCACCGGAGACGGATATCCCGGATAACAATCTCCCGGAGACTGACGTTCCTGAGCCGGATGTCCCTGAGGTTGATATTCCCGAAACCGATTTGCCTGGCAACAGCACCCCGGACAACAATCCGGGAAACGGTTCCACTGAGGAAAGTACACCCGAAGAAGCTCCGGATAGCGAACATGCTTTTATCAGGGAGGTTGTTCGCCTTGTAAATGCAGAACGTGCCAAGGAAGGCCTCGCCCCACTAACCATCAATACCAAGGTGCAGGCTGCCGCCATGGTTCGTGCAAAAGAATGTGAACAGTTCTTCTCTCACACCCGTCCGAATGGCAGCTCTTTTGCTACCGCACTGAAGGAGCAGAATGTTTCCTACAGAAGTGCCGGCGAAAACATTGCCTGGGGACAGCGTTCTCCTGAAGAAGTAATGAAAGCTTGGATGAACAGCTCCGGACATCGTGCCAATATCATGAACCCTAATTTTACTACCATCGGTGTAGGCTATTATGAAAATGCCATGGGAACTGACTATTGGTGCCAGCTCTTTACCAGATAAGAATGCAGCAAGGGGATTAGTTAAAAATAGCCATAAAAACAGGCATAAAGAAATGCTACGATGACACCGAAAGGCATCATCGTAGCATTTTGCTTTCTAATATTCTCTTCTTCACGAAATGTTGTGAGCTCCATACGGCTTATGGCATTTATTCTAAATCATCCAGCGTTACGTATCCTCTCTCGGCTATTTTCTATCCTAGTTATATTTTAGCCGATACGTACCTAAATTAATCAAAGTATTACCTATCAATTTTCCCCCTGCCATACACAGAATACCCCAAACTTAAAAGGTCAACTCCCCATAGCTAAAATAATCGTCCTCTTCCAAGAGAAGCATCTGGTCTACCCAATACTCCAGCCACTCCAAAAAGTACATGGTTTTCCTAGTTTCGGGATGATAAATGGGCATAATACCATAATCATTTGCTAAATCACAAAACCAGACCGTTCCATAGACTTCTTCATCATCTGTGTTCACTATCAAAATACTTTCCATCCCACAACCTTCATGACAAAGCAAAATGTATCCTTGCATATACTCCTCATTCTCGTCATCGTTCCAATACTTGTCATACTCCTCTTCTGACATCTCAGCTATCTTCAAAGGTGTACTTAGTGTATAAGGGAATTTCTTATCCACAATTGGTTCAAATTCATAGGACGGCTTCTTATCCAATAACCCATACAGACCATAAAAGGGCTGTGTGCCTGCACTTGCTACGGTTGTAATAAATCTTCGATAATCCTCCGGCAATCGTATTCCCTTTTCTTTTTCATAAGCCATCACTTGTTCTTCTGTAATAGGTTCTTTCCACTCAGGCGGAAACTTACCACATGGAAATCTTCTCTTTTTCGTAGATAATTTCTCTACCTTTTTCATAATCTGAGCAATTCTATCATCCAACGTCATTTGCTTCCTATCTCCTTCCGGTGGCACTTGCCACTACCTTCTGATGCAAATACTCCCCTGCAAACTGCAGCTTCGTCGGTTGGAACGCTTCATCCTTCGAATAAACATAATAACAACAATCCCTTGTAGACAGCACAATAGCCATCCCTTTTCCTCTGTAATTGTATTCGGTCTGCACGGACTCACGAGTACGATGGTCAAAGAAAAGCTTCTCTTCTCCAAACTCTAAATGAAAGCCCAACAGATTATGTATCAGTCTTCCCTCACCCAGAGACACAACCCCCTGAGAATTGGGCAACGCTTCTACCTGAACTGCGAACTCACATTCATACACACCAGTAGCAATTTCATCAATCACATTTTTTCGCTGCCACTCGTACCAATCGGGAACATGAATACCCTTTTCCTCACAATTCCCTTGCACAGCATCAGACACTTTTTTATCTTCCGCTACACACTCTGAAACTTCCTTCACCTGTTCTAACCAACCGCTTTCAGACAGTTCCCACTGCACTCCACACTTCTCACATAAAAGCCTCGCCCCCTTGCTTTTCATATGATACTCTGTACCGCATGCCTTGCATTGATACAATGCTTTATGCAAACCTTCTGCTCGATTTTCTTCTGTAATCTGTATACCTTTCTCCTGCTGCCACATGTACTCATCATACTGTAACTTCTCCTCAATGGTTCGCTGAATTTCCTGTGCAGAAAGCTTATCCACCTCCTCGGCTGTATACACTCCCTCCAAGGTAGCTTCCATAGGTACTTTTCGGGTATGTTCCTCATCCCAGAAGGGATTGGCCAGGTAGCTTCCGTGAGCCGTCAGCACCACCAACGGCACCTTCATCAACTTCACCAGCTTACCCATATTGGGCGGAATATACGCAGTGGTACCCACATTGGAATGTCTGGACTCTGGAAATACCACCACACTCTGTCCTTTTGAAAGGGCATACTTGATGTTCTTCACCACGAAAGGCTCCGAAACATAACGTCGCTTTCCGATACATCCGATGGCACGATATAACCACTCCCCAAAGGCGGCAAAACCTTCCATATCCGATACATAATTCGCCCTATGGGGAAATAATGCCAAAGGAGCTATATAATAATCTGAAAAGCCCTGATGGGTCGCTATCACCAGAAATGGTGGTTTCAACCCAGCCATATTTTTCTTTGTAATTTTCAATCCAAACCGTCTGGTCATCAACCACGAACCGCCCCACAACAGTGGCATCAAATACCACTTCTGCTTCATGGGTGGTCGCTTCATATCAAAAGGCGTCATGTCCTTTCTCTTGTTTATTAGCATATGCTCTCCTCTATCTGAAAATCCACAAAGGTGGATGCCATCTTCATTTGATAGCCTCTGTTTGCCAAATAATACAACTCTTCTCCGGCTTTACGAAGCTTCTTCAGTTCATTTTCTCCAAATTCCTTTTCGTCGCTGGGAACGTAGCCTCTTTTTATTGTTTTTGCCATGATTTATCCTTCGCAACGTCAAAAAGCTATCGGTTAACCGATAGCTTTTTCTTTTCACACTTACATTGTATATTTTAACATATTTTAAAAATAAAGTCTAGTAATTCTTTTCTTTTTCGGTATACTTTTAGATACAGCCATGGCTGACCGCGGCAAAAGAAAACCATAGTAACCTGTAATCACACCATACTCAAGAAAGGTAATAAACCATGCAAAAGGATTGGAATGCAGAACTACAACATTTTGAATATTGTCAAGATATTATTCGCCACAATGTACGCCGATACGAATCCGAGTACGAGGAATACCATACTCAGGCATTGGAACTGTACAAGGCTATCAACAGTGGTGATGTGGAATTGTACAACCAATTGATGACCACCACCAGTCTGGAAGAACATGCCGCTGCCACATTACGAAAAAATCAGGCTGCCCTTGTCAAACCCTACTTCGGCAGAATTGATTATACTGACCATTCCGTAGAACGGAAGGAAACCGTTTATATTGGTAAAAATGGTGTTTTCAAAAATCGTACCGAAGTGCTCATTGCCGACTGGCGTGCTCCTATTTCCAGTGTATATTATGAAAACGAATTGGGGCAGGGCGAATATGGATTGGCAGAAGAAAGGCCCATCTCCATTGATTTAACTCTTAAGCGAACCTATGATGTAGAGGATGGTATCCTAAAGGGGTATTATGATAGTGACGTGGCCTCCAATGATGCCCTGTTGGTACAATACCTTTCCCGCAATAAGGATGTTGTATTGGGTGAAATCATTGCCACCATTCAAAAGGAGCAAAACGAAATCATTCGCAAATCTCCCTTTGCCAACCTGATTGTACAAGGAGTAGCAGGTAGCGGTAAAACCACCGTAGCCATGCATCGCATCTCCTACCTGCTCTATAACTACAAGCACCGCTTCGAATCCAACGAATACTGCATCATCGGCAGCAATGACCTGTTACTAAACTATATTACCAGCGGATTACCGGAACTGGACGTTCCAAACATCAAGCATATGCGCATGGACCAACTTTTTATTCGGCTCTGCGAGAAGGATTGGCAGAAAAAAAATCGTGTAGTAGAACCGGATGCTACTGCCTCCTTACGTTGCACACAGGTATTCATGCAGGAGCTGGATTTATATCTGATGCATAAACGGGAAGAACTGATTGATACCGGAGATTACAAAGATTCACAGATTGGTACCATCCTTTCGGAATCCAAAAATCTTACCCTCTTGCGAGAGACACCTACCGCCAGCGTGAAACGATTACTTACTATGATGGACGACCGGGTAAAAACCCGTATTAAGTTCTTAATGAGCGGTATGGATAGGGACTTAATCAATGCTAAGCTGAAAGAGCATGCCAGACATTACAAGAACATGTGTCCCAAAGCATCCATTTATGAATATTATCTGGACTTTCTAAATAGTTGGTGTGCAGACCATGGGTACGACCGCACTCTGTCCGCAGAGGATGACCTCGACACTAACATAAGTCACAATATGAGCAAGCATCTTGCCCGCCTGACTGCCAGAGAATATGACCTTTATGATATCGCCGCATTAGCTTTGATCCATTATCGCCTAACCCAAAAGGAACCCAATCAGGAATTCGGACTTCTTTTTCTGGACGAGGCACAGGATTTTGGTATCGGTGCTTACTATGTATTGAAGAAACTGCTACCCGCCACCTACTTTACCATTATGGGAGATGTATCACAGAATATTAATTATTATACCGGTCTGAATGATTGGTATGAATTACAAAAATTATTCCTAACCGGAGAAAAAGACTGTTTCATGCTCCTTCAAAAGAGCTACCGAAACACCATTGAAATCTCCGAATATGCCGGAAAAATACTGGAAAAAGCCTCCTTTGGACGCTACAAAATCACTCCGGTTATCCGTCACGGAATTCCGGTAAAGGAAAAGCAGTTTTGGAGCGACATGGAGATGGCAGAATATACAGCCACCCTAATGAAGGGGATTCAAGAAAAGGGCTATACCACTACTGCCATTATCTGCAATTCGGAAACAGAAGCGGAACGTGCCAGAGCTCTTTTGGCAGACTATATCCCTTTGGTAGACGGTGCAGAAAACAACTTTTCCAAAGGGACTATGGTGCTACCCATCCGTTATGTGAAGGGCTTGGAATTTGATACGGTTATCCTTTGGAATCCGGATATGAAGCACGGACTGGAAAAACCGGAAACTGCCAAGCTGCTTTATGTAGCCTGCACACGTGCCTTGCATGAGCTCCATATACTGAATAGTTAACCATACCAAAAGAACCATTTCCCCTGTAATCCCCTACAAGGAAAATGGTTCTTTTAGCTTTCCCTAAAAGCCTTATTGTTTCTTATCAATTCATTCAGGGATGCCGGTGTATAATGGTTAATCATGCAACCTGCATTCAATGCCTTTTCTCTGGTCTTCATGATTTCATAGGTATCCTGCCTGCGGTTGTGAATGTGTCCATAAATATGGTAATGTCCCTTATAATAGCCATTCCATTCCAAAATAGGAAAATGACACAGACATATATGATTTCCCTGGTCCTCTACGTGCATCATCTTGTCAACTGTTACAAAATAGCTCATGGCCTTGCCATTCTTTAAAAGCTGGGTATCATGATTTCCAATCACCAAATGCTTCCTGCCCTTTAGCTGTCGCAGGTACCACTCCTCTGACTTGTCATTGTGGTATGCAAAATCACCAATGATGAATACATCATCATCCTCCTGTACCCTGCCATTCCAAAGTTGAATCAATACCTGGTCCATTTCGCCTACACCGGCAAAGGGTCTGTGATCAAAGCCAATCACATTCCGATGTCCGAAATGCAGGTCTGATATATACAAATTCATTTTTATTTTCACCTCCGTTTCTTCTTCCAAAATACCAGCTTCAGCTCCGGTCTTCCCTTGGAACAATCCGCTGATACGCAAATAATATACGGTTCACTTTCAAAGCGTATCTCTGTATTGGGCTGTTCGCTTCGTCCTAGCAAATGCACCTCCATAGGTTGCTCCCAGACCTTGGAAGGTATTTTTTCCTGAACCTTATCCATATAACGGATGCATTGGTCTTCCATTGCGAACTGGTCCTGAGGTCTCAGGTCCTTGTAGTGTAACAAAAGATTTTTCTCTTGGATGGGAGATTTTAAAGTGGTCTCCTTGAAATAACTGGAAAAAATCATGTACATACAATAATCAAAGGCTTTCTGCTTACTAATCTGCTTTGCATTCATGGCATTCCCTCCGTTTCGTCCCTCGGACGCTTGAAATATAAAGTTATCATGGTTCATTCTAAAAACAGTATAGCAAAAAAGCTTCCCCAAAGATATAAACCACTGGTTTAAAAAGACATGACCCTATCGGGCCATGCCTTCCTTACTTGTGATATAGGCACCGGTAAACTTCTCCAGCACCAGATTTTTACCATTTATAGGTTCCTGTCCCCTACGGAATATCCAGTTAGTTCCAATGGGCATATTGAGTATCTTTCGATAGGGCAGGTCACATCGCTCTGCTACCTTCTTAGCCGTATCTACATCATTTCCCCCCAGATACACGTAGGTATCACAGTTGGCGATAATAGTTCTGGCATTGGCACCATAACCATGCTCCAACTGAGATTCTGCCTGTATCATCAGCATGGCGGAAATGCCGCGGGAACGAATATTGGAAATCATAGTGGGGAAGTCGGCTATTCTGCAGTTCGTGGCAAAATCGTCCAGAATAAATCTGACATCCACCGGTAATCGGTTTCCCTTGCACTCCTCATCCGCATACCGGCACAACTCATTCATGGCCTGGGAGTAAAACAGGTTGGCCAATCCATCCATAGACCTGTCTGTATCGCTGACAATCACGAACAGTGCTTTCTTCTTTTGCCCGATAGAGGCAATATTGGTTTCATCATACTCCATCATCCGGTTCAGCTCATCAAAGTCATATTTTCCCAGATGAGCATTTAGAGTAATCATAATGGATTTCAAGGTCTTTCCTGCTGCAATTCGAAACTTCTGATACTGTCTGTAGGCGAAATTGTCCTCATCATCCTCAAACTCCCTCTCCATGATAATGTCCAAAGTGGTTTTACCACTACTATGGTCTTCATCCACCTGACAAGCCATTATCAAAGATTGCATGGCTGACAGATTTTTATCTTCTTCGATTCCTCTCTGGTGAAGAAACGCTATGATAGAAGTTAACAGCAATTCTGCAGCTTCGTCCCAAAAGGGATCCGGCTTCTTGCCATTATCATCTCCCATTCCGTATACCAACATATGGGCGATTTTGATAATATCCCGGGTACTTCTTATGTAGCGGAAGAAATTGTATCGGGTGGATTTTTCCGGATGGATAAAATCCAGTACCTGCACTTCATAGCCTCGCTCCTCCAGATACTTTCTGTACTTGGGATAAAGTACGCCTTTGGGGTCTGAGATAATATAACTGCCGCTGGCCTGCAAAATGTTAGGGCTGACGATGCTTCGGGTTTTGCCACACCCAGAACTCCCCACTACCAAAACATTATTATTTAATTGTGTTTCAAAAGAGTCCATGCTGTAATAACAATTGTCTGCCAAAACTAACGTATTCTGAGGTATCATAGTATAGTCTCCTTTCTGCTTGTGCTTAGATAATGTTACGAATTTCATCACAAATACCGAAGTCAATGCTTTCCTGCGCATTCATGTAATTGTCAAAGGCCGTAGCTGCATTTACTTTTTCCAGAGTTTTTCCGGTATGCTTTACCAGCAAATTGTTAATAATCTCTCTGGTTTGGAGAATGTTCTCCGAAAGATTTTTGATGGAGGTCGCAGAACCCCCTACTCCATCACGGATAAGAGGCTCATGTATCATGGTTTTGGAGTGTGGCAGAATGAAGCGTCTGCCTTTCTGTCCTCCGGACAGTATCACTGCCGCCATACTGGCAGCCATCCCCATGCAGTACATATTGATGGGTGCCTTTAGGCTCTGTATCACATCGTACAGTACCAACCCGGCATTTACCTCTCCCCCGCCGCTGTTAATATAAAGATGGATTTCCTCATCGCTGATGTCACTTAAGTACATAAGCTGGGAAACCAGTTGGTTTACTGATTCTGTGTTAATTTCTCCTATCAGGAAGACCTTTCGCTTTGAAAAATGTTTTGTTGCCAAAGCCACCTCACGTACTCCGGCGTTTGTCTCTACCTCTACCAGTGGCATCCAGATATTACTCATATGCATCCTCCTCCTTTTGTGTATCCACTCCTTGTTCCATCCTTATCATAATAGATGCAGCAAACAAAGTCACTGAACTGCTGGTATAATTTTCCCTTGCCAACCGGCTTCCCATACAGCCTCTCACGGTTCCCAGACCTGGCAGCTGAAAATTCATGCAATCATAGGATTCACTTTACCGTACTTTTCCACATAAAACGAGAGGACATCTCGTCGTTGCCGACTAAGATGTCCTCCATTGAAGTCCCTAATATTCTGCTAAGTGCGAACAAATTGTCCACGGTGGGAAGGCTCTCGCCCCGTTGCCACTTATATACCGCCTGTGGCTCCGTGAAACCCATGAATTCGCTGATTTCAATTACCGTAATACCTTTGGCTTTTCGCAGCTCCTTGATGCGGGCTCCGGTAGCCTTCATGTTGATAGTAGGGTAGATTTCCATATTCATTTTGCGCCTCCTATGTAATAGATAACAGGGTTAACAGTTACAAATTACGTGAGCCTATGAAATATAACATATTTTTCCCAACTATGCAAGTGTTTTTGTAAAAATTTTACAAAAATTATCGTATAATGTCCATATACTCCATTCGGACAAGAGAGTGCTTCAAAACTACTTCCTGTCCTTCGCCGCCATCCAACAAACGACGCAGCTCCTCTACCGCCACCTCTGCGATGTGGAAAAAGTCCTGCTTCACCGTATTCATCTGTTTTCCCACATATCCCATCAAGGTGATACCGTCAAAGCCACATACCGGTCGGAAGATGTCCATGTCCACTAAAGCACGCATGGCACCAATAGCCATCAGGTCTGAGGCACAGGCAATCATATCTGTCTTTTCCCCATATTTCAAAGTAATTTCCCTGGCTTTCTTTTCAGAAAATTCTCCTTCCTTTACGGTAAGCTTCAGCTTATAATCCGCCGCAAACTGCTTAATGCCTCGCAAACGTTCTTCTGTAACAAAACTATGCTTGGTTCCGGCAATATACAAAAGCTTTTTATACGGTGTGGGATCCATTTCCAAGGTTTTCTTCGCTACATCATACTGTGCCTGATATTGGTTAATCCACACACAGGAAGTACTGGGATTTACCAAAAGTGCATCTATGGATACCACCTTGAATATCTGGCTCTCCAACAGCTTTAAAAATGGTTTCTCTACCTTTCTTATACCGCAGATAATGATACCATTTACTGCCTGAGAACGAAAATAGTTCACCATCTCTTCCACACTCTTATCCTCCAGCATGGAATAAAAAACTGTAACTACATCCATATTCAGCTTTCTGGCTCTATATATAGCACCATGCAAATACTGCATATTTACTTCATCAATTGCCTGTGTTGTTTTACTCAAACGTAAAACAATGGCAATACGACCTGCTTTCTTGGAAGACAATGCCGCCGCCACTGCATTGGGAACATATCCCAATTCTTCTATAGCTGCATTTACCTTCTCCTTGGTCTCTTCACTTACGTTCGGATAATTGTTTAGTACCTTTGAAACTGTCGAAATTGCTACTCCGGCATGCTTTGCCACTTCTTTTATGGAAGCCATTTCACATTCTCCTTATCTATCAATAGTAAAATCTTACTACTAATATAATACTATACATTCTCTGGAAATACAATGCAAATGTGAGACAAAATTAAATTAAACACCTCCTCGTAATTTTTCAAACGCTCCCAGCACATTTAATGCACCATATCCCCACTCCCGATTCGGATAAGTCAGATTAGGGAGGCGAACAGCCCCTTTAATAAAATAATTACGAATTTCACGAGTTTCTGCCAAAGGGCTGTTCCCTTCCACAACTGCCCATTGCATAAATTGCGCCACCCCTCCGGCAGTGATAGCCGCAGAAAGACTGCTACCGGTACGATTTCCATACAATGTTGACACATTCACCCCGGGAGCCGCAAAATCCGGACGTATCTGTCCGGTACGGCTAAAGCCTCTGCCGGACTCTAAATAAAAACTATTATTCACATGATTGTAATTGGTCACACAGATGACCTCTGAAGTCATAGCCGGTTCTGTTATGGTAGTGTCCGGACTGGCTTCCAGAAAAAAAGTAGTACTGCTTAAAAATTGTGTTATTGGAAGCCACATGTGAAATACCCCATTATGAATTTCTCCCAATGTGGTCACCCGTATGGTCCATATTCCGGGAGTAGGTGTCTGAAAACGAAACCGAATAAATTCTTCCCCAGCTCCGGCTTCTACCAGAACACTCTGAATAGTAACCACCGTATCTTCAAAAATAAACCGATAGGTATTTTGTTGTTCTACTCCTAACCGCAGTGGTGGTATAGTTTCCCCTCCGGGTGAACGCACACTAATATTAAAAATATCAGGCACACTTCCCCAAAACTCCATAATAAACCCTCGTTCCCCTTCTCCAACCCGTATTTCCACATCATGATATGCCATTTGTTCTTCCTCCCGCATAGGAAACCGCCAAGTATAGTGATGATTTGCAATTCCTTCATTTCCACCACACACAACAATTGCCCTGCTACGTTGCAACGCCACATCATTCATATATCGTCCAAGAAAAGAATTCCCGGCATGGTCCCCCATATTTGTACCAACCCCCAGGCAAATAACCACCGGACGACGAAAATCCTCTGCAAAACGATTGGCATATGCAATTCCCAACATAATATCACTTTCTTCATAAGCCGGAATTCCCAACGGCACGAAATAATACTCTCGCAGATACTGCTTACTTTCCTTCAGCTTCACTATCACTATATCCGCCTCCGGTGCAGCCCCCAGATACTCACTGCCTCCCCCAACTATACTCCCGGCTGCAATGCCTGCCATAATTGTTCCATGCCGCAGAGGATCCGTTACCGGTACAACCTCTAAAGGTTTTTCTGAATTCAACGCAAGGTTGATATCCTCTCTGCTGTATTCTGAGCCAAAATACAGCCCCTCCGGAGGGGTTCCTTCTTGCAAAGTTTGATCCCAAATGGCTAAAATCCTGCTCTCACCATTGGCATCCAGAAAAGCCGGATTTCGATAATCGATGCCGGTATCAATAATAGCAATGATTACCCCCTGCCCCCGCAGATTTAAAGGTTGCCCCTGTAGCTGGCGAATACCGCTGCTGACCAGACTGGACGGATCGAAAATCGTATCCGGGCGGACATCCTCTTCTATCTGCATCAGCCCATATAGCTTTGGCGTATATTGATATTGAAGAGTGCTTCCAAACAAATCCGGTGCTGCCTGGCGGTTTTGATAGGCTACATAATACCGTCTATCCAATGGAATATAACAGATATCATCCCCCTCTCTTACCACCCGTTCCACCGGAAAATCTACTACCCCATCTGCATATTCCTCAGACAAAATCTTCTCCTTACAATCCATATTCCGGAACCTCTTTTATAAAAAATAAATCTCTACTATGTTATGCACACAGTAGAGATTTTCATTACTTTTTCATATATAAACAACGAATTGCATTGAGCACCGCGATGACCATGACACCCACATCTGCAAAGATAGCCAGCCACATACCTGCGTGACCGGTTGCACCCAGCACCAGACAGATAGATTTGATACCCAAGGCAAAAACAATATTTTCATATACAATACGCAGACACTTTCTGGAAATCTGAATGGCCTGTACAATCTTTAATGGATTATCATCCATCAATACAATATCCGCAGCTTCAATCGCAGCATCGGAACCCAATGCTCCCATAGCAATACCGATGTCTGCTCTGGACAGAACCGGAGCATCGTTGATACCATCTCCCACAAAAGCAAGTGCCCGCTTGGGTGCCCTTCCCTGCAAAAGCTGCTCCACCTGTTCTACCTTCTGTGCCGGTAACAACTCGCTTCGTACCTCTGTAATCCCCAGCTGTTCTGCCACCTTTTCTGCTACAGCCTTGGCGTCTCCGGTTAACATAACTAATTTCTTTACACCAACCGCCCGAAGCTCCTGCATCGCATCTGCCGACTGTTCCTTTAACACATCGGCAATCACGATGTATCCGGCATAACGCTTCTCTACTGCCACATGTACGATGGTTCCCTCTTCCTTAGGCTGCATCGGCCTTAGCTGTAGTTTCTCCATTAATTTCATATTTCCTGCGGCTACTTCTACACCGGCCACCTTTGCCTGTACTCCGTGCCCACTGATTTCCTCTACAGCGGTCACCAAGTTTTCCTCAATATTCTCCCCATAGGCGTTTCGAAGGCTCTTACTAATCGGATGGGTAGAAAAGCTTTCCGCATGTGCTGCCAGCCTTAACAACTCCTGCTCACTCCATTCTTCCACGGAGCAAACCTTTGTCACCTGAAACACGCCCTTGGTCAGGGTTCCGGTCTTATCAAATACTACGATATCCGTATTCGCCAGCGTTTCCATATAATTGGAGCCTTTTATCAGGATACCGCAGGAAGAAGCACCGCCAATACCGCCGAAAAAGCTCAGAGGTATGGAAATCACCAGTGCACAGGGACAACTGATTACCAAAAAGGTAAGGGCTCTGGTAATCCACACGCTCCACTGGGTTGCACTATTCAAAATCAGCAGATTTGCCAGAGGAGGTAACAGTGCCAAGACAAGTGCTGCATAACAAACTGCCGGGGTATAGTAATGGGCAAACTTGGTAATAAAGTTTTCCGACCGGGATTTTCGCATACTGGAATTCTCTACCAGCTCCAATATCTTAGATACTGTAGACTCTCCAAACTCCTTTGTAGTCTTTATTTTCAACAAACCGGAAAGGTTCACACAACCACTGATTACCGTCTCTCCCACTGCTACTTCTCTGGGAAGACTCTCTCCCGTCAAGGCACTGGTATTCAAAGTGGAACTACCCTCCACCACTTCTCCATCAATAGGAATACGTTCGCCCGGCTTCACCCAGATAATAGTACCGATTGTCACATCCTCCGGATCCACCTGTTCTAATTGTCCGTCTTCTGCTTCCACATTGGCATAATCCGGACGGATATCCATTAAGTTCGCAATGTTCTTTCGACTTTTTCCTACTGCTACACCTTGGAAAAGCTCACCAATCTGATAAAAAAGCATAACCGCTGTAGCCTCCGTATAGTCTCCCAGCAGAATGGCACCTACTGTGGCCACTGCCATCAAAAAGTTTTCATCAAAGATTTCCTTATGACAAATACCCAACACCGCTTTTTTCAAAATATCATAGCCGATAACTCCATAAGGTATCATAAAAGCCACAAATCGCATCCAGCCCTCCAAGGGCAAACCGGACAATACAATCATCAACAGGGTTGCTACAATAATACGATATAATACCTTTTTCTGCTTCTTTGTCATAATACATCTCCTCGAACAGAATCCTCACTCTGAAAATAGGCAGGATGCACCTTTAATGCTTCCCTCCTCTATACATCAAAATATTTTCGCAAACAAACATTTCTTATAAAAATTATAAATAGATTTCGCAGTCTGACTCTACCTTCTTACAAGCCTTTAAAACTGCCTGCATCACAGCTTTCTCATCGGCACCTTCTGCGAACTCCACACTCATCTTCTGTGTCATAAAGCTGACTGATGCATTAGCAACACCTGCAACCTTCTTCGTAGCTTCCTCCATCTTTAATGCACAGTTGGCACAATCCACTTCAATCTTATATTTCTTCTGCATAATTCATCCATCCCTTCTGCAGTATGTAACTGCCTCTTTTATATGAACCAATGTTCATATGTTAATATTATCACATTCCCGCAATTTGTCAATAGGTATTTTAAAAGCCGACAGACTTTTATTTCTGCCGGCTTTAACGTTTTTATTCCTCTGTTATCACTTTTATATTTTCCTGCTTGTCCACGATTAAATTGCTGCGAATATCAATGATAGGACCTCCGGTTCCTTCAATGTATTCCTTGGTAATGGTCACGCGACCGATATTATCATCCTTTGGAATTTCATACATAATATCCAGCATAAATTCTTCAATAATGGAACGTAGGGCTCTGGCTCCGGTATCCTTTTCCATAGCCTTTTCTGCAATTGCTTCCAAAGCTTCGTCATTGAATTCCAGCTTCACTTCATCCAGTTCTAACAGCTTCTGATACTGCTTGAGGATAGCATTTTTAGGCTCTTTCAAAATCTTCACCATCATCTCCTTAGACAGTCCCTCTAAGGTATAAATCACCGGCAAACGACCTAAAAATTCCGGTATCATGCCAAATTTACGCAAATCCTCTACCGTCACCTTGGCAAGAAGATTTTTCTCTTTGTCAAAGGCATCCTTGAGGGTAGCATTGAAACCAATAGAAGCCGTCTTGGTTAGACGCTCCTTGATAATCTCCTCTAAATCCGGAAAGGCACCGCCACAAATAAATAGTATATTCTTGGTATTTACCGTCGCCAAAGGAACCATGGCATTTTTGCTGTTGGCCCCCACAGGCACCTCTACCTCAGCTCCTTCTAAAAGTTTTAACATTCCCTGCTGCACGCTTTCGCCACTCACATCTCGTGAGTTGGTGTTTTTCTTCTTGGCAATCTTATCAATTTCATCAATAAAGATAATGCCTCGCTCTGCTTTTTCCACATCATTATTAGCAGCTGCCAAAAGCTTGGAAACTACACTCTCGATATCATCACCGATGTAACCGGCTTCTGTTAAAGAAGTAGCATCTGCAATTGCCAACGGCACATCCAAAAGCTTCGCCAAAGTCTTTACCAGATAAGTCTTACCACTACCGGTCGGTCCAATCATCAGCATATTGGACTTTTCAATTTCGATTTCATCCATAGTACCGGTTGCCACACGTTTGTAATGGTTATAAACTGCTACGGAAATTACCTTCTTGGCATGCTCCTGTCCTACCACATACTCATCCAGACTGGCTTTAATCTTATGCGGTGCAGGAATATCCTTGATATTCAAAACCGGCTTTACTTCTTCTGCCTTCTTTTTCTTCTTCAGCTTCTGTTTGTTGGGAATACCACCACTTCCCTGTAAATCACTCATGTTCACAAAGCGGATATTGGGGAACCCACCCTTCATAATCTGATCCATATCCTTCTGGAAAGCCGGATCGTTTAACATTCCCTGATAATCAAACTGGCTCACTGTTTCCATGGTCTTATGCATACAATCATTGCAGACACAGATATTGTTAGGCAGCTTAAACATCTTACCTGCCTTGCTTTCCGGACGGCGACATACAAAACACACGTCCTCGTAATCATTGTTTTCTTTTTCCTCTGTGGTCTCTGAATCTTCCTGTCCTGCTTCTTCCTCTTCCACCAATTCGTCTACTATTTCCTCATTCTCCTCATAAAAATACGACATATAAACCTCCAAATGCCCCGGACTTGCGCCCGGGGCTCATTTAATTATTCATTTTCAGGACGCACTCCCAATACAATAGGGATTTCTACATCCACATACTCGCCATGCTGCTGTCGCTTCACAGTAATCACCGCTTCACTGCCGGGACCATAGTATTGCAATACTTCTTCTAAGTCTTCATAGGTGGTAATCTTTTCACCATCAAAATCCACAATGATATCACCACTCAATATTCCGGCTGCTTCTGCCGGGGAATCCTCTGCTACGCTTCGGATAAACACACCTTGAGGTAAATTATACAGGTTATCTCTGGAAACCGTCAAGGGTCCCATGACACCAATATAACCAACCTTGCCATCGGGCACCTTATGCTTGGTTTCCTTGGTCATCAAATCACCAATGATAGGTTCTGCTGCAGTAATGGGAATCGCATACCCCATTCCTTCAATAGAGGTACCACTGATTTTGTTGGAATTGATACCGATTACCTCACCATTAATATTCAACAATGCTCCGCCAGAATTACCATGATTAATAGCGGCATCTGTCTGAATAAACACTCCTGTAGAACCATCTTCCAACTCAATTTCCCTATTCAAGGCACTAACAAAACCACCTGTTACAGACTGTCCGTAACCCAAAGCATTCCCGATAGCAATAACCGGTTCTCCCAGCTTCAGAGCGTCACTGTCACCCATTTCGGCAATGGCAATGGCCAGTTTGGTTTCCTCACTCAGGTTTTCTAAAAGGATGGCTATTACTGCCAGGTCCATATCCGCATCCTTACCCTTTACCTGTGCTTCTGCTATGGTGCCATCAATAAAGGTTACCTCCAGCTTATCTGCATCCTCTACCACATGATTATTGGTAGCAATCAAAAGCTCTGTGTCATTCTGTGCAATAATAATACCGGAACCGCCTGCCTGAGCCTCCTGAGTATATTTCTGCCCCCAATAGCTCATTTCTTCAGTATAGGTATTCAGAATGGATACCATGGCAGGCATCACACGTTCCACGACCTCTGAATAATCCGTTGTAATCACAGAAACCTGATTGGTAGAAGCCTGTTTGATTTCCTCTTCCTCCTCAGTTTCCTGTTCTTTCTTCTGTTCCTTTTCACTTACACTGCTGATTACGGTATTGTTATTTCCATTGGTCTGAAATACTTGCTCCTTTGTAGCCAAACCAAATTCTTTCACCTGGTCCACTGCAAACAAACCTACACCTGCAAACAAACCAAAACATAAACCGCAACAAGCAGCAATCATTATCTTTCGAAAGAAACTGCCTGTTTTTTTTTCTTCCTTCTGTGGCTGGTTGGTATTATAATTGTTCTCCCAATTATAATTTCTATCTTCATTATTCATCTCTTCGTACATATTTCCTCCTTCTATCCATAGGGCCGTTGGCCACAACTGTTTGCTTCCTTTTCATAAGCTAAGTATAATCACAAATTGTGTTGAATTTGTGATTAAAAAATGAAGCTCTTATGAAATCACAGTCTTTTCCCCAAAAGCCAAGGAAAAAATCGGTTCACCACCCAAATAATAGGAATTTCCAACAGGAACACCAGTAATATGATACTTATTATATAAAACAATTGTTTCTCCCACACATTCAAAAACTCCGCCAGCATAATGCTGCAATACAACACGCGAAAATCCATATGTGTCACCATAATAATCAGGGAGTTAATCCCGATAAAGCCCAACAATCGCTTCACAGCCGCCAATCTGCTCCTTTGTAACAACCTGCACAGGCAAAGCACTGTCATAGTTCCTGACACAGCTCCTAACAAATACAATATCGGGTTCTGCAAATTCATGTAACGAATCTCTGCCACTCCATTTCCGAATATTAACAGGACTGCTGCCACTGCCGAAAGCATGGCGAAAAGCACTTCCTGCCACCATCTCTGCATTGCCGGCAAAATCCATTTTCCCAGATAATAGCCTATACAGATAAAGCTCACACAAAATACATTTCGCACCAGCATGGACAAAACCTCATGCAACACATTCCCCAACATATCCTGTGTCTGCAAGGAATACCAGTTCTTTTCCCACTGATTCATTACGGCAGCGAACACAGTCAGGACACACGCTCCTATCATAGTCCCCCCGTGAGAACTCCTCCGTCGCATACCGATAAATAACAGTTCGCTCATAAACAAAGCCGGTAAAAACCAAAGCGTGGATGTGCCCTGCAAACAGAGAGTCTGTAAAAGCATTTGTCCGATGTTTTCCCACTCATTCAATCCTTTTACCAACAGTCTGGCACTTTCTACCAACAATATCAGCACACTAAAATAACAATAGGGCAACAGAATACTGCGTAGCTTTTTTTTACATAACGCTATGTAATTGTTTTTTTCCTCCTGTTTTTCCCAAATGAGTATACCCGATATCAGAAAAAACAGGGACATGTGAAAAGCATAAATGAATTGTAATAGGGACATATTTACATACTCTATATGGCCAATTACCACCAAAATCATTCCTATGCCCCTAGCCATATCCAAATAAGCAATGCGCTTGTTCTCTGTCATAGTATTTCATCCTTATTGAACTACTTCTTTTCCGCCTCTGAGCGTCCATAACCTTTACTTGCATCTATATTGGCAACAGCTCTCTTGCGTTCCTCATGGCTCCAATATTCCTTGTTCATGGTCCAGGAGAGAACCCATTTCTTCGGCAGCTTCCTATAATTCTTTCCTAACAGATAGCCCATATACTTACTGGCACTCTGTAAAGCCAACTTTGGAATCAGGCTACTTTTCTTAATCGACTTCAAATACCCTGCAGTAGCTTTCACACTACGCATCCCCTCTCCCTCCGAAGGCACGGAAGCAAAAATCTCCGGATGGTCTGCCTGGGAAACTCCCAAATCAAAGTTTCGATGGAACTGCTGCTTGCAGGTATAATTATGAGAATGCAGCACTTGTGCTTCTGCCACATAAGCAATTTTATAACCTGCCTGTATCGCCTTTGCTGCATAAATCATATCTTCGTTAAAGATGGCATGTCGTATAAAACCACCCAACTCTTCATAAATCTCTCTTCGATACGCACAGCATACATTGGAACAAAAATAAGTCTTTATTCCCAGACGCTCCAAGTCTTTGTGGGATTTCACTACTGAATGTACCGGGTAATTGAAGCTTCTGGTATAACTCTCAATCACTCCGCAGTCCTCCTTGGGAAGCTGTCTGGCATAAGCTGCTGCCACTCCCTGTTCCGTTAGCGCCTTCGTCAGGTTTTCCACCAAAGTACTATCCACTGGAATAGCATCCTGTGTCATCATGACAAAAACCTCACCCGCAGACTTGGTCACCCCTACATGTCTGGTATATCCATGATCAAATTCTTTCTTAGATAAATGATACACCTTGATATTATGATATTTTTCTAAAAAGCGACTACCATAAGCAAGCTGATGAAAATACTTCTCCTCTGTGTTCATAATAATAATCTCATGTATCGGAACACTCTGGGCTTCCAGCTTCTGTATCAATTCAAAAAAGGATTTATCCGGCTTATAAACCGGTATAATAATATCTATCTTCATATTTCACCAAAAATCCGAAAAAAGGGAGCCTGACAGCTCCCTTTGCTTCGCTTAATTATTTATATATTTGTCTGTTTTCTCTTTGATCTTATCACTGTATTCCTGTACCGAATCGGAAACCTGATAATCCACCTCGCCAAACAGGAATTCATGCAACCACATTACATTTTCTTCCAAATCCAAAGGAACAACACAGCTTCCGTCAGAACCGATGGTATCGGAGGTTCTATTATCCTCTGTAGGGAAACCACCTTCATCAACAATAGTATAGTTACTTACATTCTTTAACAGTTCCAAGATATCTGCTTCATCCAGACTGGTGTATACATATTTCAATACACTGGTAGCTAACTTCTCAAGGGTCTTCAAATCAGCCTTCTTTACCTGTTCTTCCATAGCCTTGAGCACTTCACGCTGACGTTCTGCACGCTTATAGTCATCACCCTTGGTATAACGGATACGACAATATGCGGTAGCCTGCAAACCATTCAACAGCTGATAACCGGTATCTGTTACCTCTACATACTCACTCTTAGGAATATCGGTATCGCGAATAATACTCAACTGATAGTTGTTGATGTGCTTTAACTCTGCACTATCTACATCAATCCATACACCGCCCAGACCATCTACACATTCCTTTACTGCATGATAACCAACTGTTACGAAATCCTTAATGGCAAGGTCCATATTCATATTCAACATATTGATAGCCTGCTCCGCACCACCTGCCGCATAGGCACCATTACACTTGCCATATTTATCGTTACCCTTATTCAGATACGTATCACGATATACAGATACCAGCTTGATTTCTCCGGTATCCATATTTACAGAAGCAATCATCATACTATCGCTTCGGCTCTTGCTGTATAACTGCTTCTGACTGGTAGCATCTACACCAAAGAGAGCAATATTCCAATAACCCTTCATGGCTGGTTCCGGTTCCTCCGGAGAGGTAGGTTCTTTTTCCAAACTTTCTTTTACACCGGGGTTCACCACAATATTGCTTTCTTCAATGTCTACAATATGAGGGCCTTCCGTTTCGTCGGTTGTTTGGAAAACCTTCCATACAACTAATAACATCACCAGAATAATTAAAATTTCAATGATAAAAATAATAATCTTTGTCCGTTGTCTGTTTTTCATTTTTCTGTCAGTATTTCCTCCACTGGCATTATTAGAATACTTTGCCATTTCACTTCTCCTTGTTAATGCTTAATATGCGTTTTTGTTTATAAAGCCTGTAAAGAATGTTAAAATAATAATTTTTATATCAAAGCCCAAAGTCCAATTCTCGATATAATACAAATCGTGCTCAATTCTCTTAGGAATAGAACTGTCACCACGATACCCATTCACCTGTGCCCATCCGGTCAACCCCGGTCGCACCTGATGCTTTATCATATATCTGGGAATTTCTTCTTTAAACTTCTCTACAAACAATGGTCGTTCCGGTCTGGGACCAACCAGGCTCATATCCCCCTTCAAAATGTTGAACAACTGCGGAAGCTCGTCCAAACTGGTTCGACGAAGCAGCTTACCGATAGGCGTCACTCTCGGGTCATTCTTCACTGTCCACGCCTTCTTCTCATCTGCCTCTGTCTGCTGTTCCATACTTCGGAACTTGTACATATAAAACGGTACATTATGCAGTCCTACTCGTTCCTGCTTGAAAATAACCGGACCGGGACTGGTTAGCTTAATTGCAATAGCAATAATCAATAGCAATGGCGATACCAAAACAATTCCACACAAAGAGCCCACTATGTCCATAGCCCGCTTAATTACCATATTGCCGGTATTGGACAAAGGAACATAACGGATATTAATCACCGGAAGCCCCATCAAATCCTCTGTATAAGGTCGACTGGGTATCAGGCTGTTATAGTCCGGAATAAACTTGGTATGCACACCGGATTTCTCACAAATATTCACGATTTCTTCTAATCGGTCATAATCTCTAAGAGATAATGCTATGGCAATTTCGTCTAACTTCATCTCCTGCAGGGTAGTAGTCAGCGAATCTATATCCCCCAGTACCTTAACCCCCTTATAAAGAGTTCCCTGTGGCACATTATCATCTAAAATACCGGACACCCAATATCCCCACTGGGGGTTCCACTGTAAGCGGTCTATATAACTTTCTGCAGCTCTGGAGTAACCTACTACAAGCACATGTTTAAGATTATAACCCCTTTTACGCATAGAACGCAAGGTTTTTCTTAAAACAATACGATAAATTGTCGTAATAACAATATTTAAGAAATAAAAAACCGCCATCATGCTTCGGGAATAATGAATTTCCCGAACAAACAAATACAAAATCACAATGTACATCGCGATTCCTATGGTATTAGCTTGTATGATCGCTCCGATTTCTCTTCGCTGCTTACCGGTACGCTTGGGACCATAAACATCACATGCAAAATATAACAGAATATATGCCGGAATAATAAATATCAGTACTCCGAAATAATCCTTTGCCGGTAACACGCCCACGCCTTCGGTATTTGATTGAAAAATATAAAACCTAAGGATATATGCCAATGCATACGACATCGCTGTAATGACAGCATCCATTACAACGTGCATCCTGTTAAAGACTTTTTGGTTATCTTTTATCATAAGCATCACCCAATTTTATGCATCTCATAATATTTTACAATATTATTACAAAAAGCACAACTTAATATTTTATAAAAATTCCAAAAATCCCGAAAAACAGTGCAATTTCGATTTTAAAATAATTAAGAAAATGTTTCATTCGAAATTTCACCTTATGTTTTCGCCCTTCTTTTCCGAAAGCTCTGACTATACCGCTTAAATAACCCTTCACATATAGCATACCCATTTTCTTTCTGGCAAAAAAGAAAGCTTT
Source organism: Acetatifactor sp. (assembly GCA_045615205.1). Classification (GTDB taxonomy): domain Bacteria; phylum Bacillota; class Clostridia; order Lachnospirales; family Lachnospiraceae; genus Acetatifactor. Next base: position 61,910 of record JAZLEI010000011.1, read on the forward strand.
TACCAAAAAACCCAAAAACAGTAACGGAAAATTAATCAAAAGCTGTAATAAAGGCATGTTCTTACCAATCATATACGCATTATTAGCTGAAGAAAGCTTTGTTTTAAATTCATTGTAGCGGGAACCGCTGGTAGCACTACCTGCATGAACCACCTTGGCACGTGGCTCATATACATTCCGATACCCGTAAATTCTGGCACGATATCCAATATCAATATCCTCCAGATATGCAAAATGATTTTCATCGAAATAGCCGATTTCTTCCATAACAGATTTTCGGTAAATGGCAGCTCCTGCACAAGCTGCAAAAATATCCACCTTCTTCTGATACTTCTCTGCCGGACGCCCTTTTCCTCTGGCATATGCCCAGCCCAACAGACTATAACCGTCTCCGGCGTCATCAATAATATTTTCATCCTCCATGGATAACATCATAGAACTTACGGAAAAAATATCCTCTGCCTCCTCCAAAGCCTCTACTAAAGCCTGCACGAACCCCGGCTTGGCAACCGTATCATTGTTCAATAGAAGCACATAGGGAGTTTTGCTCTCTCTGATACCTAAGTTTACCGCATAATCAAACCCGGTATTCTCAGCGAGGGCAAATACCTTTACCTCCGGATATTCCTGCTGTAATACTTCCAGACTCCCATCCTTGGAAGCATTGTCAACTACAATAATGTCAAAGACTTCTCCCTCCTGCAAACGCAAGGAATCCATGCAACCACGAATATATTTTATTCCATTGTAATTCGGTATGACGATAGTCACCTTTCTTTCCTGCATACTGCTTTCCTTCCATTTTCTAAGAATGTTAATTCTCTTCCAACAATATTTTTGTCAAATAAGGATCCCACACAAGCAAATATCCCGCATCTCTTAAAAGCTTACTAAATTTCAGACTAAGTGCAACTGCTTGCTTATCATCTTTCAAAAACTCCTGCTTTACCTGTAGCCTTTGATATTTGTCTCTATATAGGTTGTTCTCTCCAAACATTTGAATCATCAGCTTCTCGCAGACTGGATTCACCTCTATGCGACGCAAATCTAAGGCTTGTGCCTGCTGCATCAGATGGGCTCGGTTCATATAACCGCTAAAACCATACCACAAATCCCCAAAAACAAGTTTCCCTTCTGAATCCATCATTCCGGCCACAGGGGTATTCTCCTTCCCTATGAGGTCACCCCCTTGTGCCCCCACCAGAGGTCTGTCCTTGAAAATACCGTCCGTATACCATACTCTGTAAAAGCCCACATGATTCGTTTCCGACACCTCTGCATTCCAACCGCGTTCTGCTACGAAATCCTCTACCGCACGTTTTCCGGCTTCATAGGCATATGCCTTGCTTTCCGGATTAGCCGCCGTAGAGCCTCTGTGACAGCGCCAATGATACAACACCTTCGGAACATGACAGATTACTTCCTGCCTGTCCAAGTACCTACCGGCCACCCGAAGCACCAAGTCAAAATCCTGCGCTCCGTTGTATTCTCCTCGCAGCTGCAACTCCCGGAACAGCTCCGTCTTCACTGCAGTAAAATGACAAATATAATTATTCGTCAGCAACAATTCAAAATCAAAATCCTTTTTATAATGTGGCTCGTAAAAAGTTTTTCCATCCCCATCACATTTATCTTCATCAGAGTAAAGCATCTGTAGCTCCACTCCCCGTTTTTTTCCTGCTTCCATTGCCTCTGCAAACTCATATAAGGCATCCATTGCCAACACATCATCATGATCCAATAATGCAATATATTCTCCGGTAGCATATTCCAGACCGGCATTTGTGTTTTCCGCTATTCCTTTATTTTCTTCTAATTTGTGATAACAGATACGATTATCTGCATACTCTGCTACTATTTTTTGCAAAAGCTCACAGGATTTTTTTTCTTCTCCTGCATCCAAAAGAAGGAGTTGAAAATAAGGGTATGTTTGATTTCGCACGGATTCCACCATTTCCCGAAAATATTTTTCCGGTGTATGATACAGAGGAACCAGTATACTAAAGGTCACCGGCTGTTCCCAGCTTCTCTGACGCTGTTGTGCCAAAACTTCAGCTTCCGGTGCCACGTAAGTATACGCATCCGCATCCTTTTTCTGCAGTCTTTCTGCCACAGCATACAAGGTATTCTTCCAGCCGTTGCGCTTCAGATAGTATATGGTTTTTTTCAAATTATCCAAATTTAGCTTTCCCATCAGAACACCTTTCCCTTACTGTTTTCCTGATCTGTTTTTCTTATCTGCTTTCCAAAAACAAGCTGTAATCTTTACTGCCTATGCGTACATTTGCCGATACGCTCAACAAGCCGCCCTAGTGGGAGCGGCTTGTTGTGTTATCTTATTATTTCTTAAATCAATGCCTTCAAATCTTCTGTCAGCTGCTCCAATTTTGCCTGAGCATCATCCAAACTGTTTCCTACTACACCCATGTAGAACTTAATCTTGGGCTCCGTTCCGGAAGGTCTCGCACAGCACCAACAGTTGTTCGGAAGTTCAAAGTAAAGAACATTAGACTTAGGTAGACCTGTGTTAGTTTCTGCTCCGGTCTCCATATCTACGATTCTGTCTTCTTGATAATCTCTAAACTTCAATACCTTTGCATCACCGATTGCCTTAGGAGGGTTCTGACGAAACTTATCCATAATCGCAGCAATCTGCTTAGAACCATCGATACCCTTTAAGGTAATAGTATACTGGCTCTCCTTGAAGTAACCATATGCTTCATACATATCTAACATCATATCCCAAAGTGTCATGTTGTTCTTCTTGCAGTAAGCAGCTACTTCGCAAAGGCACATAACAGCTACGATAGCATCCTTGTCTCTTGCATGAGTACCGGCCAGACAACCATAACTTTCTTCCAGACCGAATACATAATTGTTAGTACCGGTCTGTTCAAAGAACTTAATCTGCTCACCGATAAACTTGAAACCGGTTAATACTTCAATGAGCTTCGCATTGTACTTCTCAGTAATGGGAAAGGTCATGTTGGTAGTAACGATAGTGGTAACCAATGCAGGATTTTCCGGCATGGTGTTAGTCTTGGTCTTTTCTCTGAAAATATACTCTGCAATCAGCATACCAGACATATTACCGGTAAATGCTACATATTCGCCGGTCTTAGCATCCTTTGCATAAACACCTAAACGGTCTGCATCCGGGTCAGTCGCCAAAATAATATCTGCATCCTTCTCCTTCGCCAAATTCAAAGCATAAGTAAATGCCTTAGGATCTTCCGGATTCGGATATTCCAAAGTAGTGAACTTCGGGTCAGGATTTTCCTGCTCCGGAACTACATAAACGTTCTTAAAGCCCAGCTCCTTTAATACTCTGCGAACAGGCACATTACCGGTACCACAGAGAGGAGTGTAAACAATCTTGATATCCTCTGCTACTTCTTTGATGATTTCCGGATGAATCACCTGCTTCTTTAATTCTACCATGTATGCATCATCGATTTCCTCACCGATTACCTGATACAAGCCTGCTTCCATAGCTGCTGCCTTGTCCATAGTCTTTACGGTATAATAATCGGTAATCGCTTTTACCTCGGTGATGATTTCCTTGTCCTTAGGAGCGGTAACCTGTGCGCCATCTTCCCAGTAAACCTTGTAACCATTGTATTCCGGCGGGTTGTGGCTGGCAGTCACTACGATACCTGCGGTACAGCCCAAGGTACGAAGTGCGAATGACAGCTCCGGAGTAGGTCTGAGTGCATCAAACACATATGCCTTGATACCATTAGCAGCCAGACAAAGTGCTGCTTCATCTGCGAACTCAGGAGACATAAAACGAGAGTCGTATGCAATCGCAACACCCTTCTCCTGTGTTCCCTGCTTCAAAATATAATTTGCCAGACCCTGAGTAGCCTTTCTCACAGTGTAAATATTGATACGGTTAGTACCTGCACCAATCACACCACGAAGTCCACCGGTACCGAACTCCAGCTCTTTATAAAAACGATCTTCAATTTCTCCTTCATTGTCAGCAATCGCTGCTAACTCAGCTTTGGTATCCGCATCAAAGTAATCGTCTTCTAACCAAAACTTAAATTCCTCCATATAACCCATGTTTAAATCCTCCTATGATTTACCATTTATGTTGTGCACTTCCATATATGCAAATACTTAGGAATATTATAACATATCTTTTTTCAGTTTTACAGTAGATTTTTTCGCAATTCCTATTTTTTCTATTGCTGATACTTTGTCCACTCACTTCGTGGTATCCCCAGTGCCTCCATCGCCTGCTGGGAAGTCAATTTTAAATTCAGCATAAGATTCTGAATTGACTTATTTAGTGCCTCCTCCATGCCTTCTAATCTGCCTTCTAATTTACCCTCTAATCTGCCCTCTTCTCTTTCTTCCTCAAAAGCCTTACACATGTCCACTCCTCCTTCTTCCTGTCGAAATATTTTTAAATTATATATCCCTATCAGTGCTCCCATGGTATCTATGGCTAACTCATCCATTCTTTGAAACCTCTCCTTATTCGCCAGATAATACTCCTTTATTGCCTGCCTGTCACCACTTCTTTTAAATACCGCTATGATTTCCCGCAAACCACTTTCATAATGTGCTTCTTTCAAGTCTTTCAAATGATAAACTTTTATAGGATAATCCTTTAACATATCCCTGCATTCCTCATCAAAACCAGCAGTGTCCAACATTGCCTGAATGCTTTGTGCTCCGTCATACTGCCCATCCCCACAATACAAAGCTATTGTATGTACAGGGATAAGCTTGTCCTCCTTTTTCAGACCATACAAAAATTCTCCGGAAGATGACCATTTATTGAGCCGAAGCACAATTTCCATATTATTCCTCTGCTTTTTATCCTTTATCTGCCTTTTTAATTCCTGTGCATCATAATCCATAAGCTTAACCGGTATGGTATAATCCAACGTTTCCATAATCTCTACACCCAGCATAATATTGGGCTTCACTTTGCAATGCATCAAGATATCCCGACGTACACCGGGAGCTTTCGGTTGTCCCGTCTTGTAATACTCTCTGTCCTGACGTACCAGCTGCTTACCGGTTATTTTCTTCTTCCCCTGAAACACGGTTCCGTTCCAAAAGTCAGCATTGTATTCTGCCAGCCCCAACAGGTCGCACAATAAATCGTTAATTTTTCCCATCCATATCCTCCTAACTACAACGACAAGGTATGCCCTGGGAATCCACAAACCTGCCATTATTCTATCCTTTACTCGAGTAAATTGGCTGATTTGCCGGAATGTGCTGACTGCACGGTTCACTGATTACTCTGATTTGTTTTGATTGTAATATAAATACGATGAGGTGTCAAGCAAAAATCCCCGTTTATTAGACTTGTTTTTGCCTAATAAACGGGGAACTCTTCCAAATATTTCTTACCCACACATCACTTCAACACAAAATCACTTCTATCCAAAGTAAAATTCGGATTATAATAGGGGTCGCCTTGCTCCAGCACTTCCTTCCACTTGGTACGGAAGGCTTCGGACTCCTTGTTGTAGCGCTCTGCCTTTTCACCCTTGTCATCCATGCCTCTGGAAATGGATTCGTGATGATACAGCTCTGCAAAAGGAGTCCACACATTCAAATAGCCCAGCTCACGCAGCTTCAGGCAAAAGTCCACATCGTTCAGGGAAATTTGGAAGCTCTCCTCCAAACCACCCACCTGCTCAAACACTGCCTTCTTCACCAACAAACAGGCTCCTGTGACCGCAGAAACATTCTGTGCATAGCACAGTCTGCCCATATAGCCCAGCTTGCTGTCCGGCTGCTTGTAATGCCCATGTCCTGCAGTACGATGAGCACCCAGCTTCAGGATAACGCCTGCATGCTGAATGGTTCTGTCTGCGTACAGAAGCTTGGCTCCCACGGCACCCACATCCTCACGCTGGGCATACATCAGAAGCTCCTCCATCCAGCCAGGGGTAATCACTTCCGTATCGTTGTTTAAGAGCAGTATATACTCACCTTCAGCATGCTTTACACCCAGATTGTTTACTGCGGAGTAATTAAATGCCCCTTCAAACCGTACTACCTTGATGAAGGAGTACTTGTCCTGATATTCCTTGTACAGCTTCTCAATCTCCTGCGTGGTACTGTTGTTTTCTACAATAATGATTTCATAATTGCTGTAGGTGGAACGCTCCATAATGGAATCCACACAACGTTTCAAATCCTCTACGTGATCCTTATTAGCAATAACAATGGAGATTCTGGGGCTTCCCAGCACCTCATAGCGGATGCGGAAAATAGTCTCACAGGCTCTGGTGCTGATAATCTGGAAATTGTCCAAACCATGCTGTCTCAAATGGTCTGCCACCGCACCCTTTGCCGCCTCTATGGCATAAGGCTTGGCACCGATTCCGGATGCTACACTGCCTGCATGAGAGCGCCAGTAATAAAGCACCTTGGGAATGTGTACTACATTCTTTGCCCTGTCAGTGAGACGCAAAATCATATCATGGTCCTGACTGCCGTCGAAACTGGTACGAAACAGCTCCGTACCCTCCAAAAGTTCTCTGGCGAATACACTGAAATGACAGATATAATTGTTGGCACGCAAGGTATCCAATGCATAGTCCGGCTTGAAATGCATTACCAGCATCTTGTTGATGTCACCATTGTGGAAAGTGATTTCGTCACAGTACAAATAATCTGCCCCACGCTCATTGATAGCCTTCACATATTCATATAATACACTGGGGTGCAGCAAATCATCATGGTCAAACAAGCCGATGAACTCACCGGTCGCCAGCTTGTAGCATTGATTGGTATTGCCGGAAATACCCTCATTCTTTTCCAGCTTCTGATAGACAATCCTGCCATTTGCCTTTGCCTGATACTCCTTGCAGATTTCACCTACATAAGCATGTTCCCCATCAGAACCGTCTGCCAGACAAAGCTCCCAGTTTTCATAGGTCTGGTTCATGACAGACTCTATCATCTCGCACAGGAAATCCTTGGGGGTATTCCAAAGAGGTACCAACACACTGACCTTCACCATACGTTCAAACTTAGCTTCCCGCTGTGCCTTTGCCTCTTCCTCAGTAGGGAAGCTTTCGGTACCGAAATTTTTCATCTTTTTCTTTTGTTGCAACTTAATCAGTACACTATTTAAGAAATCACCAAAGCCGTCGCATCGCTCTAAGCGTTGCTTCTGGCGCAGGAAAAAGTTAATCACCACACGGAAGGGCTTGCTCATTTTCCAGAAGATACTATTTTTGATTTTGTCCAGCTTACTCTGCAAATCTGCATTCTGGCTTTCCAAAATCGTTAACCTATCTTCCAGCTTGATACACTTTTCCCGCTCTTTTTCATAAGCTTCTTTATAATTTATCTCTGTCATAATTCCAAAACCTTTCCACACCAGCTAAACAGCTTCAGTCCGGTAACTTTATTCACCGCCAGCATTCCTACCCTGTACGCACCTTTCGGAATTCCCTCGTTTTTTCTACTGATGTAATAACCGCACAGTGCCACATTCTTCTGGTCCGGAACACTTTCCTCCAGCTCTCTTTTATACATTCGCTCCAGAGGCATCATCAGACAATCTGTCGAAACTGTCTCACTCTCCGTATCCGAGTTCAGTACCAAATACCTCTTATAGCAGGCATTATTGTCACCCAATACAATACCGTAACCTCTGATTTTTTCTTCATTATAGGTTTCCACACGTGCCATCAGACAATCATCATAGCGAATGTTGCTCACATTCGTCATCTTTTTCCAGTTGGGTGCCTGTGGCTCATTGATACCAAAAATATACGCCGGCTGCACCTTGTTATTTAAAAGCCATCTGTCCATTTCTGCCGGGAAATAAGGATCTTCCTCCTTAAAAGAGGGATGCATTTCATACAGCTTATTCCACTCTCTTACGAAACGGGCGAACTTCTCCGGATTATCATCCATGCCTCGACTGATGGATTCATGATGATAAGCGTAGGCTTCATTTACTACCACGTTCTGATAATCTAACTCACACAATCGAAAACATAAGGACACATCATTATAACACACAGCCAGCTCTTCCGGAAATCCACCGACTTCCCAGTATTTATCTGCCTCTATCATCAGGCAGGCTCCGGTCGCAGCTACGTAATTTCGCGTAAACTTGTTCCAGCCGAAGTAGTAATCCTCCTCATCCGGCAAGCGGCTCAGCTTATGGTCCGGTCCTACCGGCAGATTCACCACTCCGGCATGCTGTATCAGCTTTCCTCCCGGATAGTACAGCTTCAAGCCTACAGCCCCCACATAATTTTTCACTGCTTTACTGCACATTCTATGTAGCCAGTCATTCTCACACAGCTCCACATCATCATTCAAAAAGAGAAGCAGCTTTTCACCGGCCTGCTTTGCTCCGATATTACACATCTGAGAGAAATTAAAGTCCATAGGCTGATAAATATACTTCATCCCCTTGGTCATTTCTTCTATTTGAGCACGATTTTCCTCATTGCTGCCATTATCTACTACAATAATATCAAACTCAGCCTTCTGCTTTGCCAAAGAATCCAGACACTGCTTCAGAATGGTGGGATTGTCCTTGGAAGGAATGATCACCGATACTCTCGGCAAGCTCTCCAAGGCATCTGACAAGGCAGATTTACACTGCATATGAGTTTCCCATACCTTCGCATTCTGTGCGTGATACAGCACATAAGGGATTCGTGCAATTTTCCACAACCCCTTTTCAAAACCGCCTGCCAGAGCAAAAAGCCTGTCCATCAGCGGGCGTATCTCCTCCGTGGTTGTATACTCAACCACATCTTCTTCTACAGAAACACCTACTATTTTCAAAAATTTTTTCTGCACTGCCACCACGCTACCTACATAAAAATAGCTCAAATAGGTATCCGGCGACCAGCAGGGCTTCACCCAAGGATTGCTACGTACTCCGTCATTTCCCAGAATATCCTCATCTCCATATACTATCATGGTTCCCGGATGCTCTGCGAAATACACATTTATCTGCGTTCTCGCTTCCTTAGAAAGCTTTCCCCCCGCCAGCATCCAGATGACATACTCCGTGGGCTTTCCGGAAAAAGTCACCTTCTTGTTCTGCTCGTCCCACTTCACCCATTCGTGATAGTTGGATTTCTTGCGAAACAGTTCCTTTTCGTAGGCACGGTTTTCTCTATTGATTAAAATTTGTTTCACAGTTTCCTTGATACTCAATTTCCTGCTCCTTATATCAGCTTCTTCACCGATTCTGCCATATCCTCTGCCATCTTCATAGGCAAGCGCACCACTTCCATACGCACACGCAGCAGATTATTGGCACCACGCTGCAACTCCTTGATATTAATATTGATATTAGGGTCCTGCGTAGGGAATACGATGGTCGGACCATCCTTGCCCTCTTCCTTGTTCTTATCCTTACTCTTAGGTTTTAACAATTTACCATTGGTCACTAGCATCCCCTTTTTCTCCCAGGGAATATACATACCGTTCAGAGTCATCTCCAGAATATGACACATGCAGGAATCAAACATAGGGTCGATTCGCAGCATCTGCACATTACCACTCACCGGATACTCAAACTCTACCAAATTCTTCTCTGTATATACCTCGGAAAGGAATACCGACTCATCCTCCTGATAACCCTTTCCGTTGTCCTCATAAATCTGCACCCGCAGAATATTCTGCTCTGCCTGCTCACCCAGTATACTACTAATAGGATTGTAGAGCTTGCCACGCATAAAGCTCCAGATTTCTCCCATGGACTTGCTCTTTCCGTTGACAAATCTCTGGAATTCCTTCTCCTGCTTGCGATAGCCCTCTGCATCTTCTTCGGTAATCCCCAGCTTGTCCAAGATACGGTCCAGTTGCAGAGCATCTCGTCTTTCATCCTCCAGAATATAACAATAGATAGCTCTGAAGGCCAGTTCCTTGGTCTCCATGGCTTTTCCGAAGGTCCACTCATAATCAATCAGTGTCCAGTTCTCCCCATTCACCATGATATTTGAGAATACCGGGTCAAAGTCTGCTATGGGATACTCTTCATTGTAGCCGATACGCTCCAAATAGGCATCAAACAGTGCATGGAAGCCATCCACGTCCTGTTTCTCCAAACATTCATCCATGAGCTCAGATAAGGGTCTGCCCTGCACGAATTCAAAGCTTGCATACAGCTCCTCATCGTTTTCCACCAGAGTACATTTATTCACTGCCAGTCGGCTTCCTTCATATCGCTTGCACAAACCTTCATACGCGGCTTCCATGCCACGGATATGCTCCTTGGCATCCTCTGTCAAAGGATACTTGCGCACCTCACGCACGCCTGCTTCCTTTTCCAGAATCACAGTCTTAATCCGATACTCCTGTGCACGGTCATTGGAATATCGCACATAATCTAAAGGCAGTTCTTTTCCCAACACTGCCACATAGGAATTGGAAAAGACCGGGAACAGACCGTCCTTAACCATACCGTCAAAAGCATGCTTTTCATCAAAGAGAAGCATCCTGTCTCTGTCATAATTGCGCATATTATTGGACAACTCTCCCATAGCCGGAAGTCGCTTGTCCGAAAATACGGTAGTCATAAACTTATAGTCCGGATAAGGATAATAAAAGGCATAGTCCTTCATGCCACATTCCTGGAAAATTTCCTCCAGACCATTTCTGGAAAAGGTACGCACACCACCGCCTGCTGCATAGTTTTCAATACCACTGAAAAAGCTGCCCAGATGGTCTTCCTTGCAGCCTGCAAAGTACTTCAAACCATACTTATTCTCGATAGCAATGACAATACGTCCGCCCTCTGCCAAGTGCTTCTTCAAAATATTCAAAAACTCTACATAGGGCTTGTCCCCGCCGATGTAACTCTGTCCATACTCAAACACACCAATCAGGCAAATATAATCGTAATCCGCCGGCAAATCCGGCTCGATATCCTTGAAATTCCCCACATGAATGGTCACATTCTCACATTCACTGTGGCGATAAGCATTAATCATACTGCGCTTCTTGGACAAATCCACACAGGTCACACTGCCCGCCTTTTCCGCTAAAGCTCCGGTAATAGCTCCGCAACCACTGCCCACCTCTAAGACCTTGTCTGTCTTTCGGATTGGTAAATAGTCCACAATATTTTCTCTCAAAGGAGACAAATGATACAAAATCGGCCAGCTCATCCGCTCCTCTATGATCCGCTGATATTCCACAACAGAACAATTTCTTACGATATCTAAGATTTCATCCTCCACGGTACCATCGCAATAAAAATCCTCGCCGGGATACTTTGCTAAATCCAACTTCACCTTGCCAATCTCTTCGATCATACTTCCTCCATTTACAGCTGCCTTTGTACTTCCTTCAGGAACTACTCTGCATCCTTCACAGTAATCTGCGAATTCATATCATAATAACCTACCGTATTCTTGTCCGAAACTACGGTGATATTCAACACATCATACAAACGGTGATATACCTCAAACACATCTCCATCATAACCGGTGAGCCCCAGAGAAAGCAAATATTCCCCACCCTGCAGTGTCATCTGCTGCGTAAAGGTAATCTCCTTTTCCTCTCCGGCTTTCACGCCCTCCAAAAAGGCTTTTTCTACCATGGTATTGGTACCGGTGATTTCTACACCGATGATATTCTTAATCGTATATGCAAAAATCGGTGCCTTCAAATCCTCGTAGAATTTCACCTTCATATGAATGGTAAACTCTGCATTCTTGATAATTGCATTACTTCTGATACCTCTGTCATCCGTTATGAAAAATTCAACGATTTCCCCCTGCTTGGTTCCATACTCCAAAAGCTCCGGGTTCTGTCCCTGCATAGCTTCTTTCGCTGTTTTCTGAAGTTCCTCATCCTCCAGCAGATTTGGTATCTCTTCTTTCGGTGCTTCTTCCTCCTCGTACTGTCCTACCAGCACACGCTTGTAGGCATCAATCATTTCCTTAGGGGAGCCTTCTCCCAGGATATTTCCCTTGTTGAGCAAGTATACTCTGTCACAATATTTGCTGATACTGCTCAAATCGTGACTTACGAACACGATGGTCTTACCCATCTTCTTAAACTCTTCAAACTTGTGGTAACACTTCGCCTGAAAGAACACATCACCTACCGACAAAGCCTCATCTACAATCAAAATCTCCGGCTCAATATTAATCGCTACCGCAAAAGCCAGACGCACAAACATACCGCTGGAATAGGTCTTACAGGGCTGGTACACATAATCACCAATATCTGCAAAAGCCAATATTTCCGGCAGCTTCTCGTCGATTTCCTTCTCACTAAAGCCCATCATAGTACCGTTCAAATAGACATTCTCGATACCATTGTACTCCATGTTAAAGCCGGCTCCCAGCTCCAACAGTGCAGAAATACGACCATTCACTACCACTTCCCCCTCGGTAGGGTTCAATACACCGGTAATGATTTTGAGAATGGTAGACTTGCCGGAACCATTGGTACCGATAATACCTACCGTCTCCCCGGTCTTTATCTGAAAATTCACCCCGTTTAAAGCATAGTGCTTCTTGGGCGGTGTCTTCAGTCTGCCGAAAGCATCCCTCATACGGTCTGAGGGCTTGTCATACAATTTATAAACTTTTTTAATATTTCTTACGTCTATTGCAATCTGCGAATTTTCCTGCATAATGCATCCTTTCTTGCCAGTTCCTTTTCGGAAACTCTCTTCTTATTCTGTAGATTTAGGGGGGCTTCCCATATGGTCCATTTGTTTAACTATGGTAAGAACTCCCGCACCTATTACAACCTATTTTTCTTCCCATAAAACAAATATACCCTGTTATGGTAAGAAAAACTCCGGCTCACTTTTATCATCTCTCTATCCATTGAAGCTGTTTTCATCATCATGGGCAGAACTGAAATCTATTTATCTCTACCCATAACCACTTTCATAAACAGTATAGGTAGAAATTCCTTTTTTCTTATCCCAATTTCGCTGCCCATAAGACGCTGTTCTCGCTCTATGGGCAGAAAATTGTATCATCTATAACACTTCCTATCTACCCTTATAACATATATTTTTATTGTTGGGTAGAGATGAACTTCTGAGATCTGAAATAATGAGTGCTTCAAGTAATCAATCACCCGGAAGCTTTTATCTATCATCCCAATTGCTGACCTTTTCCTGTAAATAGTCAGGAAGCCCTTTTATGTCAATGCCTGTATCAATGATAAACAGTCTTTGAAGATTTACATGCTTGCTCAAATCCGGAAGACAATTAACATGCTTAAGGTCTCGAATCTTTATGATTTCCAAATTCGTCAACTCTCCAATAAACGAAATGTCGCTCAACTTGTTGATTCTCCAGAGTTCTAATTCCTTTAAGTTCTTTAACTCTGCCAACTCATGCAAGTTGTTGTTTGAGTTCCAAAGAAGTGCCAACTTTTCCAAGTTCAGCTTATACAAAAATGTAAAGTCTGTAAGCTTAATTCCCCTCAAGGACAACGACTTAAGTTTAGGAAGTTGACTAATACTCTCAATTTTTTTCTTTGCTTTCTTCCCTAGCCATAATGTCTGCAAATTTTTGTATTTCAAAAGCCAGGTGCAGTCAAATTTGATTCCTGGTCCCATCGTATCAGCCATGATGGAAAGTTCCTCAAGTTCATCTGAAAGATTTTGAATAAATTCATAATCCCTTAAGTCAAAACACTCTATATGCAATGACTTTAGGTTTAATTCTGTCAGTACAGATAAATTGATTCTTTGGGGATTATTTCTAAAATCAATACAATCAATCTGTAAATTCTTCACATGAGGCATATTCATAAGGAAAGAGATATCAACTTCATCATTGTTTAGAAAATGAAAAAGTCGGAAGGTAATATCTGGACGTGCCATAAGTATCTGGTCTATTTTTCGATAGGCTTCATTAGGTAAATAACCAGATATCTGAATCCATTTTAGTTTCTCATTGTTAACTATCTCATTTAGAGTTTGTTCATCAATATCTTCATAACCAAGATGACTTAATACGCCATTCGACCAAGTCTTGTTCGCTATATGAATATGTCTATCAAAGCATATGTAAGCTCCCATAACCGTTTCCTTTCTTCGTATCTACAGAACGTAGAGTTTAAATAATTATCTGCTTTCACTCTCTATTAATCGAACAACACTAATTGTTTTAAGGAAGCCTCATATTCTTTTCTGTCAAATTTATCATACTTTTCATAAACCCATCCAGCTTTAAAACATCTCTTCCAGATATTTTTCTAATCCTTTTATACTTACCACATAAACCTCTTGCATAAGCATAAATAATCATGCACTTACAAACTCGACATAAAGCTGAAATTCAGGAGCGACTCCTTCAAACTTTACTTACCTACTCATAAATTTCCTTGCTTGATTTCTAATCTCATCTTCAATATCATTACAATCTACAATAGAATTCATAATCTCAATATACCTTTTGGGGTTTTCACTACCATTTATAATTCGATTAAGCATCCACACTGTATGCATCGTCGGTTTCCTCTTTATTGATTCTACCAACAATTCTTCATAGCCTTTTTTATAATATCTTTCCACAAAATGAACAATTGCACCTGGCATTCCGAAATCAACTAATGGATGTCTTTCCATCAATCGTAATAAAGGTTCCACTGCTTCAATTCCAACATTTTGAATTTCAAGTTTCATAATGTTATCTTCCATTACCAATTCAAAATCGTCTAAACCAATACGATTCTCTATTTCTCTAATAGCTGTTTCCAACATCATTTCATCCTCCATCTATAAGATTAGCAATCCGCACTTCATTATTTCTTTCGTTGCTTGTCCAAAAGACCTTTTAAAGCCTCCTCGCTTATGCTAACCCATGCATCTTCTTCCCCTGCATTTAGCCCGAGATATTGTGCTAAAGTTCGTTCATCATCACTCATTCCCCATTGATATGAGTATTCGTCAATTGCTTCAAATTCAATTTCACCTGCAAGGTAACGTTCTTTATATGTTGCCATTTTTCTGTTTCCCCCATTCCTAATGTCGATACAGTTATCATTTAGATTGATTTTCAAAGCTCCTCGCGACCACTTGAAACCGTTCTCCGACATATTATCACATATATAATCAAATTCACCATTCTTTCTCTTCGCATAAATCATTCCAACAATACTTCACACCTTTAAGCGATAATTTTAGTTCACACTCTCTGTGATAAGGTTTCTTGTCCGACCATAACCAACATTCTATAATCATCGAATGATAGCCTTTATATTGATATAAAAATTCAAGAGTGTATTCCTCATTGTTTATGCATTCAATTAGTTTCGTTAGCTCCCATTCCTCGCGAACAGTCTTTTTTGATTGTTCCTCAAAAACATACAGAGTTATGTCGCATTCATCCCCGTTTTCTAAGTAAAACTCTACCTCCGCTACATCTGTTCGAAGGATTTTATCCGTAGTATTATTTGGATGTCCTTGCACAACCCAAATACCATCTTGAAAAACAAATGTTAAAACGCCATCCTTATATATAACCTTTGTTGCATGGCAATCATGCAGGCTTATATACTCATCACTAATATCACAATGTTTATACATAAAAATCTCCTCCAAATTCAAACAATCACACTATTTCAAACTCACCGCAAGACTAAAATTTATTGGTGCATTGCTATTTCCATACTATCCAAATATTGGCAAAGGGATTTATTAAAGCTTTGATAATCAGCACTCTTAAATTCCTCAGTTGCTTTCGCCACATTTATATCTACAATATTTGTTTGGTTATAAAATGTTATCATAATTGGAATTCCAACAATAGTTGACATACCTCTTATTGTCATCGAACTCGATTCATCGACGTTCAAAATGTTCTCTTTTTTGATATCATTTACCGCTCTATTATCAATCAATATTTCTAAACCATTATAATAATCATAAACAGAATATGCTGCTTTACATATTTGCTTCCAACCAACACGATATGTTAAATTCCATCTTGAAATCAACCACGCATTTTCTTCTTTAACGCCAATTAACAACATATTTATTCCTCCTTCCACTTCAAATTCCACACACCTTCGCACTCACCAAACACTATTACCCCCTTCTTAGTGTCTGCCCCCTATTTCAAGTAAAATAATAACTCCTAATCTACCACAACAAATGGAATTCCGTTTTCATGAGCATATTTTTCTGCCGCCGAACCGCAAACTCCTTTGATTACAAATCCCGGAACAACCTATTCCCCTTTCATTCGATATGCCATTTTATCCGGACCTGTGTATTCTCGAATCTCCATTATTCCGACCGATTTGGGTTCTATCTCTACCACACTTTCCGGTATTATCAGTTCACGCAAATTTATGCAATGGTAAAAAGCATATTTATCAATCTTAGAAAGTCCATCCTCCAGCACAACTTCTTTTAGATTCTCACAATCTGCAAATGCTTCGCACAAACATTTTACTGACTTTGGAACAAACACAGATTCAATACTTTCTGTTCCCGACATTACACTTGCCGCATGCTCCACCCCTTGTGGAAACTCAATATGTCTCATGTCCACAATCCATCTTCACTTTCAAAAGTTTCAACTCCATCAGGATATTTTTGAAACCAGTCATAGCTTTCGCCCGTTCCGTATCTTCCTCGTTCGTCACTCCAATAAGGTATCATACACCATTCACCTCTTCTTCATTGCATCCAAACAAAAATCTATCGCATATTCCTTTGCAGTCTTGCCCCTCGCATCCATATGTATGATACCATCATTCTTATCACCGTTTTGCAGCAGGAACAGTGCCTCCTCGTCCATTACGACCTGTTTTTCTTCCCATCAAGCAAATATATCCTGTTATGGTAAGACAAATTCCGGCTCACTTTTATTATCTCTCTACCCATTGAAACTGATTTCTCCAACATGGGCAGAACTGAACCTAATTTATCTCTTCCCATAGCATCTTGTCTAGGCAGTATGGGTAGAAATTCCTTTTTTCTTATCCAAATTTCTCTTCCCATAAGAAGTTGTTCACACACTATGGGTAGAAATGAACTTCTGCAACCTAAAATTTTGTGTTGTTAAAATGTATTTTGATGCTATTCATAAAATTCAAACATAGATTCATACAATTCTCGACATTGTTTTTCATCTCCGTATGATAAACAATCATCTGCATAAGATAGAACATGAAATGGTTCTTCCATTTCATCAATTCCGTTCGGAAGCCTGTTCCATAATTCGTACATTTTTTTGCCAAACTCCGTTATTTCAGCAGATAAATAAATATCTCTAAGTTCTTTCATTAAATATTTTCCAAACAGTTCACAGTTCAATGGATATTCGTTCATTATTGAATGAATATGCAACATAGCATCTTTATACTTTCTGCCATATAAATCCCAAAACAGTTCGTCTGCCGGATTCAATTCAAAAAGTCGCTCCAATGTTTCTTTATATTTGTCATATTTTTCAAATCCTAATCCACATAATATAGCATAAACAAATAGCTCTTCCACAAAAGCCTCCATTGCTTCAAGCAAACTCACACAAGCTTCCGTTTCCATCTCGGCACTACGGAAATCTATATCTCAAAGCCTCGCTGCTCTTACAGCACATCCGCGAAGTGAACCTTCAAACGCTTAAATACCAGCGCCCCTAAGGCAAACAATAACGCAGTCACTATCCAGAAATACATAGTGGAGAAGAAATCCTCGAAAAACCACTTCTGCTCGAAAATGGCACTGCGGTAGCCCTCGACGATGTACACCAAAGGATTGATTTTGAACAACAGCACGCCGTCCCCAAACTTGCTCTGCATATCGCCCAAGTTCCACAGAATAGGGGTCGCCCAAATCCCGATCTGAAGTGCAATATTAATAATCTGGGACAAATCCCTGAAAAAGATAACCACTGCACAGGAAGTATAGCAAATAGCCAGTACAAAAATAAACAAGCACGCACTATAGTACAGAAGCTGTATGGTATATACTGTAGGGAAATAGCCATACAGACATGCCATAATAATCAGAATTCCCACGAAGAATACATGAATAAAGCTGGCTGCGATGACCTTGATAATCGGCAGGATACTGATTTTGAACACAACCTTCTTCACCAGATAATTATACTCTAAGAGAGCCATGGTACCGTGATTGAGAGCCTCGCTGAAAAAGAACCAAGGCACCAAGCCGGCAGTCAATGACAACACATAAGGCGCTCTGGTACCATCGGAAAGCAATGGTCCCTCACTGCCAAACACCAGCTCAAATACCAGAAAATACATCACTACGGTTACTACCGGCTGTGCCATAGCCCAGATAGCACCTAAATAAGAGCCGGAATAACGCTTCTTAAAATCGTTCTTGGACAGTTTCCAAATCAAATGTCTGTTTTGCCACAGTTCTACCGGCAATACAGTAATTTTGTCATAGCCCTTCACAAAAATCACACATACTGCTGCGATTACCACACAGGAAAGTATCTTTTTCACCAACTCCTCTGTAGGGTCTGCAAAAGGGTTCTTATGTAGCACAATAACACCTGCCATCAAAATGGCAAGTGTTAGAAAAATACCAATACTTAATCTTTTTGTCTTCTTTTTGTTCTCCATATTATTTACCGTACTGCTCCACATACTCAGCGATGCCGCCGTGCTTTGTATCCTTTTCTGACAAGATGATTTCCATTCCCTCAGGGATAGGCCATTCTACGCCGATACCCGGGTCATTGTACATCAGACCGCCCTCATCATTAGGATGATAAAAGTCCGTTACTTTATAACAAAATTCTGCATAATCAGACAGCACCAGAAAACCATGTGCAAAGCCCTTAGGTACGAAAAACTGCTTCTTGTTTTCTTCACTCAGCAGCACTCCATGCCACTTACCAAAGGTAGGAGAGCCCTTACGCAAATCTACAGCCACATCAAACACTTCTCCCTTGATGGCTCTCACCAGCTTGTCCTGGGGATAATTAATCTGGAAGTGTAAGCCTCGCAAAACTCCCTTCTTGGAAGCAGACTGATTATCCTGCACGAATTCCACATCAATACCGGCTTCCTTAAAATCGTTATAATTATAGGTTTCCATGAAATATCCTCTTTCATCCCCGAACACTGCAGGAGTGATGATTTTCAAACCTTCTATTTCACATGTTTCCACTGTAATCTTGCCCATAGTTTGTTCCTTTCTATACGCTTCGCGTCGCTTGTTTTTCCTCGTGCTATTTCACATAACTGACGCTCATATTTACATTTCCTTCGATACCATCGATGCTTCCCTCTGAAGTATACTGCCATATCCGATACTCGCCCTGATACAAGGGCTCCTCACGATATTCTGCCAGCCAGATAAAGTACTTCTCCAGGCGACCGGCTTCCAATCGATTGTTATACCAGTTTCGACTGGCATATACACCTGCCTGATAGCCTTCGTTTTCAACGGTTTGACAAAAAGCCTCACACACTCTGGTTCTGGTTTCCACATCCAAATCATCTGCCCGACCATTGCCTCCGGCACCCCCTGTATCGATGAATACCGGGTACTGTATATCATACTCCTGCAATAGTTGCACCACCATGGAAGCTTCTTCTACCGCTTCCCCCTCGTTGATAGCTTGAGTGAAGAAATAAACACCTGTCTTGATATTGACATTGGTAGCACTACGCATATTTTGTCGGAAATACGGGTCCTCTACCAAAGCACCTGTCTGGGAACCGCGGTATCCGGCTCTGATGATGGCAAAGTCCACCCCTGCCGCTTTTACCTTGTCCCAATCGATGTGATTGTTGCGCTTGGATACATCGATACCTACACTGCTGTTAGCAGTGGTTTTCTGCAGCTTCTTGATTTCGGACTTATCCGCATCCTCCAAAGCATCCCGAAGAGAGGTATCCTCTTCCTCTGCGTCAATATCCGCTTCTGTTTTCATCAACAGGGAGATATCAGGGCTTGCCACATATTCCACCTTATCCTTCACATCCACATTCACCGCATTCTGAGGCGGTACTTTCTCAGGCTCCGGCTCTTCATCGAAGAAGTCTGCATCCTGTTCGAAGGCCGATAAAGCATAACCGATTTGCAGCCCCTTGTCCGTCCGGATGCCTTCTGCCTCGGAAATCACAGCCGAAAAAGTCACCTGCGGTGTAGGCTGAGCTGCTATGCTATTGTTCGCTGTTCCCTGTGCCTCTTCCTGATTGATGTAAATAACTAACAAAACCACCAACACCATCACAGAAAAAGAACAAAGGATACAAAAACGTTTCAGCTTAGAGTCCATTTGCAACCTCAACTAAATATTTACCATAATTGGTCTTCATCAAAGGCTCTGCCAGCTTCAGAAGCTGTTCCTTGTCGATGAATCCTCTCTTGTATGCTATCTCTTCGATACAGGATACATAAAGTCCCTGTCTCTTCTGGAATGCCGCCACGAAGTCAGCCGCATCCAATAATGCATCATGATTTCCGGTATCCAACCAAGCGAAGCCTCTTCCCATGGTTTCCACTCGAAGGGTTCCCCGTCTCAAATATTCGTTATTGATGCTGGTGATTTCGATTTCTCCTCTGGCAGAGGGCTTCACATTCTTGGCAATCTCCACTACATCATTGTCATAGAAATACAAGCCCGGTACTGCATAATTACTCTTGGGATGCTCCGGCTTCTCCTCGATGGAAAGTGCCTTGCCGTTTTCATCGAATTCTACCACGCCATACTCTCTGGGGTCACGCACATAGTAACCGAAGATGGTTGCTCCGCTTTCTC
Organism: Acetatifactor sp.; assembly: GCA_045615205.1. Classification (GTDB taxonomy): domain Bacteria; phylum Bacillota; class Clostridia; order Lachnospirales; family Lachnospiraceae; genus Acetatifactor. The sequence goes on from JAZLEI010000011.1 coordinate 82,600, forward strand.
TGGAAGCCACCTCACGAAGCAGCTTGGAAAAGCTCTGACCATAGAAAATATTGTCCCCCAGTACCAGTGCCACACTGTCCTTGCCGATAAAGTCTGCACCGATAATAAACGCATCTGCCAGACCTCTGGGCTGCTCCTGAATCGCATACTCAAAACGCATACCCAGCTGGCTGCCGTCTCCCAACAAATCCTCAAATACCGGCAAATCTCTGGGGGTGGAAATAATCAACACCTCACGGATACCTGCCAGCATCAAAGTAGACAAAGGATAATAAATCATAGGCTTGTCATACACAGGCATAATCTGCTTGCTGATAGCCTTGGTCAACGGATATAATCTGGTACCGGAGCCTCCGGCTAAAATGATACCTTTCATGTCTTCTTTTCTCCTCCTTAATTGCTGCTCTTTCCTGTCCAAAAAGCACTTTTCATATTACGCACCGAAGGGATTCCCGCATTTTGCGGCAATCCCTCTGATAATCCTATTTTTCTTTTTACTTCTCGTACATATCAGCATAATACTTCTGATAATCACCACTGGTTACGTTCTTCATCCATTCCTCATTCTCAAAGAACCAGGCAATAGTCTTTTTGATACCTTCCTTGAACATGGTCTCCGGATACCAGCCGATTTCTGCCTTAATCTTGTCCGGTGCAATAGCATAGCGACGGTCATGTCCCTTTCTATCCTCTACATAGGTAATCAAATCCTTGCTTACCAGAGCCTTTCTGGGGTCACCTTCGGGCAACATCTCCTGTAAGGTCTCAATAATAATATTGATAATTTCGATGTTCTGCTTTTCGTTATGTCCGCCGATATTGTAGGTTTCGAACAATCTGCCCTGCTCCTGTACCATATCGATAGCCTTCGCATGGTCTTCTACAAATAACCAGTCACGCACGTTCTTTCCGTCACCGTAAACAGGAAGCTTCTTGCCCTGCAAAGCATTATTGATGATAAGAGGTATCAGCTTCTCCGGGAACTGGTAAGGTCCGTAATTGTTGGAACAATTGGTAATGTTGGCCGGGAACTTGTAGGTATCCATATATGCCTTTACCAGCATGTCTGAGCTGGCCTTACTTGCGGAGTATGGGCTGTGTGGGTCATAAGGTGTGGTCTCATAGAAGAAGGCATTGTCATCATCCGGCAGGGAACCATATACCTCGTCTGTAGAAACGTGCAAAAACTTCTTGCCCTCTTTAAAAGTACCGTCTGGCAGCTCCCATGCTGCCTTGGCACAGTTTAACATAACCGCAGTACCCAGTACATTGGTCTGTACGAATACTTCAGGATTACGGATACTTCTGTCTACGTGGCTTTCTGCTGCGAAGTGAACCACACGGTCAATATCGTTTTCTTCGAAAATCTTCTGAATGGCTTCCTTGTCGCAGATATTTGCCTTTACAAAGGTGTAGTTTTCTCTGTCTTCCACATCCTTCAAATTCTCTAAATTTCCTGCATAAGTAAGGGCATCCACGTTGATAATGCGGATTTCGTTACCATACTTCTGAAACATGTAATGAATATAGTTGGAACCGATGAAGCCGGCACCACCTGTTACTAAATATGTTCTCATAGTGAGCTCCTTTATTTTCCTTGTTGTTGTAAGGGGCATGCCTTTTCAAACATACCCCTTTTAGTTTACCATATTTTCCACTTATAGGCAAATGTTATTTGGCAGTAACTACTTAGTAACCCAAGTAGCTCATGTTCAAATCCACATTGCCGCTGACACCGTTTATCTTACCCGTGTCCTTGTACTGCCACATATCATATCTGCCCGAATAAGTAGGTTCTGATGCATACTGTGCCAACCAAATCTTGTACCGGCTCAACACACCCATATCCAGCTTAGTCTCCAACCAGGTCTTGTTGGCATATATACCAGGCGTATATCCATACTGTTTGATGGTTTCACAGAATGTCTTGCAGATTTCCGTACGGGTTGCCACATCCAGCTTATCCGCTCTGCCGCCACTCGGCTCTACATCCAAAAAGATAGGATAAGAGATATTATATCCCTTTACTGCCTCCAATACCATGGATGCCTCCTCTAAAGCTTCGTTCTTGTCAATGGCTTGAGTAAAGAAATACACACCCACCTTCAAGCCTACTGCATTTGCACCCTTTATGTTTTCTGCAAACTTCGAATCTTCAATCAATGCTCCCTTGGAAGAACCACGATAACCGCAACGGATAATTACATAGGAAACACCGGCCTCCTTTACCGCTTTCCAGTCAACAGTTCCGTTCCATGTAGAAACATCAATACCCATAATACCGTTTCCGGTAATCAAAACACCATCTGAGGTGAAGTTGTACTTCACACCCTGTATAATCTGTTCCCCGGTTACATAATTGCCGGAGGCATCATAGTAACGCACATTACCGTTCTGGTTCTGCCATCCGGTATATTTCGCATCCTTTCGGATGTAGAAATTGTTCGCTGTATAGTAATCTGCATAACTAGCCGGACGATAAGCATTGTTTTCAAACACATAAACTTCTCTGCCCATATAGTCCTTTAAAGGACTGGACTGGTTATATTGAGGATGCAGCTTTACGAAAATGGTACACGCCACTGCTTCCGATACCAATTCATCCTTTTTACAGGTCACCGTGATGTTTGAGCTTCCCTCTGCCAATCCGGTAATCTCAATCACACCATCCTTTACCTCTGCCTTTATAACGGATTCATTGCTTACTTCTGCATTCACAACTGCACCTTCCATTCGGTTCTTCACATCATACTTTATTTGAATCGGTGTAGAGGAAGAGTAAATAATGGCTGTCTTGTGCTCCAATACCACTTCCATAGGAACGGGGGTAACCGTTGGAACCGGTGTGTCCGTTGGAACCGGTGTATCTGTTGGTACAGGCGTATCCGTAGGTGCAGGCGTGTCTGTTGGCGCCGGCGTGTCTGTTGGCGCCGGCGCGTCTGTTGGTGCCGGCGTATCCGTCGGTGCAGGTGTATCTGTTGGTACAGGCGTACCCGTAGGTGCAGGCGTGTCTGTTGGTGCCGGCGTATCCGTCGGTGCCGGCGTATCCGTAGGCGCAGGCGTGTCTGTCGGTGCCGGTGTATCTGTTGGTGCAGGTGTATCTGTCGGTACAGGTGTATCTGTGGGTGCAGGCGTGTCTGTTGGCGCCGGCACCTCTGTCACCGGTGCTACCACGCTCTCCTCCGGCAAAGCTGCCAAACGCGCAAAGCTACCTCTCATCGCCAATGTCAACGGATCCGGAACATTTGACTTTGGAATTTCCTCATACCCACCGGCAGTTACCGTACTTTCTACCCAGCCAACCGTATCCTGCATATATTCCTCTTTGATAGTATCGTTTTTCTGAGTATCTTCCTTCTGTACATCTACCTGCGTTTCATTCTTTACTTCGGCAGAAATATCTACCTTTTCATACACAATCTGTGCTTTTACTGCCACCTTTTTCTCTTTGGCTGGGAGTCCATAGGTTTTATAACGTTCTTCCTCAAAAGGCTTCACATTTACCGTATAGGTACCCGCTTCCAAATTCTTTTTATAGATAATACCATCCATATCATCATCCGACCAGAATACGGTACCTCCGTTGGCATCGGTCACTTCCACACCAAATGGCACATTTCCTACCAGCTTTCCGGTGTCCTGATTTAAAAATTTAATCTTCAAATCCTTTTCAATGGATGTCATACTCAGCTTCACATTTATGTCAAAATGATAATCCTCTTCCTCATATCCGGAAGGTTCCGGTGTAGCCGTAGGTGACGGTGTCTGAGTAGCTGCCAGCATTGCTTTCTGTGCATCTGACATGGCCAACAGTCCGTTCTCTCCGATAACGGTAATATGATTCAGCTGGGCCCCTACCTGTTGTAATGCAGCGGGTTCCTTTTCAGACTGCATCTTCCACAAATAGGTTCCGCCTACCAGCAATACCATGAACACCACTGCCACTGCACCAAGCATTACCATATAGTCCACAATTTTAGAAATAGAAGCGGTTGCTGCTACAGGTTCCGTCTCTTCTTCCTCCATGCCCTCTTCATAATAGGTCACTTCCGGTATTTCATCAATATCTGCAGAATATACCTCCTGCTCGGAAGATGCACTATCCTGCTGTTCTTCCTCATAGTACTCCTCTTCATAGTATTCATCCGAATATTCTTGTTGATAATACTCTGCTGTCTGATTATCCTCTTCTATCAGTTCTGCTACATAAGCATCCGGATCAAATTCCTCTTCAACATTTTCTTCCTCGTAATATTCCTCTTCGAAGTATTCCTCAGAAGTCTCTTCCTCTTCATAGGGTTCCGGCTCATACTCCTCAGCCTGGTAGTCATCCTCTTCTAATGCAACACAAACCACTGCATCCTCAGGCTCTCCACCTTCTTCATAATACTCTTCTGCATATTCTTCCGTCTCGCAGCCTTCCTCGTAGTACTCCTCCGCATATTCTTCCGTCTCACAGCCTTCCTCGTGGTACTCCTCCGCATATTCTTCCGTATCGTAGCTTTCCTCGTAATACTCTTCCTCGTACCCTTCCAGCTCTAACTCGTACTCCGCCAGATCGTCGAAATCATCCCAGAAATCCTTCTCTATAATATTCTTCCGTTTTCTTCCTCTTTTATTTCTATCAAATGGTTTCTTCATTCACATATTTCCTTTATCCAACTGTTAAAAGTTATGTCAAGTATATCATTCTCCCCCCTGCTTCGCAAGGGGGGAGGAATTGTCTTCATGAATTCTTAAGGGTTTAAGTTCTTAAATTTTTCTAATATTATGGACAGAAATGCCAGATAATAGTAAAATGAACTGGTAATTATGTTTTCGTAAAGTCTCGGCCTGCTTCGCCGAACCAAGACTAGCCAAACAGAATAGGAGATGCTATGAACAACGACGAAACAAAAACAACAGAATTTCCGGATGTAAAAATTATTGATTTGGATAAACTAGAAGACGATGCTGCTATCAATTATGATGAAATATCCCAGCAGGAATCCATGACATTAAAAACTGAATCTGAAAAAGAACGCAAACCACGCTCTCCTCAGAAAAAAAATGTTTTTGATTATATTTTCAAGATTAACTGGCATATTGTTTTTCTGGCAGTGGTAGTGGTATCCGTCCTGCTCATTATTCACCGTTTCAGCAACTGGGGCATTCGTATTAACATAAACGATATGGATATTACAGATGATGGTTCTTATGATGTAGAAGTTAATGACGACATTCTCCCATTGATTTATAATGGAGAAGCTGCAGCAGTTCAGGATAATATAACCAATGTTGTCCTGCTTGGAAACGATACTTTCGCCCAGAACCGCGGCACAAAGGATGATATTGCTAATATGATTGCCGAATTATCCGGTGCAACCGTATACAACTGTGCGGTAACTGATTCTTATCTGACTGCTACACATTATACCTTTATGGCTAATGTAGACCCTATGGATGCTTTCAACTTCTACTGGCTGACCACCCTGATTGCTATGGAAAACGAAGTTCCCTGCTCCGTAGCCCTGAACGAACAGCCGGATAAGCTTCCTCCGGAAGCACAGGAGGTTTTCGATACCTTACGCACTATTGATTTTGATACCATCGATGTTATCGGTATCATGTATGATGCCAACGACTATCTGGATGGCAGAAAGATTATCAATCACGAAAAGGACAATGATATTCAAGCATATTTAGGTAATCTGGAAGCCGGACTGGCACTGTTGCAAGAGACATTCCCTCATATTCGTATTATTGTTATGTCTCCTACTTATGCTTATGCAGTCAATGAAGATGGTGAATATGAAGACAGTGAATTATATTCTTACTACACCGATGCAGAACCTATGCACCTTTCCCACTACTCTCAGTTAGTCGGAAACATCACTTCTTTGCATGGTGTGACCTTTGTGGATAATCTGTACGGCACCGTAAATGCATTAAATGCAGACAGCTATCTTTTGGACAATATCAATTTGAATGTCAAGGGACGCGAGAAACTGGCAGAACGTTTCGTATATGCTTTGGAATATTATGATTCATTAAAAGAGGAGTAGGTTCTGTACCGACCCCCAAAAGTTAGACCAAAAATCTAACGATTGGGAGGTCGGTATTTTATGTCTAAATATAGTTTTGAGT
>JAZLEI010000012.1:0-76219 GCA_045615205.1 Acetatifactor sp.
TAAAACAGGCAGGTGATTCCAATTCGAAGGATGTGCTACGAAATGCGGTATGGCTGACGGGAATTACTGAGTCAAATGAGAATATGCTATCCAAAATAGGCATTACAGTAGGTAAAGGTAATGAACTGAAGTTGGATGAGGAGGCACTTAAAAAAGCAGACATCAGTGCTTTGAAAACTCTTTTTACAGGACATAATTCGTTTGCGGATAAAGTGTCTATGAAAGCAAATAGTATTTCCAATGCAGCCGCACGTTACAGTGGAACATATAAGAGCAATGGTACATATAATAATGCTTTGTCTGAACTTGTATCTAGCAAGGTGGATAAGGAAGTGTAGGAGGTGTGCCTATGAACTTATCTGTAAATGGTCTTAATGGCTTTTCTATATTTTCACAGAGATTTGGAACCACCGGAATGCTTAAAAGCACTCAGGATAAATTAGAGCGACAACAAAAGGCACAAAGTCAGATTGATTTTTTTGAGAACCAGAAAGAAAATCTGAAAAATATCCAATGCAATAGCATTGAAGATATTGCAAGAAAATTGGAGATGTTTCACTCCTATGAAGAACAGATTGCTGCTGTAAAGAAGCAATATAATAATGAGCAAATGTTTCATACCATGGATGAGGCGAGGGAGCGAGGAGAACAGATTGCAGAACTTGCCGAAGATTATGCTCCTAAAACTGAGGAAGAAAGAAAAGAAGAAATGGTTAAGGACGCTCTTGGTATTGAAGAAAAGGGTGGAATTACTGAAAGTATGGAAGCGGTTCAGGAAATCACAGAGGAGATGGTGGAGGAACTAACAGCAGAAAATCTGGAAGTGGTGGATGAAGAGATTACGGAAGAAAGTGAAGTATTTACTGAAGCAGAGTTATTACTACCTGAGGAAGTCAAATATAAGAGAATTGATGTTTTGATATAGCGTTGATAAAGTGAAACAATTAGAAAGTCATTTGTTTTCAAAGTGGCAAGCAAGGCAAACCTATATAGGTTTTGCAAATTTGCAAGCAGTGCATCGGTGCGCACTTATAGCATTTTGCTTGTTGGGACATTATCCCAAACCCATCGAATTCTTCAAAATACATTTTGAAGAAGCTACGCCGTTGGCTAATAACTGAATAAATTAACACGAGGCAGATTTCTAGTTGTGGGAATCTGTCTTTTGTTTAGCACGCGAGTTGTGAGTGCGTAGCCGATTAATGTAATTAAGCGTTCTGTGGGGATGGGGGATACTCCCCAACAAGCAAAAAATGCATGATGTATATACGAATGCACTGCTTGCCGGTTTGTTTTGGGATTAAAGGAAGATTGGATGTTTAGGGGCAGTGCTTAAATGATTTTATGGAATTGGTAGAGGGAGTATGGTAAAATAAATAAGATAGAGATTTGAATTTTTGCAAGTGAAATCAAGAAATGTATATTAGATTCCTTTATATTGGTTATAGAACAATCAAAGGCAGGGAGATGAAAAGTGTACGAATGGCATAAGCAAATACAAGTGGTTGTAAAAGAGATTGATGAATGTATTAAAAACAAGAACGATGAGACTTTGACGCTTTCAGTTCTTGCCAAAAAACTTGGTTATTCAGAGTTCTACATATCAAGGAAATTTAAAGAAATATCAGGGATGAATCTTCGGGATTATATGGGACAGCGTAATCTTTCTTTTGCGTTAAAGGAGGTAAGAGATACTACCAGGGGATTGATAGATATTGCTTTTGACTATGGATTTTCTTCACACGAGGCATTTTCAAGAGCGTTTAAGGCTTTGTACGGAGTGTCCCCAAGTAATTACAGAAAGAATCCCGTTCCTGTTGTTCTTCGAACGGTTATCAAGCCATTTGATTGCTACTTATCAGGAATTGGAGGAACAGGTATAGAGAATACATCAAGTGATGTGAAAGTGTATTTTGTAACAATTCCAGCACATAAGTTTCTACATATTAGAAATTATGAAAGTATTGGATACTGGGATTTTTGGCAGAAACAAAGTAATATTCCGGGGCAAGATTGTGAGACGATTTGTGGATTGCTAGATAGTATATCTGGTAAATTGGATGATAACGGAGGTGATGAGCTGAGTAGTGGAAGTGGTCAGTTAATGGCATTTATCAATGAACCAGAGGGAAGAATTTGTAGTTGGGGGATTCCTTTAGCTGAAAGTTATGGTGTTAGATTACCTTATGATTATGCTGGAAAAATTCCACAGCAGATGCAACTTATGGACGTTGAAGAAGGAACATATATCGTGTTTGAACATGGACCATTTGATTTTGAAAGTCAAAATCAGAGCGTGGAACAAAAAATTGAAGCTGCTATGAAAAACTTTGATTATCTTTCATCAGGATATGAACTTGATATCACGCAAGGTAGAGTATTCTATTTTTATCATGACAGCAAGCGTTTTTGGAAATATATTAGACCAGTTAAAGAGATAATAGATAACGATTGAAAGTAATAGCCAATTTGTATATGGAGGTATAGTATTATGAAAAAACAACTTATCAATGAATTTAACAATTTGGGTATCGCAGATATGGAAGAAGTGAAAGACCTTTATGAGGGTAAAGGATGTTTCGTGAATTTAGAGTTTTCTTTACCTTGTGGACAGTTTGTGAAATTATGGGATGATGATAAGACGTACTATATAAATCAACTTGAAAAGAGAGATAGTACAAGATGTTATGGATTAACTGCTGATGAAAAATATTTGTTGGTATGCGAATATGGAGACGGCGGCACGGACGCAGAGATTGTAGTTCTTAAACGTTGGAATTAATTGTATCATGACTTTGTAATAAACTTGAAATTCCCAGTTTTTTCAAGTGAAGTACCTATGGTTCTATATTGGCTCTGAAAAATAGAAAACTCTAAATTATGAAAAGAAATATCGAATAATACAAATAATAAACCACAGAAAATACATATGAAAAAACCACAATCATACATCCAACGAAGCGTGAAGGTGGACGTACTGTAGGTTCAGGCCGTGTTGCTACTATCATTGAGTAATCTACACGTTAGCTTTGAGCTAAGCGCATAAATGCAAAATATAACAGCCCTTCGTGCTCGCACGAAAGGGCTGTTTTTATTTTGTATTTATAGGCATTCAGCGAATGCCGTGACCGAGGAAATGCGAAGCATTTTCGAGGTGCGCGTAGCTTTGTTGTGCTTATCGTTAAGCGGCGCTGCCGCGACCGAGGAAACACGGAGTGTTTTCGAGGTGATCTTCTAGGTATATCCCGGAGAGTGTTTGCACTCTTCCGGGTATTTTTTTACTTATTTATTGGGCGCAAGCCCGCGAACGAACAGCTATGCTGCGAGTGCGTGCTCGGCTGAGGTTGAATAGGAAATCGTTCTAGCAAAAGAAGATAATAATGAAAATTATGTAGAAGATTGTAAATGAGTTAAATAAATGGTATAATAGAAATGTAATAAAATAATAGAATGAAAACGCAAAAGAGAATTAATCTAGAAAGCCTATATAGTCCTGATTCGAACTACAGTTTTGAGAGGATGATTATAGGGAAATAATAGAAAGGTGATAGTAACAATGGCAAAGAAAAGGTTCGGAATTGTTCTTGCGTTTTTATTGATGAAGTGATTTAGAGGCTTTGGGTGTAGTTCGAGGTCAAGAAACTGAGGTTGTATTTCCAACAATTAAAGAAACAATAACAGAGGTTAGTTACATCAGAGAATAAAATTTTATGAAGGTGAAAAATGGAGTATATTAAAATTGACAAAAAGATATTTCTGCAAGTGTTTCGATATGAGGATATTGAAGCATTTACCCAAGTATGTGAACAATCTCAAGAAGCTAACTATTTTGCAATAAAAAGAATATGGAATCCGGGGATAAATGTGATTCTTATAAATAAGAGGTTTTTAAGAATAATAAGTAACAATATTGGTTTCATTTCTATGATAGATTGTAAGCGACTTAACAATAATGAAAAGAACATTGTAAGCTTGTTTGGTGTGCCGAAAAAATATAATGGAATTTTTATTAATGATATGAGAATGTCGGAGTCTCATAGGTATAAGGGGATAGGTACAAAGGTTGTTGATAGAATATTGCAAAATAATAAAACGTATATGTTGGAACCGGTAGAGGATGGCAAAATATTTTGGAATAAGTTTGGTTTTAAGGGAAACGGTAAGTTTGCGATTCGCGAAAAAATTGAGTAAAATTTGCTTGAAGTATTTCAGGTGCGTTGTTACATAAAATCTTAGTATATATTGTAGAATTACGGGATGAGGGTTTATGAAATTTACAATAGGGACTGCTTCTAGTAGTATGGAATTTGCAGAAGATATGAAGTTGATAAAAAGTTCTTTGCTTTATGCAGATGAAATTGAATTAATAGGAATGGCAGAGTATGCTATATATAATTACTTACCCAAATGTATAGCAAAGGCAAACGATATAGATGGAATATTGAGTGCGTTTATACCATTTCTTGGTGCATTTGATAATAAAGAGGCAAATGAAATGGTTGAGCAATTAAGAAAATTGAAACAACAAATTTCTCCGTATATGCCATATCTCAAAAAACAGAAAAAAAGAAATAAACAGGAAATTCTTGCACAAATTAAAATGGGACAAGTAGAAAAACAATGCAAAGAATCATTTGATGTAATGATAAATTCTTTGATTGAACAAAGTGGTGCAAAGGATATTCAAAAGCTTGTGGATAGAAAGATTATTTCTGTTTATGATTATTCCTATAACAATTTTGGTATTGAAGAGTTGACAGGGGGATATTTTGCCAATTTACTAGGAACTATAAAATACGGAACATCATTTCCTTTGTTTGATAATATAAGTACTGATATTGTCAGGGCGGTAATAAATAATAAGATAATAGATTTTGGAGAAACAGATAAAGAAATTATCCGACATGCAGGTATAGCAAATAATATATTATCAACATTACCAACATTAGAAAAAGCAAGTATAGACGAAATATTGGATTTTAAAAAAGAAATGAAGGTTCCTTTGGATAATTTTAGAATTGCGATATATGATTTTTCACAAAAGATAACCTCAATGCCTTGGGATGATGATTTTCAATATGAATGTCTTAAGTTATATGATACGGAAGTTGTGCCAAAAGTAAATGAAATAAATGAGCTATCAAGCGAAACAAGTGTGTTGAAGAATTTTGGTAGTCGGGTTTTGACAGATGAAGAGGAACGAAGGAAATTAGGATACGTTGGAGCAGGGCTTATTACAACTATAACGACAGGAGCTAATATAGAAAGTGCATTAGGAATATTGGAGAACTTGATTCACATGGGCTCTAAAATAGGATTAACAGGAGCAACTGTAACTGCATTTTTAAAAACTGCAGATTTGTTAAATCAATCCAATAAAGAGATAAAAGAGAAAAAAAGCGAAATTCAAAAAAATGTTATGTATTATTATTACAAGGCAAGCAAGAAAATATGATAAATTTGGCTATGGTAGAAAGTGAGATGAGCATTTTGGAAAAAACTTTTGACCTTTCACAATTTGATGAATACAGAGAAGACAACAGAAGAGAAGTGAAAAAAGCAGAAGGTGGATTGCCGGTTTCTTTGTGGGACACCTATTCTTCCTTTGCAAATTGCTATGGTGGAGTCATTATTCTTGGTGTCAAAGAAAATAAAGATGGTAGTTGGAGAACTACCGGTCTCCAGAATGCATCTAAGCTTCGTAAGGAATTTTGGGATAATATGAATAATCCCAAGAAGGTAAATATTAATCTTCTGTCAGAAGATGATGTGCAGACCTACGAGGTTGGTGACAATAAGGATGTTATCATGGTTATTTATGTGCCTATGGCAAAGCGTGAGCAGAAACCGGTGTACATCAACAATGATATTTTCAATGGTACTTTCCGGCGCAATTACGAGGGCGATTATCATTGTACCAGATTGCAAGTAAAGACCATGCTTCGCGACCAGACCGAGCGCACTATGGATATGGAAGTGCTTGATAAGGTTCCGATGGAAGATTTGAATTATGATACCATTCACGGATACCGTAACAGTCACCGTTCTTTAAGAGAGGGACATCCTTTTGAACGCCTGAGCGACCATGAGTATCTGAGAAGTATTGGCGCGGCGGCTATTTCTGAAGAGGATGGAAAGTTGCATCCTACGGCAGCAGGTATGCTGATGTTTGGTGATGAGTACAACATTGTGCGTCACTTTCCGAAGTACTTCTTGGATTACAGAGAAGAGTTGGACCCTACCACTCGTTGGAGCGATAGATTGCAGTCAAGCTCCGGTGAATGATCCGGAAATGTGTGCGACTTTTATTTTAGAGTTTATAACAAGATTATCAAGGATATTAAGGTGCCTTTCAAAATGGTCGGTGGCGAACGTGTTGATGATACTCCCGTTCACAAAGCACTTCGCGAGGCTTTGGCAAATTGCTTGATTAATGCCGATTATCACGGATTGCGTGGTGTTGTTATCCGTAAGGAACCAGACAAGCTGGTTTTAGCAAATCCGGGTTATGTCAGAACGGGTAAAAAGCAGATGCGTCTTGGTGGCGAATCCGATCCCCGAAACAAGGCTCTTATGAAAATGTTTAATCTTATCAATATCGGTGAACGCGCCGGAAGTGGTGTTCCGAATATCTTTAATGTTTGGGCAGATGTAGGCTGGGAAGAACCGGTGATTGAGGAGAGATTTGATCCGGATAGAACGGTACTATCACTTTCATTCAAAAAAAGCGGCGATAAAAAAGCGGCGATAAAAGGCGGCGATAAAAAAGTGACTAAGAAAACGCAAATGCAGTATGATAAAATTCTTGAATTTATGGAAGAAGGAAAAGAGTATGGAATTTGGGATTTCTGCGAATTATTAGGATTAAAAGAAAGTCGTACTAAAGATATTTTGAAGGGGCTTTCTGATTATATTGAAATTGTTGGTAGCAATCGAGATAGACGCTATCGAAAAAAATAAAAATAGGCTCACTTACATGCATGTTATGTGCAACTAGTATTTGCAAGGAAGAATAGTCTATTGGAGTGAATGTGCACACAATCTACTGTCATGTGTACTTATACTTAAATCGGTATCACATCCCGTATTTGAAGAATAAGGATAGAACGAAGAAAGATATTGACAGTAAGCCACTGAATTGCTAACATATTAGTGCAAAGAAATCCTTTCCCGATGTGTTAAGGATAATACATTTATTTAGAAGGAGAGGAACTCGGTAGGGGGTTCCTTTTTACTTTTATTTTATACAACATTCCCCAAAGGAGGCCCCCACATGAGAAACATATTCGGTACCGTAGACAATACCTTTAACGAAATCCGCGAGAAATCGCTCTACCAGTGGTTAGAGGAGATGGAGGCGCATGAGGATATTGCCGTTCGTGGTGGCGTGAAGCTTACCAGAGAGTACATACAGCACCTCAAGGAAGAGATACAGCGTCTGGAATCAGAGAATGACCTGAAGGCACAGTATTTGAAAAAGCTCAAGGAGAAGAAGAAATAACTATTGTAAAACGATGTTGAAATGATATAATTTATATAAGTGTATTTTCCCAAAATTGTGAGCGGAGGAGCTGCGAATGGCTAATATAAAAGAGAATATGGATGATATTTCCGTATATATTGAAGACCGTGAATACATAGCAAATAAATATGTCATGAAATGCTTCTTTATAACCATGCTGTTTTTCATTGTGTCGTTTGTGCTGAATATTTTGAATATATTTGTTGTGAACCAGCATGTTATGGCGAGTGGCTTTTATCCGTCGCTGATTATATACTTTATCATATATTTTGCGACGAAGAAGGTATCCCTTTCCGATGAAAGGGTGAAGTACTTTATTTTGTTTGGTGTGATGGTAGTGTATACCATTATGGGTGTTACCATCACCTATCATGTGGTATTGACGTCTTTGTTGCCATTATTATATGCGACACTGTATTCCAATAGAAGAGTGATGCACTATGTATATGTCATGACGGTTTTGAGTACCATCGTAATCGTCTATGGTGGCTATTATTGGGGCTTGTGTGATGCCAATATGACACTGTTGACCACAGGACGACTGTCGGATTATGTGTCGAATGGTCAGTTTATGCTGACGACAGTAAACCCGAACCCCATGTTCACACTGTCTTTGTTCTTTGTCTTGCCCAGATGTCTCATTTACTTTGCATTTATGTTTGTATGTAACAACATCCTGCGTATTGTAAGTGGCAGTATCGAAAAGGCGAAGCTGACTGACGAACTGGAGAAGGCGAAGATAGATGCAGAAAATGCCAACAGAGCCAAGTCCAGATTCTTAGCGAGAGTGTCTCATGAAATCAGAACCCCCATCAATGCTATATTGGGTATGAATGAGATGATTCTGCGGGAAAGTAAGGAGAATGAAATCCGCAAGTACGCATCGGATGTAAAGGATTCTTCCGTGATTTTGTTAAATATTATCAATGAACTACTGGATTCCTCTAAGATAGAATCGGGCAAGATGGAGCTGGTGCCTGTTCGGTACAAAATCGGCAGCATGCTGAACGATTTGTACAATATGAATAATGTGCGTGCGAAGGAAAAGAATCTGAAGCTGGTATTTGACATTGACCCGGATATGCCCAATGAATTTTTTGGTGACGACAAGAGAATTCATCAGATATTGATGAACCTGTTGAATAATGCCGTGAAATATACCGTTAAGGGAACGGTGACCTTGAAGGTACGTTGCCGGGTAGTAGAGGATATTGCCACATTACACTTCCTTGTGAAAGATACAGGCATCGGCATCAAACAGGAGGATATTGGTAAGCTACAGGATGAATTCCAACGAATGGATTTGCGCAGAAACAGGCATATAGAAGGCTCCGGTTTGGGAATGAGCATTGTACAGCAGTTATTGAAGCTGATGGGAAGTGAGTTGCACATTGAAAGTGAATACGAAAAGGGAAGTGAATTTTCTTTTAGCATAGAGCAAAAGGTCATAAATAAAGAGAGACTGGGTGAGTTCCACAATACCAATTTGCAACAGGAGAAAGAGACTGATTACAAGTCTGCCTTCACCGCACCGAATGCAAAGATATTGGTAGTGGATGATGTGGAAATGAATCGTGTGGTATTTAAGGCTTTGTTAAAACAGACACAGATACAGATATTTGAGGCATCCGGTGGACAGGAATGTTTGGATATGTTGTCCAAGGAAAGCTTCCACATGGTATTTTTGGACCATATGATGCCGGAGATGGATGGTATAGAAACAAAGCACAAGATTTGCGAGCAGAACCTTTGTGAAGGTGTGCCTATCATCATGCTGACAGCCAATGCCATACTGTCAGATCGGGAGATGTACATGAAGGAAGGCTTTGACGACTTCCTGTCTAAGCCTATTCTGGTGAATAAGCTGGAGGATATAATCCTCAAACATCTGCCACAGGAGCTAATCGGCGGAGCTGTGGAGGAGATTGCAGACGAAAACGTAGAGGAAACAGTAGCAGAAGAGTCTGAATATACATTGCCGCAGTTGGATGAGTTTGACTTCGAGTATGCATTGGGCATACTTCAGAGTGAAGAGATTTTGCATAAGCTGTTGATGGATTTCTATGCATCCCTTATCCCTACCAAGGAAAAGCTTTCTGCATTGTATCAGAATATATCTGTAGAAGGAATGGTGGCTGCTTATCGTACCCAGGTACATTCCTTAAAGAGTACTGCAGCTACGGTAGGAGCGATGTTGTTGTCGAAGACTGCCAGACTGCTGGAGCTGGCAGCTATCGAGGGCAATGTAGACCGAATTCATGTGCTGCATCCGGTGTTGTTAGAGGAGCTGGAAAAGCATGAGAAACGGCTTGCAACTATAGTACAGCCAAAAGATGAAAAAAAGCATGCAGAAAAGGTTGAGAAATCTTATTTGGATATGTTAAAATTAAGTTTGAAAAATCAGGACTTTAATACCGCAGATTTTGTGTGTGCAGAATTGCAAAAGTACCAGTTCCAGGCTGAGACGCAGGGATTGGTAGAGGAATTAATAGATAAGGTGTTTGCTCTGGAGGCAGAGGAAGCATTACAGATTTTGGATAAAATGGTAGATTATTAGGAGCAATTTATGGAACGAGTATTTCTCATCGGTAAACTGAATGAAAGCTTGGAAGAACTCAATGATTATTTATCAGCCTATTTGAATGTACAGGTTTGTGTAGATAGTGTAGACTTGGTAAAGGGCATGTTAAGGCTGAATCATCCGGACATCGTTGTATTGAATATGAACGGATTGGAAGCAGAGAATTTGCTATTGCTGGTAGAGTTAAAGAATATTTGCACAGATATTCCGGTACTCCGTTTGGATTCAGAAATGGAACCGGAGTGTTTCAAGGATTTCCTGGCAACAACAGACTTTCAGGTATTGAAGCAGCCTGTTGAAAAGGAAGCACTTCTGGAGAAAATTTATGAGATACTTCAGATTAGCTGTGATGTAGAAAGTGCAGTAATCAAGAAAATAGCAGGACAGAGAAAGTGTATCCTGTTGATTGATGACAGTGCTATTCAGTTACGTGCTTTGAATGAGATGCTGAAGGATAAGTATGATGTGATGATGGCTACTTCCGGTAGCAAGGCATTGACCCTTATCGGTCAGAGACTGCCGGATATTATCTTTTTGGATTATGATATGCCGGTCTGCGATGGCAAGATGACATTGCAGATGATACGGGAAATCGAAGAGGCACAGGAAATCCCGGTCATTTTCCTCACCGGATTGAACGATACGGAGCATATTCGTTCCGTACTGGACCTACACCCGGCAGGGTACTTAATAAAGCCCGCCAGCAAGAAAGTTATTTACGAGGCATTGGAGAAGAATTTATACAAGGATGAATTTATTTCTTAGAAGTATAGGAACTGCTTATTTTAGGGTAAGCAGTTCCTTTTAAAATTTTTTGATTTTTTGTAACGAAGGTCCTTTTCACAGGACGTATCTATTGTAAGTACTTATAAAACTACGAAAGAAGGAGGTGAAACCATGGATATGAAACGAGTCTGCGAGGAATATTATCCGACAGTTTATGGGTATCTGCTGACCATTACCGGCGGTAATTATGATTTGGCGGAAGAACTCACTCAGGAGACCTTTTATCGTGCCATCAAGAATGCCGGGCAGTTTCGGGGAGATTGCAAGATGACTACCTGGCTGTGTCAGATAGCCAAATATACCTTTTATCAGTATCTGGATAAGAAGAACCGCAGAAAAGAAGTATCCATGGAGGAGGCAATAGAGGTCGCCGCAGTACAGCAGCTGGAAAAGGAATACATTTCCAATGAACAAAAGGTGGAAATCTATAAAAAGATACAGCAGTTGGAAAGCCCCATGAAGGATGTGCTTATGTTACGTCTATCCGGAGAGTTGAGCTTTCGTGAGATTGGAGAGATACTGGGTAAGACGGAAAACTGGGCAAGAGTTACTTTTTACCGGGGAAAGCAGATATTAGGAAAGGAGCTGAGCGGAAATGAATAAAGAGATAAAGCGTTGTGATATTGTTCAGGAGCTGCTGCCCTTGTATATTGAGAAACGAACCGGTGAGGAAAGCAATCAGTACTTGGAGGGGCATCTGGCGGAATGTGAGGCTTGCAGGGAGGCTTATCAGTGGATGAATATGGATTATTCCAAGCAGCTACAAGGAGAAGCCGGGCAGGAAAATGGTCCAAGCAGTCAAAGTGGAAAGAAGCGGAAGCACCTTACTCCGGCAGATAAAAGGATTTTGATTATGTTACTGGCTTTGGTGGGCTATATAGGCCTGATGGTATTGATAGTCATAGGAACAGTTTGGTATTTAACAGGAATGTAACGGAGGAAGGCGATGGAAAGGATATCGTGTGGGATTATGCAGGATTTGCTGGTATCCTATGCAGACGGGTTGACCGGAGAGGAGGTTACCTGTTTGCTGCAGGAGCATTTGGAGGAATGCCCCGGGTGTCGGCAATATTATGAGGAAATTACGAAGCAACAGGAAGCGGAGCAGGAGGCAGCGTTGACCAAGGGAAAGGCCTTTGGGGAAAAGCTGAAGGAGCTGCGATATTATATGATAGGTATCTTTATCGGTTTGATGATACCTATAGCAATTATTGTGCTGTTTTTTGCAGTAGGTGCTATCATGAGTTATGTGGAAAGCATGGTATATAGCTATCAATTGTTTTAGGGGGAAGAGGAATGCAACAGAAGAATAAGAAAAAAATATGGATAGGAATAGCCATTGGTGCGGTAATCGGTGTACTCACTCTGGGGACTTTGTTTGTAGTGTTAATGATTTTCTTTTTTCTCGGAGGACCGCCAAAGGTAGTGAAGGATGTTGCCCAATATAACGAGATCATAACTGCAGAGAATCTGCATACCGGATTAATCGTTTTTCCGGAGCAGATACCTGCTTCCGCACAGGATGTGGATTTATATTTCTATTTTCAGGATACTTGGAATACACCGACGATAGAAGTTTATTTGCAGTGTACTTATGATGAGCAGGCGTATGGGGAAGAGGTACTGCGTCTGGAGAATACACAAAAGAACTATGGTTCTACGGTGCGAAGCTTAATTAAGGATGAGGAAACCTACCCTTATCCGGCTTATGTGGCTGTGGATGGTGACAATCATACCTTTGAGTACGCATTGTTAAGCGGAGAGCGACAGATTACTTATATCAGTGTTATTTATAAGGATACAGCTGCTTTGGACAAGGTGGATGCAAAATATCTGCCCAAGGAGTATGATTACCGAATGAATTACATGGGAGGCTATGATGGTTATAATATTTATTTGATGCGAACCACCATAAACAGTAGCGGAGATGTGATGGCCAGAGAGTATGATTATACCAGAGATACTGTGGCAGAAGTATTGCAGCATCATCCGGTATCCATAGAGTATAATCATTTCGGCGTGCGTACCCGATTGGACGAGTGGGACAGGGAAATCATTCAGGTCTGCTATTATACTTATTACAAGGACCGGCATGATGCCATGTATGGCTTGCCGGAGAGTATCGAGTATCCGGAGCTGCAAGGGTATGAATATGGGGGGATTGAATTAAATGCAGACAAGACAAAGGCTATCATAACTTATTATGATGGGCAGGAAGAAAAATGCATGGAATATGAAGTCCCGGAAATAAAATAATATTGCTCGTGGGAAGATTGTAAAAAAAAGTTGTTTGCGTTATAATAAAACCATATGGAGGTTGTAGATATGAACAAATATTATGCAGATACATATGGATATTATAGTGGTGGCAATAACATTGATGCCATGCTGATGCCGGATGAGTCCATTATTTGGAGGGGAACACCGAAAAAGAGTGCTTTTATTATTAATTCGGGTACGAAGATGATGCCGTTTGCTTTAATGTGGTTGCTTTTTGACGGATTTTTCATTGCAACTTTTTTGAGCTTTGGTGGTATGGGGCTTATGCCGGGGATGGTGCTCTTTTTGATTTTCTTTTTTGCTCTGCATCTGATGCCGGTCTGGATTTGGCTGTACAATTTATTGACGGCAGCAGGGCGTTGGAAAAACACGGAATATGCAGTAACAGATAAGCGTATTATTCTTCGTAACGGACTGATAGGTTATGAGTATCAGAGTATATATTATACGGAAATATGTAATGTTTCATTGCATGTTGGCTTTTTTGATCAGATGTTGGGGGTAGGAGATATCAAAATCGGTGTTCTTGTTCAGAATAGTTCTACCAAGCCCGAAGCGATGATATTGGATATTGAAGATGTACAGAGAGTTTTTTCTATCGTGCAGAGAACCGTTCTGGATATACAAACCGATATACAATATCCAAATGCTTTGCGTCCGGATATCAACCCGGGATATACATCCGCATATCGTCCGGAGGATGGAGAGAATATTCAATAGCAGTAGTAGGAAGTAAAATAGAGAGTTTCATAGTTTGATAAGAAGAGAAGGTATAGCATGCAGCATAAGAACATAGCGATTATAATGACTGCCCTTGATTCAGACGGGCAGGCAAATATATTAAAGGGAGTAGAGGAGTGTGCAAAAGCACAGGGCTACAATGTGGCAGTATTTTTGTGGTTCACAGGACCTTTTGAGAAGGATAAGCACAATTTGGGAGAAATTAATATTATTAATTTGCCGGATTTGAAGTTGTTTGATGGAATTATCTTAGTTAGTAGTGCCCTTCATATGGAAAATAATCGCAGAAGGATTGAAGAGCTTTTGGAGGGCGTGGATTGTCCGATTGTTTGTATCGGCTGTCAGATGAAGAACAGTCCACAGGTCAGAACAGATTCCTATAGTGCTATGCATGAGTTAGTAGAGCATTTTGTAGTAAAGCATGGAATGCGTAGGATTCATTTCGTGAAGGGTGTGGAAGGAAACGAGGATGCAGAGTCCAGATATCAGGCGTATAAGGATGTATTGTCAGAGAACGGCATCCCAATTGTTCCTGAGCGTATTAGCCAGGGGGATTTTTATGTGACAGGTGCAGCACGGGCGGCACAGGAGATTTTGAAATCTAACCTGCCCTTTCCGGAAGCAATTGTTTGTGCAAATGATGTTATGGCTAGTACCATTTGTACTATTTTGCAGGAAAATGGATATCGAATACCGGAGGATGTGGCGATATCCGGTTATGATTATACTTTGGAGGGACAGATACAGCATCCAAAACTTACAACGGTACGCATGCGTAGTAAGGAGATTGGCAGAGTGACCTGTGAGACTTTATTGGACATGATAGATGGAAAAGCAGTGGAGCAGGAGATTTTAATGCCGGATGAGGTGGTATATGGAGAGAGCTGCGGTTGTTATTCAAATGAGTTAAAGGAAGATAGTCAGTTGTACTTTGGTGGTGTGGACATAGTGCAACGCAAGCTGATACATCAGATGATTCAATTAGAAAAGAATATTATTGCAGCAACGAAATATAGTGAGTGGCTGGAGGCCGTGAAGGAGTTTATTACTCAAATTAATCCGCCGGAATTTTATTATTGTGTAAATGAAGACTTTCTGGAAAATGTATTTGAAAAGGGAATGATGGAGCAGGAGGATATGAGTGAAGAGGAACGTCTTGCGTATACCCCTATAATAAAGGTGCTTTTGGCTTATCGGAATGGTATCTTTAAAAACAGGACTAACTTTGACGCGAAGTATGCTTTTGAAGATTTGTTCCGGGATACCGAAAAAGGAAAGCTTTATATTTTCTCGCCAGTGCATTATCTGGATAGAACCTTTGGGTATTTTGTATTTGTAGACAGTAGTTTCCCGGTGGCGAATCAGTTGTATGTAAGCTGGCTGATTAATATGGGAGACTTCATTGAGAATATTCGTAAGCAAAGCTTGTTGCAAAATGCCATGAAGCGCTTGGATGATATGTATATCAGAGATTCTTTGACAGGTGTATACAATCGTTTTGGTATGGAGCGATATTTTACGGAACTAAAGCGAAAATGTCTGATGTCATCTCATACTTACTTGCAAGTATCTTTTGTGGATATTGATAGTCTGAAAGCCATTAATGACAAGTATGGTCATGAAGAAGGGGATCATATCATCAATGCAGCAGCTGAAATCTTGCAGAATATAGGCAGGAAATACTATGTGGTTCGATATGGTGGTGATGAGTTTATTGTCATGGGTACCGTACATAATGAAAAGGATATTGCAGAGTATTGGCAGAAGGTAGAGAAGGAAGTAGATTATTACAACCAGAAGTGCAAGCGGCAGGCTGAGCTGTCTATGAGTTATGGTTATGACATTTTCAAGGTGGATGCGAAGACTTATCTGGAAGATTGCGTTCATGTTACAGATGAGAAGATGTATATAGAAAAGAAAAAGAAGAAGAAAAAGAAGAAAAAGAAAGAAGAATAATTTACAGAAAAAGGCAAGCTTTCCCCTTGCCTTTTATTTTATATTGGAATAGAATAGTACAGTATGATTAAAAGGACAAAAGAATTATAAGGTGGTTGATTGGTATGGAACAGATTAGGAAACGATTTCAGGCAGTGTTCTTTCGAGTAAGGAACAGGCTCATGATTATATTGGACTGGATTAAGAAATTATTTCAGGCAACGGATATGACAGAAGGAACCCCGTGGAGAAAGATTGTTATCTTTACGGTTCCCATGTTGATTGGTAATATTGCTCAGCAGCTCTACAGTACGGTGGATAGTATCGTGGTAGGTAAGTATGTAGGGGACAATGCACTGGCAGCAGTAGGAAGTGCGGGCCCGATTTTGAATCTGCTGTTGGTTTTGTTTATCGGTATCAGTATGGGTGCCAGTATCATGGTAGCCCAATACTTTGGAGCCAAGCAGAGAGAAGAGCTTTCCTATACCATAGGAAACTGTATTGTGTTGACGGCGATAGCGGTAGGTATTGTTATGGCTGCGTCGCTGTTCGTAACGAGACCACTGTTAGAGCTTTTGGATACGCCGGATACCATTATTGATTGGTGTGAGTCGTACTTATTGATTTCCTTTTTGGGGTCAGTAGGTAGTGCATATTATAATATCTTAAGCGGTATTTTAAGAGGTTTAGGCGATGCCTTTTCTGCCTTGCTTTATTTGCTGGTAGCAACTGCTTTAAATATTATATTGGATATTGTTTTTGTGGCAAACTTAGGAATGGGTGTCAGTGGTGTAGCATGGGCAACCATTATCGCGCAGGCAGTTTCGGCAGTGCTTTGTTTCCGCAGACTGGCGAAGCTGACGGATATTTTTGATTTGAAGCCCTGTTTCCTGAAGCTGAAGCGTATGTATGCCATGAGGGTAGTTCAGCTGGGATTGCCCTCCGGCTTAACCCAGGCAATTTTCTCTATGGCCATGATTGTGGTACAGTCACTGACCAACAGCTTCGGCGAAATGTTTATCGCAGCCAATGTAATCATTATGCGTGTAGATGGTTTTGCCATGTTGCCGAACTTCTCCTTCGGTACGGCGATGACTACTTATACCGGACAGAATGTAGGTGCCCGAAAAATGGACCGTGTGGTACAGGGTGCTAAGCAGGGAACTATATTGGCAGTAGCCACATCAGCTACCCTGACGGGGTTGATATTAATATTTGGAAAAGCTTTGATGGGTATCTTTACAGATACCACAGAGCTGGTAGAGCTGAGTCGAAACATGATGGGGATCATTGCTATCGGCTACGTGGCTATGGCAGTGACACAGAGCTTGTCCGGTGTAATGCGTGGTGCAGGAGATACCATGACCCCTATGTGGATTTCTATTTTTACAACTGTAGTGGTACGTATACCGGTAGCATATGGTATTGCATATCTGACTACGAGTGCAGCATATCCAAACGGTCGCCAGGAATGTATTTTCATTTCTCTCCTGTGTTCATGGCTCATGGGTGCATTGGTTACTACACTATTTTATTTGTCAGGGAAATGGAAAAAGAAAGCCTTTGCTGATTTTCATTAGAAGAAAACCTCCGTGCATAAATTTGTGAGAGAGTTCATAAATTTATTAACGGAGGTGCTTTTTTATGAAAAAAGAAATCGATAAAAAGCTGTTGGCGAAATGCATCGCATTACCCTTAATCGTAGGAGCAGTATCTGCATTATTGACTTCAGGGAGCATGAAGCTTTTCGACATGGTAGAGAAACCGCCATTATCCCCTCCGGGGTGGTTGTTCCCGGTAGCATGGACCATACTTTATACCCTGATGGGAGTGGCTTCCTATCTGGTGCTCACGGCAGATGCTGAAAGACAGGAAATCAGTAAAGCCATCAGTCTGTATATTTATCAGCTGATTGTAAATTTTTTGTGGCCTACTTTTTTCTTTAGTTTTCAGTGGTTTTTCTTTTCTTTTTTATGGTTAATACTTTTGTGGGTATTAGTATTACTTACGACCGTGCGCTTTTATAGAATATCCAAGCCGGCGGGCTACCTGATGATACCTTATTTAGTGTGGTTAACCTTTGCAGGATATTTGAATCTGGGCATTTGGCTGCTGAACTAGCGGCTGAATGTCCTTTCTTATTTGAGGGGAATATGACAAAATTGGTAGCATTTGACAAATTCGGAAAAAACGACTATAATGAATTTAATTTTGAAGGAGAGAGGTGAAAGGATGAGAAGATAATCGACTTTTGATAACATGGAGCGTTGTAATTGGTATGCTTCCATTGGGAAGGGTACTGTATTGTCCTGTTGCCAAAAGTGGATTATGTTCTCATAACCTCTCTTTTTTGATGTGTAAATTCACAAGGTGTTTATAGACGACTTGGGAAAGTGGTCTATGAATAGTACAAAGATAGAGGATGGGTACAGAATCATTTGGTGACAGATGATTCTTTTTTTACGCCTTGGCGTAAAGAACGGAGGTAAGTATGGCACAAATAAATGTAACGAATTTGACCTTCTGTTATGAAGGTAGCTTTGATAATATTTTTGAAAATGTTTCTTTTTCTATAGATTCCAATTGGAAGCTGGGATTTATCGGAAGAAACGGAAAAGGAAAAACCACTTTTTTGAACCTGCTGCTTGGAAAGTATGAGTATTTAGGAAGTATCAGCACTTCGGTGGTGTTTGACTATTTCCCTTATCCGGTGAAGAAGGAGCAATTGGGGGAATGTGCGGCAGTTTTGATGGAAGACTGGAAGCACAGATGTGAGCTGTGGCGGGTAATTTGTGAACTGTCAGAGTTGGGATTGGATGCAGAAATATTGTACCGTCCATTCCAAACTTTAAGTCATGGAGAACGTACGAAGGTCATGCTGGCAGTGCTTTTTTCCGGTGAAAATGATTTTTTGCTCATTGACGAACCCACCAATCATTTGGACAGAGAGTCCAGAGAACAGGTGAAAGAGTATTTGAATACCAAGAAGGGTTTTATATTGGTATCTCACGACAGAGACCTGTTGGATGCCTGTATTGATCATGTGTTGGTGCTTAATCGCAGTACCATCGAGGTGCAGAGTGGTACCTTTTCCAGCTGGTGGGAGAATAAGGCGAGGAAGGACGCTTTTTCACAAGCAGAGAATGAAAAGCATAAAAAAGAAATCCGCAAGTTGCATGTGGCAGCTGACAGGGCAAAAAGCTGGGCGGATCAGAACGAGAGCACCAAGATAGGCTTTGACCCGGTGAAGGAGCATGATCGAAGTAAGAATGCCCGCTCTTATATCGGTGCCAAAACCAAGAAGATGCAAAGTCGGGTGAAGCAGCTGGAACAGCGTATTGATCGGGAAATCGAGGAAAAAGAAGGTTTGCTGCAGGATATTGAAAACCCGGTGGATTTGAAAATCATGCCCCTAAAGCATCATAAGGAATTGCTGGTGCATACGGGGAACTATGGAATTGCCTATAGAGTGGTGGAGGAAGGCAGGGGAGATGCCTCGGAAGCCTCAAAAGAAGTTTTCCGGAACTTGAATTTGGAACTACGTCAGGGAGAACGGGTTTTTCTGCATGGAGCCAATGGTTGTGGGAAGTCCAGTCTGATTAAGGCGATATTAAGAGCTTGTGCAAAGAAGAACGGACAGGAAAATATAGGGGCTGTTGCAGAAAACATGGAGGAGAGTGGTATTTTAGAGACGGCAGCAGGTTTGGTGGTTTCTTATATTAATCAGGATACTTCTTCTTTAAAGGGAGATTTAAAAACTTTTTGCAGAAGTAGAGGCTTGGATGAGGCACTATTCTTTGCTATACTGCGACAGTTGGACTTGGAACGTGTGCAGTTTGAAAAGAATATAGAGGATTTTTCAGAGGGGCAGAAAAAGAAGGTGCTGATAGCTGCCAGTCTGTTGGTACCGGCACATTTGTATATCTGGGATGAACCGTTGAATTATATCGATGTGTTTTCCAGAATGCAGATTGAGAAGCTGTTGCTGACATATCAGCCGACGATGCTCATAGTGGACCATGATGTACGTTTTCGGGAAAAGATAGCCACCAGAGTAGTGGATCTGTGAGGGAAGATAACAGATAAGAAACTATTGACGAAGAGCAGAGAAGGGATTATAATAAAACATATGTTACGTAACAAATGTTTTGTTAAAAATATCTGTGGAGGTGTAGAAGGATGCCGCCAAGGGTAAAGTATACCAGAGAAGAAATTATAGAAGCTGCCTTTCAGATGGCAAAGGAGCAGGGAATAGAAGCGGTGGTCGCCAGAGAATTGGCGAAGAAGCTGGGGACTTCTTCTTCACCAATCTTCACAGCCTTCCAAAATATGGAGGAACTTCAGCAGGAGATACGCGGCAGGGCAATGAAGGAATTTGAAAGTCATGTGCGAGATGCCTTGCAGTTTACACCGCCCTTCAAATGGGTAGGGGTGAAAATGATTGAGTTCGCGGTGAAGGAACCGAAGCTGTTCCAAATACTCTATATGCAGGAGCATGAAGAAAGCCAATGTTATGAAGATATGGTAAAGGAGCTGGGAGATACTGTTGAAGTCTGCCTTCAGTTTATGGAGGCAGACTATGCATTGAGCAGACCGGAGGCAGAGCATATTTTCAAGCAGGTTTGGTTGCATACCTTTGGTATTTGTGTGTTAGTGGCAGCTAAGGTATGCCACTTTACACCGGAGGAGATTTCAGAGATGCTGAGTTTGGAATTTCAGGGAGCATTAATGCTGATTAAGTCCGGCAGATTTCAGGTAATCCCGGTAAGTGACAGGGACAAGGTGCATGAGAAACAAGTTACTGCACTGGATATTGTAGAGGGTTCGAGTTTGCAGAAGAGCAATTAGGATTGTGTTTATGGAGCAACGGAATGAACGAAGAAGAATAAAGACAGAGCCAGACGCAGAGCCATACAATCTTTGGATGTATTGCTGTGCGTTTTTGTATATTAGAGTGCAGGGGGGGTAGAAAAGGGGGAGTGAAAGATGTACACATCTATTTTAGAAGGAACCATGGTGACGGAGAATTGGCTGGAGGTTCAGAAGGCTGGGGAAAAAGCATGTGGAAGAGATGCTGGAGTTGCAGGTGGAGGCTATTGTTGAGGGGATTTGTAGGAGATAAGGAGAAAGGTGTGTAAAGTGGATTACAGTAATGCAAGAGGTGGTTATGACAAAGGAACATACTGAAGTAAAAGAAATATTAAGCAAGAAATACGGGCTAAAGGTGCAGGAAATTCTGCAAATGACTACCGGAGTGGGTGGTGAAACCTACAAAATAGTTACAAGTGACGGTTGTTATATCTGCAAGATAGCAGATTCCAATGAAATGAATCATCCCCGGGAGGAACCGGCAATTTGTGAATTTCTAGCCGGAAAAGGCATTGCAGTATCAGAGTTTTTAAAGAATCAGGGAGGTGACTTTGTAACCTCTTTTGATGAAAAACACGTTTGTCATGTACAAAGGTTCGTGGAGGGCAGGGTATTTGGCATGCATAAGGCACCGGAGTGGTTTTTGCAACAAACACCGATACTGCTGGGAAAGATACATAGAGAACTACAAAGCTATAAAGAGCTGCCGGTGGGTATTGGTGAAAATTTCTTTCGATATATGACACCGGAGCATGCACGGGTATCCTATTTGCAGTCTTACGAAAAGGCGAAGCTTAATGGGGAAGAGAGTATCGTGGAGGATTTGGAGATTCGTCTTCGTGTAGTGGAAAAGGTGTCCGATTGGCAGTTCGATGTAGGTAAATTGACCTATCGTAATTCGCATGGAGATTATACAGTGAACCAAATCATAGCAGGGCAGGATAAGGTAAATGCCGTGATTGATTGGACCTGCGCATGTAAACAGCCTGTTATTTGGGAGATAACACGCTCCTTCTTTTATGCATCATCAGGTTGTGCAGAAGGAGGATATGATGAGCGGGCGTTTCAGGATTATGTGGATAGATATCGTAGTGAAGTATCACTGACGGAGTATGATAAGGATAATCTTTTGAAACTGTATTTTTATCAATTGGCTGTGTGTGACTATTATGCTCAGTATTTTGAGGCAGAGGTATCTCGTAAGGAAGAGTATTTGCAGCAGGCGAGGTTTGCAACGAAGGTGTTGGGGAATTGGTTAGAGTGTATTTAGGAAATGTGATGATTATGTGTAAGGAGATGTGATTAGGATGACGATATGTGGAGCGGATTGTAACAATTGTGGTATGAGGGAGAACTGTAAAGGCTGCATGGAAACCAAAGGCTGTCCCTTTGGAAAAGAGTGTTTTATAGACAAGTACATAAATATGGGTGGAGAAGAGCAATTTCAGGAATTTAAACAGAAATTGATGACTGAGTTTAATCAATTAAATATCCCCGGAATGCCGATTGTTCGTGAATTGTATGCCCTGGTGGGAAGTTTTGTGAATCTGGAATATACACTGCCCGGCGGAGAAAAAGTAAGGTTTTTGGATGACAGCAGCATATATCTCGGCAATCAGTTGGAGTGCGAATTGGGTGGTGACAGATGCTTTGGTATCGTTGCGGGGATGGATTTTCTGTTGGTATGTACCTATGGTGAGAACGGTACAAATCCGGAACTGGTGATGTACAAGAAAAGGTAAATTTATATGGATTTGGAGGAGAAGAAAATGGAGCTGGTACTATAACCTACTTCTGAAACCTGTGGTCAAGCATGTATTGCAATGATTACAGGTAAAGATATAGCGGAAGTAATAAAAGATATGAAAACAAGTGGACCTACAAGCATAGGGCAATTGATAGAAATGTTAGATTTCTACGGAGTAAAGCATGCTGAAAGGAATACACGTATTTCTAAAAAGAACCCTGTTCCATATGAATATTCTATTCTAACAGTACATACAAACGAGGGGTACACCCATTGGACATTACTGTTTGATAATAAATATTTTGACCCTGAATTTGGATTGATAGAGGGAGAATATACTTATGGAAAAATAACATCCTTTTTAGGGATTTATCAATAGGTGAATTCTCGGGGAGTTTGGAGCAATGGATCTTAAAAAGTTATTGAATGATTTTGTAATACAAAGTAAAAAGATTTTGGGTGACAATCTCACAGGCATCTATCTTCATGGTTCAGCGGTGATGGGATGCTTTAATGAACAGAAAAGTGATATTGATTTGTTGGTTGTGGTGAAGGATGTTATTTCGAAGGAAATAAAGCTCCGGTACATGGATATGATCATTGAAATGAACCGACATGCACCGGAAAAAGGAGTGGAACTAAGCATTGTGAAAGAAGCGGTTTGCAAGCCTTTTGTATATCCTACTCCCGTTGAGCTGCATTTTTCTATCATGCACTTAAATTGGTATCTGACAAACCCAGAGGATTATGTGGAAAGGATGAATGGAGTGGATAAGGATTTGGCTGCTCATTTTACGATTATTTTCCACAGAGGGAAAGTACTTTATGGAAGAGAAATCAAGTCAGTTTTTGAAGAGGTGAATAGCGAGGCTTATATGGATAGTATATGGTCTGATATTCAAGAGGCAAAAGAGGATATTTATGCTAATCCTATGTATATAACACTGAATTTGTGCAGAGTGTTGGCCTATAAAGAGGAGAAGCTGATTTCATCAAAACAGGAAGGTGGAGAGTGGGGATTAAATTATATTCCTATTCCGAAATATCAAAAACTGATTTCAGATGCACTGGAGGAATACAAAACCGGTGAGGCTATGGAAATCGATAATGCAGTTGCATTAGGCTTTGCAGAATATATGTTGAAACAAATCAAAGAAAATACTTAAGATATTTATGATTTTGGAACGTTTTGCAAGAGGTTTATAGGAGCAATTATATATGTATATAACAACATTGAAAGCGGATCATTTAAAGGTGGCAGCAGAGCTGGCATTAATGAATTATCAGGAAGAAAGAGCAATGGTTCAGGCATTGCCGGAGATAACAGAGTTGCCGGATTTGTCGTGGTTTCTGGAAAATCAACTGGGTGTAGCAGCCTTGGAGGGGAAAGAGCTGATAGGGTTTATCTGTTGTTACAATCCGTGGGATGGTGCTTTTGATTCTACTGCAAAGGGAACCTTTACACCTATTCACGCTCATGGTTGTATCAAAGAAAATCGTGCAAAGATTTATGAAATGATGTACCAGAAGTTGGCAGAAAAGCTGGTTGTAAAGCAGGTGCTGTATCATGGAATTGCACTGTATGAGCATGATTCGGAAGCCATCAAAGCATATTTTCATAACGGTTTCGGGCATCGCTGTGTGGACGCTATTCGAAGAATAGCGGAAGTTCCGGAAATCCTGCCGGAGGGAATTGTCTACGAGGAAATACCGGCAGAGGAGGCGATATTGATACGCCCTCTTAGAAGGGAACTGAAGAATCACATGGGGGAAAGCTGTTGCTTCATGTATTCTTCGGAGGAGGAATTTGAAAGCTGGGTACTTGAGCGTGAAAAGAATGGCAGTCGAATCTTTGTTGCCCGGAAAGGAGCGGATATCATTGCTTTTCTCGAGGTGGCAGATGAAGGGGAAACCTTTCTAACAGAGAGAACAGATATGAAAAATATCTGTGGGGCATATTGTCTGCCGCAGTATAGGGGACAACAGATTATGCAGGGATTGATTGCTTATGTAAATAATGTGTTATATAGGGAAGGCTATCAGTATTTAGGTGTGGATTATGAAAGCTTTAATCCTACAGCATATCACTTCTGGTCAAAGTTGTTTAAACCCTACACTTGCAGCGTAGTGAGAAGGATAGATGAAGGGATATTAAGGAAATAAAAAGCGAGGTATTATCGGCAAATGTTTATATACAGGGAAATGCGTATTCTAGAAGCTGCCAACCGATTTGGCGGCAAGGCAACTGTAGTTATGTACTCGCATCCGGGAGAAACACGGTATTTTTTTCGGTAAGGCATTGCTTCCGGTATTGACTGGGTGTCATACCGGTTCGGCGTTTAAATTGGGCAGACATGTATTCCCCATGGCAATAGCCGGTTTCGTGGGCAATTTCCATGATAGACAGTTTGGTAGTGGATAACAAAATCTGTACCTGACGTATTTGAATATTGTTTAAATAATTGCTGTAGGTCATACCAAGCTGGGCGTGAAACAGACGCGAAAAGTAACCGGTAGAAAAGCCGGCATACTGAGCCACTTCCTCAATAGAGGGTTGTTCTTTGTAATGGTTCTCCATGTAAACGATGGCGTTGATAATCTGAGGCGAAAGTGGCATGGGATTAATGACAGGTCGAGTAGGAAGGTGCTCCTCCAATATGGTAGTAAAAAGGCGAAAGAGCATACCCTGTAGGATAAACTCTTTATAAGGAGTATTCTTCTGATATTCTGCCAGTATGTCAAAAAACTGTTGTTTTAATCGTTCCTGAATTTCAGGAGCAAAGTGATATACCGGAACTTCATAGAGGCGTAGAAAAACATGTTTTCCTACTGCCTGAATAAAGGGTTCTGCGAATTTCGGAGAAAATTTAATCATAATGCGTTCGTAGGGTTCATCGTATTCGGTTAAGGTACGGTGAAATACATAAGGAGGCAGCAGTGCCACATCTCCTGCCTGATAAGAATAGGCATGTGTAGGAGTAATGGTTCTGCGATGCCCTTGCAGGGTGATACCGATATTAAAATGGTCTGTGGCCATCTGCATGGAATCCATCTGGAAGCGTTCTTTAAAGTGGATATGGGTCACAACGATTTCCTGACCTTGTGGAAGTGGTGTTGGCATAGGTTATCTCCTTTTGGGGAATGGTTTTCGGAATAGCTATTCTAAAAATATGATATGAAGATAAGTATGTCATGAAATCTCAAATTTGGCAAGTTTTATATGATGAAAACAACTGAAAATCTGCGGTTTTATTACTATAATGGAGAGATAGAGTGGATAGAATGGGGAATGAATAATGGATGAAAAGCAATGGATATTATGTCCAATATGTAACAATAAATCCAGAACACAAATTAGGAAAGAGACGGAGTTAAAACACTTTCCGCTGTTTTGCCCTAAATGTAAGAGGGAAACGGTGATTGACGTGAGGCAGCAGAAGGTGGTTGTAGTGAGGGAATGAGAACATGGTAGAAGTAAAAGAGTTTTTTAGTACAGAAAATCAGGAATACTGGCTAGAGCAGATAAGGAAAAGTGACTGGGGTGCAGGACAGTTTTTGTATAAGCTGCTTAAGGAAAATGAGTTGAAGAAAATGTGTGGAGAGCAGCCCCGCGTGTTGATGCTGGTGGAAGAAGAGAAGCTGATTTCCGTTGGTACGTTGGCAGAAAAGGACGATATCCAGCCAACGGAGCTGACACCTTGGGTAGGTTTTGTGTATACTTTTCCGGAGTATCGTGGACATAGGTATGCAGGGCAGTTACTGGCACATGCAGAGAAACTGGCAGCAGAGGAGGGTATGGAGTATATTTATATTTCTACCAATCATGAAGGTCTGTATGAGAAGTATGGGTATGAGTTTTATCAGATGATGAAGGATATCGGTGGAGAGGACTCCAGAGTGTATTGTAAGTATGTGAGGAAGTAAAGTGATAGAGGAAAGTATCATGCAGAAAACGGATTTCATAAAGGCATTTAAAAACATAGGTATTCAAAATGGCATGGCTCTTGAGGTACATAGTTCCCTTAGCAGTTTCGGATATGTGGAAGGCGGTGCAGAAACTGTGATAGAAGCATTACTGGAATGTGTTGGGGAGACAGGCAGTATTTTCATGCCGGCTTTACGACTTAGTTCGCCCATGGAGCTTTCTAAAGAGGATAAGAGTATGGGGATTACTGTGAAAATCAAAGTTCTCCCGGTAGATGCACCCAGAACGGATATGGGGATAATTGCGGATACTTTTCGACAGCGTTCAGATGTGATTACCGGTGAAGGAATCATTAGGACTTCCGGCTGGGGGCGACATGCAAAGGAAGCTGCAAAGGGCGGCTTGGATTATGTGATACATCATGGTGGTAAGGCATTGCTTTTGGGAGTTGATATTTATAAGCTGACCGCTATGCATTATGTAGAGGATGTTATGCCTCAGGAAATTAGTGATATCTTTAAACCAAGTGAAGAGGTATGCAAGAAATATCCTTCCGATGAATGGTTTATTGAGAGCGGGGAACCCCCGGTAAAAGCCTGGTATACCATACAGGACATGGCATATCAAAAGGGGATTATTCAGGAGGGATATATCGGCAAGAGTAAATATATGTTTTTCGATATTTGGGATGTAGTCAGCCTGTATAAAAAGGAGCTGGAGAGCAATCCATTTAAGCTGTATGGATTAGAGGTGTGAATAAATGAGACTTGACGGATTTGGACTGTTTGTAGAAGACATGGGTAAAATGATACGTTTTTACAGAGATGTATTGGGTTTTGAAATTAAGGAAGGAGAAGATACCTCAAATGTGTATTTGGTGAAGGATGGCACCTTATTTCTTCTGTATGGAAGAAAGGATTTTGAAAAGATGACCAGTCGGAAATATGAGTATATAAAGGGCTTAAATGGTCATACAGAGATTGCGTTGTATGTGGATACATTTGAAGAGGTGGATGAAGAATATGCCAAGGCTGTCAGCAAAGGTGCAACCTCTGTTTTGGAGCCGGAAACAGAGCCTTGGGGACAAAGAACCTGCTATATTGCAGACCCGGAGGGAAATCTGATAGAGATAGGTTCTTTCAATAGACCGTTTGGACGGTAAATTACAAGTGGCATATATTGTCATGAATTTGTGGAGGTTGTTCGAATGAATGAGCAGGTAAAAGATTATATAGAGAAGTATCCCAGTGAAATTATTGAATTGTACAATAATTTACGACAGATGATTTGGGATAGTGTTTCCTGTGAACCGGAGGAAACATTGTGGGCAAAATTACCGACCTATTCTGTAGGGGAAGCTTTTGTGAGGCTTATTCCTTTTAAAGACCATATTAATGTTGAAGCATAGGCCGTAGTTTTGCACAAGGAAGAGTTAACCGGTTATAAAATTACACCTAAGGGAATGTTGCAAATCTATTTAAAACAGGATATACCATATGAAGTTCTGAAACGGATATTTGTAGAAACTTTGTTGTGAGAAGGGCCTACAGAAAATGGGGGGCAGGCATGACGAAGAATGCTATAATAAGTAGGAGCCGAAAAGGTGAAAGACACAACAGGAATTTTGATGGATAACGAAAAGCAGGCTAACAGGATTGTTGCGAAGGTAATGTGTATTACCTTTGCAGTATTTACCTTTATTTATCTGCTGAATGTAGTGGGCATATTTGTAATAGACATTTCCGTTATGACATTTGCTTACATAGTGGGAAGTATATTGCTTTTGTTACCTACACTGCTGGTGAACGTTTTGAAACAAGAGAAGCGGTACATCAAATATGTAAACGTAATTTGTGCCATTCTGTTTGTGATATTGGTAACCATTACCTTAACGTATCATGTGGTGGTAATTTATGTGTATCCTATTGCCATTGCCAGTCTATATTTTTCAAAGAAATTAAATATTTTAGCAACCGCACTGACAGTTGTGGGAGTTTCCTTGGGACAGATATTGGCGTTCTATTTGGATATTGTGACCGATGATAATTTCATTGAAGTGTATAGGATGATTGTCTATGGAGTGATACCCAGAGCATTGATACTGATTGCTGTAGCGGCAATTTTTACCATGCTTTGCGGAAGAACCACTTCCTTGCTGGGGGATTTGTTGGGGGCAAAGGAGGAGCTTTCTCTATACCATGATGAAATGATTATGGGCTTTGCTACTTTGGTAGAAAACAAGGATGGCAGTACGGGTGGACATATTAAGCGAACCACAGCTTATGTCAGGTTGTTGGCAGAGGAACTAAAGAAAAGAGGATTTTATCAGGAACTATTAACAGAAGAGTATGTGGAGAATTTGTACAAGGCGGCGCCAATGCATGATATCGGTAAAATAGCGGTGCCGGACGTTATCCTGCAAAAGCCCGGGAAGCTGACAACGGAAGAGTTTGAAAGAATGAAGCAGCATACGGTGAGCGGAGGCAGGATTATTCAGGAGACTTTTGGACATTTGACGAATAAAGAATATACTCAAATGGCCTATGAAGTGGCACGGTTCCATCATGAAAAGTGGAACGGCAAAGGCTATCCGGAGGGTCTAAAATGTAAGGAGATACCGTTGTGTGCAAGGATTATGGCCATTGCGGATGTGTTTGATGCTGTGTCGGAAAAGCGTTGTTACCGGGATGCTTTGCCTATGGAAAAATGCTTCGAAATTATCCGGGAAGGAAGTGGTCAGGATTTTGAACCTATATTGGTAGAGGTGTTTTTGGACATTCGTGATAAGGTAAAGCAGGTGCATGATAGTATTGGTTCCACAGATGAATAATGATAAAGGAGGAAGTTAAGTATGGAAAACGGAGTATTGAGAGAGAATGAAAAGCAGGCCAATAAACTGGTGGCAAAGGTGATGCGGATAACATTTTTGATATTCGTACTGGTGTATATCTTGAATGTGGTAGGAATATTTATCGTGGATATGACCATTATGACCATTGCTTTCGTGGCCGGTTCGGTGTGTATGTGGATACCTACGATTTTGGTAAATGTTTGTAAGCAGCAGGGCTGGTGGGTGAAATATGTGAATACCCTATGTGCAGTGGTATTTGTAACGGTATGTACCACTACATTGACCTATCATGTTGTGGTATTGTATGTGTATGCGATTGCGATTGCCAGCTTATATTTTTCAAAGAAGTTGAATATTATTGCTACTGCTGTTACCGTAGCCGGTGTTTCTGTGGGACAGTTTCTGGCATTTCGATTGCAGACACTTCAAGACGATAATTTTATGGATATGAAGAGTGTAGTAATTTTTGGTATTTTACCCAGAGCGTTGATATTGATTGCTATTGCAGCGATTTTTACTATGCTTTGTAAGAGAACAGCTGCACTTCTCTCCAATGTGATGGGTGCAGAAGAACAGAAGGAAATGCTGGAGCGCATGCAAAATATGAAGGAAAACGCAGCGCAGACCTCCGATACCATGGTGGAAATGGTAACAGAGTTGGCGGGGATTACCGATACGACTTTGTGCTCCAACCAACAGATTGCCAAGGAGGCAGAAAGATTATTACAGAGTTCTCTGGAAAATACAGAGGCTATGGAGCATGCGGATAGCAGAATGCAGGATATTACAGTATTGTTGGATGAGTTGAGTACCATGAACCACAAGACCGCTACTTTGGCAAAACAGATAGGTGAGAATACTCAGGAAAATCAGGAGCGTATGGTCGAAGCTACGGAGAATATGGAGCAAATCCACGAGAGTACCGCTGTTTGTAAGGATATCATTGAAAAGCTGGGTGAGGAGTCTAAGGAAATCATCGGTATTGTAAATACCATCACCAGTATTTCCAGCAAAACCAATATATTAGCCTTGAATGCCAGTATAGAAGCTGCCAGGGCCGGAGAGCATGGAAAGGGCTTTGCGGTAGTTGCAGAAGAGATTCAGAAGTTGGCAGAGCAGACGAAAACGGCAGTGGAAGGTATCGGTGCTATTGTGCATCAGGTAGTGCGTAATACGGAGGATGCAGTAGCTGCAATGGAACAGAGTTCCTTCATGGCACAGAATGGAATGGAGAGTATTCAAAAAGCCAATGCATCTGCGGCTTTGGTCACTGCTTCTAATGAGGAAATGGTAGGACAAATTCTGGCCATTGATAAGGCGGCGGAAGTGATTCAGCAAAAGAGTAGTGAAGTGGCAGGTAATATGAAGCATATTAGTGGCAACACTCAGGAAAATTGCGGAGCAGTGGAGCAGGTAACTGCTGCTACTCAGGAAAACAGTGCCGCAGCAGCAGGTTTGGCTGATATTGTGGAGCAGATTAAGGGACTGTCAGAGCAGTTGAATAAGGTGGTACAGGGATAGGAAAGAAGATATCCTGCAGCTGGCAAGGTCTGTGAAATTTCAGTAAGACTTTATAAAATTTATAGCTATTTTACTTGCCATAATGCTTGATAAAAGTTTATAATAGAAACAGCTCATATAGGGCAGAATTATGATGAACGAATCAATCAGGAGGTATCTTTATGGCAAACAAATATGCTGG
The DNA here is from genome assembly GCA_045615205.1 of Acetatifactor sp. Taxonomy (GTDB): domain Bacteria; phylum Bacillota; class Clostridia; order Lachnospirales; family Lachnospiraceae; genus Acetatifactor. The sequence continues at coordinate 30,940 of JAZLEI010000012.1, forward strand.
AACCAAGACAGAACAAAACTTAAGAGAAGCTTTTTCGGGAGAATCTCAGGCAAGAAATAAATACACCTACTTTGCATCTGTTGCAAAGAAGGCTGGATATGAGCAGATTGCAGAGCTTTTCTTAAAGACTGCTGACAATGAAAAAGAACATGCGAAGATGTGGTTTAAGGAGTTGGGTGGTCTTGGAACTACCGCTGAGAACCTGTTAAGCGCAGCAGAAGGCGAAAACTTCGAATGGACAGATATGTATGACAGAATGGCACAGGAAGCAGAGGAGGAAGGTTTCCATGAGCTGGCTGCTAAGTTCCGTGGCGTGGCTGCGATTGAAAAGACACATGAAGAGAGATATCGTGCATTACTGAACAATGTAGAGACTAAGCAGGTATTTGAGAAGAGTGGTGTTCAGATTTGGGAATGCCGCAACTGTGGTCATATCGTAGTAGGTGTGGCAGCTCCTGAAGTTTGCCCGGTATGTAATCATCCTCAGGCATATTTCGAAATCAGAAAAGAAAATTATTAAAGAGTTTGTAAGCTCCATTCTATTTTTGGAATGAAAAGATGCTGGTTCGTCAGTGATATCACTCACTGATGCACCAGCATTTTATAATTTTGTATTGTATGAATTATTCCTTTTCGTACCCCATCAGGATACCGCCATTTTCAGCGTAGAAGCTACAAAGACCTCTGAGGGGGTAGATTTCAATATCTGCATTCGGATAGTCACCCAATATCAAATCCTTGAGTTTTAAAGCAGCCTGTTCGTTAAGTACATGTCCCATACGAATTTTGTTACCATTGTAATTGTGGTCATGTAACATTTGCAATAGAGTGGGCAATGCTTTCTTTTCGCCACGGCATTTGTACATCTGCTCTAAAGTACCTTCAGCACTGGCACGACCTAAGATGCGGATGCCTAAGATACCTACCGCACCGGCAACCAGATGACTGACACGACCGTTATTGGCCAGATTACGTACGGATTCCAGAGAAAAAATCAGACCGGTATGCTCCATGTACTGCTTGATGGAGGTACAAACATCTTCATATTCCTTACCTGCCAGTATGAATTCCTGAAGCTTTTCAATAATCAGTTTTAACTCCGGCCCGGCAGAGAGGGAATCAATGACAAAAACCTTGCGGTCAGGATGAGCTTCCTCATAATTTTGCTTGGCAGTCATAGCAGAATTGTAGCTTCCGGAAAGACCACTGGTAATGGTAACGCAGAATACGTATTTCGCATTCCCGAAAGCGTCTATCCAATCCCCTACACCAGGGCAGGCTGTAGTAGTCTTTTCTGTATTGGAAAGCAGGTCTTTTACCATTTGAGCAACATCCAGTTCTGCATTGTCTACATATTCTTTTTGAGTGGTACGGATTACCAAAGGGGCATTTGCATAAGCAATCTGTTCGAGGTTTAATACATCAGCTGAAGAGTCAGCTACTATCTTTACTTCTGATAAATTCATGAGAAAACTCCTTTATGTGTTCTTACAAAGTATCATATAATGTTTTTTAAGTCGCGTCAAGAGGTTTTTAAAACCCGATGAAAAAGAATTGCTTGAAGTCACATAAGTGCTATGATAATATATTGAGTAACGGAGGTGGAAATATGCAGGAAATCAGAAAAGAAATTGCAGATTCCATAAGAGACTTTAAACTGCCGGAATATGAGGCCATACCCAATGTGGGTCTTTATCTGGAGCAGGTGACGAAATATATTGCAGAATACTTACAGCCTTTAGAGAGTATCAATATTACCGCGTCTATGATAGGGAATTATGTGAAAAAGGGCTTGATAGACAATCCGATAAAGAAGCAGTATTATCGGGAGCAGATTGCTTATTTGATTTTTATAGCAGTGGCTAAGAGTGTTTTGTCCCTGGAGGATATCCAGCTATTGATTGAGATGAAAATGAAGAAGTATGACAGTCGTACGGCATACAGTTATTTTTGTCTGGAGCTGGAAAATGTGTTGCATTATGTATTCGGACTGAAAGATAGTATGGAGGAAATCGGCAGAAGCAAAAATGATACGAAGATTATGCTTCGCAACACCATAGTGACAGTGGCACATAAAATATATTTGGATAAATATTTTGCACGTTATGAACGGGGAATGGAATTGGAAGAGAAGCAGTAATGCTTCTCTTTTGAACATAGAGAGGATGAAAGGGCATGAAAATATATTTAATCAGACATGGTGAGACAGAGCAAAATAAAAAGAAATGTCTGCAGGGGCGTACGGATATTGAACTGAATGAATATGGCAGGGAATTGGCGTATCAGACGGCAGAAGGGCTAAAAGATGTAAAATTTGACATGATTTTCACTTCACCCTTAAAGAGAGCGAGGGAAACTGCCGAAATTATAAGAGGAGACAGAAATATTCCGATAGTGATAGAGGAGCGAATTCAGGAAATCAGCTTCGGAGAGTATGAGGGGCTTTGCTTTGCAAAGGAGGGTTATTCCATACCGGATACGGAATTTATGAATTTTTTCACAGCTCCACAGAAGTATCAGACACCGCCGGGAGGAGAAGCTTTTTCTTCTATATTAGAGAGGACAGGGGAATTTCTGGAGGAATTGATAGGAACAAAGCAGTATCAGGACAAGACCATCCTATTATCGACTCATGGTTGTGCCCTGAAGGCTGTGTTGGCAAATGTGCGCAATACGCCCCTGGCAGAGTTCTGGGGAGCAGGAGTACATAAGAATTGTGCAGTGTCTTTGTTGGATGTGACAGAGGGACATATAGAGGTTGTGGAAGACGGGCGATTGTACTATTAATATAGAATGGTTGATAAAGGAGGATGCAGCATGGAAGAAATGGATAAGTTGTTAGAGGATCTGCAAAAGGTCAGTGTGGAATTTAATAATCAGTTATCCAAGTATGAGGCACTTATTTATCATACAAAGCAAACCAATGACAAGCTGGAGAAATATACGGAGAGTAATCGTGATAAGGTAGACCGCCTCTGCATTCGTGTGGAAAACAAGCTGAAGGAAATGAATCAGCGGGTAGAAGAGATTACAGAGGACAGCAAGGAAATATTTGAAAAATATTCTGCAGATGTAGCTTCCCTGAATGAAGAAGAGAGGGAAGCTTTCTGTGCTGTGCTGTTAGGGGAGCTGGGACGCTATAAGAAAGAATTTTTGCAGGATGTACTGGGAGATTATCAGAAGATACTGCAGGTGTTCATGGAGAAAATCCATAGGGAAGCAGATTATGTCATCAGTGGACAGAGGGATATTTCTACTTTGGTAAAAAACAATGAGGAAACCAATCAGGAGCTGGTTACTCAGATTCATGGATTGCGGGTCATTGTCAATGGTTGCCTGGAAGCTATCAATCATACCATAGCCGGTATGAATGACAGCTATATGACGATATTCGGAGAATTTTCCAAGCAGGTAAATTCCGTAAATAAGGAGGATAGAGAGCGTTTCATAAAGGCTCTTTCCCAAACACTGGATACCTATAAAGCAGATTTCGGAATGTATAACACTCTGTTACAGGAACAACGGCAGGTGAATCAGGAGTTAAGTGCCCTGACCCTGCAAAATACCGAAAATGTGCAGGCTATGGAGCAGCAGATTGCGGTGAAGCTGAAGCAGACGGAAAAACTTCTGGAGCACATTAATCAGGCTTATGAGAAGGGATTTAGCAGCTTTTCTAAGGATGTTTCTGTGTTAAACAGTAGAGAAAGAGAAAATCTGATTGTGGCAGTGCGAAGCATGCTGGAGGAATATCGTTTTACCTTTGGCAATGAAATAGAAAGTAAGTCCAAGGAAATGAATGTGCTGCTGCAGAATACTTTAATCGCTTCCTGCAATACCTTTGCTTCCCGTATCAAGGAGTATCAGATTTTATTAGAGAAGACAAAGAACAGTAATGTGGAAGTGCATGACAGTCTGCAAAGAACCCTGATGGAAATCGAAGGTTTGACCATGAGTCTGATGCGAAGAGAAGATTACATACAGGCATCTTTGGAATTCATGAAGGAGGATTACAAGAATGCTGTACGGGGATATGTGCAGGAAATCGAACGGAGCAATGGAAAGGAAAGAGAGCTTCTGGAAAAAAATACGGTGCAGAATATGAGTAAGATGATGGATCGCTTTCTGCATCAGTTGGAAATGTTTAAGAATGAAAGGACTGTGTACAAGCAGCAGTTAGAAACTCTGATAAAGGAGGAGCAAGAGGATAGGGAAGATTTGCTTCGCAGGCAGGCGGAGATGATTAATCGGTTGAAGGAGGAGCAGATAATGCTTCGGGAGAAATTGGAGGAGAAACAGGAATCCATGAATCGTTATCAAATGGTTACCAATGCCGTTATCATGGTATTATTGGTGATTTGCTTGCTATTACAGGTGCCGTGGGAGAATTCGAAATTCCTGGCCTTTGTAGGGCTGCCGGTTGTGGTGATTTTGGGTATATTATTGATTGTGTTTCGGAAACGTATCGTGCAGTGGATATATATTCTAATAAAGCGATAAAATATGCAAGAATACGATAGAAAAATACTAGAATGACCAGCACTAATGTGGTATACTAAATCATATTGTATTTTTGTAAAAGTAAGAGAGGAGGAAAGGTCATGACTTGTAGGGGAGAAAACCGTAGAAGCTGTGCCTTGCTTTCTCTCCTTTTTTGTTTGAGTTTGACCGGATGTCAGGGGCAGGAGGTAGTAAATAAAGAGGTGGAAATACAGAACAACACCTCACAGGCGATTACCTATGAACTGACGCCGGTAATGAGAGGACCGGTACAGCAGGTGATGTTTATACAGTGTACCTATACCCAGACACAGGAGGTTGAGGTAAGCTTTGACATTGACCAAGAGGTAATTACAGAGGTTCTGGTGGAAAAAGGGGACTCGGTGAAAAAAGGAGAGGTTTTGGCCAGTGTAAATGTGGAAAACACAGAGCAGAAGGCAGAACAGTTACGATATCAGATTGCCGTGGATGAACTGGCACTGAAGCAATTAATAGAGAAGAGAGATTTTGAACTGGAGCAGACAAAGATTTGGTATGAAGGCTATACCTTGATGACGGATGAAGACAAGAAGTCCATGAAGGAGGAGCAGGAGAAGCTGAAAGAGTCTTATGGGAAGCGTATTCAGAATGCAGAGGATACTCTGTATATTGAACGGAAGCGTTTGCAGGAGTATGAAGAATATATTCACAGCGGACAGCTGCGTGCCCCAATGTCCGGTGTAATGAGTTTCGTAAGGAGCAATCTGGAAGGTGCCTTGACGGAGAAGGAAACTACCATTATGCGAATTTATGATCCGGAGTCCAAGATGTATTATTCCAAGAATGTGGAAGCAATTCCTTATTTGCAGGAGGATAAGGAATATACCATAGTCTGCGGTTTGGGAAATCGTCAGAGGGAGTATACGGTAGTGCCTGCCAGAAGGGAAGAATGGGGAGAGGAAATTTATTTTCGGCTGTTAGATGAAGATTATGACCCCAATAATGTGGTTTTAGGTAAGATTACATTAATTATCGATGAGAAGGAGGATGCACTTTATTTGAATGATAATGCTATTCATTCTTCACGGGATAAATATTATGTGTATACCTTGGACGAAAATAATGTACGACGTATGCAGTTCGTAGAGGTAGGACTTTGGGGAGATGGTGTAGTGGAAATTGTCAGCGGTCTTTCTGAGGGGGACAGAGTGATTTTGAAGTAAGTGGCAGGAGGAAGCTATGAGCTTGTGGAAAAGAAAATATAGAGTAATGCCTGTTGCCATGATGCTTTTGGCATTGACGCTCACTGGCTGTAATGCACAGACCGGAGAAGAGCCTGTAGCAGTGGTGGCGCAGGTGGCGGTGAATAATAGTAATCCTATGGTAGAAGCACAAGTGACAAAGGTGACCTATGGGGATGTAGTGAAAAAGGATTTGTATGACGGAGTGGTGACCCCTTATGTGGAAGAATTGTACTTCAATGGAGATGGTACTTTTCTGGATTATCGGGTGGCAGTGGGAGACGCTGTGGAAAAGGGACAGGTACTGGCCAGAACCGATACTACAGCCATGAAGGAACAGATTGCGAATTTGGAGGAGCGTATTGCTACCTTGACGGAGAATTATCAATATCAGCTTCAGACCTTGAAAAATTCGGAGGAACTGATTGTGGCCGAAATGGACATTAACTATTTATATTTGTCCATGAAGGAGTATTTGTCGCCGGATTATACGAGACTTTGTAAGCAGTTGGGGCAGCAGGACAGAAGTCTGAAAACCAATCAGTTGGAACAGAAACAGTTGACGGAGCGTTATGAGCTGGAGCTGCCTTATTTGCAGAAGCAATTGGATGCTTTAAAGAAGGACTTAAATAAAAATGTAATAAAGGCTCCTTTTGATGGTGTGGTGGTGGAGCTTCGTTCCGTAGCAGGAGGAGACCGCGTGAATGAAAACACACCTTTTGTGGCAATTGCAGATACCCGGCGTTATCTGGTAGTCAGTGAATATGTAGGCAGCAGTATCATAGATAAGGCACATGGCGTATATGCTTTTATCAACGGTACTCAGTATGGGGCAGAGTATATTCCTATGGATAAGGAGCTCTATAGTAAGGTAATGGCAGGAGAAGGAACTGCCTACTCTACCTATGAAATTCAGCCGGATGAAAGCTTTGAATTCGGACAGACGGTGAAATTGAGTATTGTGAGAGATTTCAGAGAAAATGTTTTGAAAATTCCGCATATGGTAGTGGAAAGTGAGGGAACCCAGCGCTACTGTTATGTAAAAAGAGGGGATGAGCGGGAAAAGGTATATATTGAAACCGGCTTAACAGACGGATTGTATTATGAAGTGAGAAGCGGCTTGGCGGAAGGAGATGAAGTATTCCTTGAATAAACGGAAACAGAAATTACGGAAAAAAGAATATGGATTGCTCCTTGTCTCAGGACTACTGGTGTTGGGACTTACCGGATGTAGTGCGAAGCTTCCCCGGAATCTGTTTACAGATTCCGGAACTGATGTGGTGCAGCAGGTAGATACCTCTCAGTATTTGGATTTGTCATTGTTAGAGAAGGAACCTTCCGCAGAAGACCAGACGTGGAATGGGTATGAGGTATTTACTCTGGAGTATGGTACCTTTGAAACACCGATTACCAATATGGAAGCCAAGATTAATATGGTGGAAATCAGCCCGGTATCGGTGGAATTCGAGGATGGTACCATGTATTTGTTGGAAATGGTAGTTTCCAGATATAGTTATGTGGAAAAGGGAGATATTCTGGCAAAGGTAAGCATGGAAACCAGTTCTTTGGATTTGGAGGAAATGCAACTGAAACTGTTGCGTTTGGAGCAGGAATATGCAGAGTATTTGGAGGAGTATACCGCGAAGCATGAGGAGGCTGTGGCAAATGTCAGTCCCCATTATGAAATGATAGCAAGGGTGGATAAGATTAAAATAGCCCAAATGGAGTTGGACCATAGCAGGAAAGTATCCTCCTATGAAAAGCAGTTGACAGATTATAAGGAGCGGATAGAGGCGATGCAGAAGAATGCAGGCATCAATAAAATCGTGGCACCGAAGTCAGGTTTTGTGCTGGCGGTGGCGGATTTGAAAGCCGGACAGGAGCTGAGAAGAGGTGACTGGATATGCAGTATGGCGCCTTCTGACAAGCTGATGCTGGAATTTACAGATGAAACCATGCATTATGGCTATGGAATGGATTTGCAAATGTTGACAGGGGATTTGCGTTTGGCGACTCCTTATGAAGTGAAGGCGGTCAGTGCGTTGGGAAAGGTTTTGTATGGAAACTGGGACAAGACCAGAACCAAAATCGCAGGTGATTATGATATGGCAGATTTGATGAAGAACCGGAAATTCGTAGTTACCGGTACCACCAATGTCATGAAAAATGTTCTGGTCTTGCCAAAGGAGGCAGTAACCAAGGAGAATCAGAAGTATTTTGTGACCATATTACACGAAGACCAGACACTGGAAAAAAAGCAGTTTCTGGTGGGTGGTGAGAATAACCAGTATTACTGGGTGTATGAGGGCTTGGAAGCCGGTATGAAGATTGTTTTAAGGGATTAATTGGGGGAAAAGATGCTCACTTTGATATTACAAAAAATGATACATAAAAAGTGGATGGTGTTATGTCTGCTCATAGGTAATATTTTGCTGATTGCGGTATCTACCAGTTATCCTATGTACCGTACATCATCCTTTCAGCGTATGCTGACAGATGAGTTTGATACTTATCTGGAAACTAAGGGAACCTGGCCGGCTATGGTGACCATTACCCATAACCGCAGTAAGAGCAAGGAGAGTCAGGATTATAATCGAATCGCGGAATATGTGAATTATGTGAATACGCAGATGGGTGTGCCTATTGCCAGAGAAATACAGCATCTGAGTACTTCTATCGTGGAAGCAGACCCGGTGATAGTGCGTGAGGAGCGTATTTCCAGAACCATCCGTATTTCTACTATGACCGACTTGGAAAATCAAATCAGTCTCTATGCCGGAAGATTGCCCCAGCCGGGATTGATTGACGGGGAATATTTGGAGGTTATCGTAGGAGAGACTGCTGCGGATTCCATGAATATGCTTTTGGATGAGGTGTATGAGCTGGAGAAAACCTTCTTTTTGGATGGGAAGCCTCTGCGTGTAAAAATCGTAGGAATGTTCCGTGCTGCCAATGAGGCGGATCCTTATTGGGTGCAGAGCCCTTCTCAGCTGTTAAGAGATGTTTTTGTGGACAGAGATACTTTTCTGGAGTTTTTTACCGGGGAAGAAGCTGAGAAAACCTATGGTTTGAAAAAGGTATTTTATGAGCAGTGGGATTATGAAAAAATAAAACCGCCCCAGATAGCAGGTATTGTAGCAACTACGCAAAAGCTGGTAAATGGCGGAGAAGGTCTCAGCCTCATCGGTGATAATGCCTATGAGGGAATTATTGAAAACTATAGTGCAAAGGCAAAGCGAGTAGAGGCATCTCTTTTGATATTGCAGATACCGGTACTGGCACTGTTGTTAGCCTTTATTTATATGATTTCTTCCCAAATGTTGTCCATGGAGCAGAGTGAGATTTCGGTGATGAAGAGCCGCGGTGCCAAGGGACGACAGATAGTAGGAATGTACTTTATACAAAATCTGATCCTTTCCGGCATCAGTTTGGCAGCAGGTTTACCATTGGGTAAGCTGTTCTGTACATTGTTAGGAACCGCAACGGATTTTATGGAGTTTGCCGGCAGGAGAATGCTGGAGGTGCAGTATTCTGTGGACGTAGCAATATATGCTATGGGAGCTGTGCTATTATCCCTGCTGATTACTTTATTGCCGGTAATACAGTACAGTAAGGTGACGATTGTAAATCTGAAGCGTTCCAAGGCTTCGGGGAAATCTTCCCTGTGGAAGAAAATTGGTCTGGACTTTATTTGTATCGGGATTGCTATGTATGGTTATTGGAACTTTTCCAAAAATCAGGACATGATGATGGAACAGGTTTTGACAGGAGAAGCTCTGGATCCTCTGCTATATTTGAGTTCCTCCTTGTTTTTGTTTGGCTTCGGTCTGTTGGCATTGCGTATCCGGCCGTTGCTGTTAAAGTGTGCTTTTGTGTTAGGTAAGAAGCATTTTCGCCCGGCGGCATATGTTTCCTTTATTGAAGGAATCCGCGGCGGAAAGCGACAGGAGTTTATCATGCTGTTTATGGTGTTGACAGTGGCGCTGGGTATTCACAATACCACCGTGGCACGTACCATTGTGGCGAATGCAGAGCTGAATGCTACGTATATTAATGGTGCAGATGTGGTATTGCGGGAAGTATGGAAGGACAATTCCTATACCAGAGCAGCGGATGAACCCTTGGAATATATGGAGCCTGATTATGGCAGATATACTATCCTCGAGGGGATAGACCAAACCACCAAGGTGTTGCGTAAGCGGGTGGAGCTGGCAAGAAGTGAAAAGATGGTAACGGTATTGGGTATCCATACCAGTGAGTTTTATCAGGTGGCTTCCATGCAGGAGGGGTTACTCCCTTATCAGTTCCATGAGTACTTGAATGTATTGGCTACCTCAGAAAATGCAGTGCTGGTATCTGAGAATTTTATGACGGTGATGGGATATCGTTTGGGCGACAGTATTGAACTGCCTAAGGATACCGGTGGAAAGATACGCTGCACCATTGCAGGATTTTTCAATTATTGGCCTTCCTATGAGCCGAAGACTTATCGCTTGAACAGTGATGGTACACTGGTAGAAAATGCTCAGTATATGGTGGTGGCGAATTTGTCTCTGTTGCAGAGGGAGTGGAGCTCCTATCCTTATGAAATTTGGATGAAGGTAGGGGAAAATACCAATGGTCTGTATCAGTTTGTGGAGGAGAATCCCAATGTACATTTTGCCAAGTTTAGAGATTTAGACGTATTGAAGGAGGATATTCGCAGCGATACTCTGTTCCAAGGTACCAATGGTATTTTGACCATGAGCTTTATTGTTGTACTGTTGTTGTGTGCGGTGGGCTATTTGATTTACTTTATTTTGTCCATCCGTTCCAGAGAGCTTTTGTTCGGTGTACTCCGTGCTATGGGTATGAGACGCAGTGAGGTAACCGGAATGCTTCTGATGGAACAGATTTTCTGTGGGCTCTATGCAATATTGGCGGGTGCCGGTATTGGCTTGTTGGGTTCCAGACTGTTCGTACCTATGATACAAAATGCCTATGCGGCTTCCGATCAGGTGTTGCCGTTGACCCTGATTACCAGTCAGAGTGATTTGCAGCAATTATTCAGTGTGATTGCGATTGTGATGCTGGTGTGTCTGCTGATACTGACCAGAATCGTGGCACATCTGAATATTACCAAGGCATTGAAGCTGGGGGAGGACTAGGCCATGGAAAAGAATATCATGTTAAAAGCAGAGAATGTCATCAGAAGCTTCCCCTTGCCGGGGGCTTCAGTACTGGAGAATAAAGAGTTTGTGGCATTGAAGGGAATTTCCTTTGAGATACCGGAGAATACCCTGACGATTTTAAAGGGGCGTTCCGGTTCCGGTAAAACCACACTTCTGAATATTTTGAGTGCGTTGGATAAGCCGACTTCCGGTAAGGTCTGGGTACAGGGCAAGGACATCACGGTGATGTCGGAAAAAAAGCGTGAATTGTTGCGCAGGAAGGAAACCGGCTATATTTTTCAGTCTGTGTCTTTGATACCGTTAATGACTGCTTATGAAAACGTAGAGTTTTCCCTGCGTATGGCAGGTGTGAAGAAGGGGCGCAAGGAAAGGGCAGAGGAGTGTCTGCATATGGTAGGTTTGGGCAATCGTATGCACCATATGCCCCAGGAGTTGTCCGGTGGTGAACAGCAGCGTGTGGCTATCGCCAGAGCGGTGGCACATCGACCGAAGATTATCTTTGCGGATGAGCCTACCGGAGAGTTGGATAGTGCAACTGCTGTATCTGTAGTGAATTTGTTTAAGAAGATGGTGGCAACTGAGGGTGTAACCATCGTTATGACCACCCATGATGTCAGTCTCATGGATGCCGGAGATATGGTACTGGAGCTGCAGGATGGGGAACTGGTGCAGGGCGATGTGTCCGGAAAGGTGTGAAGTGCTGATGTATCACATTTCCATATATTTTGATGAAAAAACCGATGCCCGCATACGGGAATATATGAGGACGGTGGCAGAGGTTACAGGCAATGCATATATGATGGAGGGAGATGTACCACCTCATATTACATTGGCGGCATTTGAGTGTGAGCAGGAATGGGAAAAAGTACAACAGTTGAAAATGCTGATAGGTAATGTAGCAGGAAAGCTAAAAACGGGAACATTGCGTTGGGTGTCAATTGGTACCTTCCAAAGTGGTGTGATTTTTCTGCAACCGGTATTGAGTGAGTATTTGCAGGATATGATACAGCAGGTGCATGAATGCCTACAGCAGGTTGAAGGGGTGAAAATTCGTCCTTATTATTGTCCTTATTCCTGGCTTCCTCACAGTACAGTGGCGAAACGATTGAAGCCTGCACAATTGTTGCAGGCTTTTGAAGTGTTGCAAAGGGAGTTTTGTGCTTTTGAGGGAAAAACAGGCCGTATCGGTTTGGCAAAGATGAACCCGCATAGGGAGATTGCGGGCTGGAGGATATGTTGAAAGGTAATAGGAAGTAGAAGGATGTATTATGAGAAAGTATAGAAGTATTTTTGGGATATATTGCGGATTGTTGGTATGGATGTTTACTGCATGTGGTGCAGTAGAAAGTACAAAGAGTGTGGGGAGTGAGGGCATTCAGGAAGGTATGAATGCCACCGTGACCGGTCAAGCAGTGTCGGGAACGGAGGTGGTGCCTTCCCAGGAGACCGCAACTGAAACGGAGAACGTGTTTACGCCGGAACCGACATCTGTTCCTACCCCAGAACCTACGTCTACGCCGGAACCGACACCGGAGCCCACGCCGGAACCTACCCCTACCCCGGAGTCACCTACCATTCAGTTGGTGATGGTGGGAGATATGTTGATGCATGAGCGAGTGATGGAGTCCGGGATGCAGGAGGATGGCAGTTACAATTTTGACCATTTGTTTATACATGTGGAAGATAAAATCGAAGAGGCTGATTTGGCATTGGTGAATCAGGAGACCATACTGGGCGGTACACAGATGGGCCTGACAGGGTATCCTTGCTTCAATTCGCCCTATGAGTTGGGTGTGGCAGAAGTAGATGCCGGTTTCGATGTAGTCCTGCATGGAACCAATCATGCATTGGACAAGGGCAAAAAGGGTGCTGTGAATTGCATGGATTTCTGGGAGGAGGAGTATCCGCAGATTGCTTATCTGGGCATCAATCGCAGTCAGGAAATGCAGGATAACAGTATTTATGTATATGAGCAGGATGGAATACGGATTGCTATTCTGAATTATACCTATGGAACCAATGGTATTTCCACACCGAAGGACATGCCTTATCTGGTGAATTATATGGATGAGAAGAAGATATTGGCTGATTTGGCACTGGCAGAGGAACTGGCAGATTTTACGGTAGTATGTCCTCATTGGGGAAAGGAATACTATTTGGGCATTTCAAAGGATCAGAAGAAGTGGACCAAGTTGTTTCTGGAATACGGTGTGGACTTGGTTATCGGAACTCATCCTCATGTCATCGAACCGGTAGAATGGGTAGAGGACGAGGAAGGAAATCGAATGCTGGTGTATTATTCCTTGGGGAATTTCGTGAACGGAACCTCCGGTAAAGGCACCGGTGTAATGAACCGTTGTGTGGGAGGTCTGGCAGATGTGACCATTGGGCGAAGTGAAGAGGGAGAAGTGGTGATACAGGACTATGCAGCCATCCCTTTGGTGTGTCATATTGCAGAAGGAGCGGATTATACCGTGTGGTATCTGGAGGATTATACTCAGGAGTTGGCACAGGAAAATTTGATACGAAAGCAGGATGAGACCTTTTCTCTGGAGAATTGTCAGGCATTGGTGAAGGAAGTCTGGGGCGAGGAGAGTTTGGGAGAATAAGGGTTGTTTTCGAAAAAATGTATTTATTATAGAAGGGGCAAAGAAATATATGTTAGAGCTGCGAAAGATGAATTATGAGGATATAGTAGAACAATGGAAATATGTTGCTTCATTGCCTGCAAACGAAAATGGTTTAACGAACCCCTATGAAGGAGTATCATTTGAGGAATATAGAGATTCTGTATTACCAGAACTTATGATGCATGAAAATCCAATTAATATGCCGGATTGGTTTGTGCCTGAAACATTTTACTACTTGTGGGATGAGGATGTATTGGTTGGAGAATACAGAATCAGGCATTATTTGACAGCTGCTTTAAAAATGGGGGCAGGGCATATTGGATATAGTATCAAGAAGGAGTTTAGAGGGAAAGGATACGGGACAAAAGGATTGGCTATAACTTTGGATTTGGCAAGAGAAATTGTTCCGGAGGAAGAGATATATTTACGTGTGTTAAAAAGTAATACTCCATCTTTTAAAGCAATTAGTAATAATGGTGCTTATATAGCAGATGAAGATGAAACTCATTACTTTATGAGAGTGAAAAAAGGATGAAATATTTCAATATTGCGGAGAAAGGTATATTACATTCTAATCAGAAAGATAGAGAGGTATGAAATATGGATTATCAAAAGATAGGTGAGTTGTTATTAAAGTTAAAAAGTGCATATGAAAGTATTGGGGCAGAGACGGAATTAGTGGTAGAGGAACCGGCAAGTATTGCGGAAGTAGAAGAGGTTGAAAATAAACTTGGAAGGAGATTACCATTGCAGATTAGAGAGTTCTTTTTACAGTATTCTAGGAATTGTGAATTCTCAGCATATTTACCAGATGATTTTGAATTATCTAAAGAACTGAAGTCAATTTTTTCTGCCGGCTTTTTAATTTCATTAGAAGAATTTGCATATATAGAAGATGCAAGAAAAGACTGGGTAGAAGAATGCTTTACAGATGAAGATGATGAGTATGATGCTGTTTGGCATCATAAACTAGGGTTTATGCATGTTCCAAATGGCGATATGATAGCATTTGATGTGAAAGAGAGTGAGACAAATCCATCAGTAGTATATCTTAGCCATGATAACGGTGATGGACATGGATATATACTTGGTAAAGATTTTAATACTTACTTTGAACAATTGTTATTGGTGGGGGCATGCGGTAATGAAGATTGGCAGATATTACCATTTTGTTTAAATGCAAAATCAGGAATTGTATCAGATTGTGAAAATGCAAAGGAGTATCGAAGACTTATAGGATTACAGATATAATGAGAGTCATGTCCGGTTTTTAGTCTTGTGGAGAGATTGAAAGCACACATGAATCTGATAGTTGTTAAAAATATGAAAGGCGGAGTGAATATGCAGTATATGGAACGTTTTATGAATATGGCACATGAGATCATTGGTATGGATGAGTCAATTTTGGTTGTGATAAGAAGTGGACAGTGTTGTTCACAAGGATTATATAGGATAGAGGGAAATATTACAAAAAGCAACAATGAAGCACTCGTTACTCACCCTGCCCATGATGAGATTATATGGGGAGGCTTTGAGCATTTTGAAAAAGGTATACATCTATACAGATTTTCAAAAGGAGAGTGTATTGATCAGCGTTATATCTCACATTTTGTTCCAGAGACATATTGTGCCGGAGCATCAGAGCTTGCTATCTATCAAGAGTATGGATTCGAGCCTGCAAATGATTTTCAGAAGAGATGGCTTGAGGATGCTATAAAAGCTGAAAAAGTAAAGAATACCCTTGTGTGGGCGTGTTATACACAGGATAAAGAAAAAATACAAGAGTTTTTAGAAAATCCCAAGCTTACAGCTTCACAACTAAATAAGGTACTGAAGCTTGCAGGAACTCCCTTGATAATATGTGCTAAGCATAGCGATTTGGAAACCTTCAAAGCACTTGTGGAAAAAGGTGCAGATCTATCAAAAAAGATTTCTGGCGAAGGAACACCCTTAATGACAGCATTTAGATTTTCGTATGATATCGTTAAGTATATTTTCGACAATCATCGTGAGCTGTTTGACAAAGAGGTCAAGGATGTTTATTGTGTTGGAGTTTCCAGAGATATAAGAATATATGAGCTTATAAAGAGTCTTGGGTTTGATTTTAGTTGTGAGGGACAGAAATACCCGCTATTACATTCTTGTGCCCAGAGCAAGAATATGGTGGGGCTTAAATTTCTGTTGGATAATGGTGTAGATATTGAACTTAAGAATGTTTTTGGAATGACTGCACTAGAGTGTGCTGAACGCGAAGGTAATGCTGAGGTGGTGGAGTTCCTGAAAAATTATGTCAAGGCATAATGGCAGATTATTGTAGAGATAATTGAATTTGGTGGAGGTATTATATGAGAATATTAAGCGTGTGTAGTCAAACAGAAAGCAAAATACCAGTTGTTTTAAGTTGTACACCCAATTTATGAAGCAGAAGGGAAATATGAAATGATATACAAATTCAATGAAACGGTATCAGCAAAAGCCTTAGCCGATTTGCGTGAAACTGTAGGTTGGAACAGAATGGAAAAGGAGTATGCCATCCCTTTTATGATAAGTCTGGTTTCTGTAACATGCTTTGTGGACAGCTGGAAACTTATAGAAGTAATTAAGCAGGCAGTATTGTGGGTGGCGGAAGTTCTGTTCTTCCCAATGATATAAATGTATGTCGTATGGGTAGATGTGAAAGCCTATGAAGGAGATGGTTTTCTGCCCATAGAACGTGAATGGCTGCTTATGGGTAGAAAAATTTTGGCAAGAAAAAAGGAATTTCTACCCATACCGCTTAAAAGAGAAGCTGTGGGCAGAGAGAGGATGGAAGTAGGACGGAAATTTTCTTACCATGGCGGAAGATAGAGAACTTGTGGGTAGAGAACGGATGGAAGTGAGCCGGAGTTTTTCTTACCATAATAGGGGAGATTGGTCTTATGGGAAGAGATACAGGTTGTAATAGGCAAGGGAGTTCTTACCATGGTTGAGGAAATCGGTGATATGGGAAGAAAACAGCTATGATTTCAAAAAGTTTGGTTGACATAAGTTGTGTTGGTGGGTAGTAAGCAACCGAGGAGTGAGGTTTAGCCGGAAAGAAGAAAATCGTTTTGAATTTTAGGAAGGAAGTATAATTTTGAGCCAAGGGATGGTGCTTATTATGATCTATTTCGCAATTCTCTACAGTCTTTATATAGTGTATGGAAATTGATTTATGTTTGTAGTTGGAACTGGTTTTCGCAGGTGTAATGTGGTATACTCGGTGTAGGAATAGAATACAACATGAGGTAATTGACATGGGATACAAATACGAAACACATATGCATACAAAAGAGGCCAGTGCTTGCGGAGCTTTTTCGGCGAAAGAAATGGTGCAGGCTTATAAGAAGGCAGGTTATACCGGTATTTTTGTGACGGATCACTTTTTCAATGGAAATTGTGCTATGTCCAGAGAATTGCCATGGGAAGAAAAGGTAGAGCTGTTCTGTAAAGGGTATGAGAATGCCAAGGCAGAGGGGGATAAAATCGGTCTGGATGTATTCTTTGGTTTTGAATACTGTGTAGAGGGCGCGGACTTTTTGATTTATAATTTGGACAAGAAATGGTTGTTGGAAAATGTGGATGTGGATAAGTGGGAGCCTAGGAAGGCTTTTGCTGCCATGCATAAGGGCGGTGGCTTTATCGTACATGCACATCCTTTTCGGGAGAGGGATTATATCAATCATATTCACCTGTTTCCCAGAGATGTGGATGGGGTAGAGGTGATAAATGGCGGTCAGTTGAGAGAACCGTGGATGAATGAGAGGGCAAATATTTATGCCATGATGTATGATTTGCCGAAGACTTCCGGTTCGGATGCCCATCATGCCAATAGCCTGCCACTTTGCGGAATTGAGACAGACATACGTATCAGGCAACCATTAGACTATCTGGAGCAGATGAAAAAGGGGCAGATCAGATTATTGGATGGGGAAGTACAAGAATAAATTTGTGGGGTGCAGTATGAGAAGAGAAGTAGATTTGAACGGACAGTGGAAGCTGAAGGTATTGGGCGAAAATGTGTATCAGATACCGGAGGAATGGATGCCGGCGCAGGTGCCGGGTTCTGTTTATGCGACGCTTTTGGAACTGGGGAAGATGCCGGATCCTTATTATAGGGATAATGAGCTGAAGGCATTGGAGCTCATGGAGAATGACTTTGTGTATGAAATGACGGTACAGATGTCGGCGGATATGTTTGAAGCGGATGCCGTACATTTGTGCTTTGATGGAATAGATACTTTGGCAGAAATATATTGGAATGATATGTTGTTGGGACATGTGGATAATATGCATCGTGCATGGAAGTTTGATGTAAGAGGTGTGGCACGCGTGGGAGAAAATACATTGCGTGTGGAGTTACATTCTCCTACGAAGTATATCCGGGAAGCCAATGAAAAGATTTTTACCGGCGGTGTCCATGAAGCTATGAAGGGTTATCCGCATTTGCGCAAGGCTCATTGTATGTTTGGCTGGGACTGGGGTCCCAGACTGCCTGATGCCGGTATTTTCCGACGGGTATATTTGAAGCTGGCGGATATTGCCGTGATTGACAGTGTTTATGTGGTGCAGCAGCATATTGGGGCAAAAAAGGTACAGTTGCAGGAAACAGAGACCGGTGAAAACAGAATATCTGTTGAAGTAGACAAGGTAAAGCTGGAATTCCGGCCGGATATCAAGCAGTATCAGGAAGAGGAATTGGTGGAAGTCCTGGTAATGGTGAAGTCACCGGATGGACAGGTGTATTGTCAGGAACCGGACGGAAGCATCGTTATAGAGAAGCCTATGCTTTGGTGGCCAAATGGCTATGGAGAACAGCCCTTATATACCGTAACAGTGAAGCTGATTGGCGATGATGGAGCAGTACTGGATGTATGGGAGCGTCGTATCGGTCTGCGTACTGTGACCGTTGATACGGGAGCAGATATGTGGGGGAATCAGTTCGCACATCAGGTGAATGGTGTGAATATTTTCGCCATGGGTGCAGACTATATTCCGGAGGACAATCTGTTGTCACGTGTGACTTATGAGAGGACGAAGAAGCTGTTGTCTGATGCGGCAGAGGCGAATCATAACTGTATTCGTATCTGGGGTGGTGGTTATTATCCGGACGATTATTTCTATGATTTGTGTGATGAGCTGGGACTACTGGTATGGCAGGACTTCATGTTTGCATGTTCTTCGTATGAACTGGACGAAGCCTTTGAAGCAAATATCAGTGAAGAGGTGCGTCAGAATACCAGACGTATCCGTCATCATGCCTGCTTAGGGCTTTGGTGCGGTAACAATGAGATGGAGACACAGGTGCTGGATAAGGTGTGGGAGCCTTCTCAGAAGCAGTTTTATGATTACATAAAGATTTTTGAATATATCATTCCGAAGATTATGAAGGAGGAGGATCCGAATACCTTTTATTGGCCCTCTTCCCCTTCCTCAGGCGGCAATTTCGACAATCCGTGGGATGAGTGTAGCGGAGATACCCATTACTGGGATGTATGGCATGGAAACAAGCCTTTTACGGAGTATCGTAAATATGCGTTTCGCTATTTGTCGGAGTTTGGGTTCCAGTCCTTCCCTTGTCTGAAAACTGTGGAGACCTTTACGGAGGAGAAGGATCGGAATATTTTCTCTCGTATTATGGAGATGCATCAGAGAAATACGGCGGCAAATGGTAAGATATTGAATTATTTGTCTGCTACCTATCAGTATCCTAAGGATTTCGACCATTTGTTATATGCTTCTCAGTTGTTGCAAGCAGATGCTATCCGTTATGGTGTAGAGCATTTCAGACGCCACAGAGGCAATTGTATGGGAACGCTGGTATGGCAGTTGAATGATATCTGGCCGGTAGCATCCTGGGCAAGTATTGATTACTTCGGACGCTGGAAGGCACTGCATTATGCAGAAAAGAGAATGTTCGCACCGGTGATGATTTCCTGTCAGGAAGTGGGAGAGTTGTCGGAGAGACCTTATTGTATCTCAGAGCGAACCCCTATCGAGAAGTCTGCACAGTTATGTGTGGCGAATGAAAGCATGGATACCGTAAAGGGTACTGCGAACTGGGCACTACGGAAGGCATCCGGTGAAGTATTGCAGCAGGGCAGCTTCGAGGTGATGGTAGAGCCTTTGTCAGCCTGTTGGTTGGAAAAGTTGGATTTCTCAGATTGTGACGAGCTGCGTACTTATTTCAGCTATGAGCTGGAGGTGGAAGGTCAGGTGGTTTCACAAGGAACCTGTCTGTTCACCGCACCGAAGCATTTCGACTTCGAGAATCCGGAGCTGATACTGACACGAGAAGGAAATGAGTTGACTGTAAAAGCAAGTAAATTCGCACGTTTCGTGGAAATCGAGGGCATAGATGGCGATGTGAAGCTGTCTGATAATTTCTTCGATATGAATCCGGGAGAACGCTCAGTGACCATTTTGGAAGGTACTGCCACACAGTTTAGAGTGCGCAGTGTATATGATATCTGCTAGGGAAGGAAAACGAAGCCTACAGAGCAGCAGAATTAGGGCTGTCAGTGAAGAATGCGTGTGGAGATTGCCTAAAACATGGGAAAAGATATGTGGTAAAGTTATGTGGAAAAAGATAAAAGCGGATTGGGATGCCTGTGGAACAGGCATCCTGATTGTTATTTTGGTGGTGGTTGGGTCGACTATATTGGGAAGCAGTGTATGTGTGACACAGAGATTGTTTGGAATTCCCTGTCCGGGATGCGGTATGACCAGAAGCTTTATGCTGGTGTTGCAAGGAAAATTTGTCGAGGCTTGGGAAATGCATCCCTTTGTATATGGCTGGTTGGTGTTCGCTGTGATTTTCTTCGTGGAACGTTATGTGATACGGGGAAAGGAAAAGCTTTGGAAGGCGGTGATACTGCTGCTGGGAGTGGGAATGCTGATAAGATATGTATGGATGTTGTTTCATGGAGAAGTGATTTAAAGTGAGCGTGGTGTTGGGATTTGAACCGGATGCCGGAGGTTTGCGATAGATAGGGAAGGAAGAATATAGAGGAGGTAATTATGGAAAAGCAGGAAGCAATTGCATTATTTCACAGTATGCACCCGGATTTTTTCAAAAAGGAACACATTCAGGGTTTGGCAGAAGATTGGATATATGAAGAGATGGTTCTGAGGTTGGAGAAGTTTGAGCCGGACAGGTATGAAAAAGAGCTGGAATCGGCTGTCACATTTGGTTTCTTTGAAGGAAACCGAGAAGAATTGTTGAAAGCCGTGGAACAGGTGGATGCAGACTGGGTAGTGTATTTCGGCGAAAATGACAGGGTGTTTTGTGGATATTATGAAGGGAAAGTAGTGAGCTTTTGTTTGGTGGAAAACATGGGTACCCATAAGGGAAACGGACGAATGTGGAAAATCGGCGGTCCGGGTTGTGTGGGAACCCTGCCGGAGTATCGGGATAAAGGAATCGGTCTGATGATGGTGAAGAAAGCCACACAGATTTTAAAGGCGGAAGGTTACGACTACAGTTATATTCATTATACCGCTGTGGCAAAGTGGTATGCAAAGCTGGGGTATGAGACGATTTTGAAGTGGACGAAGAAGGGGATACTGTGAGAAGCCCGGATGTGAAAGGATGTATACGGCGAGTGGTATGAAATAAGTAAAAAGTGTATGACGATGCGGCATGTCATACACTTTTTTGAATCCTTGTTAATTTTTCTGCCAACGACCGGAGGCACCGCAGGGCAGAACCAAACCGTTTCCGCTGACGGGCAGACCGATTTCATTGGCTTCTACGTGTCCGCCGAAGCGTTTCACGATAGCGGTATTCATCATGTAGGATAATACTGCAGGCTGTAAGCCGGTGGTGTAGGAATTGATTAGGAAGAAAAGGGCATCCTCGGAAAGTATCTGGGTAGTCAGCTCGATAAAGGGCCAGATACTCTCTTCGATTTTCCAGATTTCTCCCTTGGGACCTCTGCCGTAGGAAGGCGGGTCCATAATGATGCCGTCGTATTTGTTGCCACGGCGGATTTCTCTTTCTACGAATTTCACACAGTCATCTACTAACCAACGGATAGGAGCATCTCCTAATCCGGAGGAGGCTGCATTTTCCTTTGCCCAGCCAACCATGCCCTTGGAGGCATCTACGTGGGTAACGGCAGCACCTGCCTTGGCAGCAGAGAGGGTAGCACCGCCGGTGTAAGCGAACAGGTTCAGAACCTTAACTGGTCTTTTGGCACTTTCAGTACGAATTAGTTCAGAGAACCAGTCCCAGTTGGTAGCCTGCTCCGGGAAAAGTCCGGTATGCTTGAAGCTGAAGGGCTTCAAATGGAAGGTGAGCTGGTTTTCTTTGATACCGTTAGCACCGCCCAGCTCGTAACCGATAGTCCATTCATTGGGCAGGTTGAAGAACTCCCACTCGCCGCCTCCCTTGGTGCTGCGGTGATAGTGACCGTTCTTTTTCTTCCAGCCGTTGTGATCATGAGGGGTATTCCAGATGACCTGCGGGTCGGGGCGCACCAGAATATAATCGCCCCAACGCTCTAATTTTTCCCCTTTTGATGTATCTAAAACTTCATAATCTTTCCAATTGTTTGCAATCCACATAAATATGTTTCGACCTTTCGTTAGTGTAGGAGAGGCAGCAGAGAAGGGATACCTGACTATGTGCCACATCCTTATGCTACAGTATACAATAGAATGAAGCGGGATTCTAGTAGAAAAAAATTTTTTGTGTGAGATTGTTATAGAGGACAAACCGTACTTATACAGATAAACAGGGTTTAGGTGTTGAAAAGTATGCTGAGTTTAGATATAATTTTGTTGAAAAACAGGAAGGGAAGGTGTTTGAAATGGAAGATAAAACATTAATTTATATTGCAGTAATAATGGCAGGAACTATGTTAATTTCTGTTATATTAGACTTTGTAAAAAAAGTGAAGAAAGAAAAGAAAGAAAATGAAATTGCATTAGTAATGTATGAGGAATTGAAGGAACAACAAAAAGTAAAGGAAAAGATGATACAAGAAGAGCTTGATTTAAAGAAGCGGAAATATAAACGTATTAAATGCCCATATTGTAGTTCGCTGAATAAGTTGGAGGCAGTTTCCTGTATAAACTGTGGTGGGGTGCTGGAAAATCGGTCAGATACTGTAAAATAAGAGGGGATTTTTGTCCATAATGGATGAAATAATTCTTATTCTGCATGCTTTATTACGAAAAAGCTTGCTTTTTGCAAGGGAGTTTAGTAAAATTCTAAACGTATATACTCAAATATATTAAATTAAAGTACATAAAGTGAGAACTTGTGTAGGTAAGGAGGATTTATGAACAGTAGTTTCGCTGAAGTACTTGCTTTCGTGCTGTATATCGTACTGGTATTGGCAGTTGGTATAGTATTCTTCATTAAGGGACGTAAGTCTACCGGAGGAGATAAGGATTATTTCCTGGGCGGACGTAATATGAACGGATGGGTTGCTGCTTTGTCAGCAGGTGCATCTGATATGAGTGCATGGGTATTGATGGGTCTGCCCGGTTCTATTTATTTGTATGGTATGGGACAGGTATGGATTTCCGTAGGTCTACTGATTGGTACGATTTTGGCATGGACCTTTGTAGCACCGGGACTTCGTCGTTTTTCCATTAAGGCAGATGATGCTATCACTATTCCGCAGTATCTGACCAGAAGATTTAAGGTAGAAAATCCTGCATTGCAGATTATTAGTGCGATTATTTTTATCGTAGCATATTGTGTATATGCAGCATCCAGTATCGTGGCTTGTGGTGATTTGTTCAATACAATTTTCGGTATGGACAAGACCGTGGCAATGGTAGGAGCTACTATTATTATTCTGTTGTATACCTTTTTGGGTGGTTTCAACGCAGTGTGCTGGACAGACTTTTTCCAGGGTATGCTGATGTTAGCAGCACTTATGATTACTCCCATCGTGGCAGTGTTGGCTATGAATGCAGCGGATTTTGCTCCTATGGCAGCAGTGGTTACTCCGGAAAATTATTATAATTTATTGTCTAGTGGTAAGTTTGATTGGACAAGTATTTCTGATATTCTCAGCGGTTTGGGCTGGGGACTTGGATATTTCGGTATGCCTCATATTTTGATACGTTATATGTCTATTCGTTCTGAGAAGGAGATGGCGAAGTCCAGAAAGGTTGGTATTACCTGGACAGCAATTATTCTGGTAATGGCATCTGTAGTAGCATTGGTAGGACATCAGTTCGTAGGAACTTATTTGGAAGCCGGTTCTCAGAGTATGATTTTCGTGGTAATGGTACGTAAGCTGTTCCCGGCATTTATCGCAGGTCTGCTGTTATCTGCTATTTTGGCGGCATCCATGAGTACTGCGGATTCACAGCTTCTGTTGTCAACTTCAGCATTTACCTCTGATGTGTATAAGCCTGTTTTCCGCAAGAAGGCTTCTGACAAGGAAATCATGTGGGCAGGACGTATCATGGTAGCCGTAATCGCCATTATTGCCTTGACGATTGCATTAAATCCGAATTGTGCGGGCATTATGGCATTGGTTGAGTGTGCATGGGCAGCATTTGGTGCTTCCTTCGGACCGGTTATTCTGCTTTCTTTGTATTGGAAGAGATTCACCTATAAGGGAGCTTTGGCAGGTATCGTTGTAGGTTTTGCAGTGGATGCGGTTTGGTATGCATTCCTTTCCGGACCTACCGGTTTGTATGAAATCATTCCGGGATTTATCTGTGGTGCCATTGCAGCAGTAGTAGTATCCTTGTTGGATAAGGCTCCTTCAGAGGAAGTATTAAAGCTTTTTGAAGAAGGAAAGCAATTAACTGATTAGTTTGGTTAATTGTATGATTGGAGATTAAGAAATTGAAAATGATACAGAAGGCTGCACCCGTTTTTGTGACGGGTGCAGCAATACTTTGGGGAATTTTAGTTATCTTTGTAAAAAAGTTGAGCGGTGCCGGACTGACCAGCATGGAGATTGTGACATTGCGTGTGTATGGCAGTGCCATGATTTTGGTGATTGGATTGCTTCTATATAATAAGAAGCTTTTGAAAATAAGGTGGCAGGATGCCTGGTGCTTTGTGGGAACCGGTGTAGTGAGCATCGTCTTTTTCAGCTGGTGTTATTTCAAGAATGTGACGGTTTCTTCCGTAGCAGTTTCTTCTATATTAATGTATACTTCTCCGGTATGGGTGACCATTTTGTCCCGTTTCGTATTTGGAGAAAAGATAGGAAAGAGTAAACTGGCGGCTTTGGTTATGGCTCTGGTAGGATGTGCTCTGGTCAGCGGTATCACCGGCGGTCTCGGGAATGTGAGCCCGGAAGGACTGTTGTTGGGACTGGGAAGCGGTATCGGTTATGGCTTGTACAGTATCTTTGGCAGACTGGCATTGGAGAAAGGGTATCATCCCATGACGGTTTCGGTTTATACTTTTTTATTTGCCTGTGTGGGAGTGTTGCCCTTTGTGAGGGTGCCGGAGCTGATAGAAAAGATGAATGTGCAGCCTATGCAGTGGGTGTGGGCATTTGCTATGGCATTTCTGTGTACCTGCATGTCCTTTACACTGTATACCATAGGTTTGAAGTATATGGAGGCCGGCAGGGCAGCAGTATTGGCCACACTGGAGCCTATTGTTACTACGCTGGTAGGAGTGGTGGTTTATCAGGAAGCTTTGTCAGCGGTTATGATACTGGGAATTGTGTTGGTACTGGCTGCATCGGTGCTGATAAGCAGAGGAAAATAAAAAGGACAAGCAAAAAGCTTATCCCGCATGTGTTTCATTTGATTGAAACCTTAATTTAATCTTCTATATCCTGATCAGCAGCTACAGCTGATACAACAGAAGCGACAACTGCTACGATAACGGCAATGATAACGATTAATAATCCACCTGCTAATACAACAAACATAGGAAATATCCCCTTTCATTCATACTAGATATAGTATATTACAAAAGTAGAATAATGACAAGTTAATTTTTGCCAAAGGATGAAAAAGAGAGAATTGGATTGTACTTAAAAAAATACAATTTATAAATAAAAAATTTCTTGCAATATATGGAATGCTCGTGTATACTAATCCTTGCTGTGGCATGATAGCAATGAAGCGTGAGGTTGCTGCCAAGGTGCGAACCGATGGCAGGTTTTCCGTGGAGCGAATGTCAAGTTAGGAAACTGACGACAAGTCACTGTACAGAAACAGAAGTCTACCGTGGAGGTAGAAACGACGTGAGAGTAGTAAACATGAGTTTGCCTCGCTGTGGAGAAACCTATTAGAAGAAAGCGTTGCGTAAAGGTTTCGGACACACACGGGAGAGTGTACAGTCACCGCTTGTCGTACTTAAAGAAACAAAAGTGCGAAAAGGAGGCGACTTTTTTTATGGCAAGTCAGGTAATGAGAATCACATTAAAGGCTTATGATCATCAGTTGGTTGATGCATCTGCTAAGAAGATTATCGAAACAGTTAAGAAGAACGGTTCACAGGTGAGCGGACCCGTGCCACTTCCTACTAAGAAGGAAGTTGTTACTATCTTGAGAGCAGTACACAAGTACAAAGACTCCAGAGAACAGTTCGAGCAGAGAACTCACAAGAGACTGATCGATATCATCACACCTACCCAGAAGACTGTAGATGCTTTACAGCGTCTTGAAATGCCTGCTGGTGTTTACATTGACATCAAAATGAAGAACAAGTAATCCTGTGTCAAACTTGTGGCTTCGTATTTGATAAAATCAAAAGTAACTAATTAACAGTCCTCTACTAGTATGGACGTGCGAGTTCACGTCCCGCTGTAGAACAACAAGGAGGAAACATGAAGAAAGCAATTTTAGCAACAAAAGTCGGAATGACTCAAATCTTCAATGAAGACGGTGTTTTAGTTCCTGTTACCGTACTTCAGGCTGGCCCTTGTGTAGTAACCCAGGTTAAGACAGTAGAAAACGACGGTTACAGCGCAGTTCAGGTTGGTTTTGTAGAAAAGAAAGATAAGATCGTTAACAAGGATGCAAGTGGTAAGAAGGAAGTTATCCACAGACATGGTGTTAACAAGGCTATGCAGGGTCACTTCAAGAAGGCCGGCACAACCTCTAAGAGATATGTAAGAGAGTTCAAGTTTGAAAACGCTGAGGAGTATACCTTGGGCGCAGAGATTAAGGCTGACATCTTCGCAGCTGGCGATAAGATTGATGCTTCTGCTATTTCAAAGGGAAAAGGCTTCCAGGGTGCTATTAAGAGACTTGGACAGCACAGAGGACCTATGAAGCATGGTTCTAAGTTCCATCGTCATCAGGGTTCCAACGGTGCATGTTCTTCACCTAGCCGTGTATTCAAGGGCAAGGGAATGCCTGGTCATATGGGTTGCGTAAAGGTAACTGTTCAGAACCTGGAAGTAGTAAGAGTAGATGCTGAGAAGAATTTACTGTTAGTAAAGGGTGCAGTTCCCGGACCTAAGAAGGCATTAGTAACAATCAAAGAAACCGTTAAGGTTTTAGGCTAGTTAGCGCGAAAGGAGGACCAATCAGATGGCAAACGTATCTGTTTTTAATATGGAAGGCAAGGAAGTTGGTACAATCGAGCTTAACGATGCTGTATTTGGTGTAGAAGTAAATGAGCACTTAGTACACATGGCAGTTGTACAGCAGCTTGCAAACAATCGTCAGGGAACTCAGAAAGCAAAAACTCGCTCTGAAGTATCCGGTGGCGGAAGAAAACCTTGGAGACAGAAGGGGACCGGTCATGCTAGACAGGGTTCAACCAGATCTCCTCAGTGGACAGGCGGCGGTGTTGTATTCGCTCCCGTTCCCAGAGATTACTCTTTCAAGATGAACAAGAAAGAGAAGAGAGCAGCTCTTAAGTCTGCTTTAACCAGCAAGGTACAGGATGCTAAGTTAATCGTTGTTGATGAGTTGAAGTTCGACGAAATCAAGACCAAGAACTTTGCAAATGTAATGAGCAACTTGAAGGTAAACAAGGGTCTTGTTGTTATTGCTGAGAACGATGCAAATGTTGTTCTTTCTGCAAGAAACATGGCTGATGTAAATACAACCTTAGTTAACACCATGAACGTATATGATGTTATGAAGGCTAACACAGTAGTTCTTACTAAGGACGCTGTTGCAAAAATCGAGGAGGTGTACGCATAATGGCTGATATTAAATACTATGACGTAATCCTCAAACCGGTTATTACTGAAAAGAGTATGGCTGGCATGGGCGAAAAGAAATATACTTTCTTGGTTCATCCCGAAGCAAATAAGTCTCAGATTAAGGAAGCTGTTGAAAAGATGTTCGAAGGAACCAAGGTTGCAAGTGTTAACACTATCAACATGGACGGCAAGAATAAGAGACGTGGTATGGTAGTTGGTAAGACTGCTAAGACCAAGAAGGCAATTGTTAAGTTAACCGCAGACAGCAAGGATATCGAAATCTTCGCAGGTCTCTAAAAAGACGAAAAGATAAAGGTTAACGTGAAGAACCGAAACGGTTCTTCCAGCGACTTTCGCAGAAAGTCGCAGAGCTAGGCGGCGTATGATTAGATGTCGCGATAATAAATCAATTTAAAGGAGAAATAACAATGGGTATTAAGACATATAATCCCTATACACCTTCCAGACGTAATATGACTGGTTCAGATTTCTCTGAGATTACAAAGACAACTCCTGAAAAGAGCCTTTGTGTATCACTCAAGAAGAATTCAGGTCGTAACAATCAGGGTAAAATTACTGTTAGACATCGCGGTGGCGGTTCTAGAAGAAAATACAGAATTATCGATTTCAAGAGAAACAAAGATGGTATTCCTGCAACTGTAATTGGTATCGAGTACGATCCTAACAGAACTGCAAATATCGCTTTAATCTGCTACGCAGATGGCGAGAAGGCATATATCATCGCTCCTGAAGGATTAACTGATGGCATGAAGGTTATGAACGGAGCTACTGCAGAAGTTAGAGTGGGTAACTGCTTACCTTTATCTGAAATCCCTGTAGGTACTCAGGTTCACAACATTGAGTTGTATCCCGGTAAGGGTGGCCAGTTGGTTCGTTCCGCTGGTAACAGTGCTCAGTTAATGGCTAAGGAAGGTAAGTACGCAACTCTTCGTCTTCCTTCCGGCGAAATGAGAATGGTTCCTATCGTTTGCCGTGCAACTGTTGGTGTTGTAGGTAATGTTGATCACAGCCTCATCAATATTGGTAAGGCAGGACGTAAGCGTCACATGGGTATCCGCCCTACAGTACGTGGTTCTGTTATGAACCCTAACGACCATCCTCACGGTGGTGGTGAAGGTAAGTGTGGTATCGGTCGTCCCGGTCCCAGCACTCCTTGGGGTAAGCCTGCACTTGGTCTTAAGACACGTAAGAAGAAGAAAGCTTCTAACAAGCTTATCGTAAGAAGACGTGACGGTAGAGCAATCAAATAATTGAGGAGGAGAGACAATGGCTAGATCACTTAAAAAAGGACCTTTCGCTGATGCGAGCTTGGTAAAGAAAGTAGATGCTTTGAACGCTTCCGGACAGAAGTCAGTTATTAAGACTTGGTCCCGTCGTTCTACTATATTCCCTACCTTCGTTGGACACACCTTCGCTGTTCATGATGGTAGAAAGCATGTGCCTGTATATGTTACAGAAGATATGGTTGGTCACAAGCTTGGTGAGTTTGTTGCTACCAGAACCTACCGTGGACATGGTAAGGACGAGAAGAAGTCTAAAGTTAGATAAAAAACAAACATTTTTGTACAAAATTCAATACAATGTTCAAGCAGGGGCAGATTCTGCTTGAACATTGTTAAAACTTGTGTTATGATACTCACGGCTTAGTGGAAAGCATAAGACAAGATATTTCCCGGAGATTTTGAAAGGAGGACTTGACCTATGGCTAAAGGACATAGAAGTCAAATTAAGAGAGAGAGAAACGCTCAGAAGGATACCAGACCTTCAGCTAAGTTATCTTACGCTAGAGTGTCTGTTCAGAAGGCTTGTTTCGTATTAGATGCAATCAGAGGTAAAGACGTAGCGTCTGCACTGGCTCTTCTTGAGTACAATCCCAGATATGCATCCAGCATCATTAAGAAGTTATTAGAATCAGCTATTGCAAATGCTGAGAACAATAACGGTATGAATACCGAAAACCTTTATATTGCAGAATGTTATGCAAATAAGGGACCGACAATGAAGAGAGTTAGACCTAGAGCACAGGGTAGAGCTTATAGAATCGAAAAGAGATTAAGCCACATCACCATCGTGCTTGATGAGAAATAATAGGAGGAAGAAAAATGGGACAGAAAGTTAATCCTCACGGCCTGAGAGTCGGCGTTATTAAAGATTGGGATTCTAAATGGTACGCTGATGCAGAGTTTTCTGATTACTTAGTAGAAGACTACAACATCAGAAAGTACTTGAAGAAGAAGTTATACAGTGCAGGTGTTGCTAAGATTGAAATCGAAAGAGCATCTGACAGAGTGAAGGTAATCATCTACACAGCTAAGCCCGGTGTTGTAATCGGTAAGGGTGGTGCAGAAATCGAAGTTACCAAGAAGGAACTTGCAAAGATTACTGACAAGAAGATTTTAGTAGATATTAAGGAAATCAAGAGACCTGATAAGGATGCTCAGTTGGTTGCTGAAAACATCGCTCTTCAGTTAGAGAATCGTGTGACCTTCCGTCGTGCGATGAAGTCTTGCATGGGTAGAGCTATGAAGTCTGGCGCTCTTGGTATCAAGACCGCATGTTCAGGTCGTCTCGGTGGAGCAGATATGGCTCGTACTGAGTTCTATAGCGAAGGTACTATTCCTCTTCAGACCTTGAGAGCAGATATCGATTACGGTTTTGCTGAGGCTGATACCACTTATGGTAAGGTGGGAGTAAAAGTTTGGATTTATAAAGGCGAAGTTCTTCCTAAGAAAGGAAACAACGCAGAAGGAGGCGAGCAATAATGTTAATGCCTAAGAGAGTAAAACGTCGTAAACAGTTCCGTGGTTCTATGACCGGTAAGGCTATGAGAGGTAACACTCTTACTTTTGGTGAATTCGGTTTAGTAGCTACAGAACCTTGCTGGATTAGATCTAATCAGATTGAAGCAGCACGTATCGCACTTACCCGTTATACAAAGCGTACAGGTAAGGTTTGGATTAAGATTTTCCCTGATAAGCCGGTAACATCAAAGCCTGCTGAAACTCGTATGGGTTCCGGTAAGGGTACTTTGGAATACTGGGTAGCAGTTGTAAAGCCCGGCCGTGTAATGTTCGAAGTAGCCGGTGTTCCTGAAGAAGCAGCTCGTGAAGCATTGCGTCTTGCTATGCATAAGCTTCCTTGCAAATGTAAAATCGTTTCTAAGGCAGATTTGGAAGGCGGTGTACAATAATGAAATCTAATAAATTTGTTGAAGAATTAAAGAACAAGTCTGAAGTAGAATTAGCTCAGGAGCTTGTAGCAGCAAAGAAAGAACTTTTCAATTTGAGATTCCAGAACGCTACCAACCAGTTGGATAACACAGCAAGAATTAAGGAAGTTAGAAGAAACATTGCTCGTATCCAGACTGTAATCACTGAAAAAGCCAGAGCTTAATGTAGCGGACGAAGAAAGGAGATTCAATCGTGGAAAGAAATTTAAGAAAAACACGTACCGGTAAGGTAGTGTCTAATAAGATGGATAAGACTATCGTTGTTGCAATCGAAAATCGTGTAAAGCATCCTCTTTATGGCAAGGTTGTTAAGGAAACTTACAAGCTGAAGGCTCATGATGAGAACAATGAATGCAACATTGGTGATATTGTAAAGGTTATGGAAACAAGACCTCTCTCTAAGGATAAGAGATGGAGACTTGTGGAAATCGTAGAAAAGGTTAAATAATCTGCGGATAATTTGGAAGGAGAATTAACATGATTCAGCAAGAGAGTAGACTTAAGGTTGCTGATAACACTGGCGCAAAAGAATTACTTTGCATTCGTGTTATGGGTGGCTCTACAAGAAGATATGCACAGATCGGCGATGTAATCGTTGCTTCCGTTAAAGATGCAACACCCGGCGGTGTTGTAAAGAAGGGTGACGTAGTTAAGGCTGTAGTTGTTCGTTCTGTAAAGGGTGCACGTCGTAAGGACGGTTCTTATATTAAATTTGACGAAAATGCTGCTGTAATTATCAAAGATGACAAGACTCCTAGAGGAACCCGTATCTTTGGACCTGTAGCAAGAGAGCTTCGTGAGAAACAGTTTATGAAGATTGTTTCTTTGGCTCCTGAAGTACTGTAAGGAGGTGCCATATGATGAAGATTAAGAAGGGCGACACCGTAAAGGTAATCGCTGGTAAGGATAATGGTAAAGAAGGAAAGGTTATTTCCGTTGATGTTAAGAAGGGTAAAGTACTCGTAGAAGGCGTAAATATGATTACAAAGCATGCTAAGCCTTCACAGTCTAATCCTAACGGTGGCATCATTCAGAGAGAAGCAGCTATCGATGCTTCCAATGTAATGCTCGTTCACAATGGTAAGGCAACCAGAGTTGGCTTCGAAATGAAGGACGGCAAGAAGGTTCGTGTTGCTAAGGCAACCGGCGCTGTAATTGATTAATCTGAGGAAGGAGGCAATTAGACAGTGAGCGCAAGACTTAAAGATTTATACAATGAGCAGATCATTGATGCAATGACAAAGAAGTTTGGATATAAGAACGTAATGGAAGTTCCGAAGCTTGACAAGATCGTTATCAATATGGGTGTTGGCGAAGCAAAGGACAACGCTAAGGTTCTTGAGAACGCAGTAAAGGATATGGAAACCATTACCGGTCAGAAGGCAGTTCTTACCAAGGCTAAGAATTCAGTTGCTAACTTCAAGATTCGTGAGGGTATGGCAATCGGTTGTAAGACAACACTTCGTGGCGATAAGATGTATGAGTTCCTTGATCGTTTAGTTAACTTAGCATTACCTCGTGTACGTGACTTTAGAGGTGTTAACCCTAATGCATTTGATGGCAGAGGTAACTATGCTCTGGGTATCAAAGAGCAGATTATCTTCCCTGAAATCGAGTACGATAAGATCGACAAGACCAGAGGTATGGATATCATTTTCGTAACTACAGCTAAGACTGACGAAGAAGCACGTGAATTATTGACATTATTCAATATGCCATTCGCTAAATAATAAGGAGGTAAAATCTCATGGCTAAGACAGCAATGAAGTTAAAGCAGCAGCGCAAGCCGAAGTTCTCTACTCAGGCTTATACCCGTTGCAATATTTGTGGTCGTCCACATTCAGTTTTAAGAAAATACGGAATTTGCAGACTTTGCTTCCGTGATTTAGCATACAAGGGACAGATCCCGGGCGTTAAGAAAGCAAGTTGGTAAGGAGGAGACAAAATCATGACTCATAGCGATCCTATTGCAGATATGCTTACAAGAATTCGTAATGCAAACACTGCAAAGCATGATACAGTAGATGTTCCTGCTTCTAAGATGAAGTTAGCTATCGCTGAAATTCTTTTAGAAGAAGGT
The DNA here is from genome assembly GCA_045615205.1 of Acetatifactor sp. Lineage (GTDB taxonomy): Bacteria > Bacillota > Clostridia > Lachnospirales > Lachnospiraceae > Acetatifactor. The sequence goes on from JAZLEI010000012.1 coordinate 63,908, forward strand.
TTTATTAAGAAGTTTGAAGTTATCGAAGATGGCGCATTCAAGACTATCCACATTACTTTAAAGTATGGTGCAGATAAGAATGAGAAGATTATCTCTGGTATCAAGAGAATCTCTAAGCCCGGTCTTCGTGTATACGCTGGCAAGGAAGATATGCCTAAGGTACTTGGCGGTCTTGGTATTGCTATCGTTTCTACAAACCAGGGTGTTGTTACCGACAAGAAGGCTCGTGAGCTTGGTGTTGGTGGCGAAGTTTTGGCCTTCGTTTGGTAAGAGTAACTAAAAATTAAACGTTTATATATTTATAGGAGGTACGGGCATGTCACGTATAGGAAGAATGCCAATCGCAATCCCTGCAGGCGTAACTGTAGATGTTGCAGAAAATAATAAAGTGACTGTAAAAGGTCCTAAGGGAACTCTTGAGAGAGTATTAGCTCCCGAAATGGAAATCAAGGTAGAAGGTGCAGAAGTAGTTGTTACCAGACCTAACGATTTGAAGAGAATGAAGTCTCTTCATGGTTTAACCAGAACTCTTATCAACAACATGGTTGTTGGTGTAACTGCTGGTTACGAGAAGAAGTTAGAGGTAAATGGTGTAGGTTACAAGGCTGCTAAGGCTGGTAAGAAGCTTACATTATCTCTTGGTTACTCTCATCCGGTAGAGATGGAAGATCCGGAAGGTATCGAATCTACTGTTGAAGGTAACGTAATTACCGTTAAGGGTATTGACAAAGAAAAAGTTGGCCAATTCGCAGCTGAAATCAGAGATAAGAGAAGACCTGAACCTTACAAGGGCAAGGGTATCAAGTATGCTGATGAAGTTATCAGACGTAAAGTTGGTAAGACTGGTAAGAAATAATAGATAAGGAGAGTGTGAAAATGGTTAGTAAGGAATCTAGACAGAAAGTTCGTGTTAAAAAGCACATGAAAATTCGTAACCGTTTTAGCGGTACCGCTGAAAGACCTCGTCTTGCAGTGTTCAGAAGTAATAATCATATGTATGCTCAAATTATCGACGATACAGTTGGAAATACTTTAGTAGCTGCTTCTACTGTTGAGAAGGCAGTTAAGGCAGAGCTTGAGAAAACCAATAACGTTGATGCAGCAGCATATTTAGGAACTGTTATTGCTAAGAGAGCAATTGAAAAGGGTATTAAGGAAGTTGTATTTGATAGAGGCGGATTCATTTATCAGGGTAAGATTGCAGCATTAGCTGACGCAGCCAGAGAAGCTGGCTTGGAATTCTAGGAAAGGAAGTATAGAGTATGAGACATACAATCGTAGATGCAAGCCAGTTAGAGTTAAGCGATAAGGTTGTTGCTTTAAAGAGAGTTACCAAGACTGTAAAGGGTGGTCGTAACATGCGTTTCACCGCTTTGGTAGTAGTAGGTGACGGCAACGGTCATGTTGGTGCCGGACTTGGTAAGGCTGTAGAAATTCCTGAAGCAATCCGCAAGGGAAAAGAAGATGCTATGAAGCATATCGTTACAATCGCAATGGATGAGAACAAGTCCATTACACATGATTTTATCGGAAAGTATGGTTCAGCTAACGTTCTTTTGAAGAAGGCTCCGGAAGGTACCGGTATCATCGCAGGTGGTCCTGCACGTATCGTGTGTGAGCTTGCTGGTATCAAGAACATCCGTACAAAATCTTTAGGCTCTAACAATAAGCAGAACGTAGTTCTTGCTACAATCGCTGGTTTGAGCCAGTTAAAAGCTCCTGAAGAAGTAGCTAAGAATCGTGGTAAGTCAGTAGACGAAATTTTGGCTTAATCGCTGAACAGAGAGGAGAATCACAATGGCAGAAAAGATGTTGAAAATCACTTTGGTTAAGTCCACCATCGGTGCTGTACCAAAGAACAAAGCAACAGTTGAATCTATGGGACTTCGTAAGTTAAATAAGTCCGTTATCCTTCCTGACAATGCAGCTACCAGAGGTCAGATTCGTCAGGTTGCACATTTATTAAAAGTAGAAGAAGTTTAATCAGATAAGGAGGTGTCACAAATGGAATTATCCAATTTAAGACCCGCAGAAGGCTCTAAGCAGAGTGATAATTTTAGAAGAGGTCGTGGTCATGGTTCAGGAAACGGCAAGACTGCCGGTAAGGGACACAAGGGACAGAAGGCTCGTTCCGGAGCTCCCAGACCTGGATTTGAAGGTGGCCAGATGCCATTATACAGACGTCTTCCTAAGAGAGGTTTCAAGAATAGAAACACTAAGGAAATCGTTGCAATTAATTTGGCAGCATTAGAGTGCTTCGATAACGACGCTACAGTTGATGTTAATGCATTGGTTGAAGCTGGTATCGTAAAGAACCCTAGAGATGGTGTGAAGATACTTGGAAACGGAGAATTAACCAAAAAGCTTAATGTTAAGGTAGATGCTTTCAGTGCATCAGCAAAGGAAAAGATTGAAGCTTTAGGTGGAACTGCAGAGGTGATGTAATGCTTACAACACTCAAAAATGCATTCAAAATTAAAGATATCAGAAATAAAATCTTTTTTACACTGGCAATGTTAGTTGTGATTCGTTTAGGATCACAGCTTCCCGTGCCGGGAGTAGACAGAACCTTCTTCGCGAATTGGTTTGCTGCTCAGACAGGTGATGCATTTAGTTTCTTTGATGCAATTACAGGTGGTTCATTCCTGAACATGTCCATTCTTGCATTGAACATTAACCCATACATTACTTCATCCATTATTATGCAACTTCTGACCATTGCCATTCCGGCTTTGGAAGAGATGCAAAAGGATGGAGAAGACGGACGTAAGAAGATTGCTTCTATTACGAGATATGTAACAGTAGTGCTTGCTCTTATCCAGGCAACTGCCATGGCAGTTGGTTTTGGTAATCAAGGTCTTCTTGAGGAATATAACGCACTTAACGTAATTACCTGTATCGTTGCACTTACCGCAGGTAGCTCATTCATCATGTGGATTGGTGAGCAGATTACTGAAAAGGGTATCGGAAATGGTATTTCTATCGTATTGGTAATTAATATTATTTCTCGTTTGCCGCAGGATTTCTCACTGTTGTTCGAGCAGTTTGTATTTGGCAAGGCTCCGGCTACAGCAATCCTCGCAGCAGTAATTATCATTGCTATTGTTATTTTAATGGTAGTATTGGTTATCATACTGAACTCAGGACTTCGTAAGATCCCTGTACAGTATGCTAAGAAGGTTCAGGGCAGAAAGATGGTAGGAGGACAGACCTCCAGCATCCCTCTGAAGATTAATACCTCCGGTGTTATTCCTGTTATCTTTGCTTCTTCTATTATGCAGACACCATTGGTAATTGCCAGCTTGTTTGGTTATCAGGGTACCGGTTTCTGGGGTGAAGTCATGAAGGGCTTGAATTCAGGCAACTGGTGCAATCCCAAGCAGCCGATTTACAGTATTGGTTTGTTGGTATATGTATTATTAGTAATCTTTTTTGCTTACTTCTATACATCTATTACCTTCAATCCTATGATGATTGCAGACAATTTAAAGAAGCAGGGTGGATTTATCCCCGGTATCAGACCCGGTAAGCCTACCAGTGACTATTTGAACAAAGTACTCAACTACATTATTTTCATCGGCGCCGTAGGCTTGTTGATTATTGCAGTATTACCTTTCGTATTCAATGGTGTATTCGGTGCGAGCGTAAGCTTCGGCGGAACCAGTTTAATCATTATCGTAAGTGTTATTCTGGAGACTGTGAAGCAGCTTGAGTCACAGATGCTGGTACGTAATTACAAAGGTTTTTTAAATGATTAATTTTCATAATGAATAAGGAAGAGAGTGTCGAAAGATGCTCTCTTTTTATATTACTTCCCTTTTGCCCGAAAAAAGTTTGGAAAAAACATTATTTTTGGTGGTTTTGATATTGCAATCTTTACCATAAAAAGTTAAAATACAAATGTTATGATGAAATATGTATGCAATTTGGAGCGAACCCATTTCGTTGTTCTTTCTGAATTGTATGAAGAACAAACGGAGGGTTATAGTATGAAGATTATTATGTTAGGTGCACCCGGTGCAGGTAAAGGAACTCAGGCGAAGATGATTGCAGAGAAGTATGCAATACCTCATGTATCTACCGGAGATATTTTCCGTGCAAATATTAAGAATGGTACAGAGCTGGGAATGGAAGCAAAGAAGTACATGGATCAGGGTCAGTTGGTTCCCGATGAATTGACAGTAAAGATTCTGCTTGACCGTGTGGCACAGGCTGATTGCCAAAACGGTTATGTTTTGGACGGTTTCCCCAGAACCATTCCTCAGGCACAGGTTTTGGATGAAGCTTTGGCTAAGCTGGGTGAGAGCATTGATTTTGCAATCAATGTAGATGTACCCGATGAGAATATCGTTCGCAGAATGTCTGGTAGACGTGCATGCGTAGGCTGTGGCGGTACATATCATATCGAGCACGTTCCGCCCAAGAAGGAAGGCATCTGTGATGTTTGTGGTCAGGAGTTAATCCTTCGTGATGATGACAAGCCGGAAACTGTTTTGAACAGATTGAAGGTATATCATGATCAGACCCAGCCTTTAATCGATTTCTACAGCGCTAAGGGCGTTTTGAAGGAAGTAGACGGCACCGTTGATATGAAGGATGTATTTAACGCTATCGTGGCGCTACTGGGCTAATAGCTTACTCGTCAGTCGCGATATATAATATAGAAGGAGCAATGTGTTTGGCATGGCTATAACGATTAAATCAGAAAGAGAAATTGAATTGATGAGAGAGTCCTGCAGACTGCTTTCCATCGTGCATAAGGAGATGGAGGAGTTTGTGAAGCCGGGTATATCTACCATAGATATAGATGTTTTTGGGGATAAACTGATACGCAAGCTGGGATGCATTCCGAACTTTAAGAACTACAACGGATATCCGGCATCCATCTGTACTTCCGTAAATGATGAAGTGGTGCATGGTATTCCTACCAAGAAAAGGATTTTGCAGGAAGGCGATATTATTAGTCTGGATGCAGGTTTGATTTATAAGGGATATCATTCTGATGCTGCCAGAACCCACGGCGTGGGAGAAATCAGCCCGGAGGCAAAGAAACTCATCGAAGTTACCAAACAGAGCTTTTTCGAAGGAATAAAGATGGCAAAAGCCGGCAATCATTTATATGATATTTCCAATGCCATTGATGCATATGTCAGCCAGTTTGGCTACGGTATTGTAAGAGAGCTGGTTGGTCATGGTATCGGTACGAAGCTGCATGAGGATCCGCAGATACCTAATTTCGCACAGCTTCGTCGCGGACCTAAGCTCCGTGCAGGGATGACCTTGGCAATCGAACCTATGATTAATATGGGAAGAGCTGATGTGGAATGGCTGGACGATGACTGGACAGTTGTGACGGAGGATGGTTCCCTGTCAGCACATTATGAAAATACCATTCTGATTACCGAAAGCGGTGAGCCGGAAATCCTGACCCTGTATTAAGAGGTGAGCCGGAGGTGGGAGGATGCTTCGCATTGTCAGTACAGCCGGAAAGATATAGAGGTGAGTATAGCAGGAATGGAGTATCGGATGGAAAAAAGTATAATAGGAAGATTTGCAATTTCCAAAGCAGGTCATGACAAAGATACGCTGTATGTGATAGTGGCACAGGAGGAAGGATTTGTATATCTGTGTGACGGCAAATATCACACCTTGGAAAAGTCCAAGAAGAAATCCGTAAAACACATAAATCTCTGCAGAGCAAGTGTTTCAGAGGAGCTATGCAGGCGTATCTTAGGAAAAGAAAAAGTATTTGACCATGAGGTTAAGTATGCCATAAAAATGCAGGAGAAAGGAAAGGAGGAAGGCTATGTCAAAGAGTGATGTAATTGAGATCGAAGGAACAGTAGTGGAAAAGTTACCGAATACCATGTTTCAGGTAGAACTTGAAAACGGTCATCGTGTACTGGCACACATCAGCGGAAAGCTGCGCCAGAACTTTATCCGCATCTTACCCGGCGATAAAGTAACTTTGGAATTATCTCCTTATGATTTGACAAAGGGAAGAATTATCTGGAGAGATAAATAATTCTAAAAAATGGCTTGCAATTTGCATAAGAGCATGCTATAATGTAAAACGGTCTTTTTTGAAAGGAGGGTTTAACATATGAAGGTTAGATCATCAGTAAAACCAATTTGCGAAAAATGCAAAATCATTAAAAGAAAAGGACGTATTAGAGTTATCTGTGAAAATCCAAAACACAAACAGAGACAGGGATAATCATTAATTGAAACGAAACAGGAAACTGTGAGGTTCAAGGAGTGAGTTCTTGTCTAGTAATTATGTGCGGCTGAATCAATGTTGAAAAACATTGTTTATCATAATTGTGGAATTAGAGCTTACGGATGATTACTTCTTGATACTAAGACGAAAAGTTTTACTAAGCTGCGAAAATACCGCAGCTAAGAAAACTAAGTTTCATCCGGGAGAATGCAGAGCATTTTTCACGAGTCAGTGGAGAAGTTCGGGAAGCGTTTAGACCGGAATGAACAATCGTGTTAGACAGATCGGAACAGAACCAACGTCCGATTGGGTGAGAACCCCAATCAATTAGTAACTAATTTTAATGCCCGACAAACAGACCAAAGGGGCATAAGTGAAACGGAAGGGTTTCACAAAGAGAAAATGGAGGAAACGTAAATGGCTCGTATCGCAGGTGTTGACTTACCTAGAGAAAAACGTATTGAAATCGGTTTAACTTATATCTACGGTATCGGTAGAGTAAGTGCAACTAAGATTTTAGCTGAAGCAGGTGTGAATCCTGATACTCGTGTCAGAGATATCACTGACGACGAAGTAAAGAAGATCAGCGAAGCAATTGAAAGCATGGGAATTCTTGTAGAAGGTGATTTGAAGAGAGAAGTTGCTCTCAACATCAAGAGACTTCAGGAAATCGGTTGCTATCGTGGTATTCGTCATCGTAAGGGTCTTCCTGTTCGTGGACAGAAGACAAAGACCAACGCAAGAACTCGTAAGGGTCCTAAGAGAACCGTGGCTAATAAGAAGAAGTAATACAGTCTACGGAGTGACGAGAGAATGATACAGTGTGTAGCACTTGAATTCTCGAGTACGGTAACCAGTAAATTATTAGAAGAGAAAGTAGGTTAGTTTAAAATGGCAAAGAAAGTTGCAAAGAAAGTAACAAAGAAGCGTGTCAAGAAAAACGTTGAACGTGGACAGGCACATATTCAGTCATCTTTCAATAACACAATCGTTACATTGACTGATGCTGAAGGTAATGCTCTTAGCTGGGCAAGTGCCGGTGGTCTTGGTTTTAGAGGTTCAAGGAAATCTACTCCATATGCTGCACAAATGGCAGCCGAAACAGCTACTAAGGCTGCTTTGGTACATGGACTGAAGACCGTAGACGTTTTTGTAAAGGGTCCTGGATCAGGACGTGAAGCTGCAATCAGAGCATTATCTGCTTGTGGTTTGGAAGTAGTAAGTATTCGTGACGTAACACCCGTTCCTCACAACGGATGTCGTCCTCCTAAGCGTCGTAGAGTCTAGTCAGCGCCGCTTAGCAATGTAACTAATAATGTTGGAAGAAGGTGCCAAAAGCCCATAAATGGGCTGAGGCATTGTAAACATCTAAAAAAGGAGATTAAGAAAATGGCAGTAAATAGAGTACCAGTACTTAAGAGATGTAGAACATTAGGTCTTGAGCCTATGGTTCTTGGTTATGACAAGAAGTCAAGAAGAACCAGCGCAAGAGCAGGTAAGAAGGTTAGTGAATACGGCCTTCAGTTAAGAGAGAAGCAGAAAGCTAAGTTTATCTATGGCGTATTAGAGAAGCCTTTCAGAAACTACTATGAGAAGGCTGACAGAATGAAGGGTATGACCGGTGAAAACCTTATGATTATGCTCGAGTCCAGATTAGATAACGTAGTTTTCAGAATGGGCTTTGCTAGAACCAGAAGAGAAGCTAGACAGATTGTAGATCACAAGCATGTTTTGGTAAATGGAAAGCAGATAAACATTCCTTCTTACTTAATCAAGGCTGGTGATGTTATCGAAATCAGAGAGAAGTCTAAGTCTTTGCAGAGATACAAGGATATCATCGAAGTTACCGGTGGCAGACTTGTTCCTGAATGGATGGACGTAGATATGGAGAATTTCAAGGGTACTATCAAGAATCTTCCTACCAGAGAAATGATTGATGTTCCTGTAGATGAAATGCTTATCGTCGAGTTGTATTCTAAGTAATTAAGATAACAGGTTCGTAAAAGGAGGGTATTTGTAGTGTTCGATTTTGAAAGACCAAATATTGAGGTAGTTGAAATCTCAGAAGATAAGAAATACGGTAAATTCGTAGTAGAGCCTTTGGAAAGAGGTTATGGTATCACACTTGGTAACTCTCTTAGAAGAATTATGCTTTCTTCTTTGCCGGGCGCAGCAGTGAGCCAGGTTAAGATTGAAGGTGTTGAACATGAATTTAGCTCTATCCCCGGTGTGAAAGAGGATGTAACTGAAATCATTATGAATATCAAGAGTCTGGCTATTAAGAATAGCTGTGAGACAAATGAAGCTAAGACCGCATACATTGAGTTTGAGGGCGAAGGCGTGGTTCGTGCATCCGATATTCAGGCTGACCCTGATATCGAAATTCTTAACCCGGATTTGGTTATCGCTACCTTAAGCGGAAAGAACACAAAGCTTTACATGGAACTCATTATTACAAAGGGAAGAGGCTATGTAAGTGCTGACAAGAACAAGCGCGAAGATTTACCCATCGGAGTAATTGCAATTGATTCTATCTATACACCTGTAGAAAGAGTTAACGTAACTGTACAGAATACCCGTGTAGGTCAGATTACTGATTATGATAAATTAACACTTGACGTTCACACCAATGGTACATTGGTTCCAGACGAGGCTGTTAGTTTAGCTGCAAAAGTACTTAGTGAACACTTAAGTCTTTTCATTAACCTTTCTGAGAACGCAAAGAACGCAGAAATTATGGTTGAAAAGGAAGATGACGAGAAGGAAAAAGTATTAGAAATGAGTATCGACGAATTAGAGTTATCTGTTCGTTCCTACAACTGCTTGAAGAGAGCAGGTATCAATACTGTAGAAGAGTTAACTAATAAAACTTCAGAAGATATGATGAAGGTTCGTAACTTAGGACGTAAATCTTTGGAAGAAGTATTAGCTAAATTAAAGGAGTTAGGCTTACAGCTTAACCCTAGCGAGGAATAGGAGAAAAAGTATTTCTAAGGGTGTAAAATACACACCCTTAGAAACACTATAGTTTTCTCCGGGAGAATTGCAAGCAATTCTCCAAGAAGAACCACCCCTTGTAAATCCAAAGAGTAAATCGGTGGTTTCTCTAAATGGACACAAAATAATGCATTCGGTAAGTAAGACCAAAGAGCGTGGCCGGATGTACCATGAATGGAGAAAGGAAAATTATCATGGCAAAGTATAGAAAGCTTGGCAGAACATCTGCACAGAGAAAAGCATTATTAAGAAATCAGGTAACTGCATTATTAAACAACGGTAAGATTATTACTACTGAAGCTAAGGCTAAGGAAGTTTGCAAGATCGCTGAAGGTTTGATTGCATTAGCAGTTAAGGAAAAAGACAACTTTGAAATGGTTAAGGTTGAAGCTAAGGTTCCTGTAAAGGACAAAGATGGCAAGAGAGTAAAGGAAGTTGTTGATGGTAAGAAGGTTACCAAGTTCGAGACTATCGAGAAGGAAATCAAGAAGGATATGCCTTCCAGATTACATGCTCGTCGTCAGATGTTAAAGGTATTATATCCTGTAGTTGAAGTTCCTACTGAAGCAGCAGGTAAGAAGAGAAATACCAAGGAAGTTGACTTAGTAGCTAAGTTGTTTGACGAAATCGCACCTAAGTACGTTAACCGCAAGGGTGGTTACACCAGAATCATTAAGATTGGTCAGCGTAAGGGTGACGCAGCTATGGAAGTAGTACTCGAGTTAGTATAGTCAAAAGCTACAAGCAAAGCAGACAAATAAGGAAACAGGTTCATGAATGCTCGCATTCAATTGAACCTGTTTTTTTAGGTTCTTTGTCAATAGTTGGGGTGGCATCTGAATTGGATGGACGGGCACTTGGAGGTTTATTAATATAAAACAAAAGATGTCGACGTGAAGATTTTTTAATCATACATTCAACATTTATTATAGAGACTTTTTAAAGAGTTTCTATTTGACTGAAATTGACAAAACTACCATATAGGCATACAATTAAATTGTATACATTTTTGATTAGTATTGAAGATTTTGTGGCAGTGTTTACAGACAAATTGAGTGGATACTTAAGACGGAAAACAATTATTGTGTAAATAAATAGGAGTAAAACAAAATGAAAAGAATTCTGGCACTGTTTCTAGGACTTGTTATGCTGACGACACAGCTTCCGGTATATGCAAGTACCGAAGAAACCATAATCGTAAAAAACGCTGATATTGAAAAAATCGAAGGCTTTATCACCCGTTTGTATGAAGTCTGTTTAAACCGAACACCGGACGAATCAGGACTGTCTTATTGGGCAAAGCAGCTTTCAGAGGGAAGTATAACAGGCGTGGAAGCAGCCTATGGCTTTGTATTTAGCTCGGAATTTAAAGGAAAGAATTTGTGTGATAAGGACTATACAGAGCAGTTATATCATGCCATGATGGGGCGTGAGTCTGACGCTTCAGGAAAGGCAAGCTGGGTGTACTATCTTAGCGAAGGAACTACAAGAGAAGAGGTTTTCAATGGCTTTGCAGGCAGTGAAGAGTTCAAGGGTATCTGTGAGGACTATGGAATTGTCTGTGGTTCACCTATGTCGGTACCAGAGTATGGCACCGTTCCTACCGGAGCTTGCTGTATATGTGGCAAGGAGGACAAGGTAGTCAGCTTCATAGCCAGAATGTACAAAGTATGCTTAAATAGAGAACCGGAAGCGGCAGGACTGGCATCCTGGAGCACGGCCCTTCGGGAAAAGAGAGAAACCGGCTGTAGTGTAGCCTATGGTTTTATTTTCAGCCCGGAGTTCGTAGAGAAGAATTATGACAATGCCACCTATGTAGAGCATTTATATGAGGCCTTTATGGGACGTGCCTCTGACCCGGAGGGAAAGGCAGGCTGGGTAGCACAGTTAGAAAACGGTACGTCACGGGTTGATGTGTTTTACGGTTTCGTTAACAGTCAGGAATTTATTGAGCTATGCAACAGCTATGGTATTCTGCCCGGTGGTAATCACACCCATGAATATTACTGGGATGGTGATGAGACTACCAGAACCAGAAAATGTACCGGATGCAATTATGAGGGAGTCACTGAGATTTGCCAAAATGGTGCATGGGGGTATTTTGATAGGGAGAATGCAGAAGAACTTTTCGAACATGTAAATCGTGCGAGAAATTCCACATGGGTAGGATTAGTAGATGATTGGGGCAATCCTGCCGGAGGAAAGTATGTTGATTCCTTGATCGAAGACAGTAGTCTCACGGATAAGGCAAGAAGGAGAGCTGTTGAGGCTGCTATTCATTTTGACCATGGCTCAAATACAGATGAATGTCTTGCATGGGGCTATGGAAATGCAACGGAGGCATATCATGCATGGTGCTATTCGTATTCGCATGCAAGAGCAATGACCTATCCCAATTATGTCTACGGCGGTATCGCATGGTATTGGTACGACTCCGATAACTCCGGCGAAAATCTGACACCCATAGCTGTACTGGAAATGAGTAAATAGTCAGTGGGTAAGAGGTGCAAAAAGAATGCTTTAAAGAAGACTTACCCGTGTGGGTTCATTATTGTTGTTAATATTTTCCCTTTGTGTATATAATAAAGACGAAGGAAATACCTTACTGCAATATGTAGAATTGGACAGCAGTGCGTTGATGCTTTACACCTATAGTGAAGTGGCAGAACTTGCTATACCATTAGAATACATCTGTAGAAAAAGAAATTTTAGCATAGCTTGCGGCTGTGAATAGGAAGCTGAGGAGTGGAGCTACAGAGGAAGAACTGAAAGTAAACATTTTCCGACCGTAATGCCTCGAATTATAGTACAGGAGCCTATACAGAATTCCGAGACTGTAGCAACACATAAGCCTGCAGCATGTTTGGTATTTTCTATGTAGAGGAGCTAATACCAAAGAAACATATTTGTAAACAGGACGTCCTCTTTTCTTTAGAAAATTGTAAAGTGCTAGTAGAAGAGGTGGGGAGAAAAATAAGGGTGGGTTTTATGTACCGACCCCCAAAAGTTAGACCAAAAATCTAACGATTGGGAGGTCGGTATTTTATGTCTAAATATAGTTTTGAGTTTAAAAAGAAAGTTGTGCTTTCTTACTT